>JADZGE010000010.1 GCA_020854035.1 Burkholderiales bacterium | reverse complement strand
CCGGTCTCGTAGATCGCCTGGGTGTAGGCGCGGCTCCGCTGCTCCTCCTCGCGCCGCTTGGCGTTGTAGAAATGCCCGACCATCTGCGCGAGGAGGTTCAAATGCAGCAGCACCGCCGGCGACGGCGACCAGCGGGTGTGGATGCGCAGCTCGAGGTCGTGGAACGACAGCGCGGCGGAATGCCCCGAGCGCTTGCCGAACTCGCCCTCGCCGACCCGCGCGCGCCATTCCACGCCGCTCACCCACGGCAGATCGAGCACGTGCTGCAGTGCGAGCGAAAGGAAGTGTCGCGGCTCCGCCTCCTCCTCGGCGAGTTCCGCGAGCCGCTGCACCCAGCGCTCGAACGGCAGGCCGAGACTCAGGAGGTAGCGCGAAAGGAGGTGCCCGATGCCGATGAAGCCGCTGTGCGGATTCCAGAGCCAGGACAGCCCCATCAGCAGCACCGCGATCACGACGAGCGTCTGGGCGAGCGCGAGCGGGTAGTTGCCGTGGCTCACCTGCTTCACGACGAAGCTGCCGAGCACCAGCGCCACGACCAGCAGGAACAGCATCACGCTGTAGAAGAGATCGACCGCGACCGGCCCGCCGCTCCTGCGTGCCTGCACCCGTATGAGGGTGATCGCGGCCGGCAGCACCGGCAGCCCGTAGTGCACCAGCACGGTGAGGCTCGTCTCGAACCGCTGCTCCGCGAAAAGGTGCGGCACCACCCAGATGAGCAGCAGCGAAAGCAGGTAGAGCGCCGCGAGCGTGGACACGAGACGCTGCCGGCGGTCGGCGATGCCGGGCACCGAGCCCCCGATCAGCCCGAAGAGGATCGCGAGCCACACCGCCATCAGCCACCAGTTGTTCCACGCGGCGAACAGGAAGCCGACGATCACGACCAGCACGCCGTAGCGCGGCTCGACGGTGCTCTCCCCGCGCCACACGGGCTGCCACATGAGGAACAGGCCGAAGTGCGCGAGCAGGAACGCGCGCGGCCACCAGTCCTCGATACCCCACGCGAGGGAGGCGTGGAGCGAGAGCAGCATCAGACCGAGCCAGAGCTGCGGGTGGCGCTCCGCCAGGCCGGTGCGGCCCGTGTCCGGCGCGACAGCCTGCGCCGCCGCTTCGTTATACTGCGCCATCAGGAGGAAATCGCGGGCGGCGTGCCGCCGACGATTTCCCTGGGTGAGAACCGATCACCGCGAACATGCAGCGCAATCCTCATCATGCGTATTCCGTCGACTTCGGGATCTCGGGCCGGATCTCTGGACCTGCCGCGATCGGATGCAATGCGCGGACGACCCGTTCATAAGCGGGATTTCGGGCCGCGACGGCCCGAAATCCCGCTGGAGATTGTGGCATGAAATCGCGCGTCGCGGCCATCGCCCGCTTCACGTTGCTCGAGGCGCTGCGCACCCGCCTCGCCGCGATCACCCTGCTCGTCTTCGCTCTGCTCGCCGCGGCGGGTTTCTTCGTCGAGGGCATCGCGATCGCGGAGTCGGAGCGTTTCGGAGCGGGGTTCTATGCCGCCACGGCGCGCTGGGCGGCCGTCTTCCTCGTCGCCTTCCACGTGCTTGCCGCGATCGCGCGCGAGTTCGACGACAAGGGGCTTGAGGTACTGCTCGCGCTCGATGCCCCGCGCGCGCAGTACGTCATCGGGCGGCTCGCCGGCTTCATCACGGTGGCGGCGCTCGTGGCGGCCGCGGCCTGCGTGCCGCTCGCGTTGCACGCGCCGCCGGTGGCGCTCGCGCAATGGGGGTTCTCGCTCGGGTGCGAGCTCGCGATCATCGCCGCGCTGGCGCTCTTCTGCGCGGTCTCCTTCAATCACATCGTGCCGGCCGCGGGGTTCGTCGTCGCGTTCTATCTGCTCGCGCGCTCGCTCGGCGCGATGCGCCTGATGAGCGCGCACCCGCTCGCGGGGGCCGACACATTCTCGCACCAGGCAATCTCCCTGATGGTCGAAGGGCTTGCGCTGGTGGTCCCGGCGCTCGCCGACTGGACGCGCACCGAGTGGCTTGTCAACCAGCCGGCGGCGGCGACCGAGCTCGCGGCGATCGCGGCGCAGGGCGCCCTCTACGTCGCGCTGCTGGCGGCGGCGGCGATGTTCGACCTCTACAGGAAGAATTTCTGACGCCAGCGCCAGAAATTCTTCCTCATGCGAAAGCCCTGAATGACGGCCCGGTTCGATGTTCGGATGTGGAGCGCGGAGTGCCTTGCCACGCAGCTGTCGCTCATCCTTCATCCTTCATCCTTCATCCTTCCACCTCGGGGCGCGCATGCGCACTGAGCGCCCGCTGAGCCGCGTGCCGCGCGCGATACTCGCGCTCCTGATCGCGGCCGTGTCGCTGCAGGTGGGGTGGCAGCTCGCGCGCCCGCGGCCCGAGGCCCGCGCCGAGGCGCTGACGCGGCCCCCGGCGACGGCGGCGTTGCGCGCGTACGCGCTGGGAGAGCCGCTCGCGCTCGCCCAGCTGATGACGCTGTATCTGCAGGCGTTCGACAATCAGCCCGGCGTGAGCATCCCGTTTCGCAGCCTCGACTACGAGCGCGTCGTCGCGTGGCTGACGGCGATACTCGATCTCGATCCGTTGGGACAGTATCCGCTCCTCATGGCTTCGCAGCTCTACAGCCAGGTGCCGGACCGGGCGCGGCAGCTCGCGATGTGCGAGTTCGTGTACCGGGAGTTCAGGCGCGACCCGGACCGGAGATGGCGCTGGCTTGCGCATTGCGCGATCATCGTCAAGCATCGGCTGTCCGACCCCCGGCGGGCGCTGGAGTATGCCGAAGCAATAACCCGGGAGGCCCGCGGGGCGTCGCATTGGGCGCGCCAGATGCGGATCTTCATGCTGGAAGACCTCGGCGAACCGGAAGCCGCCGCGATCCTGCTTGGCGGGCTCCTTGCGAGCGGTGAGATCACCGACCCCAAGGAAGTCCATTTCCTGACGGAACGATTGAAGGCTCTGCGAGGCGATGGAACTTCGTCAGGGGCGACGAAAAACTGACGCCTGCATCGCTAATGTACGCCAATTCTTTGTTTTTGAAACACTAACTGGCGATGCGTGCGGCACTGCGGCATTTTTGCGTCAATTGTATGAATCATGCATTAGTACAATGGGATGTAGCCCGAGTCGGGCATTCCGTGAGAATTGTCACTGATGGCGGCGCGCCGGCCGGACATCACAGTGGCTTTTGGTACGGAACTTGCAGATGCAGCGTAACCGGCCAATAACCTGGGACAGACGGCCATGCGCAAGCAGCACGGATTTACCCTGATCGAAATCGCGATCGTTCTCGTTATCATCGGGCTCCTCCTGGGCGGCGTGCTAAAGGGGCAGGAACTCATTACCGCGGCACGCGTGCGCAACCTGATTTCGCAGCAAGACGGCGTGAAGGCGGCCTACTTCGGCTTCCTCGACCGCTTCCGCGCCCTGCCGGGCGATTATTCGCAGGCCGTGGCCACGATCGCCGGCGTGACCGCCGGCGCCAACGGCAACAACAACGGGCGCATCGAGAGCATCCTCGGCGGCGGCACGATCGACGAACACATCGCGGCGTGGGATCACCTGTCGAAGGCGGGATTCATCAACGGGAGCTACAACTACGCGGTCGTTCCCGAAACCCCGGCATCGACGCCGACCAACCCCTATGCCCGCCATCTGCGGCTCATCTACGACAACGTCTACGGCGCGGGCGGCGGGGCGAACCGGCATAACCTCAAGACCGGTAACCAGATTCCGTCCGACCTCATGGCCGAGATCGACCGCAAGATCGACGACGGCAATCCCGTCGGCGGCACGTTCCAGTTCTCGGCCTACGACGGCGGCGGCGCCGGTGGGGTCGCGCCCGTCGGCGGCGCGGCGAACCAGTGTTACCTGGGAACCACGTGGTCGACGACCACGATCGACACCAACTGCGGCGGCGCGAGCCTGTTCTGATCCGCCCGCTCAACCGCGGCTGAAAAAAGCCCGCTGGTTGCGGGCTTTTTCTTGAGACAACCCGCGGTGTCCGCCGCACTTGCGTCGCCGGTCGCGACTTCGTACCCGCCAAGGACTCCCGCGAGAAACGAACACGGAATCCACACGCCCCCCGATTCACGCGGGGCGCGGGGTCGGGGCGGGGAAACGTACGAGGCCTGCCGCGCGCCGAATTGACTTAGTTTACTATCTGGTTCACAATTGGACCATGATAAAGCTTAACATCCACCAGGCCAAGACCCATCTTTCGCGCTACCTCGCGCGCCTGAAGCCGGGCGATGTCATCCAGCTTTGCCGGCGAAATGTTCCGATCGCGGAAATCCGCCCACTGCCCACGGCACCCCACAAGCCCCGCCCATTGGGGCTCGCGAGCGGCAAGGTCCGTATACACCCGAGTTTCTTCGATCCGCTGCCCGATGACATCGTTGCCGCGTTCGAGGGGCGCGGCGAATGAGGCTGTTGCTCGATACCTGCACCTTTCTTTGGATGGTGGGCGACAAAGCCCGCCTTTCAGATGCGTGCCGGAGCATTCTCGTCGATCCGGCGAACGACGTGCTGCTGAGTTCGGTGTCGGCTTGGGAGATCTGCGTCAAAGCGGGACTGGGAGGATTGACCCTCGCCGAACCTGCGGAACGGTTCATTCCGAGGTATCGGACCATGCACGAGGTATCCGAACTGCCGCTGGATGAACCGTCCGTTCTTCAGTTGGTGCACCTTCCGGCGATTCACAAGGATCCCTTCGATCGCATGCTGATCTGTCAGGCCATCGCCCATGGCCTGACCATACTCACGCCCGACCCGTTGATCATCCGCTATCCAGTCCGCACCGCCTGGTAACGTCGTGGATCCCGGGGAACGAGCCCGGACGGAAACGACGGCCGCCGCAAGTCCGTCCGTCTCCTCGATAGAGGCTGATTTCGGCGCTCGCCGAAATCAGCCTTGGAGGAGCTTCATCTCCGCCGCCGCGAGGTCCTCCGGTGTTCCCAGCAGCACCACGACATCGCCCTCCTCGAGCCGCGTGCCCGCGCCGGGCGTCAGCGTGCGCACGTTGCGCCTGCGCACCGCGGTGATCTGCACCTCGAGGGCCGGCAGATCGATCTCCGCCAGCGATTTCCCGATCGCAGCGGCGCCGTGCGAGATCGCGACCGAATGCAGGCGCGGCTGCTCCTCCTCGCTCCCGGCATCGTCGGTAATGCCGCGAAAGAACCCGCGGAAAAGACTGTAGCGCTGCTCGCGCGTGTGCCGGATGCGCGCGAGCACGCGATTCAACGGCACCCCCAGCAGCATGAGCGTGGTCGATGCCAGCATGAGGCTCCCCTCCATGACCTCGGCCACGACTTCCGCCGCGCCCGCCGACTTCAACTCGTCGATGTCGCTGTCGTCGAGCGTGCGCACCACCACCGGCAGCCCGGGGCGCATGCGCTGCACGTGATCGAGTATCTTGAGCGCCGAGGAGGTGTCCGAATACGTCACCGCGACCGCGCGCGCGCGCAGCAGTCCCGCCGCCACCAGCACCTCCCTGCGCGCGGCGTCGCCGAACACCACGCTCTCGCCCGCCGCCCGCGCCTCGTGGATGCGCTGCGGATCGACGTCGAGCGCGATGAACGGGATCGACTCCTTCTCCAGCAGGCGCGCCAGGTTCTGGCCGCTGCGCCCGTAGCCGCAGATCACCACGTGCTCGTCGGTCGCCATGGACTGCACGGCGATGTTGTGCAGCTGCATCGCGCGGTGCAGCCAGTCCGACGCGCTCCAGCGCCGCGCGAGCGCATCGCTGTGCTCGACCAGGAACGGGGCGGCGAGCATCGAGAGCACCATCGAGGCAAGAACCGTCTGCACGACGGCCGGCGCGGCGGCGCCCACTTCGGCGGCCCGGCCGAGCAGCACGAACCCGAACTCGCCGCTCGCGGCGAGCGCAAGCCCCGTACGCATCGCGACCGCCGTGCCCGCGCCGGTGAGAGCGGAGAGCCCGAACACGAGCAGCGCCTTGGCGGCGACGATCAGCACGAGCAGCCCGAGCACCGCCCCGCCGTTGTCCACGACGATGCGCCAGTCGAGGAGCATGCCGATGCCCACGAAGAACAGCCCCAGGAGCATGTCGCGGAACGGCTTGATATCCACCTCGACCTGGTGCCGATACTCCGTTTCGGAAATCAGCGCTCCCGCCACGAACGCGCCGAGCGCGAGCGAGAGCCCGGCCGACTCGGTGACGTACGCGAGACCGAGCGTGATGAGCAGGACGTTCAGGACGAAGAGCTCCGAGGACTTCTGCCGGGCGATCAGGTTGAACCAGCGTCGCATCAGGCGCTGGCCCAGGAAGAGCAGCAGCGCCAGCACCGCCGCCGCCTTCGCGAGGGCGAAGGACAACCTCACGGCGAGCTCCTCCACGTCCGCGCCGAGCGCGGGAAGCAGGATGAGGAGCGGGATCACCGCCAGGTCCTGGAAGAGCAGGATGCCGATGATTCTCCGTCCGTGCGGCGAGTTGAGCTCGAGGCGCTCGGCGAGGAGCTTCGCCAGTATGGCGGTCGAGGACATCGCGAGCACACTCCCCAGGACGAGCCCCGAGCGCCAGTCGAGGCCGAGCGCCACGGCGATCGCGAGCGTGATCGCCATGCTCGCGGCGACCTGCGCGGCGCCGAGACCGAACACGAGCCGGCGCATCGTCACGAGCTTGGGCAGGCTGAACTCGAGTCCGATCGTGAACATCAGGAAGGCGACCCCGATCTCGGCCAGGTGACGCGCCCCCGCCTGCTCCGGGATCAGGCCGAGCGCGTGCGGCCCGATGGCGATGCCCACCATCAGGTAACCGAGCATCGGCGGGAACCGCAGCGATCGGAACAGCACGACGACCAGCACGGCCGCCGCCAGCAGGACGAGCAGCGACTCGAACGTGGTCGGCATCCGCGCATGGTAAAGGAATCCCCGCGGGGGCCTGCGGAGATTCCGCGACGCCGCGACGCGGGCACAGTGCGCGAGAGCGCGGCGCCACGGAAGCCCGATACGTTCTGCTATACTTCTTCGCCGGTATGCAGGACATCCGCGCACGGGCCCGGGCGATCCGCCTGGCGATATTCGATGTGGACGGCGTGCTGACCGACGGCACGCTCTCGTTCACCGGGGCGGGCGAGGAAGTGAAATCGTTCAACGTGCTGGATGGCCACGGCATGAGGCTCCTTCGCGCGGGGGGGGTCGAGCTCGCCATCATCACGAGCCGCGCCTCGCGCGCGGTCGCGCAGCGCATGGCTCAGCTGGGTGTCGGGCTCGTTCGCATGGGTGCCGAGGACAAGCTCGCCGCATTCGACGAACTGCTGGCGCGCGCGGGGTTTGCCGCCGCGGAAGCCTCGTTTCTCGGCGACGACCTCCAGGACGTTCCGGTCATGAGGCGGTGCGGTCTCGCGGCCGCCGTCCCGAACGCCCCGGCCGCGGTGCGGCGGCACGCGCACTACGTCACCCGCGCCCGTGGCGGCGGCGGTGCGGCGCGCGAGTTCTGCGAGCTGATCCTGCACGCCCAGGGCGCGCTGCGGGCGCGCCTTGCCGCGTTCGGCGCATGACGGAGCGGCTGCCGCGCCCGAGCCATCCCCCGAGGCCACCGTGCTCGAGCGTCTGACGTCGTCGTTTCCCCTGCTGCTGCTCGCGGCGCTCGCGGGCCTGACGTTCTGGCTCGACCGCGCGGTGCAGCCGCCGGCGCCCGCCCGCGACACGACGGAAAGCAACGACCCCGATTACATCGTCGAGCGGCTCAGCGCGATCCGCACGAACGACAAGGGAATCGCGATCTACACGCTCACCGCCGAGCGCATGGTGCACTACCCGCTCGACGATGCCACGGTGCTCGAACGCCCGCGCCTCGTGAGCCACCGCTCGCGCCAGGCGCCGGTGACCATCACGGCGCGCGAAGCGCTGGTTTCGAGCAACGGCGAGGACGTCTACTTCAGGGACGACGTGAAGCTGACGCGCGCGGCGCACGGCACGCGCAGCGAGCTCACGATGCGCACCGCCTACCTGCACGTCATCCCGGAGGACCACGTCGCGAGAACGAACATGCCGGTGACCATCACCGACGCCGCCACGGTCGTGAACGCGGTCGGTCTGGAGTTCAACAGCGAGACGCGGGTCCTCACGCTGTTGTCGAACGTACGCGGAACATATGATCCGGCGAAGGCATCGAGGCGCGGCCCCGAGCGGTGAGCGCCGGCGCGCGGGCACCGGCGCCGTGATCGCCGCCGTGGCGCTCGCCGCGCTGGCGTTTCTCGGGCGGCCGGCGGCGGCCGAAAAGGCGGACCGGGAGAAGCCGGTCAACCTCGAGGCCGATCGCGTGACCGTGGACGACGCGAAGCAACTCGCCACCTTCGAAGGCAACGTGGTGCTCTCTCAGGGCACGCTGCAGATCCGCGGCGACCGCATGGAGGTCCGCCAGGACAAGGAGGGCTTTCGGCACGGCACGACCTGGGGCAACCTCGCGTACTTCCGCCAGAAGCGCGAGGGCTACGACGAGTGGATCGAGGGCTGGGCCGAGCGCATCGAGTACGACGGGCGGGCCGACAAGGTGCAGATGTTCAATCGGGCGATCATGAAGCGCACGGACGACGAGGTGCGCGGCCATTACATCTCGTACGACGCGCAGACCGAGTTCTACCAGGTGATCGGCGGGGGCGAAAAGGCCGCGACCGAAGGCAATCCGCAGGGCCGGGTCCGGGCGGTGCTGCAACCCAGGACGAAGGACAAGGCGGCGGCGCCCCCGGCGGCGCCGCTCGCGCTCAAGCCGGCCGATGCGGTGTCCGCGCCGCGCGAAACCCCGCGCAGCGCCCCCAGGTAGGCGTGAACGACACCAGCCGGATCCCGCTCGACAGCGACGCGCGGCCGGCAGGCCCCGCGGGAAGCGAGCTGCGTGCAAAGGACCTGAAGAAGCGCTACCGCTCGCGCGTGGTGGTGAAGGACGTGTCGCTGGAAGTGCGGAGCGGCGAAGTGATCGGGCTGCTCGGACCGAACGGCGCCGGCAAGACGACCTGCTTCTACATGATGGTGGGGCTCGTGCCGATGGACGGCGGGGAGCTCCACCTCGACGGCCGCCGGCTCACCCATATGTCGATGCACCGGCGCGCGCGCCTGGGGCTGTCCTATCTGCCGCAGGAAGCCTCGATTTTCCGCCGGCTTACGGTCGCCGAAAACGTCCAGGCGGTGCTGGAACTCTATCAAGCCGACCCGCAAACGATCCGTAATAGACTCGACGAGCTGCTGCACGAGCTGCACATCGGGCACCTCAGGCGCAATCCGGCCGCGAGCCTTTCGGGCGGGGAGCGCCGGCGCGTCGAAATCGCACGGGCGCTCGCGAGCGAACCCCGGTTCATTCTCCTGGACGAACCGTTCGCCGGCGTCGATCCGATCGCGGTCCTGGAAATTCAGAAAATCATCGGCTTCCTGAAGGAGCGCGGGATCGGAGTGCTCATTACGGATCACAATGTGAGAGAGACTCTCGGTATCTGCGATCGCGCGTACATCATCAACGACGGGTCGGTGCTGGCCTGCGGCAAACCGGACGAAATCATCTATAATGAGAGCGTTAGAAAGGTCTATCTGGGAGAGCACTTCCGCCTCTGAGCATCCCCGCCGGCTGTCCGAGAGGAGGGCGGCGCCGCGGGGGGGCCGCACCGGCGACCCGGAACGCCGTTCATGAAGCATTCCCTCCAACTCCGACTCTCGCAGCACCTCACGCTCACGCCGCAGCTGCAGCAATCGATACGGCTGCTGCAGCTCTCCACGCTCGAGCTCACCCAGGAGCTCGAGCGCGCCCTGCAGGAGAACCCCCTGCTCGAGCGGGACGACGGCTTGCGCGAGCTGCCCGCGGTCCCGCCACCGGGTAGCACCCCGGCGCAGGACACGGCCCCCGCGCCGGAGCAGCAGAGCGGCGAGGAAGCCCCGGCCGAGACCGAGGCCGCTGATTTCCGGGCGCTCGACGACGTTCCGCCCTCGGGCTACCGCGACGAGAACGACGAGAGCGAGTCGCCGCAGGTCGCGGCCGACACCGTCACGTTGCGGGCGCATCTTCTCGCCCAGCTCTCGCTTACCAAGCTCCCCGAGCGCGACCGCCAGCTCGTGACTCTGCTCATCGACAGCCTGGACGAAGGCGGCTACCTTACCCAGAGCCTGGAGGAACTGGCTGCCATCCTGCCGCCGGAGCTGCAGGTCGAGATCGAGGAGCTGCAGATCGCCCTGAAGCACCTGCAGCACCTGGAACCCGCCGGCATCGGCGCGCGCAACCTGAGCGAATGCCTCGCGCTGCAGCTGGAGGCGCTGCCGGCGGGGACGCCGCACCGCGCCGATGCGCTCGATACGGTGCGCAACCACCTCGACGCGCTCGCGGCCCGGGATTTCGCCAAGCTGAAGAAGGCAATCCACTGCGACGACGCGGTGCTGCGCTCGGTGCAGAAGCTCATCACGAGCCTCAATCCCCGGCCGGGGCGCGACTTCTCGGCGGAGGAGACGCGCTACGTCGTGCCGGACGTCATCGTGAAGAAGGTGAAGGGCGTGTGGGTGGCCTCTCTCAATCCCGACGCCATGCCGCGCCTGAGGATCAACCGGCTCTACGCGGACATCTTGCAGCGTAACCGCAACGCAGGGGTCCAGCAGCTCGCGAGCCAGCTGCAGGAGGCGAAATGGCTCATCAAGAACGTGCAGCAGCGCTTCGATACGATCCTGCGCGTCGCGCAGGCGATCGTGGACCGGCAGCGCAACTTCTTCGAGCACGGCGAAGTGGCGATGCGGCCGCTCGTGCTGCGCGAGATCGCGGAAGGGCTCGACCTGCACGAGTCCACCGTCTCGCGGGTAACGACCCAGAAGTTCATGCACACCCCGCGCGGCATCTTCGAGCTGAAGTACTTCTTCGGCAGCCATGTCACGACGGATGCCGGCGGCTCCGCGTCGAGCACCGCGATCCGGGCGCTCATCAGGCAGCTCGTCTCGGCCGAGAACGCGCGCAAGCCGTTGTCGGACGGGCAGATTTCCGACATCCTGGGGCAGCAGGGCATCGTCGTTGCGCGCCGCACGGTCGCCAAGTACCGCGAATCCCTGCAAATCCTGCCGGTAAACCTGCGAAAATCGCTGTAGCGCGCGGACCCGCCGTGCCCCGCGAACCAGCGCCACCGCCGCACGGCGGGGACTTGCTGCCGGGCCGCGCGGACGGCCGGGCGATACGCTGACGGAGGCAATGGATGAACCTGCACCTGAGCGGACACCACCTGGAGATCACGCCGTCGATCCGCGAGTACCTCTCCAGCAAGCTCGCGCGCATCACGCATCATTTCGACCACGTAATCGACGTGAACGTGGTGCTGACCGTCGAGAAACTCGATCGCAAGATCGAGGCGAGCGTCCACCTCTCCGGCAAGGACATCCACTGCGAGAGCATCCATGCGGACATGTACGCCGCCATCGACGGGCTGGTCGACAAGCTCGACCGCACCATCATCAAGCACAAGGAGAAGTCTCTCGAACGGCGTCACGGCGCCGCCCGCGGCAAGCGCGACGGCACCGCGGCCGGCCAGTGAGTGCCGCGAGAGCGTCGCCGCAGCGACACGGAGCACAATGAACCTCATCGCCAGGCTGCTGCCCGTCTCGAACGTCATGATCGACCTCGAGCTGAGCAGCAAGAAGCGCTTGTTCGAGCAGGTCGGCCTGCTCTTCGAGAACAATTCCCAGGTCGCCCGCAGCCAGGTGTTCGACAGCCTGTTCGCGCGCGAGAAGCTCGGCTCGACCGGTCTCGGCCAGGGCATCGCCATTCCGCACGGCAGGGTGAAGGGGCTGAAGGAAGCGCTGGGGGCACTGGTGCGGCTGAAGCAGCCGATCCCGTTCGATGCGCCCGACGGCCAGCCCGTCGGCCTCGTGTTCGTGCTGCTCGTGCCGGAGCGCGCCACCGATCTCCACCTGCAGATTCTTTCCGAGCTGGCGCAGATGTTCAGCGACAAGGCGTTCCGCGAGCGGCTGCTGGCGGCGGCGACGCCGGCCGATGTGCGCGAGCTCGTGGCGGGATGGCAGCCGCATGCCGCGAGTCAGCATAGCCCGGTTGTTTGACGAAAACCGGGAAAGACTGCGCCTGGAATGGGTCGCGGGTCGCGCCGGCGCGCAGCGGGAGCTCGACGGCGCGCTCGCCGCCGACTCCGCGCATGGCATGATCGGCCATCTCAACCTCATCCATCCCAGCCTGATCCAGGTAATCGGCACCGCCGAGGCCTCCTACCTCGCGGGGCTCGCGCCGCAGGAGTGCCGCGCCGCGCTCGCGCGGGTAGCGAACGGCGAGGTCGCCTGCATCGTGCTGGCGGGGGCCGGCACGCCTCCGGCGCCACTCGTGCAGGTAGCCGAAGCGAGCGGCACCGCCCTCATCTCCACGCCGCTGCCGAGCTTCGAATTGATGTGGCTGCTGCGCCCCTGGCTCGCGCGCGCCCTCGCGCAGTGCACGACCACGCATGGCGTGTTCCTCGAGGTCCTCGGCATGGGAGTGCTCATCACGGGGGACTCGGGAGTGGGCAAGAGCGAACTCGCGCTCGAACTGGTGAGTCGCGGCAGCGGCCTCATCGCCGACGATATCGTCGAGCTCTACCGCATCGGCCCGGAGACCGTGGAGGGGCGCTGCCCCCCGATGCTGCGCGACTTTCTCGAGGTGCGGGGCCTCGGCGTGCTCAACATCCGCACCATCTTCGGCGAGGCGGCGCTGCGCCCGCGCAAGAATCTGAAGCTGATCGTGCACCTCGAGCGCCCGGCGGCCGCCGCGGCGCGCCCGCTCGAGCGGCTGCCGCTCAACGCCGGCTCCGAAGAGGTGATGGGCGTGGAAGTGCGCAAGGTGACCATACCGGTCGCGGCCGGGCGCAATCTCGCCGTGCTGACCGAAGCGGCGGTGCGCAACTACGTGCTGCAGCTCCGCGGCATGGACAGCACGCGCGAATTCGTCGCGCGCCAGGCGCAGCAGATGAAGGACGGGGAACGGTGAACGGCAAGTGGTGAATCATGAGCCGGGCCCGGGTGCATCGCCGGTTCGCTCGCGCCACGATTCGGCGCTCACGCTTCGAATCCCGTCGTCCATCGTTCACGAGTCGCCCCGTCGCATGCAGCTCGTTCTGATCACCGGCCTCTCGGGCTCCGGCAAGAGCGTGGCGCTGAACGTGCTCGAGGACAGCGGCTACTATTACGTGGACGGTCTGCCGGCGACGCTTTTGCCGCGGCTCGTGGACCACGTGGCCGCGGCCGGGCACGAGCGCGTGGCCGTTTGCATCGGGGAGCGCAGCGCGAGCGTCAGCGCGACGCTCCGGGACCAGTTCGAGGCCTACCGGGGCCGCGGCATCGATCTTCGCGTGATTTTTCTCGAAGCGAAGACCGACACCCTGATCAAGCGCTTTTCCGAAACGCGCCGCCGCCATCCCCTGCACGACGGCAGGCTGACGCTGCCCGAATGCATCGAGCGCGAGCGCGAGTTCCTCGCCGGGCTCGCCGAGCTCGCCCACCGGGTAGACACGAGCGAACTCAGCGCGAACATCCTGCGGAACTGGGTCAAGGACTTCGTGGCGGTCCCGCCGGTGGGACTCACGCTGCTCTTCGAGTCGTTCGGCTACAAGGGCGGCATCCCGCTCGACGCGGATCTCGTGTTCGACGTACGCTGCCTGCCCAACCCGCATTACGACGACCGGCTGCGCCCGCTGACCGGAATCGACCGCCCGGTTGCCGAGTTCCTCGCCGCGGATACCGGCGTGCAGAAAATGCTGGCCGATATCCGCCGCTTCATCGGGGACTGGCTGCCGAGCTACGAGCACGACAACCGCAGCTACCTCACGGTGGCGATCGGCTGCACCGGAGGGCGCCACCGGTCCGTATACGTCGTCGAATCGCTCGCCGTGCACTTCCGGGGCCAGGCGCAGGTGCTCGTGCGGCACCGGGGGCTCGCCTGAGCCGGGGAACCGCAAGCGGCCGGCCGTGAACCGTGAACCGGCACTGTCGTCGGCCGGTGCGGCGGTCCCGCCGCGTGCGCCGCGGTGGCGCCGCCCGGACGGAGCTCGGCGCTCGCCGGTCACCGCCCACCCCGCAGGAGCTGGGGCATGACCGGGACGCGGCGCGACATATTGCTCTTCCCGCTCAACACGGTCCTCTTCCCGGAGGGCGTGCTGCCGCTGCGGGTGTTCGAGCAGCGCTATATCGAGCTCACCAAGACATGCCTGCGCGAGAACGTGCCGTTCGGCGTTTGCCTGATCCGCGAGGGAACCGAGGTCGGCGCGGCCGCGCTCCCCGCGCCGGTCGGCTGCCTCGCGACGATCGCGGAATGGGAGATGCCGCGGCTCGGGCTCTTCAACCTCCTCGCGCGCGGCGGCGAACGCTTCCGGGTGTGCGAAACCCGCGTCGGGGCGAACCAGCTCGTGTCGGCGAGCGTGGAGGTCGTGCCGGCGGAGCCGGCCGGTACGGAAGTGGACGCCGTGTGCGGCGGGATACTCTCGTCGATCATCGACAAGGTGGGCACGGATCGTTTTCCGGAACCCGTACGGATCGACGACGCCGCGTGGGTGAGCTACCGCCTCGCCGAGATCCTGCCGCTCGAGGCCGCGGAGAAGCAGGAGCTGCTCGAGATCCCGGATGCCACGCGGCGGTTCCAGCGCCTGCGCGTGTTCCTTTCGCGCATGGGGTTCGGCACGGCGGCCGAAGCGTGACGCACGAGTCGCTGCCCGCCGCTCAAAGCCCGGCGAGGATGCGCCTGACCGGCGCCGGAATCGCGGCGCCACGCGCGTCCTCCAGCGGCAGCCATGCGAGCCCGGGCTCGGCCGCGCGCTCCTCCAGCGCTTCGATCCGCGCCCGCAGCGGCAGGATGTCGAGCTTGAAGTGCGTGAAGGCGTGCGCCAGCGGCGGGAGCCTCTCCACGTCGGCCACGCGGACTCCGAAACGCCGCTCGCAGTATTGCGCCACATCCTCGTCGTGCGCGGCTTCTGGCAGGCTCCACAAGCCACCCCAGATTCCCGCCGGCGGCCGCTTCTCCAGCAGCACTTCGCCCGCCCGCGTCAACGCGACCATCGTCGTTCGCCGGCGTGGCAACGCCCGGGGCGCCTTGCGGCCGGGCAGCGCGCCGGTCATGTCCCGCCTGCGCGCGACGCAGCGCTCTGCCCACGGGCACGCCGTGCAGCGCGGGCGGGTTCGGGTGCACACCGTTGCCCCGAGGTCCATGACGCCTTGCGTATAGGCGCGCACGCCACGGGCGGGAGCGAGTTTCTCCGCGAGCGCCCAGAGCCGGGCGGCGACGCGCTTCTCGCCCGGGCGGCCGGCAACCCCGAACGCGCGCGTCAGTACCCGCTTGACGTTGCCGTCGAGCACGGCGTGGCGGGCGCCGCGTGAGAACACCAGTATCGCGCCCGCGGTGGAGCGGCCGACGCCGGGCAGCGCCGCGACCCCGGAAAATGTCGACGGGAAGCGCCCGCCATGCTCGCGCGCCACGATGCCGGCGGCCCGGTGCAGGTTGCGCGCGCGCGAGTAGTAGCCGAGGCCGGCCCACAACCGCATGACCTCGTCGAGCGAGGCCGCGGCAAGGGTCGTCACGTCCGGAAAGCGGGCGAGGAAACGCTCGTAGTACGGAATGGCTGTTGCAACCCGGGTCTGCTGCAGCATGATCTCGGATACCCAGACGCGGTAGGGATCGCGCGTGCCCTGCCACGGCATGCCGTGGCGGCCGTGGCGCTTGTGCCAGGCGACGAGCTTCGCGGCGAGGCCGGTCATTCAGCCGCCGATCGACGCCGATGCACGCCGATGTTGCCGGCCCGGAAGCGACAGCGCACCGAGTCGCCGGCCTGCGACCGGTCCCGTGGCAGCGCTCACTACAGCTGTGTCGCGGTTCCGCCGCTGAAACGCCCTACCCCACCCCGTCTGCTCCGCATCGACCCTGAGTGGAGCGGAGGAATGGCCTCGCTTCACTGTGCGTGTGCTTCCGGGACTGCACCGGACCTTATCGGCGTGCATCGGCGGCGATTCCGGGCGTCACCGGCCGAAGAGGCCCTTCAGCATGTCCTGCGGCCGGCCGCTGCTGGCGGGCGTCGTTCCCTTGCCCGCGTCCTTCCCGGAGGCGGCGGCACCACCCGCGGCCGCCCCGCCGCCGAGACGCCTGCCGATCTCGCTCGTGAGGCGCTCCTCGACCTTCTGCTTCGCGAGGTCGGTCGCCATCGAGCCGAAATCGAGCTGATACGAGGGAGCGGCCATCGGGCCCGTCACCCGCACCGGCACCGTGATGCCCTGCAGATCGGCGAGCTCGCGCCCGCCCTGCCCCTTGCTCGTGCCCACGATCGAGGCCTTGACGAGGTAGTTGAGGCTGTCCTCCCCGATGTTGATGTCGCCCTCGCCGCCCACCCGCAGCAGCGGCGACTTGAGCGAGAGGTCGTTGTTGCGGGCGACGCCGTTCGTGATCCGGAAGGTGGCGGTCAGCTCGGAAAAGTCCGTCTTCTGCGTCTTGTCCGCCTTCTGCGTCTGCTCGCCGCGCAGCGATCCCAGCCTTGCCTTGGCGCCGCGGATCGAACCCGCGACGTCGATCCCTTTCACGGCCCCGTCCGTCAGTTTCACCGCGGCGCTGCCGTTCAGCGCCTTCTTGAGAGCGCTGGCCGTGCTGCCCTGCGATGTCACGTCGAGGCTGACGTTGCCCCGGCCTTCCAGCGTGTCGTTGTTCGCGAGGTCCTTCAGGAGCGGCGCGATGCTGATGCCGCTCATGTGGTGCTTGACGGCGAACGTGGGAGTAGCCGGGGCCGCGTTGATCGAGACCGCGCTCGCGAGCGTGCCCTGGTAGAAGCCGGCATTCACCGGGTTGAGATCGACCCGCCCGCCGGCCGCCTTGACGCTCACCCGGACGTTCTGCGCTCTGATGTTGTTCGCCTTCAGCGCGCCGATGCGGATCGTGCCGCCGGCGTTGAGATTCCTCAGACCCGTGAGATCGAAAGGCTTCTCGGGCCCCTTCTCCTTCTGCGCGGCCGGCGCCGGCGGGAAATAGCGGTCGAGATCGAGCTGGTCGATGTCCACGTCGAAACTGACCGCGGCGCTCTTGAAGCTCGCCAGCCCGAGCCGCGCCTTGATGTTGCTGTCGCCGACCTTGCCCGCGAGGCTGGCGCTGGCGTTCTCCTTCCCGCCGTCGAGCGATGCGCTCCCCCTCAACTCGCCCGCCAGGCTCTTGCCGGGGATGTCGGGCCCGCTCACCGTGAGGTTCGCCGCGAGATTCGGCAGCGTCACCTGGCGCGCCTCGATGTTGCCGGCGAGCGGCGAGGAGAGCTTCGCCCTGAGCGCGAGCTCACCCCGCTTCATGTCGAGATCGAGCGTCATCGCGCTCGACTTGAAGGCCTTCCCCGTGCCCTCGATGCCTGGCAGACCGACGTTCGCGTTGATCGCGCCCTGCGCTCCGGTCACCTTCGCGACGAGCGTCACCTTGTCGCCGCTCGCCTTCTCCTTCGTCAGCAGGAGCTTCGGGGCGTCGAGCTTCACGTCGAGACTGTCCGTGCCGATCTCGCCGGTCATCGCCACCGAGAGCCGGTCCGCGGTGAACTCGCTGGCGGCGAGCTTCGCGGTGACGCTGCCGGCGGCCTTCAGCGCGAGGCCACGGATGTCGAGGGCGTCGCCCTTCGCGTCGAGGCTCATGCCGTCGAGGACATAGACCTGCCTGTCGAGGTCGAAGGTAAGCCGCGACTTGAGCGAGGTCGCGAGGTTCAGTTTCGGCTGGTTCGTCTGCACGGTCACGGAGAGGGCGACGTTCGTGGGAACGTTGCTGGCGATGCGCCCGGTGCGAAGATCGAGCTTCGAGACGGAATACCGCGCGCCCTTCTGCTCGTCGCGGACGGTGAGCGCCGAGTTCTCGATGAGTACTTCCGCGACGTCGAATGCAACGTCCTCTTTCCACTGCTTCTCGTCCTTCGCCAGCAGGTCGTCGATGTTCATCCTGCCGTCCTTGTACCGGACGATGGCGGCCTTCGCTCCCCGCACGCGCACCTCGTCCACCACGACCTGCCTGGAGAAAAGCGGCATCAGCTTGATCGATACACGGGCGCTCTCGATCGCGGCGAATTCCTTCTCGCTCCTCGCCTCCGAGAGCGAAACCTTGCCCAGCGCGGCGCCGATGTTGGGCCAGAACGAGAGCGTGATGTCGCCGTCGAGCTTCAACGTCCGCTGCTTGCTCTCCTTCACGAGCTTGATGATCTCCGGCTTGTAGGCGTTCGGGTCGAAAGTCGCGGCGACGTAGGCGATCACTGCGCCGATCAGAACGGCCACGCCGCCGATGGCGACCAACAGGTACTTGAGCGCTTTCATCGCTTTCCTCCTCTCACGTGCCGGGCCGCGCAGCGGAGCCGGGCGCGCCGGACGCTTCACCCCGGGCGCAATTCCATCTTAACGCACGAGAGCGATGCCGGGACGACACGACAGCGCGGGGCCAAGGCGGGCAACAGGGGCGCCGTGCGGCGACAAACGCGAACCCCGGCTCACCTCGCGAACCGGTGGGGAGTGGAGCGGGTGAAGGGAATCGAACCCTCGTATGCAGCTTGGGAAGCTGCCGTTCTGCCATTGAACTACACCCGCATCACAACGTATTGTACGGCGTTTTCCGTCACCGCAGAGCGAACCGGCGTCACGGAAGTCCCGCACGACCGTCCCGGGCGCGCGGCGCGGCGGGTCAGCCGCGCCCGCACGGAACCGGTCTCGAGCGCGCGGCGCTCGATCAAGCGCAGGCCCGCGTCGGAGGCGGCAGTTCCGTGTCCGCAACCACCGCGACGCCCTTGCCCTTCTGCCTCGATCGCATCGCCGTGGCCGCGGCTTCGATACCGAGCTCGTCACGGGACGCGCGCCCGCCGAGCACTTCCACAGCTTTGCCCACTACTTCTGGCGGGCGCGGGAGATGTGGCCCGATCTCTACTGCCAGATCCATCCCGGCAAGGCAGCCGCGCTCGGCATCGCCGGCGGCGAGCGGGTGCGCGTCGAGACGGTGCACGGCGCAATCGAGGCGGTCGCCTGGGTGAACGCCGGCATACGCGAGAGCTAGGTATACGTTCCCATCGGCTGGGGCGAGCGCCAGCCCTACCACCCGTGGCGCCCGGTCAACTTCCTCACCGACCACACCCAGCGCGACCCGGTGTCGGACCAGACCAACCTCAAGACCCTGCTCTGCCGGGTCTCGCGCGCGGCGGCGCCGCGGGGTCGAAGCGAGCCGCCGATGAACGCGGGTCGATCCCGATGAGGCGGGCGCAAGCAGTGGCAACTGCCGGGAGGCGCATTGCCTCCGCCGCAAGGCCGGACGTCTGGGGAGGGCTCGGGGCGAGGAGGGGCCCTGTCATCAATTCCCGCTTGGGCGGGACTCGCCACAAGTAGTACCATCACCGGTGTTGATCGACGGCCACCGGCGGCTGAATTGATTTCCATCACCATCAACGGCGAGTCCCGCGGGTTCGACGCGCCGCTCACGTGCGCCGAGCTGATTGCGCGGCTGGAGCTGACGGGCAAGCGCGTCGCCCTGGAGCGTAACGGCTCGATCGTCCCGCGCGGCCGCTACGCGGACGAGCCGCTTGCCGAGGGCGACCGGCTGGAAATCGTCGTCGCCGTAGGCGGCGGCTGAGCGCGCCTTGCTCGCTCATCCGCCGCCTTGCGAGGATGCAACCCCGAGATGACAGTCAGGCGTTTCCGCCACCGCGGGAAGATGCGCCTCCGGTCCTCGGGCGGGCCGCCGCGGTTTATACTGGCCGCTGGTTGCCGGTTATTGCTCACTCGCTGCTGCCCACTGGCCACTGTCCGATGAAACCTCATGAAAACCTCGACCCGCTGGTGATCGCGGGCAAGTCGTACGGCTCGCGTCTGCTCCTCGGCACGGGCAAGTACCGGGATTTCGCCGAGACCCGCGCGGCGGTGGACGCGAGCGGCGCGCAGATCGTCACCGTCGCGATCCGGCGCACCAACATCGGCCAGGACCCGAAAAGCGCGAGCCTGCTCGACCACCTGCCGCCGTCGAAATTCACCCTGCTCCCGAACACGGCCGGTTGCTACAGCGCCGACGACGCCGTGCGCACGCTGCGTCTTGCGCGGGAACTCCTCGACGGGCACGAGCTCGTCAAGCTCGAGGTGCTGGGCGATCCGCACACGCTCTATCCCAACGTCGTCGAAACGCTCGCCGCGGCGAAGACGCTCGTGGCGGAAGGCTTCAAGGTCATGGTCTACACCTCCGACGATCCCATCATCGCGAGAGAGCTGGAGGCGATCGGCTGCGTGGCGGTAATGCCGCTCGCCTCGTTGATCGGCTCCGGAATGGGCATTCTCAACCCGTGGAACCTCCGGATCATCATCGAAGCCGCGAAAGTACCGGTGGTCGTGGACGCGGGCGTGGGCACGGCTTCCGACGCCGCGATCGCGATGGAACTCGGCTGCGATGCGGTGCTCATGAACACGGCGGTCGCCGCCGCGAAGAACCCCGTTCTCATGGCGTCCGCGATGAAGAAGGCGGTGGAAGCCGGCCGCTCGGCGTTTCTCGCCGGGCGCATGCCGAAGAAGCTCTACAGCGCGGCGCCGAGTTCTCCCACGGCGGGCATGATCGCGCCGGCGGGGACGGGCGGGTAACCGCCGGTCTCCGCGAGGAGAATCGGGGCGGGACCGCGATGCCCCGATTTCCGGCGGCGAATGCCTCCCGACGCCCGGCAACCGTGGCCCGTCCCCGGTTCTAGACGGTAGGCACCGGGGATGTCGATGGGAAACCAGACCCGCTTCAACATCGGCTACGTCATCTTCGCGGTTCTCGCGATACTCACGCTCCAGCAGGCGTGGCGGGAGGCGCAGACCGTCGAGGTCGTCCCCTACAGCGAATTCGAGAAGCTGCTCGCCGGCGGCAAGATTTCCGAAGTGGTCGTTTCGGACCAGCGCATGACGGGCAAGCTCAAGACCCCCGACGGCACCCGCACCACCGTCGTCGCCAACATCGTCGAGCCCGCGCTCGCCGAGCGGCTCGCCCGCCACGGCGTCCAGTACTCGCGCGTCTACGAAAGCACGATCGTGCGCGACCTTCTGTCGTGGGTGGTGCCGGCGCTGGTCTTTTTCGGCGTGTGGATGCTGCTTGCCCGGCGATTCGCAAACCAGCAGGGGCTCGGCGGCTTCATGAGCATCGGCAAGAGCCGCGCCAAGGTCTACATGGAGAAATCCACCGGCGTCACCTTCGCCGACGTCGCCGGCGTGGATGAAGCGAAGGCCGAATTGCAGGAGGTGGTCGAGTTCCTGAAGGACCCGGGCCGGTACGGCCGGCTCGGCGCGCGCGTGCCGAGGGGAATTCTCCTCGTCGGTCCGCCGGGGACCGGCAAGACGCTGCTCGCGCGCGCCGTCGCCTGGGAAGCGGGCGTCGCGTTCTTCTCGATCTCGGGCTCCGAGTTCGTCGAGATGTTCGTCGGCGTGGGGGCGGCCCGCGTGCGCGACCTCTTCGAACAGGCGCGCGGGCGGGCCCCGGCGATCATCTTCATCGACGAGCTCGACGCGCTCGGCCGGGCGCGAGGCAGCATGGGCCTGGGCGGCCACGACGAGAAGGAGCAGACGTTGAACCAGCTCCTCTCGGAACTCGACGGCTTCGACCCGGGCACGGGCCTCGTGCTGCTCGCGGCCACCAACCGCCCCGAGATCCTCGACCCGGCGCTGCTGCGCGCCGGGCGCTTCGACCGGCAGGTGCTGGTCGACCGCCCCGACCGGACGGGGCGGATCGCGATCCTGAACGTGCACGTGAGGAAGATCCGGCTTGCTCCCGCCGTGGAGGTCGAGAAGGTGGCGGCGCTCACGCCGGGCTTCTCGGGCGCCGACCTCGCGAACCTCGTCAACGAGGCGGCGCTGCTCGCGACGCGGCGCGGCGCGGACGCGGTGACGCTCGATGATTTCACGCAGGCGGTCGAGCGCATCGTCGCGGGGCTGGAGAAGCGCAACCGCCTGCTGAACGAGACGGAGCGGCGCGTCGTCGCCTATCACGAGATGGGACACGCGCTCGTCGCGATGGCGCTGCCGGGTGCCGACCCGGTGCACAAGATCTCGATCATCCCGCGCGGCGTGGGCGCGCTCGGCTACACGATCCAGCGCCCGACCGAGGACCGGTTCCTCATGACGCGCGAGGAGCTCGAGAACAAGATGGCCGTGCTCCTCGGCGGGCGCGCGGCGGAGGAAACGGTATTCGGCCGCCTGTCGACCGGAGCGGCGGACGATCTCGTGAAGGTAACCGGCATCGCGCGCAGCATGGTCATGCGCTACGGCATGGTGAAGTCCCTGGGCAACGTCGCCTACGAGGAGGAGCGCACGCCCTTCCTTGGCGGCATCGCGGCCGCGCCCGGGCCACGCGAGTTCAGCGAGGAGACCGCCCGCGAGATCGACGTTGCCGTGCGCGAGATCGTCGGCGCGGCCTACGATGTGGCGCTCGGCATACTCGCGCGCGAGCGCGCGACGCTGGAGCGCGGCGCGACGCGGCTGCTGGAAAAGGAGACGCTCGTCGAGTCCGATCTCGCCGGGCTCAAGGCGGCGATCCGCCCGGTGGCGGCGGGCGAGTCGCAGTGACGTACCGGTAACCGCGGTCCGCGGCGCCGCGGGCCCCGGGCGGCAACGACCACCCGCCCCTTCCGCCCGCCGCCGCCGTCACGCGGCGGCGCGCACCGGCCGCGCCCGTTCGCGCAGCAACCGCTCGAACTCGGCCGCCGGCTGCGGCCGTCCCAGGTGGTAGCCCTGCGCCTTCTCGCACCCGAGCAGCTTGAGGAAGGTGAGCTGCTCCCCGGTTTCCACGCCCTCGGCGATCACCTCCAGCGAGAGGCTGTGCGCCATGGCGATGATCGCGGTGACGATCGCCGCGTCGTCCGGATCGGTGTTGAGATCGCGCACGAAGCTCTGATCTATCTTCAGCTTGTCGATGGGGAAGCGCTTGAGGTAGGAGAGGCTCGAATAGCCCGTGCCGAAGTCGTCGATCGAGAGCTGCACGCCCATGTCGGAGAGGGTCTTGAAGGTCATGATCGCCTGCTCGGGCTGATCGATGATGGCGCTCTCCGTGATCTCGAGCTCGAGACGCCCGGCGGGCAGGCCCGCGTCCGCGAGGGCGCGCTCGACCGTGTCGGTCACGCTCGCGCGGCGGAACTGGTGCGCCGAGAGATTGACGGCGACCTGGAGCGGGGGATGGCCCTCTCGCGCCCACCGCGCCGCCTGAAAGCAGGACTCCCGCAGCACCCACTCGCCGATGGTATTGATGAGCCCGGTCTCCTCGGCCACGGGGATGAACTCGGACGGGGGCACCATGCCGCGTTCCGGGTGCCGCCAGCGCACCAGCGTCTCGAAACCCACGAGCGCCCCCGTGCCGAGGTCGATCTGCGGCTGGTAGTGCAGCTGGAACTCGCCGCGCTCCAGCGCGCGCCTGAGGTCGTTCTCGAGCGCGAGGCGGTGCTGCGCGGCGGCGTTCATCTCCGGGGTGTAGAACTGGAAGTTGTTCCGCCCCATTTCCTTCGCGTGGTACATCGCCGTGTCGGCGTTGCGCGTCAGCGTCTCGACGTCGTGGCCGTCCTGCGGGTAGGTGCAGATGCCCACGCTCGGGGTCACGTGGAGCTCGTGACTCTCGATGCCGAAGGGCGCGGACAGGAGATCGAGCACCTTCTGCGCGATCGCCCCGGCGTACTGGCCGTCGGCGAGGCTCGAGAGCAGGATCACGAACTCGTCGCCGCCGATACGCGCGACGGTATCGGACTTGCGGATGCACGCGAGCAGACGCGCCGCGACCGCCTGCAGCAGCTTGTCGCCGACCTGGTGGCCGAGCGAGTCGTTCACGTTCTTGAAGCGGTCGAGATCGATGAAGAGCAGCGCGAACACGCGCGGCCGGCGTCCGGAGGCGGCGATCAACTGCCCCACGCGGTCGTAGAGCAGCAGGCGGTTCGGCAGATCGGTGAGCGCGTCGTGCTGCGCCATGTGGCGGATGCGGCTCTCGACGCGCTTCTCCTCGGTCACGTCCTTGCCCACGCCGCGGTAGCCCTTGAACGACCCGTCGCGCGCGAAGATCGGCTCCCCGCTCACCCGCTCCCAGTACTCGCCGCCGTCCTCGCCCAGCCGGCAGAGCTCGAGATCGTGGAACGGCCGGTGCGCATCGAGCACCGCGCGGTGCGCCGTCCAGTCGGCTTCGCTCATGTTGGCCGCGGGAATGTCCCAGCGGCGCCTGCCGATGAAGGTGCTCGGCGCGAGACCCGCCACCCGGCCGAGGTCGCTCGGCAGCTCGACGAAGCGGTGCGCGGCGTCCTGCTCCCAGTACCAGTCCGAGGACAGGGTGGCGAGGCTGCGGAAGCGCGCTTCGCTCTCGCGCAGCGCCGCTTCGGCGTCCTTCAGCTCGGTCACGTCGGTGATGGTGCCGATCAGTCCGGCGACCGCGCCGTCGGCGCGGTGGAAAGTCGCCTGGTTGTAGATGGTGTGGTGCTGCTTGCCGTCGGCGGCCACGATCGCCGCCTCGTAGGACTGGCTGCCGGGCCGGGCGAAGAGCTCCTGGTCGCGCTCGTGGTGCCTGCGCGCGAGCGCCGGGTCCTCCGGGTAGAGCTCGAACACCGTCTTGCCGACGAACTCCTCGCGCGCCAGGCCAAAGAATTGCTCCCACGACCGGTTGACCCCGAGGTAGCGCCCGTTGACCGACTTGAAGAAGATCGGCTGCGGCACCGTTTCGATCAATTGCTGGATGAACGCGAGCTGCTCGCGCAGGCTCTCCGCGCCGCGCATCGCGCTCGCCTGTTCGGCGAGCTTCAGCGCCCGCGCCCGCGATACCGCGAGCGCGCCGACCAGCCACGAGAGCAGCAGGCTCGTGACGAGCCCGCCCGCGAGCATCACCGGCGGCAGCGCGTTTTCCGCGCGGAACGCGGCGTGAGGCTTGGGCAGGAACGCGACGCGCCAGCGGCGCCCGGTCACCTCGATGAACACCTCGCGCGCGGGAGCGCCCTCGGCCGCGCCCTTCTCCCGGCTGTCGAAGAGGAGGCTCGCCGCGGCCGGTCCCGCGGTCGGCTCGGGCATGCCGGACGGGCCCGCGTCGTGCACGATGACGTCGAAGTCGGACTGGAGCTGGGCGGCGAGCACGCTGCGCATGAGCTCTTCGGCGTCGATCACCGCGGCCACCATGCCCCGGAACGCCGCGCGCCGGTCCGCCACCGACGCCATGTGCATGCCCGCTTGATAGATCGGCACGCGCAGGGCGAATGCCGCCCTGTTCTCCGGGTTGGAGGCGAGCCGGAGCGGCGGGCTCGCTCGCGGATGCCCCGCGTCGCGCACCGTCTCGAGGTCGCCGCGCCGATCCCCATCCGAGAGAAGATCGAAGCCGAACGCGCGCTGATTGCCGAGCATGGGCTCGAGGTAGGTCACGACGAGGTATTCCTCGCGGGGGCCCGGCGGCTGGATGGCGAACCCCGGGTAGCCGAGCGCCGAGACGCTGCGGTCCTCCCGCACGCCGCGCTCGAACGCATCCCGGCCCGAACGCGGCACGCGCTGCGCGTAGCTGATGAGCCGCAATCCGGCGAAGCGCCGCCCGATCTCCAGTTCCGCGAGGTAGCGCTGGAACTCGTCGCGCTCGATCGTCCCGGAGGCCGCGAAGAGTCCCCTGATTCCCAGCAGGATATTGACGTTGTCCTGGAAGCGGCGGTCGAGTGTCTCCACCGCCCGGTCGACCGTCGTGTGGAACTTCTGCCCGGTCGCGCCCGTCACCCAGCGTTCCGTCCCCTGCCACCCGAGTACGGTGAGTCCGGCTCCGAAAGCGAGCACGACGAACGCCGCCCGCGCCTGGCTCATCGCCGACGCGAAGCCGGATACCACGGACTTGACCGAGTTTAGCGTCATGCGGGGGTGTCCGCGGGCGCGCCGTCCGCGCCGGACTCCCTGTCCTCCCTTGGCAAACGTCCCGGCGCCGCCCCGCCCGCGGCCCCGCGGACGGCCGCCGCCCATGGGCGGGCCGCGCGCGGTATCCTGTGGGAACGCGCGGCGCCTCGAAGCCGTGATTACGGCAGGTCGCACGCCCGGCTTGACCCGCATCGTCCCCTTCCGCCCGCCCGTCACCGCCCGCATGCCATCCGATCCGCCGCACCGTCCCATTCGCAGCTACGTGCTGCGCCAGGGCAGGATAACCGGAGCCCAGACCCGCGCCCTTGCCGGGGAGTTGCCGCGATTCGGCATCGCCGTCTCCGCCGAGCCGCTCGACCTCGACCGCGTTTTCGGGCGACCCGGGCCCAAGGTTCTGGAGATCGGATTCGGCATGGGAGACACGACCGCGACGATCGCGGCCGCGCACCCCGATGTGGACTACCTCGGCATCGAGGTGCACTCGCCCGGCGTCGGCAGCCTTCTCATGCGGATTGCCACGCTGGGGCTCGGGAACGTGCGGGTGATCCAGCACGACGCGGTGGAGGTGCTCGAACGCATGGTCCCGGCCGCATCGCTCGCGGGCGTGCACATCTTCTTTCCCGATCCGTGGCCGAAGAAGCGCCACCACAAGCGGCGGCTCATACAGCCGCCCTTCGTCGCGCTGCTCGCGTCACGCATGCGGCCGGACGCGTACCTGCACGTGGCGACGGACTGGGAGGACTACGCAAACCGGATCCTGGAGGTGCTGTCGGCCGAGCCGCTCCTCGCCAATACCGCCGACGGGTTCGCGGCACGGCCGGACTACCGGCCGCTCACGAAATTCGAGCAGCGCGGATTGAGGCTCGGCCACCGGGTGTGGGATCTGGTTTTCCGGAGAGTGGCGGCGTGAGGCCGCTGGCCGGGTCCTGCCGGAACGGCCGGCGCCCGATCCGGTTCTCCCGGCGTCCTTGCAAGTTGGATTTGACCATCGCGTTTTCTTGAGGCCGTACCGGTACTGGGGGAACCGGCTCAGTCACCGGCCGTTCCGCCACCCGGCCGCGGGTGTTGGGGCCATGCGGCTGTTCTTGCAATGGGCCCGCTGGACCGCCCCCGCCACCCGCCCTGTTCTGCTGGCACGCCCTCCGCGAACGGCCGCCTTCCGAAGCGTTCGGTGGCGGCGCCGTCCGGCAGGGTTCGGCCATGAGCGGCCAGTGACCAGTCCCCAAGTCACCTATTTCGATACTCCGGTCTGCCGCCGGCAGATAGCCGGCTTGATTCCCCACAACTCATTGACGTACCGCGGGCACCTCCCTGCGGTGCCATAATATTCGACGTTTCGAAAGTTCACTTTTCGTTAGCCATCGCAATGGGACGCAAAATCCCACATCCGTCCGATTCCGACGCGCAGCGGGATGCAGAGGAGGCATCGCTGCGGGAACTTGAGAAACGATTGGGCTTCCCTGTCGCTGGCGAGCGTGTTGAGCTTGGCGATGGGTGTTTTGCAAACGTGGACGGAATCAACCGCGAGCGTCGCTTTATTTGCGAAATCTACTCGCGCATCGGCAAGCTTCAAGCAGCGCAAGTTGAGAAGGTCGCCTCCGACGTCCTGAAACTCGGCGTTCTTGAGCGTGCACTTGGTGGCGCTTGGCGAAAGGCAATGTGCTTTGCCGACAAAACGGCGGCAAATGTTCTTCGCAACAAGTCATGGCTTGCGAAGGCATCGAAAGACTTGGGCGTTGAAGTAATCGTTTTGAGCCTGCCCGATACGGTTCGCAGCGCGGTCCTCGCAGCGCAGACGCGTCAAGTAATGGTTAACAGGGCCACGAGCGATGGCTAACCCCGCAGCCCACGCGGACGCGCGGCCAGCGCGGCGCATCATTAACCGTCGGTGCTCGCGCGCCGGTGGCTGCGAACGTTGAGCGTCACACCTTCTACCGTCGCTACGCAACCACGGAGCAGCACACAATGAGCACCACCGAAATCAATGTCGGCCAGCTGCGCATCCGATATCTCGTCGACGGTGCGCAAAGTGCGAGCTTGGGTATGTTCGAGCTGACCGTACCCCCGGGCTCGAACGTTCCGCCTCCGCACAGCCACACGAACAACGAAGAGATCGTCTACGTCTTGGAAGGCACGCTTCGCTACTTTGTTGGCGCCGATACACGGGATCTCGCGCCTGGCCAAAGCATGCGAACCCCCAAGGGCTCAGTTCATGGTTTCTCGAATCCGTTCGGCGCAGTGGCTCGTGCGCTGATCACCTTGGCCCCTGACATCGGGCCACAATACTTTGAAGACGTCGCCTCCGTCATCAACGCGGGCGGTCCGCCAGACAAGGCTGTACTACTCGCCGTCATGGGCCGTTATGGTCTGGTGCCTGCTGCCCCGAGATGACGCCTAACCCCTCGCTGCACCCGACTCGCTACAGCGGGTAACGGGGTCAGGTCTTGTCTATTGCCTGCCAGCCAGCGCGGCCGGCGGCATCGAGTCGATATCAGCGCTTTTTGCGCGAGCACCAGTTTTCTCTGCCGACGTGCATCAGCAGAACAGGGCGGGCGGTGGGGGCGGTCCAGCGGGCCCATTGCAAGAACAGCCGCATGGCCCCAACACCCGCGGCCGGGTGGCGGAACGGCCGGTGACTGAGCCGGTTCTCCCAGTACCGGTACGGCCTCAAGAAAACGCGATGGTCAAATCCAACCTGCAAGGACGCCGGGAGAACCGGATCGGGCGCCGGCCGTTCCGGCAGGACCCGGCCAGCGGGACGCGCGCGAGCCCACCCCCGCCGCATCACTGCACCTTGAGCCCCGCCTCCTGGATGAGCTTTCCCCAGCGCGCGGTCTCGGACGCCATGAACGCGCCGAACTGCTCGGGCGTGCTCGAAATCGCCTCCACTCCCAGGTCGGCAAGGCGCGTCCTTACCTGCTGGGTCGCGAGTGCCTTCACGAGGTCGGCGTTCACCTTGTCGACGATGGGACGCGCGACGCCGGCGGGAAAGAGGATTCCCCACCAGTTGACGGCGGCAAATCCCCTGATCCCCTCCTCGGCGAGGGTCGGCAGCTCGGGAGTGAAACGCCACCGCGTCTCGCTCGTGACCGCGAGCCCCCGGATCCTGCCGGTCTTGAGTCCCTGTATCGCGGGCAGCGCGTCGGAGAACATCGTGGTGATCTGCCCGCCCATCAACTCGGTAATGGCCTGCGCGTTGCCCTTGTAGTTGACGCCGATCATGTTGACGCCCGCGAGCCGCTTGAACATCTCGCCCGAGAAGTGCGACATGCTGCCGGGACCGCTGGTGCCGTAGGTAAGCTCGCCCGGGCGCGCCTTCGCCAACGCGACCAGCTGCTTCACGTTCCCGACCGGCATCGTGTCGGGCACGACCAGGATGTTGGCCGCGTAGGTGATGCGCGACACCGGCACGAAATCCCGCTTCCAGTCGTAGGCCACCTTCGCGAGGAGCGGCTTCGCCACCACCGGGCCGAAGTTGCCCAGCAGGAAGGTGTAGCCATCGGCAGGCTGCTTCATCGCGTATTCCATGCCGATCGCGCCGTCGGCGCCCGGCCGCGGCTCGACGAGGACCGGCTGTCCCCAGTAGTCCGTCAGCTGCTGGCCGATCACCCGCGCCATGATCTCGGAGCTCCCGCCGGGCGGGTAGGTCACGATGAAGCGCACCGGCTTTGCCGGGTAAGCCTGGGCCTGAACCGGGCCGCCCATGATGGCGGCCGGAAGCGCGAACGCCCACAACAGCAGTCTTTTCATGTTCTCTCCCTTGCAGGACCGATGGTTCGAGGCGTGCGTGCCTGCTCCGCGCCCCATTGCTTCGTTGCGAATCAACGCATTCTAGCGGGCATTCCGCGCACCGGACGGTTCGCGCAGAAAAATCTGCAGGAGATCGTTGAGGTAGCGGCGCCCGGCGGGCGTGGGGGAGATGCGCTCACGATCACGGACGAGAAATCCCCGGCGTTCGGCCTCGTCGAGCTCGCGCAGCACCGCCGCGAGCGGGATTCCCGCCCGTTCCTCGTAGAGCCTCGAAGCAAAGCCCCCGGTCAGCCGCAGCGCGTTCATCATGAACTCGAAGCCGAGATCGCCGAGCCCGACCTCGTGCTCGTCCACGAAGCTCCCGCCCTCCTCCACCGCCCTCATGTAGCCCTCCGGGTGCTTCGCCCGCGCCTGACGCACGATTCGCCCGGGGAAGGAGAGCTTGCCGTGCGCCCCCGCGCCGATGCCGAGGTAGTCGCCGAAGGTCCAGTAGTTCATGTTGTGCGCGCAGCGCACCGCGCTGCCAGTGATGCGTGACGGGTGATGGGCGATGGGTGATGGCTGACTGCGGTCCGCAACTACCTCCTCACTCCTTACTCCTCCCTCCTTGCGAAGTTTCGCATAGGCCGAAACTTCGTAGTGCTCGTAGCCGGCATCCGCGAGGCGGGCCTCGATGGCGTCCTGCATCGCGGCGGCCGCGTCCTCGTCCGGCAGCGGCGGCGGAAAGCGATGGAAACGGGTGTTGGGCTCTATCGTGAGGTGATAGGCCGAGACGTGCTGCGGCCGGCAGGAAACCGCGGCTTCGATATCGGCGAGCGCGCCCTCGACCGACTGCCCCGGCAACCCGTACATGAGATCGAGGTTCACATTCTCGAACTCGCGGCAGGCGATTTCGATCGCGCGGCGCGCCTGATCGCCGTCGTGGATGCGCCCGATCGCCGCGAGGCGGGCCGAATCGAAACTTTGCACGCCGAGCGAGAGTCGGTTCACGCCCGCGACGCGAAACGCGTGGAACTTCTCCGCCTCGGCCGTTCCCGGGTTCGCTTCCAGCGTGATCTCCGCGTCCGGATCGAGCGCCACCCGCGCGCGCACGGCCGCGAGAAGCTCGTCGATGGCCCGCCCGGAGAAGAGGCTGGGCGTGCCGCCGCCCAGAAACACGCTCGACACCCGCCTCCCCCAGACGCGCGGCAGGGCCCGCTCGAGATCGGCGACGAGGGCCGCGAGGTAGCGCGCTTCGGGCACCACGCCGCGCGATTCATGGGAGTTGAAGTCGCAATAGGGACACTTGCGCGCGCAATAAGGCAGGTGGATGTACAGCGCGAGGGGCGGGAGCGCCCGAAAGGACGGATTCAGGATACGGGATCCGGGATTCACCCGGAACGTCCCGGCGGCATCGCTCATCATGACGCCCTGTCCGAATCCCGATTCCCGAATCCCGGATCTTCGTGGAGTTGCGCAAGCAACGCCGCTATCGCGCACCCGCGGTGGCTGATCCTGTTCTTCTCCGCCGCGGGCAGTTCGGCGGCCGTGCGGCCCAGCGCGGGAATCAGGAAATGAGGATCGTAGCCGAACCCGTTCGTTCCGCGCGGCGCGGCGACGACTTCGCCGTGCCAGCGCCCCTCGGCGATCAGCGGCTCGGGGTCCGTCGCGTGGCGCACCAGCACGATCACGCAACAGTAATGCGCGCGCCGGTCGGCACTGCCCGCGAGCGCGGCGACGAGCTTCTCGTTGTTGCGCGCGTCCTGCGCCGCGCGCCCCTCGGGTGATCCCGCGGGAGGCGGGCCGGCGTAGCGCGCCGAACGCACGCCCGGCGCGCCCGCGAGCGCCGTCACGCAAATGCCGGAATCGTCGGCAAAGGCGGGAAGACCGGCGACGCGGCTTGCGTGCCGCGCCTTGGCGAGCGCGTTCTCGACGAAGGTCTCGTGCGGCTCGTCGGCGTCCGGGACACCGAGTTCGCCCTGCGGGATGACCTCGATCCCGCGCGCGGCGAGCAACTCGCGGAACTCGCGGAGCTTGCCGGAGTTGCCGCTCGCAATGACGAGTTTCTTCAAGTCGGTTCAGCCCCGCAACGCCGCGCGCTGCGCGGCGACGAGCCGGCGAATGCCGCGATCCGCCAGCTCCAGCATCGCCTCGAGCTCCGGTCGCGTGAAGGGGGCGCCTTCCGCCGTCCCCTGCACCTCCACGAGGCCGCCCTTTCCCGTCATCACCACGTTCATGTCGGTCGAGCAGGCCGAATCCTCCGCGTAGTCGAGATCGAGCACCGGCACGCCCTCGTGCACACCAACCGACACCGCGGCGACGAAATCGGTGACCGGGCTCGATCCGATCGCACCGCGCGCGAGCAGGTGCGAGACGGCATCGTGCAGCGCGACGAACGCGCCGGTGATCGCGGCCGTGCGTGTGCCGCCGTCGGCCTGGATCACGTCGCAGTCGAGATGGATCGTCCGCTCGCCGAGCCGCCCGAGATCCACCACGGCGCGCAGCGCGCGGCCGATCAGGCGCTGGATCTCCTGGGTGCGACCCGACTGCCTGCCGCGGGCCGCCTCGCGGTCGGTGCGGGTATTGGTCGAACGGGGCAGCATGCCGTACTCCGCCGTCACCCAGCCGAGCGGTTTCCCGGCGAGGTGCGGCGGCTGGCGCTCGATGACGCTCGCGGTGCAGAGCACCTTCGTGTCGCCGAACTCGGCGAGCACCGAGCCCTCGGCGTGCCGCGTGTAACCGCGCGTCAGCCGAACCGCGCGCAGTTCATCCGGCTGGCGTCCGCTGGAGCGCATGTAACTCCCTGAGTATGCTATCTTTCCGGAGCGGTCCATGGTAACCGGTAATCCCGGCCTCGTAAATCGAACCCGCCCGGAACGACGATGGCACCCATCGCTCATCACCCATCACGGATCACCCGTCTCCCATGATCCACAGCATGACCGGCTACGCGGCGGGCTCGCGCGAGTTCTCGTGCGGGGTGCTGAACCTCGAGCTGCGGTCGGTCAACCACCGCTACCTCGACATCCAGTTCCGGCTGCCGGACGAACTGCGCGGCGTCGAGCCGCAGCTGCGCGAGGCGATTGCCGCGCGCTTCGGGCGGGGCAAGCTCGATTGCCGCGCCACGGTCACGACGGGCTCGGCGGCGGCGCAGGCGCCGCGACTGAACGAAACGTTGCTGCGCGAGGTGATCGCGCTCGCGGCGCAGGTCCGCGCGGCGCTGCCGGGAGCGGGGGACCTCGGCGTCGCGGACGTGCTTCGCTGGCCCGGCATGCTCGGCGCCGAAGCCGTGCCGGTCGAGGAGCTGAAGAAGGCCTGCCGCGAACTCCTCGGGACCGCGATCGAGGAACTCGCCGCGACGCGCCGCCGCGAGGGCGCGCGCCTGCGCGAGCTCATGCTCGAGCGGCTCGCCGCGGTGGAGGCGCGAATCGCGCTCGTGGCCCCCATCATCCCGCAGAGCGTCGCCGCGTTCCGGGAGAAGCTCGCGGCGCGGCTGAAGGAGTCGCTTTCCGGAACGGACGACGAGCGCATCCGGCAGGAGGTCACGCTCTTCGCGACCAAGATCGACGTCGACGAGGAGCTCTCGCGCCTCTCGACGCACGTCGCGGAGGTCAGGCGCGTGCTGGCCGAGGGCGGCGCGGCCGGCAAGCGCCTCGATTTCCTCATGCAGGAAATGAACCGGGAGGCGAACACGCTCGGTTCCAAGTCGGCCGACCTCGCGGTGAGCCAGTCGGCGATCGAACTGAAGGTGCTGATCGAGCAGATGCGCGAGCAGGTGCAGAACATCGAATGACCGGAGCGAGGAGACTGGAAACACGAGACCCGTGAGGCGGTAGTGCGGCCGGACGACGACGGCAGGGAACATCTTCTGCCCGTCTCCGGTCCCCGGTCTCCAGTCCCCGATCCCCAGACACATGCCGGGCATCCTCTTCATCGTCAGCGCACCCTCCGGCGGGGGCAAGACGAGCCTCGTGCGCGCCCTGCTCGAGGACGAGCCCGGTGTCGTGCTGTCGATATCGCACACGACCCGGGCGCCGCGCCCCGGGGAGACCGAGGGCACGCACTATCACTTCGTCTCGCGAGACGGGTTCGAGCGCATGCGGGCGGCCGGGGAATTCCTGGAAAGCGCGGAGATCTACGGCCACCTCTACGGCACGTCGCGCGAAGGCATCGCAGGGCAGCTCGCGAGCGGGCACGACGTGCTGCTGGAAATCGACTGGCAGGGAGCGCGGCAGGTGCGCGAGCTGATGCCGGCCGTCGCGATATTCATCCTGCCCCCGTCGATCGACGTGTTGCGTTCGCGGCTCATGGCCCGCGCGCAGGACGGGACGGAGGTCATAGCCCGCCGGCTCGCGATGGCGGAGGAGGAAATGGCCCGCGTGGTGGACTACGACTATGTTATCATTAACGAGGACTTCGGCCGGGCGGCGCTCGACCTGCGCAGCATCATCCGGGCGGAACGCTTGAAGCGTTCCCGCCAGCATGCCCGTCACGGCGATTTCATCAAACGCTAGCGACGGGAGTTACGCACGATGGCACGCATCACCGTTGACGACTGCCTCAAGGTCATACCGAACCGCTTCGACATGTCGCTCGCGGCGACCTACCGCGCGCGCCAGATCACGAACGGCGCCCAGCCCATGATGGAAGCGAACCGCGACAAGCCGACCGTGATCGCGCTGCGCGAGCTCGCCGCCGGCCGCTACGGCGCGGAGATCCTCAACAAGGGGCAGAGCTGAGCGAAAACCGGAAGGATGAAGGCGGAAGGATGAAGGAGATGCAGGGGGACCGCCCGATTCCCGGTTTTTTTCCTCCTTCATGCTTCATCCCTCGTCCTTCATGGAGACCGCTCCCGTCCTGTTCAAGGAGTGGTCCGGCTACCTGAAGCCGGAGGACATCTCGCAGCTTCAGTCGGCCTACGACTTCAGCGAGGCCGCGCACGAAGGCCAGTTCCGCAAGTCCGGCGAGCCCTACATCTCGCACCCGCTGGCGGTCGCGAACATCCTCGCCCAGTGGCACCTCGATCCGCAGGCGCTCACCGCCGCGCTGCTGCACGACGTGATGGAAGACACGGCGGTCACCAAGACCGAGATCTCCCGCAATTTCGGCAAGCCGGTCGCCGAGCTGGTCGACGGCGTCTCCAAGCTCGACAAGATCGAGTTCGAGACGCAGGAGGAGGCGCAGGCGGAGAACTTCCGCAAGATGCTGCTCGCGATGGCGCGCGACGTGCGCGTGATCCTGATCAAGCTCGCGGACCGGCTGCACAACATGCGCACGCTGGAAGCGGTCGAGCCCGAGAAGCGCCGCCGCGTCGCGCGCGAAACGCTGGAGATCTACGCACCCATCGCCAACCGCCTGGGGCTGAACGCCATCTTCCAGGAGCTCGAGGATCTCTCGTTCGCGCACGTCTTCCCGGAGCGCTACCGCGTGCTCGCGCGCGCGGTGAAGGGCGCGCGCGGCAACCGCCGCGAAGTGGTGGGCAAGGTACTCGACGCGATCCGCCGCAAGCTCAAGGCGGGCGGGGTCGAAGCGCAGGTGCACGGGCGCGAGAAGCACCTCTATTCGATCTACCGCAAGATGCGCGAGAAGCACCTCGCTTTCGCGCAGGTGCTCGACGTCTTCGGCTTCCGCATCATCGTCAACGACGTTGCGGCCTGCTACCTCGCGCTCGGCGCGCTGCACGCGCTCTACAAGCCGATCCCGGGCAAGTTCAAGGACTACATCGCCATCCCCAAGGCGAACGGCTACCAGTCGCTGCACACCACGCTCTTCGGGCCGCTCGGCTCGCCGCTCGAGATCCAGATCCGCACGCAGGAGATGCACAAGATCGCCGAAGCCGGGGTCGCCTCGCACTGGCTCTACAAGAGCTCGGACACTTCCCTCTCGGAGCTGCAGAAGAAGACCCACCAGTGGCTGCAGAGCCTGCTCGAGCTGCAGTCGCAATCGGGGGACTCGGTCGAGTTCCTCGAGCACCTGAAGGTCGACCTCTTTCCCGACGAGATCTACGTCTTCACGCCGCGCGGCAGGATCCTGTCGCTGCCGCGGGGCGCCACCGCCGTCGATTTCGCCTACGCCGTGCACACCGACATCGGCAACCGCTGCGTCGCGGTCAAGATCAACCAGGAGCTCCTGCCGCTGCGCACCGAGTTGAAGACCGGGGACCGCGTGGAGATCATCACGGCCGCGCACGCCAAGCCCAACCCCTCCTGGCTGAACTTCGTGGTTTCGGCCAAGGCGCGCTCGCGGATCAGGCACTTCCTGAAAACGATGCACTTCCAGGAATCCGTGCAGCTCGGCGAGCGGCTGCTCAACCAGACGCTCGCCGCGCTCGGCTCCTCGGCCGCCGCCATCAGCGACGCGCAATGGGAGCAGTTGACGCGCGAGGCCGGGGTGAAGTCGAAGCAGGAGATCGTCTCCGACGTCGGGCTCGGCAAGCGCCTCGCCGCGGTGGTTGCGCGGAAGCTGCTCTCGCTCGCCGCGCCCGGCCCGCACGAGGCGCCGCCGCCGGGCTCGGTCGTCATCCGCGGCTCCGAGGGCGTGGCCGTGCAGTACGCGCACTGCTGCAAGCCCATCCCCGGCGACCCGATCGTGGGGATCATCAGCAAGGGCCAGGGCATCGTGATCCACACCCACGACTGCCCCGTGATCGCCAGGGGCCGCAACGATCCCGAACGCATGCTCGACGTCTCGTGGGACCCGGAAACGCGCAAGCCCTTCGACGTGAGCATCAAGCTCGTGGTGGCGAACCGGCGCGGGGTGCTCGCGAAGGTGGCGGCCGAGATCGCGGAGGCCGGATCCAACATCCAGAACGTGGCGATCGACCCCGAGGACGGCAGCGACTACACCAACATGCTCTTCACGCTGCAGGTCCAGAACCGGCTGCACCTCGCGGGCATCGTGCGCGAACTGCGACGCATACCCGAGGTGGCGAGGATCACGCGCGTCAAGGGCTGAACGCCGCCCGTCAGCCGTCAGCCGTCAGCCGTCAGCCGCAAACACCTGACGCCCGGCGCCTCTGCCACTCGCCGCTGCCAACTGCACACGTGCGGCTGGTGCCTCATTTGCGCCTGGCGCAAATCGAATAGCCGTCGTCCCAGCCCATCGCGTAGTCCGGCTCCCCCGTGTAGCGGGCGCCATCGCGGCGCTGTTCGCCCGACTTCGCGCTGCCGCAGCCCGCGACGTATCCCTCCCTGAAGGCGGGCGAAAAGCCGGTGAGATTGTGCGGCTCGGGCCCGCGCGACGCCTCCCCGGCGGGCGGGCGTCCGGCCGGCGGGACGCCGGCACAGCCGCCCGCCACGACGGCCAACGCCAGCAAGGCCCCGACGGCACGCGCAACGGTCACTGCGCCCCACCCGCCGGCCGGGATGGCTCGCAGCAAAGCTCCCTCCCTTTTCCGTCCCGGTACACGAGGTCTCCCGTCTCGAAGTCGTAATACGGGTGCGCCGGGTCGTGCCACTCGTCGAGAAAGTGCCGGTAGAACGGAACGAAAAGCCCGCGGCGCGGGCTCGCGCGGTTGAGCGCGAACACATACTCCGGCTCGTGCTTGATCTCGTGCCTGCGGTGGCAGTGCTGAACCCACGCGTGATCGCCGAGAACGGCAACTTTCCAGAACGGCTCGCGCTCGTAGAACCTGAGAGTCACGGCTTTGCCTTGACGGCGCAATCCGGCGAGAAACGGGATGCTCGCCTCGACTTCACCGGCGAACGAGCCGAGCGTGACTTCGGCCGGCAGCGCATCGACCCGCCGGCGCGCGCCTTCAGCGAGCGGGTTGAGCAGCAGGACGCGGATCTCGTACGCATGCGCGAGGGGCTCGTTGAGCAGGCTTCCCGATGCCGCGAACGTGTCGAAACCGCTCAGCGTGAGCACGCACGCGTCGCGCGCCGGCGGCAGCCGGCGCAGCATGCGACGCTCGCGCCAGCTGGCGAGGTACCCGCGGTTCTCGCGCGCATAGACGAGCGCAGCGGCGTCGGCAACGCGGGCCCGTTCACGGTTCTGCCAGGCAACGCGGGTCACGTTCAACGCGACCAGCAGAGCCGTCGCGAGGGCGATCTCGCTCGCTACGAGGAGATCCGCATCGACGGCTACGCGCGGCCACCAGCGGCAGAGGACCAGTTCCGCGAGGGCGGGCAGCGAGGTGGCAATCGCCAGCGCCGTTGCCGCGAGCAGCACGTGGGTCAACGCCTGGCGCGAGCCTGGCCAGCGCTGCGCGCCGCCCGAGCCGGGGTGCAGGGTATCGATCATGTGCGCCCCGCTTAACCGGAAACGAGCACACCCTGCGGGGTAATGCGGACCTTCTGCCCGACGCCGTAGGCGGGCGGCGGCGCCTCGTGAAACACGCGGGAGGTTCCATCCGCCATTCGCACGCTCACCTGGTAGCGGATGCTGCTCGTCATGCTCTTCTCGATCTCGTTTCCTGCGAACGCACCCGCACCGGCGCCGGCGACGGTCGCGGCCGTCCTTCCGTTACCGCGGCCGACCTGGTTGCCGAGGAGACCGCCGACCACCGCCCCACCCGCCGCGCCGAGCCAGCTTCCCTCGCCCGGCACCTCGACCGCAACGATCGACTCGACCACGCCGCAGTCGCGGCAGGCGGCCGGGACGGGTGCCCTGGGCGCGGGCGCCTTCACCGTGGGCGAACCGGCGATCCGGGGAACGCGCTCGGCGGCGCCCTCGGACCGCACTTGCGGCGAAGGCGCCAGCTCGCTGCGCGAGAGCGCCGGCGGCATCCATCCCAGCATCGTGGCGATGCCCGTGGCCGAGAACGCGATCACCGCGATCGCGGCGATCACGAGCATCGGATAAAGCAACCCGCCCTTCCTTGCGACGGTTTCCATATCGCATGCCTCCATCGATCAGATGCGCAGACGATTCGCCGTGACGCCGCGCGTCAGCCCTTCACCACGATGCCGTTCCTCACGGCGACCACGCCCTCCACGCCCGCGGCGATCTCCGCAGCGCGCCTCGCGTGCTGCGGGCTCGGCACGAAACCGGAGAGGAGCATGGTACCCTTGTGCGTCTCGACGCTCACGGCGATTGCGCTCACGAGCGGGTCCTTGAGGAGCAGCGCCTTCACCTTCGCGGTGATCACGCTGTCGTCCATGAAGCGCTCGGCGCGCAGTCGATCGTGGATCGCCTCGGCCTTGGCGAACTCGGCCGGATCGAGCCGGCCATCGCGATTGTCGTCGGCTTCCCGGAATGCCCGGGCGAACCCGTCGAGCTTGGCGGTTTCCGCAGGGCTCAGGAACCCGTCGCGGTTCGCGTCGAGCCGCGTGAATTCGGGGCTTGGCGCCGCGATTGTGTCTGCCGCATGGGCGGACACCGAGGCGACGATTGCCGCAGCAAGGGCGGCGACAACAGGAACCTTTGGAGCCTTGGGCTTCTGCATCATGACCTCCTTGGGATTACCTGGATGGCGCAACAGCACGTCGTCCGCAACGCCCGCAACGGGCGTGCCAGGATACGTTAACTTGTTAAATCAATGGCTTGCAAAGGCAGGGGCGGCTCGCAGACGTCGCCAACCGGCAACACGCCCCCCGGATTGAGACCGCAACCTATTGATCTACCGTGGATTATTTGTCGCATCGCCCCGACAAACCGGGTCGCACGACCGGTCAGCGCAGGCCAACCGGGGTCTGACCCCGGGGTCAGACCCCAAGCGCGCCACCTTGGTGTCAGGTCGCCGGCGACCCAGTGCCGTTTGCACCCCGCGCGCGTAGAACGGCGGGCGATCTCACGGCAAGCCCGATCCGGTAGCCTCGCCCTCGCCCGTCCGTTCGAACGCGCACAGATAAAGCGGCGCCGCAGGCGTCCGTGTTATCGGGATTTGAAGAGCTTCGCCTCCAGCTTGTGCCGCTGCAGCAGCTTGTAGAACTCGGTCCGGTTGCGCTTCGCCATGCGCGCGGCCTGCGTCACGTTGCCCCCGGTGATCTTCAGGAGCCGCGTCAGGTAGTCGCGCTCGAAATCACGGCGCGCCGTTTCGAAGGAATCGAGTTCCGTTTCTTCGTTGCGGAGCGCCTGCTCGACGAGCGCCGGCGCGATGACCGGCGTGGTGGCAAGCGCCAGGCACTGCTCGATGACGTTGTGGAGCTGGCGCACGTTGCCCGGCCACGGCGCCGTGACGAGCCGCTCGATCGCCTCGGGCGCGATCGCGTTGACGCTCTTGCGGTACCTTGCGGCGAGGCGCACGAGGAAGTGGCTCGCGAGGAGCGGGATGTCCTCGCGGCGCTCGCCCAGCGAGGGCAGGCTGAGCGCCACGACGTTCAGGCGGTAGTAGAGGTCCTCGCGAAAGCGCCCCTGCGCCATCTCGGCGTCGAGGTCGCGATGCGTGGCCGAGATCACCCGCACGTTGACCGGGCACTCCTGCGTCGAGCCGACCGGGCGCACGGCGCGCTCCTGCAGCACGCGCAGGAGCTTCACCTGCAGGGCCGCGGGCATGTCGCCGATCTCGTCGAGCAGCAGCGTGCCGCCGTCGGCCGCCTGCACGAGCCCCCTGTGGTCGCTCGCCGCGCCCGTGAACGCCCCTTTCACGTGCCCGAAGAGCTCGGATTCGAGCAGCTCGTCCGGTATCGCCCCGCAATTCACGGCGACGAACGGCCGGTCGCGGCGCGGACTCGCACGGTGTATGGCCCGCGCGAGGAGTTCCTTGCCGGATCCGGACGCCCCGTGGATCAACACGCTCGCGTCGTTGCCGGCGACGAGCCGCGCGCGTCCCAGCACCTCCTCCATGGCGGGATTGCGCGTGATGATCTCGCCGCGCCAGTCCGCCCCGCCCTCGGCCGCGACCGCCGTCGCCGCGCCGCCGGAGAGCGCCGCCGCGCGCCCGACTTCCGCAAGCAGTTCCCCGGGATCGAACGGCTTGGTGAGATAGCCGAAAACGCCGCTCTTCACCGCCGCCACCGCGTCCGGTATCGTCCCGTGCGCGGTCAGCATGATGACCGGCAGCGCCGGGTCTCGCGCCTGCACCGCTTCGAAGAGCGCCATGCCGTCCATGCCGGCCATGCGCAGATCGGTGATGACGAGTCGCGGCCGCGCGACCGCCAGCCTCGCGAGGGCCTGCTCCGCGCTCGCCGCCGTCGCGACGCCATACCCCGCGGCCGTCAGCCGGATCTCGATCAGGCGCAGGAGGTCCGGGTCGTCGTCCACGACGAGGATGTCGTTGCGGGAGGCGGCGGTCACGCGCAGACCCGGATGGCCGCGGAGGAGCAGAGACCACGGAGAAAGCTCGGTCGCGTGCGTATCGCATGCTTCATGGAATCGTCCGTCTCTTTCATTGGCCGTCTCTGCGCCTGCGCGTCTCCGCGGCGTGTTCTACCGCTTGCGCTCGATGAGGCTGCGCTCGAGCGTGCGCAGCGCGTCGAGCTTCTGCTGCAACGCCTGCGCGCTCGCTTCGAGCCGGCGCCGCTCCTGGATGTGCGTGGAGAGGAGCGAAGCGATGGGAGAGAGTTCGCTCTCGCCGTTGCGCGCGACCGGATCGAGCAATCCCAGCGCGCGCGTATCGTCCTGGAACGGCGTCCCAGGCAGCGAGACGATCATCGCCAGGCGCACGCGGTTATGCTCCGTCGGCGCCTTGCCCGCCGCCCGCCGCGCAACGTCGTGCTCGCGCGCGAGGTCGGCCGCGGCGAGCCGGCGCAACCGGCCGTGATAGGCGAGGAGCGCTTCCGTGTCCGACAAGCGGCGCGGTGGAGGTGACGGCGCTTCCACTGGTGCCTCCACCGGCACGTCGGGCCGCACCACCGCCGACGGCGTGTCCGGCTCCCGCTGAAAGAGCTGGCACCCCGCGAGAAGAAGGCCGCACGCGAGCGACGGCCAGGCTCGAGCCGGGACACGTGCCCCGACGTACGCGCCGCGCGCCGTGCCCCGGTTCATCGCCCGCCCGCCGCGGGTATCCGTACGGGCCCGGCGCCGGTGGCCGCCGGGGCGCCGGCCCCGGGCGCGGCGGCCGGCGGCAGGCATACGCGAATGCACGCGCCCCGGTCGGATTCCACCACCTTCGCCGTGCCCCCGTGCGCCGCGGCGTACTCCCTTACGACCGAGAGGCCGATGCCGGTGCCGCACACCGTGCCGGTGGCGTGCAGCGTGCCTTGCACGAAGGGCTCGAAAATGCGCTCCCGGTCCGCGCGCGGAATGCCCGGCCCCTCGTCGCCGACATCCAGCGTCAAGCCGGCGTCGCCGGCTTCGGCACGAATGCGGATCACACCGCCCGGCGGCGAGAACTTGACCGCGTTGGAGACAAGGTTGTCCAGCATCACGCGCAGCATCTCCCGGTCGGCCGCGACCGTCCCGGCCGTGCACGCTACCTTCAGTTCAAGCCCGCGCGACCGCAGCGCGAGGCGCTGGTCCGCGGCCACGCGTTCGATCAGGCTCGCGAGGGCGACCGGCCGCCGATCCGGGGCGACCTTGTGGAACTGGCTCGCGGCGTAGCCGAGCAGCGCTTCGATCTGCTTCTGCAGCTCGACGCTGTTCTGCCGCAGGATACCCGCGATCTCGAGCTGCTGCGGGGTGAGCTTCCCCACCACCTCCCCCGCCAGCAGTTCGGCGCCCTCGCGCACCGCGGTGAGCGGCGTCTTCAGCTCGTGCGAGACCTGGCGCAGGAACCGGTTCTTCTGCTCCTCCAGCTCGAGCAGGCGGCGCCGCAGCCAATCGAGCCGTTCGCCGAGATCTTCGAGGTCCCGCGGTCCCCGCACCGTGACGCGCGAGCCGAGCGCACCCGAACCCAGCGCGCGTATCGCGGTGTCGATCTGGCGGATGGGGCGAGCAATCAGTATCGTGAAGCCGGTCGCGAGGAAGGCGACGACCGGCAGCAGCGCGAGGAGCTGCCACCAGGTGATGCGCTGCGCGCGATCGGCGGTCGCGCGCAGCGCCTCGATCTCGCCGTCGATCAGTTCGGCGGCACGCGCCGCGATCACGCGGGCCCGCTCCGCCAGCGCCGGGAACCGGCGCACCGCCGCGGCGAGCTCGGCCTCGGACGCGCCGGCCCGCGAGAGCGCGGCGTGAATCGACTGCTCCTCCCGGACGATCTGCGCAAGGGTCGCCGCCGCGCCGGCGTCGAGCGGGAGGCGCGACATCCCGGCCGCGGCCTCACCCAGGCGCTCGCGGCTCGCCTGGTAGGCATCGAGGAGCGAGCGATCGCCGAGGATCACCATCTGCCGTGCCGTGCGCTCGAGCGCGACGATCGACTCCACGAGCCGCCGGCTCTCCTGCGTCGCCTGCGCCGCCTGCTGGACCGCGTGCTGGCTGCGGCCGGCAAGCTCGCTCACCGTCACCGTGTTGGTGACGAGCGCCACCACGAGCGGCAGCGCGACGAGGGCGAGCCCCGTCACGAGCAGCGCGGGGAACGATCGTGGATACCGCGGGCGCATCGGTGGCGGGGCATGCTGTGCGGCCGGCGTCGTGAGCCGCGCCGATCAGCCCTCCGCAGCCTTCCGGTTCCTCTCTTCGATCACCTTGATGAGCCCGTCGATGCCCGTGCGCGCGATCTCGGACTGAAACGATCCGCGGTAGGTGGTGACGAGGCTCAGGTTCTCGACCGTCACGTCGTAGACTTTCCAGCCGTCCGCCGCCTTCGCCATGCGGTAGTCGATCGGGATCGGCTGGCGGCCGGGCTCGGTGGCAACCGTCTTCACCACCACTTCGCCGGGATCGGGGCCGGCCACCGCCGGACGCACGTCCACCTTCGCCTCGCCCGAAGTACGCGACAGCGCGACGGTATAGGTGCGGACCAGCAGGGTGCGGAACGCCTTCTCGAGCGCCGCGCGCTGCGCCGGGCTCGCCTGGTTCCAGTTGCGCCCGGCCGCGAGGCGCGTCATGCGCGTGAAATCGAAGTAGGGAACGATCCTCGACTCGGCGGCGGCAACGAGCTTCGTCTGATCCTTCGTCTCCTTGATCAGCGCGAGCACCTCGTCCGCGGCCCGCTTGACGAGCGCTTCGGGGGATTCCTGCGCGTGCCCGCCCGCCGCCGCAAGCAACGTGACCCATGCCACAAGAGCCGCCACCAGTCTCGCCATGTCATCCCCTCTTTCCGCACCATCCGGCGCGGGGCAGATGATAGCGGGTTCGCCCCGTGCCCGCTCGTTAGGCTGCGCCGCCGCGGGCAGGTTCCGTCCGTGCCTCCGCCTCCCGGCTCCTGCCGTTTCCCGGCGCTCCCCCTGTTACCATTGCCGTTTCGAACGAGGACCTGTCCGGGGGGAGCGACATGAGGCTCGTCCGCTACAGCCGCAGGCATGAGCCGGCAGCGCTCGCGCGCATGGGTGTGTTCGTCGGCCATGACGTCATCGCGGACCTGCGGGCGGGATATGCGTTGTACCTCGTCGAGGAGGCGGAGAACCCGAAGGGGCGCGACCTCGCCGCGATCTACATGCCGCCCTACCTCGCGCAGTTCCTCCACGTGGGCGAGCCGGCGTGGCTGGCCCTTGCCGACGCCTACACGTATCTCGCTGGGCTCGCGGACAGCGCTCCCGATACGGCGGGGTTGAACGGCGAGGCGCTCTTTCTCCCCGCGACGGACTGCCGTCTCTACGTGCCGGTGCGCCCGTCCAAGCTGATCGCGGTGGGCCGCAACTACCCCGAGTACACCCGCGCGCCCGGGCGGCAGGCGGGAAGCGTGCCGGCCGGTTTCATCAAGACCACCTCCGCGCTGACCGGCGCCGGGCGCGACATCGTGCGCCCGACCGGCGTCGCCCAGCTCGACTGCGAAACCGAGCTCGCCGTCGTGATCGGGAAGAAGTGCAAGAACGTGGCCGAAGAAGAAGCCTGCGGCGTCATCGCCGGCTACACCATCGTGAACGACATCACGGCGCGAGACGTCGCCGTGGTCGAGCGCCAGGGCGGACACCTTTTCCTCGCCAAGACCCACGACACGTTCTGCCCGATGGGGCCGTGGCTCACCACGCGCGACGAGATTCCGGATCCCATGCACCTCGCGCTTCGCACGCGCGTGAACGGCGAGCTGCGGCAGAGCGGCAACACGAAGGACATGATCTGGCCGATCGCGAAGCTCGTCGCCTATTTCTCGCAGATGACGCTCATGCCCGGCGACGTCATCGCAACCGGTTCGCCGGGCGGCGGCGGACTCGCCAATCCGGCGTGGTACCTTCAGGCGGGCGACGTGATCGAGTCGGAGGTGGAGGGAATCGGCGTTCTCAAGAACGCGGTGGTGGACGAGCCAAGGGCGTAGCCGGATTTGCCGCGGAGGCGCAGAGCCCGCGGAGAAAAATCCACAACCGGAATCGACCGCCGATGAACGCCGATGCACGCCGATCGTTGCCTGCACGAGGATCGTTCGTGCGCCGGCAACGGGAGAACGCGCGCGGGGTCGTTCGCACGCTTTCGGGCCTTTGTGAACTTGATGCCAGCCCATCGGCGTTCATCGGCGTGTATCGGCGGCTGAATAGCGAGGCAACGAGATGAGAATGCCGGACTACACGGTCACGGGTGACGGCAAGGTCACCGTCTTTCTGCTCCACGGGATCTATGGCTCGAAGGAGTACTGGCGGGCGCAGGCCGAGCGCCTGGTGGCACGGGGCTACCGCGTCGTCGCCTGGGACGCGCCGGGCTACGGGCTCTCTGCCCTGCCCGAGCGTTTCAGCTTCGATCTCGTCGCCGAGGCGGGCGCTGCGTTGATCCGCGCGCTCGGCACCGGGCGCAACGTGTTCCACGGCCACAGCATGGGCGGCCAGATCACGCCGCGCATCCGGTTGAAGGTCCCGGACCGCGTGCACGGCATCGTCATCTCGTCCACCATCGGCTACTTCGGCAACCGGACGAAGGAGGAGCAGGAAGAGTTCGTCCGCAAGCGCACCGCCCCGCCGCCGCCCGGCACCGATCCCGTGACGGCGAACCGGATGATCGTCGACTCGATGCTGGGGCCGGCCTCGGGCGGCCCGGAGGTGGACCTTGTGCGCTACTGGGCCTCGCGCACGCCGCCGGAGACGGTCAAGGCCGCCGTGAAAGCGGTGCAGACGATGCCGGAGGCGGACGCCGTCGCGGGTTTCCGGGCGATCGACGTTCCGGCACTGCTCGTCGCCGGAGAAGTCGACCAGGTCGGCCACCCGGCGGGAATGCGGCGCGTGGCGGACATGGTGAGGGGTTGCGAATTCGCCGTCGTCCCCGCCTCGGGTCATTATCCCTGGGCGGAAAACCCGGAGGCGTTCAACCGGCACTTCTTCGGCTTTCTGGCGAGTCACTTCCCTGTTTCGAAGTGACCGGCCGCGGAGACGCAGAGCCCGCGGAGGAAGGCCGGATGAATGCAGTCACGGAACCACGCGGAAGTGGAAACGCGTTCGTCGTTACTGCCCACTCACTACTGGCGCCTGGCGGCTGACGGCTGGGAGCTTCCATTGGCCGCCGATAGACGCCGAATCGGCGGCCACGTGACTTGCCGGTGAAGTCGATGACATGGACTGGCTCGCGCTGATCATCGCAGGAGTCTTCGAGTGGGGCTGGCCGGTGGGCCTGAAGCTCGGCTGGACGAGCGAGGGCGCACGCTACGGCTGGATCGCGTTCGCGATACTGTGCATGGTGGCAAGCGGCGCGTGCCTACTCTACGCGCAGCGCACGATCCCGATGGGCACCGCCTACGCCGTGTGGACCGGCATCGGCGCCGTCGGCACCTTCGTGATCGGCGTCCTCATCTTCGCCGAGCCGGCGAGCCTCGCGCGCTGGTTCTTCGCGGGGCTGATCGTCGTCGGCATCGCGGGGCTGAAATTCTCCTGACGCCCGCGCGTTACCTCGAGTCCGACCTCTGGTGATGGCTCGCTCGGTGCCACCCTGTCGTAGGTGAGTGCAATGGTCTCCTTCGCGCGGGTTGTTCTCGTGACGATGTTGTCGTTCGCGTCGTAGGTGAGCGCTTCCGTGCTCCCGCCCGGGTAGGTCGTCGTGCTCAGTCGATCGAATCCGTCGTAGGCGTACGCCGTCGCGTTCCCGTTCGCGTCGGCGAGACTGGCGAGTAGCCCGTTCGCGGAGTACCGCTGCGCGAGCAATGCCCCCGCCTGGATCTCGGCATTGAAGGTACCCGTCCTCCGATGGCGAGCTCGCCCGCGATCGGGACGAGCGCCTGGCTGCCCGTGGGCTGCCCGTTCGTGGAAATGGCGTGGTCGATGAAGTCGAGGTCCGCGCTCGAGTAGGTGGCGGTGAGGTTCGGGTGGATGCTGTTGAAGCAAGCGGCAACGAAAACGTGGTGCGTCCCCTATTACTCCAAAGGGCGCCCTCTTCACTGCTATGCGGCGCTCACGAATGTCTCCGGTCTTTCGACCGCCGGCTTACAGAGACCTTGCCGGTTTAGCCTGCATTATTCATGAAACTTGCCGGTAAACGCGTTTTTCGGACGATTGATGCGATTTTCGCAGCTGGTTTCGGTGGCGAAGACGTATTGCTGAACCTGAATGCGCGCTGAGACATGGTTTGG
>JADZGE010000009.1 GCA_020854035.1 Burkholderiales bacterium | reverse complement strand
GACTTCTGGACTCCCCGACCAAGGTGCCTTGGTGGCACAATCACACGCTGCGCATGAGCGCTTAGAAACGACCGAAAACCGATTACGTGTTAGGTGAACTCGGTCGCGTGGAAATCGAGGCTAGGCGACCGCGGTTTCCGTTCGGTTCGTCTCGCCCTTGTTGTCGAGCCAGCTCACTTCGATCCTGTCGCCCTTTGTCCCGCCCTTCAGGCGGAACGAGAACACCGGGTTGCGGGAGACCGCCTGGCTCGTCTGCCCCTCGATCACCGTCCTGCCGTTCACCTTCACCGTGAGGTTCTGGATGAAGTGCAGCGGCACGAGCTTGCCGTCCGGCCCCTTGCGCTGCCCGGTTTCCATCGGGTGGCTCATCAGCACGCGGACATCGGTGTAACCCGAGCCGAGCGTCGCGCGCATTTTCATCGGTCCAGCCATGTCGCCTCCTCAGTGTCGCCCCGTACCGTTCATCCGCCGCAACCGCCGATGGTGACCTTGATCTCCTTGACGGCGACAAAGTGCTTGCCGCCGGCCGTCGCGACCACGCGCACGTCCGAGGTCTCGCCCATCTTGACGTTGATCTTCACGAAGGGCAGCGCGCCGTCCATGAAGTCGAACCTGCCCGCGAGCGGAAAGGGATTCTTGTCGATCATGACCGCGAGCGAGGTCGTCCCGGGTATCCTGCTCGAGATTTCGATGGGCACCACCGCGCCGTTCTCCGCGATCTGCGGCGCCTCGATCACGATTCCGTCATTCGTCGCGGGGCTCGCCGTGCCCAGTCCCTTGAGGGCATCGCCCACGCTCTTCGCGCCGAACGCCTCCTTGTTCCACGTCGTCGCGAGCGCGGCGACCGGCTTCAGCACGCCGGCCACGAGCATGGCCCCCGCCCCGCCCGCCCAGGCCAGCACGGTTCTGCGGTCCCTTACCATCGTGTGTCCTCCTTCCATGCGGGCCATCTTACTATCGGTTCGCCCATTGCCGCGCATCAAATGCTTCTATCGGCGTATCGGCGCCGCTTGGCCGTCCCGGGCATGCACGATGCGCGGGCCACGATTGCAATGCCGCGCGAGGGCCGCGCCAGCTTGCCGGCACGCCGCCACCTGCATCAGGCAGGCACGACCCTCCCGCCGTCCTCGGACTGCAATGCCCGGAGTCTCGCCTTGGCGAACTGGACGAAATCGTTCACCAGTCGTGAATGAAACCGTTCCTTGGGATGCACGACCGACAGGTGGCGCATGAGGCGCGGGGCGAGCGGTATCCGTTTCAATTCGCCCAGGCGCACTTCGTTCGCCACGGTCACCCGGGACATGATGGCGAAACCGAGGCCCGTCGCGGCAAGCCCTTTCAGCGAATGCGGGCTGCCGGCCTCCATCACGACCTGGAGTGAATCGAGCGCGAGCCCCGCCTGCTCGAGATAGTGGTCGATGACTTCGCGCGTGCCCGAGCCCGGCTCCCGGCTGATGTAGGCATGCCCGGTCAGTACCGGGGGCGGGGCGCTCGTAAGGCGCGCGAGCGGGTGCGTGGGCGCGCACACCACCTGCAGCTCGTCCTCGCAGCAGACATCGTTCACGAGAGAGGGGAGATGCGAGTCGCCCTCGATGAAGCCCACGTCGAGGCTGCGCTCGGCGACACGCGCCTGCACCGCTTCGGAATTGGCGACGAAAAGGCGCGGCACGACCGCCGGGTAACGCGCCTTGAACTCGCCGAGGATCTGCGGCAGCAGGAACTCGGCGATGGTCGTGCTGGCGCCGATCAGGAGCGGGCCGGCGAGCTGGGCGCTCATCTCCTTTAACCGCGTGTCGAGTTCCGCGGAGAGAGCGAGGATGCGTTCGGCGTAATCCATGGCGATCATCCCCGCCGCGGTAAGCGTGATTCGCCCCTGCGCCCTGTCGAAGAGGCGCGTGTTGAAGTAGTCTTCCAGCTGCCGCACCTGAAAGCTCACCGCGGGCTGCGTCATGAAAAGCGCCTCGGCCGCCCGGGTGAAGGAGAGGTGCCTCGCGACAGCGTGAAAAACCTGGAGACGCCGGTCGGACATGAGTTGCGGGTGCCGCCGATAACGAATACTTATTCAAGCATAAAACCCGTGACTCATAAAGCGGCATCCCCGGTGCGCCGTGCCCTGCGCTCGCTGCCCGGACTTGCGCTTCTGCTCGCGCTGACGTGCCCCGGCGCAATGGGGCAGGACCTCGATCGCGAGCGTCGCTGGCGCGCGGAAGTGCTCTCGAATCTCGTCATCGGGGATGCGGTGGCGATTCCCGCGGCACGGGGCGGGGACTTCCTGGGCCTTTACACGCAGGCGCCGCCCGGCAAGCTCGCCGTGCTGCTCGTCCATGGCATCGGCGTGCACCCGGACCACGGGGTGATCGGCATCCTGCGCGGCAGGCTCGCCGAGATGGGCTACACCACGCTGTCGATCCAGATGCCGGTACTGGCGGCGGATGCCCGCGGCGAAGACTACCTGCCGCTCCTTGCGGCGGCCGCGGCCCGCATCGACGCGGGACGCGGGTGGCTCGTCGCGAAGGGGCACCGCGCGCTCGCGCTCCTGTCGCACAGCCTGGGTGCGACGATGGCGCAGGAGTACTTCCGGTCGACCGCGGGCAAAGGCTTCGTGGGGTGGATTGCAGTCGGGGCGCCCGGTGAAGCGGGGATGGCGGCTCCCGGCGTGCCGGTGCTCGACGTCTACGGCGAACACGACCTGCCCGCCGTCATGAGCGGGGTTGCGGCGCGGCGCGCGAGCGTGGCGGCCGTTCCCGGCGGCGGCCAGCGGGTGGTCCGGGGCGCCGATCATTTCTACACCGGCCGCGAAAGCGAACTCGCTGCCGTCGTCCGCGATTTCCTCGAGAAACTGCCGCGGTGACCGGTCGGCGCCCCAGCCGGGACCGGCCTGCATGCTCGAGGAATTTCCCGTGCGCAGCGCCGGGAATTCCTCAGCACTGCTCCCACGGCAGCCCGTCGTGGCGCCAGCCCGATATCGAATTGCGCCGGTGCTCGGCGTTCAGCGGACCTTCGAACCCGTTCACGACGTTGTAGACGCGGGCGAATCCGTGCTGCTCCAGCGCCTCCCCGGCTTCCTGCGAGCGATTGCCGCTGCGGCAGATCAGCACGACCGGACGCATGTTGTGGTTGGTGCCCGCGAGCTTCTTCACCTGGCCGACGAAGTGCGGGTTGACCTCCCAGTCGGGGCCGTCGTTCCACGCGACGTGCAGCGCGCCGACCGGGTGCCCGACGAAGAGATACTCCATCTCGCTGCGGCAGTCGATGAACAGCGCGTCGGGGTTCTTCTGCAGGAACGCGTGAGCCTGCCTGGGTTCGATATGCTCCATGAGAAGCATTATCAACCGCCGGCGGCGGCGAGTCCAACCGCCGGCGGCGCGGCCATGAAGCAGGCCATTCAACAGGATCTATACTGCCGGCGGAGTCGAGCGACCGAGGAGACCGCCATGGCAGAGCCCAATCCGATCGTCACCTATTCGAAAGCCGCCAAGTTCGAGGACATCCGCGACGAAGTGCAGCTCGCGATCGAGTCGAAGGGCCTCGTGATCGATTTCCGGTCCCACGTGAATCGCATGCTGGAGCGCACGGGAAAGGATGTCGGCTCGGCACGCAAGCTCTACGTGGGCGCCGAAGCGTTCGTCTTCTGCAGCGCGGCGCTCTCGCGCAAGACGATGGAAGCGGACCCGTCCAACGCGTCGCTCTGTCCCTACAGCATCATGGTCTACGCCACCGCCCGGCAGCCCGGGACCGTCCACGTTTCCTACCGCAGGCCGTGGCGCCCGGATGGTTCGCCCGCCTCGCGCGCGGCGGTGAAGGAGGTCGAGGCATTGCTCGACGACATCGCGAAAAAGGCGCTCGGCATCAAGTAGGCGCCCGGGCGGCGATGCGCCCGGCGCTACCCGCGCCGGTCTTGAGCCGCGTCGAACGCCGGCATCACCTCGGCCGCGATGCACTCGAGCGATTCGCGCACCACGCCGGTTGCCACCGCTCCCGCGCCGATCGCCATGAGGAGATGGGTGACACCGGCCCGTTGCAGCTTCCGGATGCGATCGATGCATTCGAGCGGGCTGCCGACGATGGTCATGCCCGCCGCGGCGAGCACGCGCGGGCGCGCACCGAGCCCGATGAGCCGCCGGTAGCGCCCCAGCTGCCGGAAGTGCTCGTAGGACGGGTAGAGGCTTTCGAGCACCGGGGCGGTGACGCGCATGAGCTCGCCGTAGAACCACGAGAGCGCGGGCGCGGCGAGGGCACGCGCGCGCCGGCCGTCGCGCAGGCACAGCACGCCCGCCGTCACGCCGATGCGCGGCGGTTCGGGGCGCCGCCAGGCGTCGCGGTAGCGCCGGATATCGGCCTCGGTCATGAACCAGGGCTTGAACGGCCCCACGAGCACGCCGAGCCCCTCGCGGGCCGCCCAGTCGAAGCTCTCGGGGCTCACCGCGGCCGCCCAGAGCGGCGGGTGCGGCCGCTGCAGCGCGCGCGGCACGATCCGCGCGCCGTCGAGCCGGTAGTGCGCGCCGGCGAAGGTGACCGGATCGCCGGAGAAGCTCGCGCGCAGGATCGCGAGGGATTCCGCGACGAGCGCGCGGCTCTCCCGCATGCGCGCGCCGAACGCCCCGTACTCGGCCGGCGAGAAGCCGCGGCCGATGCCGACTTCGAGCCGGCCCCCGCTGAGGAGGTCGAGTGTCGCCACGCGCTCGGCGACGTGCACGGGGTGGTGGTAGGGAAGGGGGATCACGGCCAGCCCGAGCCGCAGCCGCCGGGTGCGCGCGGCGCACGCCGCGAGCACCAGCTCCGGCTTCGAGGAATGCGAGAAGCCCGGCATGAAGTGATGCTCGACGAGCCACGCGCCGCCGAAGCCGAGGGCGTCCGCCGCGGCGATCTCGCCCAGCGTCTCGTCGAAAAGCCGCGCTTCGCCGCGATCGAGGAGCGGCGGCATCGCGAGCTCGTGGAAAAGATCGAATCGCACGGCGCTCCTCTCGTTGGCCGGTGGCGCGCGGGAGTAATATTGCCATCGTGACCCGTGTCCCGTCAGACGATGGCCGTCTCCGGTAATCTCCTCGAGCGGCTGAACGCGTCGAGCACGCCCTACGTGGACCCGCTCGCCGCGCTGCAATGGGAGCACGTCGCGACCGACGCATGGTGGCTCCCGCCCGAGGCGCTCTCGCTCGCGGGCGTCGCGGCGTTCGAGCGGCTGCCGGAGCGCGCCCGCCGGCGCCTGTCGCACCACGAGTTCGCTCTGGTGCTCGAAACGGGCCTGTGGCTCGAGAGCCTGTTCATGGAGCGCTTCGCCCGCGCGAGCGGCGCGGAGCCGGACCCTCTGCTGCGGGCGCGCTATCTCCACGAGGTCCGGGAAGAGGCTGGTCACAGCCTGATGTTCCTCGAGCTGCTCGGGAGGAGCGGCGTACGCATACCGGCGCCGGCGCAACCGCGCTCCGCGCTCGCGACGACGGTGGGCCGGCTGCTGCCCTTTCGCGGCGCGGTCTTCTGGACCCTGACGGTCATCGGCGAAGAGCTCGGCGACAGCCTGACCCGCATGATCCCGCGTAGCGTGGAACAGGCGACCGTGAGCGCCGTCGTGTACCACATGGCGCGGCTGCACGCGCGCGAGGAAGCCCGCCACATCGCGCATACTCGCGCGGCGTGCGCGGAAGCGGTGCGGCGCATGCCGGGATGGCGCCGCGCCGCGCTCTCGCCTCTCATCGGGCTCGCGTTCTCCGGCTTCGCGGACCGTCTCTACTATCCGCAGCGCGCGGTGTACCTCGCGGCAGGTCTGCCGGGGGAGGTGGACTGGCGCGCGCTCGCCCGGGCGAACCCGGTGCGCCGGCGCTGCGTGGCGCAGGCGGCCGCGCCTACGCTCGATTTCCTGCGCGGGCTCGGCTGGAGCGTCCGGCTCGCGGGCTGATCGGTTTGCGTGATAATGACGCTTTGACAGGGTGCGACCATGGACTTCAACAAGGAACTCGACGCAAGGGGGCTTAACTGCCCGCTGCCCATACTGCGCGCAAAGAAAGCGCTGACCGGGATGAAGGCGGGCGAGGTGCTGAAGATCGTCGCGACCGACCCGGGTTCGGTCAAGGACTTCCAGGCATTCTCCAGGCAGACCGGCAACGAGCTCCTCTCCCACGCCGAGGCGGACAGGGAGTTCGTCTTTTTCATGAAGCGCAAGTAGCGCGGCGACCGGTCCGTGAACCGCAAACCGCCGGCGCTGTTCGTCGGCCACGACATCCACCGGCAGGCGGGTTACGGGCCGCATCATCCGCTCGGCATCGCCCGGGTGGGGCCGGTGATGGATCTTTGCCGCGTGCTCGGCTGGTTCGCGGACGGCGCCTGTCGCACGAGCCCGCGCGCCACGGCGGACGAGCTCGCCTGGTTTCACGACGAGGACTACGTGAACGCGCTGCGGCGCGCGTCGGAGACCGGCACGGTGAGCGAGGCGGTCCGCCGCCGCCATAACCTCGGCACGATGGAAAATCCGCTCTTCCCGGGACTGTTCGAGCGCGCGGCGACCAGCGTCGGCGGCTCGCTCCTCGCGGCGGGGCTCGCGCTGGAGGGGCGGATCGCGTTTCACCCCGCGGGCGGCACCCACCACGGCCGGCGCGACCGCGCAAGCGGCTTCTGCTATTTCAACGATCCGGTGTTCGCGATCCTGCGACTCCTGAAGAGCGGGGTCGACCCGGTTCTCTACGTCGATCTCGACGCGCACCACGGCGACGGCGTGCAGGACGCCTTCGAGCGCGACGAACGGGTTTACACGGTGTCAATACACGAGCGGGGACGCTGGCCGCGGACGGGCGATGCCGCGGACACCGGCGGCGGGCGCGCGTGCAACCTGCCGGTGCCGCCGGGATTCAACGACGCCGAGCTCGATACGCTTGCCCGGGAGCTCGTGCTGCCGCTCGCGCGCCGTCTCGCGCCCGGGGCGATTGTGATCACCTGCGGGGCCGACGCACTCGCCGGCGACCCGCTCTCGTCCATGGCCCTCTCGAATACCGCACTTTGCTCGGTCGTCGAGCGGCTCGCCGCGCTCGCGCCCGCCGTGGTGGTGCTGGGCGGTGGCGGCTACAATCCGTGGACCGTCGCGCGTTACTGGACCGCTCTCTGGGGGCGGCTCTCCAGGCAGCCGATTCCGGACCGATTGCCGGCGCCGGCGCGCGCCATCCTGCGGTCGCTGCGGTGCGACCTCGTCGACGACGAGGCGATCCGGGACACGTGGCTCGCGACGCTGGCGGATGCGCGGAACGAGGGCGCGGTACGTCCCGAGGTGATTGCGCTGCTGGAGCGGACCCATGAGCTGGCTTGAGCGCCTGGCCGCTGTCGAAGATCTGGAAGAGGCGGCGCTCGACGCCGCGCTCGTCGCCGAGTTCGAGCGCTCGGCGGCGCGTGGCGCCGGGCGCGCGATCCGCTTTTCGACGCCGACCTTCAAGTCCTACTCGAGCTGCGAGATGGCGGGCTGCGGCAAGCAGAGCTTTCCCGCCTTCTCCATCACGGCGGGTGGCTGCGCGCTCATGTGCGATCACTGCCGGGCGAAGATACTCGAGCCCATGATACCGGCGGTGACTCCGGCGCGGCTCGAGCACAAGGTGCGCGAGTTGATCGAAACGCGGGAGCTCGGCGGCTTTCTGCTCTCCGGAGGTTCGACGCGCCGCAACGAAATCCGCTACGAGCGCTACCTCCCGGTCGTCGAGCGGCTGAAACGCGAGTTCCCCCGCCTGAAGATCGCCGTCCATTCCGCGCTGCTCGACGCGGCGCGCGCGCGCGCGCTGGAGGCCGCGGGAATCGACACGGTCATGATGGATGTCATCGGTGCGGAGGAGACAATACGGGAGGTCTATCACCTGGAGCGCCCGGTGGCCGATTTCGAGGCGAGCCTCGCGGCGCTGTGCGCGACGGGGATGGAGGTGGTGCCGCACATCGTGATCGGGCTTCACTACGGGCGCATCCTCGGGGAGCGCGCAGCGCTCGACATCGTGAGCCGCCACGCGGTGCACTCTCTCGTGCTGGTCGTGGTGATGCCGTTTTACGCGCGGGCGGGAACGTTCGCGACGCCGGACACTTCCGAGGTGGGCCGGATATTCCTCGAGGCGCGACGCCGGATTCCGCAGCGGCAGGTGCTCCTCGGCTGCGCGCGCCCGCCGGGCATGCACCGGCGCGTCACCGACGCCTACGCCGTGATGGCGGGGCTCGACGGCATCGCGTTTCCCGCCGAGGGGACGCTCGCCGTGGCGCGCGCGATCGGCAGGCCGGCCGAGCAGGAGCACGCCTGCTGCTCGGTGCGCACCGGCCGCACGATCACCCTGCACCGCGGCTCACCCTCCGGCCCCGTGCCGCGCTTCGTCACGGGCCCATGATGACGGCAACGGCCGACGTGCTGGTGCTGGGACTCGGCCCCGCGGGAGCGAGTGCGGCGGCGGCCGCGGCGCGGCGCGGATGCCGGGTCCTCGCCCTCGATCGCCGGCGCGAGGCAGGCGTGCCGCTCCAGTGCGCCGAGTTCGTCCCCGCCATGATCGGCGTGCCGCTTGGCACCCTGCCCGGCGCGGTGCGGCAGAAAATCGGCGCGATGGCGACGTTCGTGGAGCAGGGCGCGCCCGACCTCGATCCGCGATTCTCCGGCTACATGCTTGACCGGCCGGTGTTCGATGCGGCCCTCGTGGCGCGGGCACGGCAGGCGGGGGCGGATTGCCGTTTCGGTCGCGCCGCGCGTTCGCTGTCGCGCTCCGGGCTCGTCGCGCTGAGCGACGGCAGCGAGGTCCGCGCGCGCGTCGTGATCGGCGCCGACGGCCCCCGGTCCACGGCCGGCAGGGCGATCGGCTCGGTGAACGGCGCGCTCGTCGAGACCCGGCAGATCACCGTCGCCCTCGCCGCACCGCATGCGGCAACCGACATCTTCCTCTCGGCCCGCATTCCGGGCGGCTACGGGTGGCTCTTCCCCAGGGGCGAATTCGCCAACCTCGGCGCCGGCGTGCACGCGCGCGCAAGGCGCGAGTTGAAGCGCATCGTCGCGGCGCTGCACGCGCGCCTCGTCGCGGAGGGCCGTGTCGGGCGCGGGATCGTCGCGGCCACGGGCGGCGCGATTCCCGCCGACGGCATGGTACGCCCACGCGGCGAACTGGGGCGAACCCTCGTCCTTCTCGCCGGAGATGCCGCCGGTCTCGCCAACCCGGTAACGGGCGCCGGCATCGCGGCGGCGGTGCAGTCCGGGGGGCTCGCCGGCGAGGCGGCGGCGCGCTGCGCCGCGGGAGATCGGGCCGCCGCGGCCGCCTACGAGGAAGAGCTGGAGGAAATCTTCCGTCCCGCGCTCGAGCACGCGCTCGGGCGCAGGAAGGAACTCGAAGCCGCGGCGCCGGCCGGCGAGACGGCGTTGCGCCGCGGCTGGATCGCCTATCGGGAGTACTGGCAATGAGCTGCTACGAACACACGGCGGCCATGGCGCCACGCGCGCCGGGCGTCACCCCGGTCAAGCTGAGGAACGGCGCGCGCGTGAACGCGAACGCGGTCGCGCCGCGGGGCGTCTACCGGCCGAACTACAACATACTCACCCCGAGCATGCGCTCGCCCGGGTACGTGCAGATGTCGACCGCGGCGGCGCTCACGCTCGGCATCATGGGCGGGAAGATGTCCCGGTGCGGGTGCACGCGCTGCCTCAATCTGCTCCTCACCTATCCCGAGGGGTGCAGGGCGAACTGCGCCTACTGCGGGCTCGCGCGCCACCGCGAGGCCGAGCGCGACTACGCGGATCGCAACTTCATCCGCGTCGACTGGCCGGCCGTGCCGCTCGACATGACGATCGACATCGTCGCGCGCGATGCGGCGGCGAGCCCCTTTCACCGCATGTGCATCTCGATGATCACGCACCCGCGCTCGGACGCGGACACGCGCACGGTGCTCAGGGCCTGGACGCGTCGCATCGACCCCGCGGTGATCCCGGTGTCGATCCTCTCGAATCCCACCACGATGGAGCGCGCGGACGTTTCCGCGTTGAAGGACCTCGGCGCCGACATCTTCACCGTCGCGCTCGATGCCGCGACCCCGGAGATCTTCGAGCGCACGCGCGGCAAGGGCGTCAAGTCGCCCCATGCGTGGCGCAAGTACTGGGAGATCCTCATGGACGCGCGCGAGATCTTCGGCCCGGGGAAGTTCGGCGCGCATGTGATCGTCGGGATGGGCGAGACCGAGCACGAGGTCCTCGCGCTGGTGCAGCGGCTCGTCGATCTCGGCGGGCACAGCCATCTCTTCTGCTTTTTCCCCGAGAAGGGCTCGTTGATGGACCATCTGCCCGCGACGCCGCGCGAGAGCTGGCGGCGGGTGCAGCTCGCGCGCTACCTCATCGATTACCGCGGGGTGCGCGTGGAGTCGATGCGCTTCGACGGCGAGGGACGGGTCACGGACTTCGGGCTGTCCCGGGCGCAAACGGAGGATGTCATCTCGGCCGGGGTCGCGTTCCGCACCTCGGGCTGTCCCGGCAAGTTCGCCGATGACGTTTCCGCCTGCGACCGGCCCTACGGCGATTCGCCCCCTTCCGACATCGCGAGTTATCCCTTCCAGCCGAACGGGCGGGATCTTCGCCGCATCCGCCGGCAGCTGCGGCCCGTCGAGTCCTGAGGTTCCGGTTCTCGCCGCCGGGACGCAGAGACACGGGGGAGCATGCGATGCCGCGCGAGCGAAACGCCAGTTCCGGCGGACTGCGTTCTTGCGAGCCGCCGCATCCCGTTTCGGTGACTGCCCGGCGCCCCGGCGTTTCTGCGGCGAAATGAGCGCCATCGCATGAGCGGCGTCTTCCGGGTGATCGACACGGGGCTGCGCCCGGGCCGCGCCCAGATCGCGTTCGACCAGGCGCTGATCGAGTCGCGCCGCGAAGGATGGATTCCGGACACGATACGCTTCCTGCGCTTCCCGCCCACGGCGCTCATCGGCCGGCACCAGGCGCTCTCGAGCGAAGTGAAGCTCGACCATTGCCGGCGCCACGGCATCGGCATCGCGCGCCGGCTGACCGGCGGGGGCGCCATCTATTTCGACGAGGGCCAGCTCGGCTGGGAGCTTGTTTTCGACCGCGCGAGCCTCGGCATCGCGGGACTCGGCGAGCTCGCGCGCGGCATCTGCGAGGCTGCCGCCGCGGGCCTCTCGCGCCTCGGGGTCGATGCGCGGTTTCGCCCCCGCAACGACATCGAGGTCGGCGGCCGCAAGCTCTGCGGCACGGGGGGATTCTTCGACGGCCGCGCGCATTTCTACCAGGGCACGGTGCTGATCGACACCGACCCGGAACACATGGCGGCGGCGCTCAACGTCCCGCGAGCGAAGCTCGCGCGCCGCGCGCTCGATTCCGCGGCCGAGCGCGTGGTGACGCTGCGGGAGCTTCTCGGCGTTGCGCCGGCGGCCGACGAAGTGGCAGCGGTCCTGCTCGCGGGTTTCGCGGAGCGCCTGGGTATCGAGCCGCGGCGCGGGGTGATCGGTGCGGCGGAAGAAGCGCTGGCGCGGCGGCTGCACGACGAGGAGATCGGCACCGACGCGTTTGTCGCCGAGATCGACGACCCGGGGGCGGACGCGGGCGTTCGCCGCGGCACCCGCGCCGGGCCGGGTGGCACCGTCACCACCTACCTCCGGCTCGAGGGCACCGGCGCCCGGCGCATCCGGGAGGTGCTCTTCACCGGTGATTTCTTCGTGACTCCGCCGCGAACGATCTACGACCTCGAGGCGGCGCTGCGCGGGGTCGATGCCAGCGATGCCGGCGAGGCGGTCGAGCGTTTTTTTTCACGCGCGAACGTCGAGCTGCTGTCGATTTCCCCGGCGGATTTCCGCGCCGCGCTGGAGGAAGGCCTCGGGTGAAGCTCATCCACGTCGTGCAGCACACGGCCGCGGAGTATCTCGGGTTGATCGAGGACCACCTCGAAGGCCGGGGCGTGCGCTTCCGCTACCACCGCCCGTTCGCCGGAAGAGCGCCGCTGCCGCCACCCGCGGCGCTCGAGGACGGCCTGATCCTGCTCGGCGGCGGCGGCTGGGGCAGCGCCGGCACGCGCGACCTGCCCAGCCTCGCGGCGGAGGTGGAGTTGACGCGGACCTGCCTCGAACGGGGGCGGCCGGTGGTGGGCATCGGCCTCGGTGCCCAGATCCTGGCGCTTGCCGCTGGCGGGCGCTCGCAGCGCGCCCCGCTCGTCTTCGAGATCGAAACCGCCACCCGGACGAACGAGAGCGCGCTGGAAGGGTACCTCCCGGCAAGCTACCCGCTGGCGCTCTACCAGCGTGACCTGCCGCTGCCCCCCGCGCAAGCCGAGATCCTGGCCCGCGACGCGAAGGGCCGTCCGGCGCTGTGGCAGGCCGGCGAACGCGCGCTCGGCTTTGCCGGCCACCCGGGGATCAAGGTGGCCATGGTGGAGGACCTCGTGATGGAAGCGCGGGATCCGCCGGAGAACGTCGAGGCGGGGCTCGCGCGGCTGCGCGCGGTGCAGCGCAGCATCGAGGACGCGCTCGTGCCCATCATGACGGGCCTCGTCGCGCGGATGGGCTGGATGGCACCTTGAAATTAAGATTTCTCTAATATAAGCTTCCTACCTCGCGTCCCGCCTCGCCACCGGCAAAGGGAAGGCCGCCGTGCCGAAGAAACTCGTTATCGTGATGGCGAATACCGACCCGCGCCACGGGGAAGAACTCGGTGCGCCCCTCTTCCAGGCGACCGTCGCGGCCGCGATGGACTACGAGGTGGAGGTCATCTGCACCGCGACGGCCGGGCGACTGATGAAGAAGGGCGTCGCCGTGGGACTCCACGTGAAGGAAGGCTCGCCCAAGTCGGTCTACGATTTCATCAAGGATGCGCACGAGGCGGGAGTGAAGTTCTACTGCTGCTCGCCCAACCTCGAGCTCTTCGACATGAAGGCCGAGGACCTGATCCCGGAGTGCAGCGGGGTCATCGGCGGCGCCCACCTGATCGAGGAGATCATGGAGGGCGATTGCAAGGTGCTGACCTACTGATGGCGCACGGCGGGGGCACGCGCATGCAGCGGCACATCGGCGACCCGGTCGGGGGATCGCCGGCCGTGCCGCGCGCGAAGCTCGAGGAGATCTTCGCCGACATCCAGTCCGACCTGCGCTTCGACCACGAGTTGAACGGCTGCCTGAACTGCGGAATCTGCACCGCGACCTGCCCGGCGGCCCACTACTACGACTTCAGCCCGCGCGAGATCGTGCAACTGCTCTGGACCGAGAACCTGGAGGGCATCTACGACGCGATGCAGGAGAAAATCTGGGCGTGCGCGCAGTGCTACACCTGCGCCGCGCGCTGCCCGTTCGGCAACTCGCCGGGCGGGCTCATCATGCTGATGCGCGAGACCGCGATCAAGCACCGGATGAACTCGGCGAAGGACGTGCTGCGGCCCTTCTCGCGCGTGATGTTGAAGCTCGTCTCCACGGGCAACCAGCTCTCGCCGGACATGATCAACAAGGATCACTTCGCCGACTGGGGGCCGAACATCGCCAAGGTCGAGGCGCCGCTGAAGCTCCTGCGCAGGGCGATACCGATGCCGACGCTCAACACGACGGCGACCGCGTGGGAGGTGAATCTCAAGACCTCGGTCGAGCTCTACACCATCTGGGAGATGACCGGCGTGCTCAAGCAGCTCGAGGGTCTCGACGAGAACCTCTACGACGTGATAATCGACATCATGGACGAGAAGCGCGAGGACTGGAAGGACTTCCTCGCCGGGGAACGGGACGGAGGCGACGATGACTGAGCGGTTCACCGGGCACGGCCCGGAGTGGCGTGACGCCAATCTTTCCCCGGCGCAGGCGAAGGTCGCCACCGCCTGGGTCGAGCTGAAGGTCGACCGGCGCTCGATGCTGACGGGCAAGGAGCGCGTCGAGGACGTGCGCGACATCATGTGGCAGCTCGAGAAGGACGGCGAGATCGTCGTGCACCGCGTGCGCGACGAGCACGAGCCGGTGATGGTGAAGACGCTCTACGGCTGGGACAAGAAGATTCCGACCACGCGCCTGTGGCACCACAAGTCGTGCGGCCAGTGCGGCAACATTCCGGGCTACCCGGCCTCGCTCCTCTGGCTCATGAACCAGCTCGGCACCGAGTACCTGGACGAGACCGACCAGACTTCCTGCACCGCGTGGAACTACCACGGCTCGGGCATCGGCAACATCGAGAGCCTCGCCGCCGTCTTCCTGCGCAATTTTCACCAGGCCTACGTCGCGGCGAAGGCCGAGGGCAGGCCCGAGTCCTACTACTACCCGCTCGTGCACTGCGGCACCTCGTTCGGCAACTACAAGGAAGTGCGCTCGTACCTGCTGCATTCCGCCAGGCTGCGCGAGAGCGTGAGGAAGATCCTCGGCCGCCTCGACCGCCTGGTCGAGGGCAAGCTCCTCATTCCCGAGGAAGTGGTGCACTACTCCGAGTGGCTGCACGTCATGCGCCACCGCATCGCCGAGCGGCGCACCGTCGACGCGAGCGGCATCCGCGCCACGATCCACCCTGCCTGCCACGTGTACAAGATGGTGCCGGCCGATGCGATCTACGAGGACGGCGTGAACGGCGGCAACCGCCTCGCCAACTCGACCGGCATCATGCAGGCACTCGGCGCGCAGGTGATCGACTACTCGACGTGGTACGACTGCTGCGGCTTCGGCTTCCGCCACATCATCTCCGAGCGCGAGTTCACGCGCTCGTTCGCGATCGACAGGAAGGTCAGGGTCGCGGTGGAGGAGGCGCGCGCCGACGTGATGATCGGCCACGACACCGGCTGCATCACCACGCTCGACAAGAACCAGTGGATCGGCAAGGCGGCGGGCAAGGGCTACGAGCTCGCCATACTCGCCGATTGCCAGTTCGCCGCGCTCGCCTGCGGCGCGCATCCCTACAAGATCGTGCAGTCGCACTGGCACGCTTCGCCCACCGAGCGGCTCATGGAGAAGCTCGGCATCGACTGGGAAGCGGCGAAGGCCGAGTTCGTCGCCTACCTCGAGGAGATCAAGGAGGGAAAGCAGGAGAACCTCTACGATCCGCGCCGCATGATCACTTCGGGGCCGGGCTACCTTCCCGCGAGGAGGCGGGCATGACGGGGGCGGTCCTCGTCGCGGGGGCGGGCCCGGCGGGGCTCGCCGCCGCGCAGGCTCTGGCGAGCGTGGGGCAGCGCGTCGTGCTGGTCGAGAAGGAGTCGCGCCTCGGGGGCGCGCCCATCCTTTCCGGCTACGCGAAGCTCGTGCCCTCCGGCGAGTGGGCGAAGGACGCGATCGGCGGCATGGTGAGCGGGGTCGAGGGCGAGGCGCTCGTTACCGTGAAAAAGGGCACGCGTGTCGAGCAGTTCGGCGGTGCGCCCGGGGCGTTCACGGCACGGCTCGCCGACGGCTCGAGCGTCGAGGCCGGGGCCGCGATCCTCGCCACGGGGTTCACGCACTTCGACTCCGTGAACAAGCCCGAGTGGGGCTTCGGCACCTTCCCCGACGTGGTGACGACGACCCAGGTCGAGCAGATGATCTCCTCGGGCGGGGGCATCCGCTGCCCGTCGGACGGGCGCGCGCCCCGGCGCGTCGCGATTCTCCTTTGCGTGGGCTCGCGCGACCGCCAGATCGGCCGCGAATGGTGCTCCAAGATCTGCTGCACCGTCTCGTGCAACATCGCCATGGAGATCCGCGAGGAACTGCCGGAGTGTCACGTGTACATCTACTACATGGACATCCGCACCTTCGGCCTGTACGAGACCAGCTATTACTGGAGGAGCCAGGAGGAGTTCAAGGTCAAGTACATCAAGGCGCGCATCGCGGAAGTCACCTCCGACGGGGAGAAGCTGATCGTCAAGGGCGAGGACACGCTGGTGAAGCGACCGATCACCATCCCCTTCGACATGGTGATTCACGCCATCGGCATGGATCCCAACGTCGAGAACGCCTCGATCGCGCGGGTGTTCGGCGTGAACCTGCAGGAGCACGGTCACATCGCCAAGGGCAGCGCGTACGGCGCGCTCTGCGAAACCTCGCGCCCGGGCGTGTTCGTGGCGGGCGCCGCCACCGGGCCCGAGACCATCGACGACTCGATCGCGCAGGGCAAGGCGGCCGCCATGGCGGCCCTCGCGCTCGTTCAGCGCCGCGACGGCATCGCCGCCTGACGATGGAGCTCGCGCCGCGCCCGCGCCTCGAGCTCTCCGGGCCGAAGCTCAAGCTCGTCCTGGAAGCGCTCGTGTCGCGCTCCGAGGAGCAGGGCGGCGTCGAGACCTGGGCGGCGGCGCTGCGCCTGAAGTCGGCGCTGTTCCGGGACGCGCTGGATCGGCTCGACCTGAAGGCCTTCCGCGCGCTGTGCGCGCACATGCCCACGGTGCGCCGGCGCATCGGGTGCTACGCCGGACCGGCGCGCTTCCCGCGGATGCGCGGGTGCATCGCGGAGCTTCTGGCGGGGCGCGAGGAGACGGGCACGGCGGATGCGCGCATCGAACGCTTCTGCGGCGCGTTTCCCGGCGATCGCGAACACCGCTGGGTGCGCGACCTCGCCGCCGAGCTCCTGCACAACGTCGATCCGGAGCGCTATCCCCTCATGCAGCGCTGGGTGTGGGACGCGCGCACCAACACGGGCGTCATCCGGGAGATCTGGCACGGCGAGGGCGTGGACTCGACGAGTCTCGACGTGCCCGACGGCTACGCGACCTTCCTCGTGCTGCGCGAGGAGCTTTCGGGATACCTCGCGCAGAACGGCGTCTTCCGGGACGTGCTCTTCTACGTCGACGTGCTGACCGCGCAGGTGTACGCGGACTACATCGGCGAGCGCGCCAGCGCGTACCTGCGCACCGATTTCACGGCGCCCGGGGACCCGCTGCTCTACACGCGGCGCATACTGGGTCTCGACGGGATCGACTCGCGGGGGCGCACGCGGTTGAAGGCGGCCGACGGCGTCGCCCACGCCGTGCCGGGGATGTGACGCCATGCCGATCCACGAGAAATCGCTCATCCGTCCGGAACAGCTGAAGGTGCACGAGAAGCTCGTCGTGGACGGCGTGGACGTTTCCGGCCACTGGAGCACGTTCATCGAGCCGCGCGTCGTCACCGACTACAACGAACGGCTGCAGGAGGAGATCGCGGCGCTGCCGGGGGGCGAGTACATCCACCGCTGCTGGCAGTGCGGCTCGTGCACCAATTCGTGCACGGTGCACGCGGTGAATCCCGACTTCAACCCGCGCTACTGGATCTATCTCGTGCGCATGGGCATGGAATCCGAACTCCTGCGCGATCGCGACATCATCTGGCAGTGCGTCTCGTGCAACAAGTGCACCTACGCCTGCCCGCGCGACGTCATGCCCGAGGGGGTGATGAAGGCGACCGCCCACTGGCTCGAGTTGAAGGGCCACACGCCGAAGTCGAAGTCGATGATCTTCGACGAGGTGTTCACCGCGCAGGTGATCGAGACGGGCAGGATCGAGGAAGGCCGCACGATCCGCGGCTTCTTCGAACGCACCGGGCAGCCGCTCGCGCAGCAGTGGCTCGTCACCATCGTGAAGCGTGTCGCGCGGCGGCTGCCGTTCAGGCAGGGCTTCCTGATGGCGTGGTCGACGCTGTTTCGCCCGAGGACGCGCAAGTGGAGCCGGGCGCGCGCGGCGCTGACCGAATACGTGCACGGGCAGGAAGCGAAGCGCAGAAAGGCCTTGAACCTTGAGTGACAGGTATCGGCGGGTCGCGTATTACCCGGGCTGCGCGCTCGAGGGCACCGCTCACGCCTACGACCGGTCGACCCGGGCCGTGGGCGAGGCGCTCGGCCTCGGGCTCGACGAAGTGCCGGACTGGAACTGCTGCGGCGCGATGGAGGTGAAGAACATCGACCCGAAGGTGCAGACCTACCTCTCCTCGCGCGTGTTGTCGATCGCCGCGCACGAAATGAAGGCGGCGGTGGTGATGGCGCCGTGCAACGGCTGCTACCACAACCTCAAGAAGGCGGAGTACGACCTCGCGCACGATGCGGCCTCGCGCGAGACCGTCGGGCGGATCTCGGCGAAAGCGGGCCACGGGCCCTACCGCGCCGGGGCGGTCGAGACCATCCACGCGCTCGACTGGCTGAAGGACGGCATCGGGGAGGAGGAACTCGGGCGTCGCCTGAAGGGCTCACTGAAGGGACTGCGGATCGCCAACTACTACGGCTGCATGTACACGCGGCCGCGTCACATCTTTCCGGAGAAGGACAGCGGGCCGGGGAGCGAATCGACCTGGCAGCCGCATTTCATGGACGATCTGCTCGCGGCGGCGGGCGCCGAGAACGTCGACTTTCCCCTGAAGACGGCCTGCTGCGGCGGCGCGCACACGCTTTCCGACAGCGACACCTCGACCCGGCTCGTGCTGAACATCCTGCGGGCCGCGGAGGCGGCCGGCGCGGAGGTCATCGCCACCGAGTGCCCGACGTGCCATTCGGGGCTCGAGATGCACCAGGTGCGCGCGGAGCAGGTATTCGGCGAGAAGACGACGGTGAAGATGCTCTACTTCACGCAGCTCCTCGGCATCGCGCTCGGCGTCGGCGCGCGCCGCCTCGGCGTGCACGAGAACGTGTCGGATGCGCTCGCGCTGCTGAAGGAAAGGGGGCTCGCATGAGGGAAGCACTGCTCGCCCGGGCCGAAGCGGTGCTGGAGGAGTGGGTGCGCTCGCGCGGCGAATCGCCGACCGCGGAGACGCGCGAGGGATTCCGGCTGCTGGCGCTCCACCGCCAGGGCGCGTGCGGGGTGCCGAGTTTCAACGCCTGCCGGGAGACCTGCCGCGAAATCGCCTACCACTTCAACCTGCTCGGAACGGCGGCGAGCGCCGCGCAGCGGCAGCACCGGGAACGCATGATGGCGATGCTCGTCGAGCACCTCGCGCTCTTCGTGCGCGGCAAGCTCGAAGTGGCAGGGCTCGGCGAGTTCTGTTGCTCGTCGCGAACGCTGCGCTTACAATCGGACGCCGACGAGCGTAGCGGGAGTGCGTCCCATGCCTGAGGTACGTGGTTGCCGTCTGCCGGACGAACTGCTCTACGACGTGGAGAACCACATCTGGTACGAGGAGCAGCCCGACGGCAGCCTGAAGCTCGGCATGACGAGCGTCGCGACGGCGATGGCGGGCAAGCTGGTCGCGTATACGCCGCGGAAGGCGGGCCGGACGGTGGAAGCCGGCAAGTCCTGCGCGACGGTCGAATCGGGAAAGTGGGTCGGGCCGGCGAAGTCCGCCGCCGCCGGCACGATCGTCGCCGTGAACGAGGCGCTCGCCGCGAACCCCGCGCTCGCGAACGAGGATCCGTACGGCGCGGGGTGGCTCGTGGTGCTCAAGCCCGAGGACTGGACAGGCGTCAAGGCGGCGTTGACGCCGGGAGCGCAGGTCGCCGCGAAATACGAAGCGAAGATGGCGGCCGACGGTTTCGCGGGCTGCGCGCCCGCGTGCCCGGGCTGAGGACGGGCCCGTGAACCGGGCCGCGGCCGTCGCCGAGATGAATCTCGCCGAGCTGCAGGCGCGCGCGCTGCGCGCGGCAAGCCTGCTGAAGGCGATGTCCAACCCGGTGCGCCTGCTCGTGTTGTGCCAGCTCGCCGAGGGCGAGAAATCGGTGGGCGAGCTCGAGCGCGTCGTGGAGGTGAGCCAGTCCGCGCTCTCCCAGCATCTCGCGCTGCTGCGGGAGCGGGGACTGGTGCGCGGCCGGCGCGCGGGGCAGGCCATATTCTATTCGCTCGACGGCCCGGAGGCGCCGGCGCTCCTCGCGGCGCTCTACGAGGTCTACTGCAGCAGGCTGCCGGGGGCGCGCCCGCGCCGCCGGCGGCCGGCCTAGTCGCGCGGGGACGAGCGGGGGAAGCGCCTCGCCCCGGATGAGCGCGCCCGCCGAACCGGATCGCAACACGGGAAAGCAGCGGCCGTGAGCGAGACCGCCGTCACGCAGCTCTCGCACTACGTCACCGCCGGGGCGTTCCTGCTGGCGTTCGTGTTCGGCGCCGTCGCCAACAGCTCGAACTTCTGCACCATGGGCGCGGTCTCCGACTGGGTCAACATGGGCGACACGGGCAGAATGCGCATGTGGCTGCTCGCGATCGCGGTCGCGATCATCGGCTCGAACGCGCTCGCGCTCGCCGGGATCGTCGATCTGTCGAAATCGATCTACACCGGTTCGAACTTCACTTGGCTCTCCTACCTCGTCGGCGGCCTGCTCTTCGGGGTCGGCATGACGCTCGGCTCCGGCTGTGGCTCCAAGACATTGATCCGCATCGGCGGCGGCAATCTGAAGTCGCTGGTCGTGTACGTGTTCCTGGGGATCGCCGCGTACATGACGCTGCGCGGATTGTTCGGCGCGTTCCGCGTCGGCGTGCTCGAAAAGGCCGCCTTCGCGCTGCCCGCGGGGCAGGACCTGCCCGCGCTCCTCGCCGCGGCAACCGCGATCGGCAAGCCCGCCTGGACCGCGATCCTCACCATCGTGGTGGGCGGCGGGATCATCGCCTGCGTCTACGCGAGCGCCGATTTCCGCGCGCGTCCCGACTATACGCTCGGCGGCGTTGTGACCGGGCTCGTCGTCACGGGCGGCTGGTACGTGAGCGGCGTGCTCGGCCACGTCGCCGAGGATCCGAACACCCTGCAGGAAGCCTTCATCGCGACCAATACGGGGCGGATGGAGTCGTTCTCGTTCGTCTCGCCGATGGCCTACACGATCGAGTACCTCATGCTGTGGACGGACAAGTCGAAGATCGTGACCTACGGCATCGCGTCCGGGTTGGGGGTCATCGCCGGTTCCGCGACCTACGCCCTTGCGTCGGGTAGCTTCCGCTGGGAGGGGTTCCGCGACGCCGAGGACACCGCGAACCACGTCGTGGGCGGGATCTTCATGGGCTTCGGCGGGATCACCGCGCTCGGTTGCACGGTCGGGCAGGGGATCTCCGGTTTCTCCACGCTGGCGCTCGGCTCGATACTCACCTTCGTCGCCATCGTGGCGGGCTCCGCCGCAACCATGAAATACCAGTACTGGCGGATGACCCGCGAGGCGTGATCGCGCCCGGGGGGCACGCGAGGCGGCCGCGGGGCTCGCGCTGCCCGCGTCCGCGTCCGCGTCCGCGTCGTGGCGCGGCCGGAAGAGTGCGCGTGATGGTAAGCTCGGCTCACCATCCGGAGCGGGCGGGGAACCGGGAAGGAGAGGACGATGTTCGATCGACCAATGGGCGGGGGTGTCGCGTCGCGCCGCGGCCGTGCTCCGGCGAGCGGGGCAACGCTTTTCGCGGGTCCCGGTTTCCGGAGCCACCTCGCGGCCGTCGATCTGCACCACATTCCCTACAAGGGCGGCGCCTCGCTCATGGCGGTCGCCGCGGGGGAACCCCATATTTCCATCGTGCCGATACCTTCCGCGATTTCGCACCCGCCCGCCGGGCGCCTGTTTCCCATCGCGACGGGGGGCGAGAAGCGCTCGACGATCGTGCCGGAAGTGCCGACCGCCATCGAAGCCGGCGTACCCCGATAACTGACGGAGCCCCGGATCCGCGGCGGAACCCGCTCCCGTCGAGACTCTGCCATGGCGCCGGTGCTGCTGCGGGATCCTGAATCGGGAGCGGGCTGCGAGCTGGAACTCGGCCGCGGGCTCGCCTACGCGATCGAGGCCCGCACGGCGGCGGTGGCCGAGGCGCTCCTCGAGCAACTCCTCGGCCAGACGGACGCCGAGGTCGCCGACGCCGTGGGCGGCACCATCAGCAGCATCAACGTGCTCGAGAACATCGGCCTTCCCGCCGTCTACCACGGGCGCGCATCCGTCGCGGCGCTGGAACGGGAAGCGCTCGCGATCTTCGCCGACTGCGGGATGGGCCAGGAGGCGGTCGAAACGATGCTGCGCAAGCGCCCGGCCGAGCTTGCCCCACTCGAGAAGCGCCTCACCGGTTTCGTCCGCGGATTGCTCATGCGGCCAGGCGTACTCGTCTTCCACCGCTTCCTCGAGGGCTTGACCCGCGGCGAGATGGCGCGGGCCGTCGCTCTCGACCGGGTGTACCGGGCGCGCCAGCCGCAGGGCACCGCGGTCCACCTGTTGCTGCGCGACATGCCGGTCACGGAGCCGGCATGTGACCGGCGGCTCGCGCTGTAGGAGGCGGCCATGAGCGCACTCTCCGAGATGCGTGCGGGCATGCGGGAAATCGTCGTTGCCTCCCGGGTGTTCCTGCTGGTGGCGGCGGGGTCGCTCGTGGTGGCGATCACGGCGCTCGCATGGCAGCAGGGCGCATTCACCAAGACCGTGCACGTGTCGTTCGTGGCCGGGACGGCCGAAGGCATGAACACCGGCATGGCGGTGAAGCTGGTGGGTTTCCGCGTGGGGTCGGTGGAGTCGATCTCGGTGACCCCGGACCTGCGCGTCAACGTGCGGGTGAAGATCGACGCACGCTATGCCACGATGATCGATCGCGACGCGACCATGCACTTCGCCCGGGAGGGCCTGATCGGGGGGAGTACGCTGGAGTTGCGGCCGGGCCCGGGCGACCGCGGCCCGATCACGGAGGGCACGGTGCTGCGCTACGAGCGGGAGCCCGCGCTCGATGCCGCGGTCGTCGCGCTGGTCGACCAGATTACGCCCGTGGTGAGCGACATGAAGCAGCTTTCCGCGTTTCTCGCGAGCCCGGAGGGCGACTTCCGGCAGGCGATCGGCAACGCGAACCGCGCGGCGGCGGCGCTCGTCGAAACCCGGGCGGACTTAAAGCGGCTGATCGCGGAGCTCTCGGGCGGTTTCGCCCGGTCGGAGCAACGGATCGCGGCGGTGCTCACCGAGGCCGATGGGCTCCTGCGGGACACCCGCTCGAGCGTGGCGGTGCTGGATGGATCGCTGCGACGGGTGGACGCCGCGCTCCCCGGTATCACCATGCGGCTCGAGCAGAGCCTGGAGAACATCCGCGTGACCAGCGAAGTCCTGCGGGAGGTCGCGACCGGGCGGCTGCCCGCGCTGGTGGGGGACGCCGGCGAACTGGTGGAGGACGCGAGCGCGCTGGTCGGTGACGTCCGGGAGATCGTCCGCGGCGCGCGCGAAACGTGGCCGGTGCGCAACCTCGTTGCGCCGCGGCAGGGGCTGAGGCTCCGTCTCGACAGTGGCGGCGGGCTGGGCGCGGTCCCCGCCGAGCCGCGGCGCTGAACATGCGTGCGGCGGCGCTGATGCTCGCGGCCGTGCTGGGGCCGGGCGGCTGCGGTTCGCCGCCCGAGCGCGCGGACGCCGGCCCCCGTGCCGGGCGCCTCGCCGCGCTGAACGAGCGGGCCGGGGAGGCCCTCGCGCGCGACGAACTCCCGCGGGCGGCGCGGCACTACCGCGAGGCGCTGCGGCTCGCGGAGTCGATCGAGGATACCCGGGCGGCGGGCCGCCATGCGCTCGATCTCGCTGCGGTCTACCAGGCGCTCGAGCGCGGCGATCTCGCGCGGGCCGCGGTCGAGCCGCTGCTCGTCGAGCCCGCACGCTTCGATCGCGAGGTCGTGGCCGAGGCCGCCGGGCGCGCCGCGCTGATCGCGCTCGAGGCGGGCGATCTGGATGCCGCGGGAAACTGGCTCGAGCTCGCCCTGCGCGAGTGCGCGCGCCCGCGGTGCACCGCGGGGGTGGCGCTCGCGAACCTGCGCGGGCGGCTGCTCCTCGAGCAAGGGGCGATCGAGAGCGCGCGCGCGGCGCTTGCCGCGGCGCGGAGCGCGGCGCGGGCCGCGAACGAGCCGGAGGAGGAAGCGAACGCGCTGCGGGCCGACGCCCGGGCCGCCGCCCGCATGGGCGAGCACGGTCGAGCGGCGGCGCTGCTCGGCGAGGCGCTTGCGATCGATACCCGTCTCGCGCTGCCGGCGAAGATCGCGCTCGACCTCCAGGGGCTCGCGGAAGTGGAGCTTGCCCGCGGCGACCGCGCGGCGGCCCGCGCCTATGCTTCCCGGGCGCTCGCCGTGAGCCGCGCATCCGGGCGAAAAGGGCAGCAGGAGGCCGCGCGCCGCTTCCTCGAGGCACATCCTTGAGCGCGCTCCCGGATGCGCCGGTGCCGCCGGCCGGGGGCACGGCGGGGCGTTTCGGCGGCGGGGAGGCCGGGCGCCTGACCGGCTGGGCGGCGCCGGCGGGCCACGTGCTGCTCCTCTGGCGCTGCATCACGCGGCTCACGGTGCTGCGCAAACCGATGGTGCGGCTCGTGTTCCTGCGCCAGGTCTATTTCTCCGGCGTGCTGGGGCTGCGCCCGATCGCGCTCCTCGCGCTCGCGACCGGCGGGCTCGCGGTGACGCAGGCGACGGTCCTCCTCGGGGCGACGAACGCGCTGCTCCACGAGATCCTCGCATGGCTCCTCGTCACCGAGGCCGCGCCGCTCTTCGTGGCGGTGGTCGTGCTCGGCCGCAGCGTCACCGTCATTGCCACCGACCTCGCCCTCATGAGGGTGCGCGGTGAAATCCGCTCGCTCGCGCGCATGCGCATCGACCCGCTCGATTACCTCGCGGTGCCGCGCATTGCCGCGCTTGCCGTCGCGCTGCTCGCGTCCACGCTCTACTACCAGCTGATCGCGGTCGCCGGCGGGCTCGGCGCGGCCGCGCTGCTGCTCAACGTCTCCTACGGCGAGCAGTTGCGCCTGTTCCTCGACGCCATAGGGTGGGGGAAGCTCCTCGTGTCCGGCGTGAAGTCGCTCGTGTTCGGGCTGGTGATGGGCACCATCGCCTGCTTCGCGGGGCTTAACGCCGGCGAGACCATCGGCGAGGTGCCGCGCGCGCAGATCCTCGCCTACATGCGATGCCTGACCGCTCTCGTCGCGATCGATCTGCTGTTCGCCTTCGCCGGCCTGCGATTCACGCCGGGCGCCCTGCAGTGAGCGCGGCACCCCCGTTGCCCGAGGCCCGCCGGTGAACGCGCGCTCGCCGCGCCGCCGTCGCGTATCCCGGCGGGCAGGGCGCCGTTACCCCGCACCGGTCGCTGGTTTATAATCGCCCGATCATTTGCCGCGTGTCGCTCCTTGCGACACCCAGATTCCACGGCCCGCCCGATGCGCATCCTGCTGTGCAACGACGACGGCTATTATGCGCCGCCGATCGCGTTGCTCGCCCGGATGCTCGCGCCGCTCGCCGAGGTGACCGTGGTGGCGCCGGAACGCGATCGCAGCGGCGCCAGCAATTCGCTGACGCTCGACCGCCCGCTGACGGTGCGGCGCGCCCAGAGCGGCTTCTACTACGTGAACGGGACGCCCACCGACTGCGTGCACGTGGCGGTGACGGGATTCCTCGCGGCGCAGCCCGATCTCGTCGTGTCGGGCATCAACGACGGCGCGAACATGGGGGAGGACACCCTGTATTCCGGCACGGTCGCCGCCGCGACCGAGGGCTTCCTGCTCGGAATTCCGGCGATCGCGGTGTCCCTCGCGCTGGAGGGGCGGGAGAATTTCGATGCCGCGGCGCGCGTGACGGCGCAACTCGTCGAACGCTTTCGCCGGCACCCGCCGCCGCGCCCGTGCCTGCTCAACGTCAACGTGCCCGATCTCGGCTACGAAGCGCTGCGCGGCAAACGGGTGACGCGCCTCGGGCGCCGGCACAAGGCCGAGCCGGTCACGAAAGCGGTCACCCCGCGCGGGGAGACCGTCTACTGGGTGGGACCCGCCGGCACGGCACGGGACGCCGCCGAGGGCACCGATTTTCACGCGGTGGCGAGCGGCTACGTGTCGGTGACGCCGTTGCAGGTGGATCTCACGCATGTGTCCGATCTCGGGGCGCTGGCGGAGTGGCTGAAGTGACCGGGCGGCTCGACGGGATCGGGATGACTTCCCAGCGCACCCGGCTGCGCATGGTCGAGCGCCTGCGCGAGCAGGGCATACGCGACGAAGCGGTGCTCGCGGTGATGGCGGAACTGCCGCGCCATATCTTCGTCGACGAGGCGCTGGCGAGCCGCGCCTACGAGGACATCTCCCTGCCGCTCGGCTTCGGCCAGACCATCTCGAGTCCCCACACGGTCGCGCGGATGACCGAGCTCGCGCGCGGCGGCGGCAGGCTGGAGACGGTGCTGGAAGTGGGCACGGGCTGCGGCTACCAGACGGCGGTGCTGGCGAAGCTCGTCCGGAAGGTCTATTCGATGGAGCGGCTCGCCGCGTTGCTGAACCGCGCCCGCCGCCACCTGCGCGAGGTGCGCGCGACCAACGTCCACCTGCGGCACGGGGACGGGATGCTCGGCATGCCGCATCTCGCTCCCTTCGACGCGATCGTGACGACCGCCGCGGCCCAGCGGGTGCCGCGGCAGCTCGTGGAGCAGTTGCGGCCGGCCGGGCGCCTCGTGATGCCGGTCGTCACCGCGCGGGGGCAGCAGTTGACGGTGATCGAGCGCACCGCCGACGGTTATTCCGAGCGGCGGATGGATCAGGTAAAGTTCGTCCCGTTGCTGCCGGGCGTCGAGTAGCGGCGGCGCCGGGAGACGGATCGCCCGCCGTCCGGACGCAGCGCGCACGGGGAGACACAGGATGGCTCACCGCGGTTTCACCCTCCGCGGTTTGCGCGCCGGAGGGCGAGCGCATGAAGCGTAGGGTCGCGCTGGCGGCGGTGTTCGGGCCGGTCGCCGCGGCGCTGCTCGCCGGCTGCACGGCGAGAGCCCCGGCCCCGGTGGTGGACCGCACACCGCCGCCGAAGGCCGCCCCCGCGGCGAAACAGGCGGCCGTGAAGCCGGCGTCGCGTCCCGAGTTCTACACCGTGCGAGCCGGCGACACGCTCTACAGCATCGCGCTCGACCATGGCGTCGATTACCGCGAGCTCGCCGCCTGGAACGGCATCGGCGATCCAGCGGCAATCCGCACCGGCCAGCGATTGCGGCTCGTGCCCCCGGGTGCGTCGGCCACCGCGGCGCCTTTCAAGAGCGCTCCCGGCGTCGTGGCGCGGCCGGTGGGAGAGGGAGCGGCCCGGCCCGCGCCGCCGGCCGCGGCGAGCGACGCCGTGAAGACCCAGCCGCAGGGGGTGCGCGTGCCGTACTCGGATGAAGTCTACGCACAACTCGCGAACCTGAAGCCCCCGCCGCCGCCCGCGGCGAAGCCCGAGGCGCCGCCCGCGCCGGCACCGGGCGAAGGCGAGAGCGTTCAGTTCAGCTGGCCGGCGAGCGGCCGGATCGTCAATAACTTCAGCGACGGCGCGAACCTGAAGGGGATCGGCATCGCCGGCAGGATGGGGCAGCCGGTCTACGCCGCGGCGCCCGGGCGGGTCATTTTCAGCGGCACCGGCATCCGCGGCTTCGGCAAGCTGATCGTCATCAAGCACAACGACACGTTCCTATCGGTGTACGGTCACAACAACGAGCTCACGGTGAAGGAAGGCCAGAACGTGACCCGCGGCCAGCAGATCGCCGAGATGGGAAATACCGACGCGGACCAGGTGAAACTGCACTTCGAGATCCGGCGCTACGGCAAGCCGGTCGATCCCCTGAAACTCCTGCCCCCGCCGGGCTGACGGCGGTAAACCGGAAGCGGCGAAGCACGAGCGGCCGGCCCTCACGCCGCGAATTCCTTCACCAGGCGCTTCAGTTCGAGCAGGTCCGCGCCCGAGGCATCGCGCCCGTAGCGCAGCCCGACGTAGAGCTCCGTGATGCCGGTCACGGCGGGGCGGATCCCGGGACGCAGGCGGGCGAGGCGGCGCGCGTAGTCGACCGGGCCTTCCGCCGCCTCGCGCGGCAGCCCGGCGCGCCGCAGTTTCTCGCAGAACCTGAGGTAGGCGGTCCTGACCGGATCGTCGGCGCGCGAGCGCAGTTGCCGCAGCATGATCGCCGAGAGCACCACGATGATCACGACGCTCAGCGCCAGCATGACCATCGTGAGCGCGTACCAAGTCGCGTCGTCGATGCCGACTCGCGAGAGGAGCAGGCGCTGGCGTTCCGGGTTGTAGCCGAGCACCCACTGGTTCCAGGTGTTCGCCACGAGATCCCACGTGAGACGCAGCTGCCGCAGCGCCGCGAACTCCGAGCGCACCAGGAGCGGCAGCGGATCGGTGCTGGGCACGCCCGCCAGTATGCCCGACTCCACGCGCAGGGGGGACACCGCCGCGGTGGGGTCGACACGTACCCAGCCCGCGCCGGCGAGCCAGACCTCCGTCCAGGCGTGCGCCTCCGCCTGGCGCACGATGAGGTAGTTGCCGAGCTGGTTCACTTCGCCGCCCTGGTAGCCGGTTACCACGCGCGCGGGAATGCCCGCCGCGCGCATCAGCGTGGCGAAGGCGGACGAGTAGTGCTCGCAGAATCCGCTGCGCGTGCGGAACAGGAAATCATCGACCGGGTGCTCACCGGCAAGGAGCGGCGGGGTGAGCGTGTAGAAGAAGCGCTCGTTCCGGAACTTCGCGAGCACCGCGGCGACGAGCGCGCGGTCATCCGGGTGCTGCGCGCGCAGCTCCCGCGCAAGGGCGACAGTACGAGGGTTCGCGCCGGCCGGAAGCGCCCGCGCGCGCCGCAGCGCGGCGGCGGTTTCCTGCGCCCCGTACTCGTAGTTCAGGAACGAGGTCATCTCGTAGCGGGTGCGGTTGTTGACCGGCTGGATCGCATAGAGCTGGAAATCGGAGCCGGGCAGCGCGCGGGGAGGCACCTTGCCGGGAATGTCGAGCGCGAAGAGCCAGCGCTTGTTGTGCGGCTCCAGCGTCACCTCGTACGAAACGGGCGGACCCTTGGGCTCGAACTCGGGCGCGCCGTAGAGCGCCCGCGCCGCGCTCCACGTTCGCCCGTCGAAGTCCCACATGACGGGGCCGCGCCAGTAGAGCTGCTTCGCCTGCGGAATTTCGCCGCTGAATCGGACCCGGAACGCCACGGCGTCCGACAGGATGAGATTGCTGAGGCTGCCCGGGTTCATCGTGTCGGAGAGCCCGGTCACGCCCGAGTAGGCGTCCTGCGGCAGGCCCCACAGCGGACCGGTGACGCGCGGGAAGAGCAGGAAGAGCACCAGCATGAGCGGCGTGCACTGCGCGAGCATGACCCCCGCGGCGCGCAGGCGCGTGGTGAGCGGCGGTTCCCGCCGCGCATGGTGCAGCCCGATCATGGTCGCGGTGATCACCCAGATGCACACGAGCATGTAGAGCGCCGTCGGGATGGTCTGCGAGTACAGGAAATTGGTGATGACGAGGAAATAGCCCAGGAAGATGAGCAGCATCGCGTCGCGCAACGCGCGCGTTTCGAGGAGCTTCAAGGCGAGCATCACGACCAGCAGCGCGACGCCCGCGTCGCGCCCGAATATGGTGCGGTAGTTGAAATAGACGCCGGCGGTCGCGCCGAAGACGACGAGTATGAGGAGCCAGCGCCCGGGCAGCGGCAGCCGCGCGTGGCCGAGATATACGCGCCACCCGGCGAGCGTCAGCGCGAGCCCGGCGAGCCACCACGGCAGCCTCGTGAAATGCGGGGCCGCGACCATGGCGAGACCCGCCAGGAGCCACAGAACGTGGCGCAGGTGCAGCGGCTGGCGGGCTGCGATCATCGGCCGGAAAAGCGCGACGGGTGCGGGGCGACGCGGGGTCTCATGCGAGTGCTCGAGCGCGCCTCGCGATTCACCCTTCGCCGGCACGCATCAGGCATCACGGCGCATGGAGCGCCAGCGCTTCGAGGCAGCGCTCGCGCTGGATTTCGCCCGCCCCGATCGCGACGGTCGTGCCGGGAATGCGCAGCCCGAAGGACAGCCCCGCGGCGTGGGCGTCGAGGACCCAGCGGGCGAGCCGGGACAGGCGCTCCTCGAGCGCCATGGCGCGCGGCAGCGCATTCCAGTCGAGCCACAGCTCGGTCTCGGCGCGCCCGGCGAACTGCTTGGTGAGCAGGCCCTGGTCCCGGGCGGCGACCTTCCAGGCGATGTGACGCGGCGAATCGCCGCGGTGATACTGGCGCAGGCCGGCGAAGTCCTCCTGTCCCTGCCCGCGTTCGCTGCCTTCGCCCGCGCTCGACGCCGCCGGCGGCAACGGCATGCCCGGCGGCGCGGGCCGGGGATAGACCAGGCAGTGCATGTCCAGTTCGAGGTAGGACCACGCGTGGTAGAGGCCCAGCGGATACCGCGTGAAGAGCGTCAGGCGCCCCGGACGCAGCACGCCGCGCCGCGGCGCGTGTATGGCGGCGTGAACCACCGTGCTGCCCCGGGCGGGCACGTCGACATGTTCCGCCGGACCTTTCCCCTGCGCGAGCCCGATGCTGTAGCGCACGGCGCTGCCGTGGTTGTCGAGGTTCACCGCGAATCGGGCGAAGTCGCCGGCGAAAACCGGCAGGGCCCGTCCGCCGGACACGCGCAGGTTGGCGAGGTTGCGGAAGGTGTAGAGCATGGCGTTCACGAGCAGCGCGCCGAGGAGAAATGTGAGCACGAAGCCCAGGCTCAGGTTGTAGTTGATCGATCCGGTCAGCATGAGCAGGAGCACGCAGGCGAAAACGACGCCGTGCGCGGTGGGCAGGATGAATACGCGCCGCTGCACGAGCACGATGACGCCCGCCTCCGGGCCGCGCAACTGGAAGAGCCAGTCGTACAGGTGCTTGCGGAAGGAGGCGTACACCGGGGCGAGCGATGAGTGAGGGGTGACGAGGCGAGCGCGGGCTGTCCCCGGACGCATCAGGGGATGGGGACCTGCTTGATCAGGAACTCCGCGATGTCGGTGCCGTTCGCGCGCGCGACCTGCTCGGCCGGGACGAGGCGATGGCTCACGACGGGCGGCAGGACCGCCTGCACGTCTTCGGGCAGCACGTGGCCGCGGCCCGCCATGAGGGCCCAGGCGCGCGCGGCATGCAGCATCGCGAGCGCGGCGCGCGGCGAGAGTCCGTTCACGAAATCCGCGGTGCGCCGCGTATGGCCGACAAGGGCCTGCACGTAGTCGAGCAGCGCGGGCGAGGTGTGCACCTGCTGCACCCGCTGCTGCAGCGCGATGAGTTCCTGCGTGTCCATGCGCGGGGCGAGATCGGCGAGCAGGTCGCGCCGGTCCTCGCCCTGCAGGAGCGCCCGTTCGGCTTCGATGTCGGGATAGCCGAGCTCGATGCGCATGAGGAAACGGTCGAGTTGCGATTCGGGCAGCGGAAAGGTGCCGACCTGGTAGGAGGGATTCTGCGTGGCGATGACGAAGAAGGGCTCCGGGAGCCGCCGCGTTTCTCCCTCGGCGGTCACCTGGTGTTCCTCCATCGCCTCGAGCAGCGCGCTCTGCGCCTTGGGCGTCGCGCGGTTCACCTCGTCGGCGAGGACAACCTGCGTGAAGATCGGTCCCGCGTGGAACTGGAAGCCGCCCGTTTCCCGGTTGTAGACGGACACGCCGATGATGTCGGCCGGCAGGAGGTCGCTCGTGAACTGGATGCGCTTGAACCCGAGCCCGAGCGACGAGGCGAGCGCGTGCGCCAGCATCGTCTTGCCCACGCCCGGTATGTCCTCGATCAGCAGGTGCCCGCGCGCGATGAGGCAGGCGATCGCGAGCCTGATTTGCCGTTCCTTCCCGAGAATGATGCTGCCAACCTGCCCGACGACCTCTTCGATGCGCTGTGCCATTCGCGGATTTCCGCTTCGTCCCGCCGTGCGAGGCGCTGAGTGTGCCACATCCCGAGGTGCTGTCGAGCCTCCGGATGAGGCGGTTTCCTCCGCGATTCCCGCCGGCAGGACCCGCGGCGGGCGATGCCGCCTGCCGATAGCGGTGACGAGCGTGCGCCGGGCCTTACCCGCGGGTGGCGCGACCGGGACGAGGATATGGTCCTAATTCCTTGTTTTTCATAAACTTGAGCGATTGCGGTGGCGTACCCAATGCCCGCCGACCCGGCGATCGAGCACGCGGTCGCGCGCGTGCGCTCGGAGTCTGCGGCCGTGGAGGAGGCGATGCCGCGGCTCATCCGCATCATCTGCGAGATGCTCTGGTGGAACTGCGGCGACCATTGGGACGGGAACCGTGCGGCGAAGCTGCTGCGGTGAGGTCTCGGCGCATCGACGACGAAGCGGTCGCGAGGTTCGTTGCGTTGAGCCAGGGCATGACCAACGAGGCGCCGCAGTGGCGCGGCGACGCGCCACCGGGCGGCCGGGCCGGGGGGTCGTGCGGCGCGTGTGGCAGAGCGGCGCGCCGGTATGGTTTCCCGACGTCACCGCGCGCGCCGATTTCCGGCGCGGGGCGGCCGCGTCCGGCGCCGGGCTACACTCCGCGTTCGGCTTTCCCGTGCTCGCCGACGGGCCGCCGCTCGGCGTCATGGAGTTCTACGGCCGCGCGATCGAGAAGCCGGACGAGGTGCTGCTGCGCACCGTGAGGGCGATCGGCTGCCAGATCGGGCAGTTCATCCAGCGCAGGGACGCCGAGCGGGCGCTGCTGGAGAGCGAGGAGCAGTTTCGCCAGCTCGCCAACAACATTCCGCAGGCGTTCTGAATCACCGACGTGCGCCGGCGGCAGGCGCTCTACCTCAGCCCCGCGGCCGAAACGATGCTGGGCTATCCGCTGCGCGAGATCCTGCGCCGGCCGCGCCTGCTGGTGAGGACCGTGCACGAGGAGGACCGCGCGCGCGTTCACGCTGCACGCAAGAGCGCGGCGAGCGGCGGCTACGACGAAACCTACCGGGTCGTGCGGCCCGACGGGACGATCCGGTGGGTGCGGGATCACGCCTTTCCCGTGCGCGATGCCTGCGGCGCGGTCTACCGCATCGCCGGCATCGCGGAGGACATCACCGAGCGCAAGCTGGCCGAGGAACGCCTGCTGCACCTCGCGCACTACGACGTGCTGACCGACCTGCCCAACCGCGTGCTCTTCTACGACCGCCTGCGGCAGGCGATCCTGCAGGCGCGGCGCAACGAGTGGATCGTGGGCGTGATGTTGATCGACGTCGACCGCTTCAAGAACGTGAACGACACGCTGGGCCGCGCGGTGTGCGCCCGGCTGTTGCAGCAGGTTTCCGCGCGGCTGAAGGCCGCGGTGCGCGCGGGCGACACGGTCGGGCGGCTCGGCGGGGACGAGTTCGCCATCGTGCTCTCCAATCTCGCCAGCGCGCGGGACGGCAATCTCGTCGCGCAGAAGGTGATGGCGAGCTTCCATGACCCGTTCCGTCCCGGCGCGGGCGCCGAGATCTACGTGACGGCCAGCATCGGCATCACGCTCTTCCCCGACGACAGCACCGACCAGGACACGCTCATCCAGAACGCCGATGCCGCGATGTACCAGGCGAAGGACGCGGGGCGCAACAGCTACCGCTTCTACACCCCGGAGATGAACGCGCGGGCGAGCCGGCTCCTCAGCATGGAGAGCAGCCTGCGCCGGGCGCTCGAACGGCGCGAGTTCCTGCTCCACTACCAGCCCAAGGTGAGCGTCGCGACCGGCGGCATCGTCGGCCTGGAGGCGCTCCTGCGGTGGCGGCATCCGGAGCACGGGCTGGTGCCGCCGGGCGATTTCATGCCGGTGCTGGAGGAAACGGGATTGATCACGCAGATCGGCGAGTGGGTGCTCGGAATGGTGTGCGCGCAGCTCCGGCAGTGGCAGCACGAGGGCATCGACCCGGTTGCCGTCGCGATCAATCTCTCGGCGCGGCAGTTCGCGGACCGGGACCTGGGAGCGGTCATCCAGCGCACGCTGGAGGCGCACGACATCGCGCCGCGCCTGGTCGAGTTCGAAATCACGGAAAGCTCCCTCATGACCAACACGGAGGACTCCACGCGCGTGCTGGAGTTCCTCGCCAACCTCGGCGTGGGCCTGTCGATCGACGATTTCGGCACGGGCTATTCCAGCCTGGGCTACCTCAAGCGCTTCGCGCTCGATGCGCTGAAGATCGACCGGTCGTTCGTGCGCGACATCACGGAGAGCGCGGACGACGCGACCATCACGCGGGCGGTGATATCGATGGCGCACAGCCTCGGGCTGAAGGTGATCGCCGAAGGGGTGGAAACCGCCGCGCAGCTCGCGTTTCTCGCCGAGCACGGCTGCGACGAGTTCCAGGGCTATTACTTCTCGCGGCCGCTGCCGGCGGCCGAGTGCGGCGAGCGGCTCCCGCGGCGCCGCTCGGGCGATCCGGGGCGCCCGCGGCCGCGGCCCCGGCGCCCGCGGCGCAGTCCTGAGCGCGCGGCGGCAGGGTGCGCGCGCGTGCCCGGCTAGGGCTCCACCAGTATCGCGGCCACTACCCGGCGCCCCTCCGCCGCGAGGATGTTGTAGGTGCGGCACGCGGCCATGCTGTCCATGATCTCGACACCCGCGCCGCTCAGCGCGAGGGCGTGCGCGAGCGGGGGCGGGGGAAAGCGCTGCGTTCTCCCGGTCCCGAGCAGCACCACTTCCGCCCCGCGCGCGGCGATGAACGCGAAGTCCTGCTCCGTGAGTGTCTCGAAGGCGCCGACCCGCCACTCGGCGACGCCGTCCGGGCTCACCAGCACGCTGCGCTCGTAGCGCACGTTGTTCACCGCGACGTGCGCGGCGCCGTAGCCGGTGACAAGCTGCAGCCCGGGGGCCGCGGCGAGATGGAGCTTCACGCGGACATTCTAGAACCTATTTTCCGCACCGGCGTGCGCGCGCCCCGCGGGCACGCCGGGGCCGCCCGCCGGGTGGGCCGAGGGGCCGGGGCTAAGCCGCTGAATTGCTGGGATTTCGCCGCTCCGATAGAATCATGCCTTTTGCGCAGCGCCGATGGAAGAGTTTGCACGCATCAAGCGGCTCCCGCCCTACGTATTCAATGTCACGGGGGAGCTCAAGCTCGCGGCGCGGCGGCGCGGCGAGGACATCGTCGATTTCAGCATGGGCAATCCGGACCAGCCCACGCCGGCGCACATCGTGGAAAAGCTCGTCGAGTCGGCGCAGCGCCCCGGCACTCACGGCTACTCCGTGTCGAAGGGCATCTTCCGGTTACGGCGCGCCATCTGCAATTGGTACAAGGCGCGCTACGACGTCGATCTCGATCCCGATTCCGAGGCGATCGTCACGATCGGTTCCAAGGAGGGCATCGCGCACCTCACGCTGGCGACGCTCGACACGGGCGACACGGTGCTGGTGCCCAACCCGAGCTACCCGATCCACATCTACGGCCCGGTGATATCGGGAGCGGACATCCGGCACGTGCCGATGCGCTCCGACGCCGACTTCTTCGAGTCGGTCGCCCAGGCGTTCCGCGACAGCTACCCCAAGCCGAAGATGCTGATCGTGAACTTCCCGAGCAATCCGACCACGCAGTGCGTCGATCTCCCGTTCTTCGAGCGGCTGGTGGCGATCGCGCGGGAGCACCAGGTCTACATCGTGCACGATCTCGCCTACGCGGACATCGTGTTCGACGGCTACCGCGCACCCTCGATCATGCAGGTGCCGGGCGCGCGCGAGATCGCCGTCGAGTTCTTCACGATGTCGAAGAGCTACAACATGGCCGGGTGGCGCGTGGGCTACATGGTCGGCAACCGCGAACTCGTGGCCGCGCTCGCGCGCATGAAGAGCTACCACGACTACGGCACGTTCACCCCGATCCAGGTCGCCTCGATCGTCGCGCTGGAGGGGCCGCAGGAGTGCGTGGAAGCGGTGCGCCGCCTCTACCAGGGGCGGCGCGACGTGATGTGCCAGGGACTGAAGAGCCTCGGCTGGGAGGTGGAGGTGCCGAAGGCGACCATGTACGTGTGGGCGCCGATACCGGAGCCCTACCGGGCGATGGGCTCGCTCGAGTTCTCCAAGAAGCTCCTCGCGCAGGCGAAGATCGCGGTCGCGCCCGGCATCGGGTTCGGGCATTACGGCGAGGGCCACGTGCGCTTCGCCCTGATCGAGAACGAGGCGCGCACGCGCCAGGCGCTGCGCGGGATCCGCGACATGTTCCGCAGGGACGGACTGCCGTGATGAGGAACGCGGAATGATGAAATCGATCAACGTCGGCCTGCTCGGCATCGGCACCGTGGGCGGCGGCACCTACGCGGTGCTCACGCGCAACCAGGAGGAGATCTCGCGGCGCGCGGGCTGCGCCATCACGATGAAGATGGTCGCCGACAAGGACCTCGCGCGCGCGCGGCGAATCGTCGGTGCCGCCGCCGCCGTCACGGCCGACGGTCACGAGGTGGTGCGCCATCCCGACATCGACATCGTGGTGGAGTTGATCGGCGGCACGGGCATCGCCCGGGACCTGATCCTCGAGGCGCTCGGCCGCGGCAAGCACGTCGTGACGGCGAACAAGGCGCTGCTCGCGCAGCACGGCAACGAGATCTTCGCGGCGGCGCAGGAGCGCGACCTCATGGTCGCATTCGAGGGCGCGGTTGGCGGGGGCATACCGATCATCAAGTCGCTGCGCGAAGGGCTCGCGGCGAACCGCATCGAGTGGATCGCCGGCATCATCAACGGCACGAGCAACTTCATCCTCTCCGAGATGCGCGAGAAGGGCGCGGGCTTCGCGGACGCGCTGAAGGAGGCGCAGCGGCTCGGCTACGCGGAAGCCGATCCCACCTTCGATGTCGAGGGCGTGGACGCCGCGCACAAGCTCACCATCATGGCCGCCATCGCGTTCGGCATCCCGATGCAGTTCCCCGCCGTCCACGTCGAGGGCATAGCGAAGTTGACGCGCGAGGACATCCGCTACGCGGAGGAACTCGGCTACCGCATCAAGCTCCTCGGCATGGCGAAGCGCAGGGCGGCCGGCATCGAGTTGCGCGTGCACCCGACGCTGATCCCGTCGCGACGCCTGATCGCGAGCGTGGAGGGCGTCATGAACGCCGTGATGGTGAAGGGTGATGCCGTGGGGCAGACGCTGTTCTACGGCGCCGGCGCGGGCGCCGAGCCGACCGGCTCGGCCGTGGTCGCGGATCTCCTCGATGTCGCGCGCACGCTGACTGCGGACCCCGAGCACCGCGTGCCGCACCTCGCGTTCCAGCCCGACCGCCTGTCGGACATCCCGATACTGCCGGTGGCGGAAGTCGAGACGGCCTGTTACCTGCGCATGCGGGTGCAGGACCGGCCGGGGGTGCTCGCGGACGTGACGCGCATACTCGCCGACTGCGGCATCTCGATCGAGGCGATGGTCCAGAAGGAGCCGCACGCGGGCGAGGAGCAGGTCGATATCATCATGCTGACGCATCTCACGGTGGAGAAGCAGGTGGACGCGGCGATCGCGCGCATCGAGCGCCTGCCCGTGGTGTCGGGCGGCGTGACGCGCATCCGCCTCGAGGAACTGAATTGAACTACACCGGCATCATCGACAAGTACCGCGACCGGCTGCCGGTCGCGCCGCGGACGAAGGCGGTCACGCTGAACGAAGGGGCGACGCCGCTCGTCGAGCTCGTGAACCTGCCGCGCGTCCTGCGCCGCGATGTGCGCCTGTTCGCCAAGTTCGATGGCCTGAACCCCACCGGCTCGTTCAAGGACCGCGGCATGACCATGGCGGTCACGCGCGCCGCCGAAGAGGGAGCGCGCGCGATCATCTGCGCCTCGACCGGCAACACCTCGGCGGCCGCGGCGGCGTACGCGGCGCGCGCGGGCATGGCGTGCTTCGTCCTGATTCCCGAGGGAAAGATCGCGCTCGGCAAGCTCTCGCAGGCGATGATGCATGGCTCGGTGGTGCTCCAGATTCGCGGCAACTTCGACGACGGCATGCGCCTCGTGCAGCAGATCGGCGCGCGCCTGCCGGTCGAGATCGTCAACTCGATCAATCCCTACCGCATCCAGGGGCAGAAGACCGTCGCCTTCGAGGTGATCGAGGCGCTCGGCGCTCCGCCGGACTACCACGCGCTGCCGGTGGGTAACGCCGGGAACATCACCGCGCACTGGATAGGCTACTCGGAATCCGCCGGCGCGCAGACCGCGGCGCTCAAGGTGTCCCCGGGCATGCGGGATTACGGCAGGCGCGCGATCGCGGACCGGCGCCCGGTCATGGTGGGCTACCAGGCGGCCGGCGCGGCGCCGATCGTGCGCGGGCGTCCGGTCGAGAACCCGGAAACGGTCGCGACCGCGATAAGGATCGGCAACCCCGTGTCCTGGCAGCAGGCGCTCGCCGCGAGCCGGGAGTCGGGCGGCTGGTTCTCGGAGTGCACCGACCAGGAGATCCTGCGCGTGCAGAAGCTCCTCGCGCGCTCCGAGGGTGTCTTCTGCGAGCCCGCGTCCGCCATCGCGCTCGCGGGCGTCCTGCAGGATCTCGAGATCGGGCGCATCGGCGCCGGCAGCACGGTGGTGTGCACGCTGACCGGGCACGGGCTGAAGGACCCCGATACCGCGATCGCGCAGAGCGCGAAGCCGCTCACGGTGGACGCCGATCTCACGGCGATCGAGCGGCTCATCAGCGAGCGGCTGCCGGGCACGGCCGCGACATCGTCGTGAATCCGCGTGGGCCGGCCGGGCGCGCTGGGGGGCGGGCGCCATGAGCGATAGTGCGCAGCCGGACCCCGGATCCGGGGCGAGGCCCGGCGAGCTGCTGCGGCTGCTCCGTCTCGCGGTCGAGAACATCGGCGAGCTCGCGGTCGACGACGAGTGGCTGCATGGGCAGGTCGCGATGCTGAACGAGCTCCTCGCCCTGCCGGTTTCCGCTCGCGACCTCGAGGACCTCGAGGTGCGCCTGCGCGAGACGCTCGAGCGGCAGTCGGGTCTCAAGGCGGGGCTGATCGAGGCGCGCGACCGCGTGCGGACCACGCTCGCGCAGTTCATCGACCATCTGTCCGACCTGACGGCGTCCGCCGGCGAGTACCACGACCGCATCGAGCGATGCGCCGCGCGCCTGAAGGCCGCGAGCGACATCGTTCAGCTCACCTCCGTGGTGGACGAAGTGATGCGCGAGACGCGCCAGATCCAGCTCGCGGCGCTGCGTTCGCGCGACGAGTTAAGCGCGGTGCGCGCCCGTGTCGAGGAGGCGGAGCGCGAGATGCACAAGCTGCAGCGGGCGCTCGCGCAGGCGACCGAACTCGCGCGGCATGACTCGTTGACGGGGCTGCTCAACCGCAAGGGGCTCGAGGACGCGATGCGGCGCGAGCTCGCCCGGTCGCGGCGCCGGGCGACGCCCCTTTGCGTCGCGCTGATCGACATCGACGACTTCAAGCAGCTGAACGACACCCACGGGCACCAGAGCGGGGACGCGGCGCTCGCGCATCTCGCCGAGCTCGCGCGCGCGACGCTGCGGCCGCAGGACGCGCTGGCACGCTACGGGGGCGAGGAGTTCGTCTTCCTGCTGCCGGACACGAGCCTCGATCAGGCGGTCGCCGCCATCTCGCGCTTGCAGCGGGAACTGGCGCGGCGCGAGTTCGTGCGGGGCGGGCACGGGATCGCCATCAGATTCAGCGCGGGAGTCGCGCTCCTCGGCGCCGACGAGGGGAAGGACGGCGTGCTCGCCCGGGCGGACGGGGCGCTCTACGCGGCGAAACGCGCGGGCAAGAACAGGGTCGTGACCGCGAACTGAGGCGGCGGCGACACGGACGGCGGCCGGCGGCGCGGGGGCGGGGTGGAACGCCGGGCGCCGCCCGTCAATCGGCCAGTTCGAGCAGGGCCGCGGCGAGAACCCGCGCCCCGGCCGCGAGATCGCCGGGCTTCGCGTTCTCGGCCTCATTGTGGCTCACCCCGCGCTCGCACGGCACGAAGATCATGCCGGTGGGGCATACGCGCGCCATGTACATCGCGTCGTGGCTCGCGCCGGAGGGCATGCGGCGGAACGGGAGATCGAGGGTGCGGGCGGCGCGCTCCACGGCCGCGACCACGCCCGGGTCGAAGGTGCAGGGATCGTCGGTGAGCGTGGGGTTGACGGCGACCGAGCAGCGGCGCACCGCGCTTCGCACCGCCGGTTCCACCGCGCTCCCGAGCCGCTCGATCGTCGCGGCGTCGGGATGGCGCACGTCCACGGAAAAAAGCACGTGGCTCGGCACTGAATTGGGCGAATTCGGGCTGACCAGCACGCGCCCGATCGTGAAGCGGACGGTGTCGGTTTCGTCCCGCGTGAGTTCGCGCAGCGCGTTGATCGCGTCGATCGCCTCGCGCAGGGCGTCCCTGCGGCCGGCGAGCGGCGTCGTGCCGGCGTGCGCGGTTTCCCCGGTTATCTCGACGTTGAACCAGCGCAGCCCCTGTATGCCGGTCACGACGCCGATCGTTGCGCCCTCCAGCTCGAGGAGCGGCCCCTGCTCGATGTGCGCCTCGATGTAGGCGGCGGCCGGGGCCTTGCGTTCGCGCTGCTCCAGGTCGGGCATCGCAGCGAGGGTGCGGGCGAGCGCGTCACCGAGCGCGACGCCGTCGTTGTCCGTCACCGAGAGGAACTCGCCGAGCTGCTTCGCGCCGGTGTGCACCGCGGAACCCATGGTGCAGGGCTGAAAGCGCCCGCCTTCCTCGTTGCTCCACGCGACCACTTCGACCGGGCGGCGCGTGCGAACGCCCGCGCGCTCCATCGCCTCGATCGCCTCCAGGCCGGCGAGCACCCCGTAGATCCCGTCGAAGCGCCCGCCGCGCGGCTGGCTGTCCATGTGGCTGCCGGTCATCACGGGCGCGGCGCGCGGATCGGTGCCAGCGCGGTGGATGAAAAGGTTGCCGATGGCGTCCTGCGCCACGCTGCAGCCGAGCGCGCGCGCCCAGGAGACGAGGCGTTTCCGCGCCGCGATATCCTCGGCCGAGAACGCGGCGCGGTTCACCCCTCCGCCGGGAAGGGCGCCGATCCGCGCCATCTCCATGAGGCGCCGCCACAGCCGCTCCGGGTCGACGCGGCCGACGGCGTCGAGGTGCGCTTCCCTCATCGGGCGGCTACTCGATGCGCGCGCCGGATCGCTTCACGACACGGCCCCACTTCTCGATGTCGGACCGGATGGCGGCCGCGAATTCGCCCGGCGTGCTCGAATGGAGCACCGCACCGCGGGCGAGCATCGTCCGGCGCATCTCGGGGTTCGACAGGATGTCCACGATCTCGGCGTTCAATCTGGAGACGACATCGGGCGGCGTGCCCGCCGGCGCCATGATGCCGAACCAGTTGTCGGCCTCGAACCCCTTGAGCGTCTCCCCGATCGTGGGAAGCTGCGGGACGGCGGGCGAGCGCCGGGACCCGGCAACCGCGATGCCGCGGAGCTTGCCGGCCTGGACGTGCGGCAGCGCGGGCGGGACGCTGTCGAAGAACACCTGGATGTTGCCGGCGATGAGATCGGTCAGCCCGGGGGCGCTGCCCTTGTAGGGGACGAGTTGCAGCTGCACGCCGGCGAGTTCCTTGAAGAGCTCGGTCTCGAGGTGCGACAGGGTGCCGTTGCCCTGCAGGCCCCAGTTGATCCGGCCGGGCTGCGACCGGGCGAGCGCCACGAGTTCCTTCACCGACTTCGCCGGGAGCGAGGGGTGCGCGAGCAGGATGTGCGAGACATTCGCCGCCAGCGTCACCGGCGCGAGATCCTTCTCCAGGCTGTAGGCGAGCCTCGAGTAGAGCGAGACGCTCGCCGCGTGCGTGGTGGCCGCCGCCAGCAGCAGCGTGTAGCCGTCGGGCGTGCTCTTCGCCACCAGTTCAGCGCCGATATTGCCGCCGGCTCCGGGGCGGTTGTCCACCACGACCTGCTGGCCCCAGCGCCGCGTGAGTTCCTGCCCGATGGAGCGCGCGAGGATGTCCGCGGCGCCGGCCGCCGGGAACGGCACGACGACGCGCACCGGCTTCCCCGGGTAGCTCTGTGCCGATGCGGCGGTGCCAAGGACGAACGCGAGCCCGGCGATGCACGGGAACCCGAGGTTCACGGAAGACGCCTCCCATTCGAGCCGTAACCATACCCCAAGGTGCCGCCGCTTTCCAGAAGAGAAACGGCGCGCGGAGCGCCGGCGGGCACTCGCGGCGATGAGTTAAACTGGAGGTCGCGGTCGGTCCGGAGGAGCACGGAATTGGCATTCGATCTCGTGGTGCGCAATGTGCGGCTCGCGAACGGGAGCGGCGCAGCCGCGGTGGTCGACATCGCGGTGGCGGGGGGCAGGATCGCCGCCATCGGCGCCCGCATCGCGGGTGACGGCGAAGCCGTCGACGCCGGCGGGCGCCTCGCCTCGCCGGGGCTGGTGGAGAGCCATTTTCACCTCGACAAGTCGCGAATCCTCGACCGCGTGGCGCCGCTCGAGGACCGCCGCGCCACGGACTACATGAAGCGGGTGTCCGCGGTGAAGGACACGTTCACGCCCGAGGACATCTACGCGCGCGCGCGCCGCACGCTCGAGCAATGCATGCTGAACGGCGTCATGCACATGCGCACCCACATCGAGGTCGATCCGCCGGTCGGCCTGAAGGGGTACCAGGCGATCGAGCGCCTCGCGCGGGACTGCGCGTGGGGAATGGAGCTTCAGCTCTGTGCCTTCCTGCAGGAAGGCTGGACCGGCGTGCCGGGCGCCGAGGAGAACGTCGTGGCGGCCCTGAAACGCGGCGCGCGGGTGGTCGGGGGCGCGCCGCGCTACGACGTGAACGGCCCGGCGCAGATCGAGCGCATATTCGCGCTGGCGAAGGACTACGACGTGGATGTCGAGATTCACGGCGACGGCGGCTACACGACGCACGACATGATGGCGTGGCAGATCTGCGAGCTGACCGAGCGCATCGGCTGGGGCGGGCGCGTCGCGATCGGCCACGGCAACAAGTATTCGTGCCTGCCGGAACCCGAGTTCGAGGCGCTCGCGCGACGACTCGCCGGCGCCGGGGTGGCGGTTGCGGTGCTGCCCGCGACCGACCTCTACACCAGCGGGCGCCACCAGGAACACAGCGTGATGCGGGGCGTCGCGGACGCGCACGCCCTCGCCGCGCGCGGGGTCACCTGTTCGATCGCGACCAACAACGTGCTCAATCCCTTCACCCCGTACGGCGACTGCTCGCTGGTGCGGATCGCGAATCTCTACGCGAATGTCGTGCAGCGCGGCACGGCCGCGGACCTGTCGGAGTGTTTCGCGATGCTCACCGATCGCGCGGCGCGCATCATGAGAAAGGACGACTACGGCATCGCCGTCGGCAATCCGGCCGATCTCGTCGTGTGGGACGCGCACACGCCGGGCGAGGTCGTCGCGACGGTGGCGCAGCCGGTCATGGGGTTCAAGCGCGGGCGGCGGCTCTTCTCCCGCGAGTTGCCGGTGCTGCACCGGCCGTAGGCGCGGCGGGCACCGGGACTCGTCCGAATGCGCGCCGGGGATGGTAAATTCGGTTTGCCGCGGCGTGATCCGCCGGAGTCCGGCATGTGAAATCACGGGAGCCTCGATGACACGACGACTCATCAAGAACGCGACCATCGTCTCCGTGGATCCCGCGATCGGCGTCGTACACGGGGGCGACATCCTGATCGACGCGGACCGGATCGTTGAAGTCGCGCGCGGCATCGGCGCCGACAACGCCGAGACGACGGACGCGAGCGATTTCATCGTGCTGCCGGGGTTCGTCAACGCGCACATTCACACCTGGGAGTTTCCGCTGCGCGGCATCGGAGCGGACTGGGTGAGCAAGCGCGACTACCACGGCAACATGCACCGGAACATGGCCATGCACTTCCAGGCGCAGGACGTGCGCGTCGCGAATCTGCTCGGGGCGCTCAACCAGATCAACCACGGCACGACCACGATCTTCGACTGGTGCCACGTCGTGCGGGATTCCGAGATGACCGACGCCGCGATCGACGGGCTGGAGGAGTCCGGCATCCGCGCCGTCTTCGCGCGCGGCACGGTGAAGCCGCCCGTCGTGGAGGGACACACGCCGTATTACGAGATCCCGTTTCCGCGGGAGGAAATCCACCGCCTGCGCACCGGGCGGCTTGCCTCGGACGAGGGGCTCGTGACGCTCGCCATGGCGATCCTCGGCCCGGACCAGGCGACCTACGAGATCTGCAGGCAGGATATCCGCCTCGCCCGCGACTACGGGCTCGTGAACAGCGCGCACACCTGGGCGCGCAAGGGGCAGCGCAGGCTGGAGGACGGCATGTGGCGGCTGGCGAAGGAGGGGTTGCTCGGCCCCGACCACAACATCGCGCACGGCAACTGCCTCGAGGACGACGAGCTGAAGATGGTGCTCGACGCCGGCTGCACCGTGTCGGCGACCTCGCTCTCGGAGATGTTCAACAGCGAGCGCGTGGCGATGCTCGGGCGGCTCCTCAAGTTCGGCGCCATGCCCTCGCTCGGCACCGATTGCGATCCCTATTTCAACAGCTCCATGCTGTCGGTGACGCGCCACGCGTTCCAGCACCAGCGCGAGATCGACAACCGGCTGTTGCACGAGCAGGGCCGCTGGCCTCCCGTGAAGAGCCAGCACGCCACGCAGACGCGCGACGCGCTCGAGTGGGCGACCCTCGGCGGGGCGAAAATGCTGCGCATGGAGCGCAGGATCGGTTCGATCACGCCGGGCAAGCAGGCGGACCTCGTGATGATCAACGCGCGCGGCATGAACGTGTTCCCGGCGCTGCCCGGCGGCGACCCGGTGCACGCGATCGTGCTCTACGCGGATTCGGCGGATGTCGACACGGTGATGATCGCGGGAAAGATCGTGAAAGAGGGCGGCAGGCTGCGCTTTCCGCAGGCGCGCCTCGCCGAGTTGCAGGAGCAGCTGCTCGCTTCGCGGCTGCGCATCATGCGCGAGGGCAACTACGTCTACAGCCCCGCGCCGAGGGGTCCGCGGCCCTGAGCTCGGGGCGAAAGGAATGCACATGCAGACGATGAGTAGCCCCGGCCGCGCGCCGGGCCTTGCTGCCGCGGTGGCCCTGCTCGCCCTCGCCGCCGGGCCGGCGGCGTACGCGCAGTCCTACCCGGTGAAGCCGGTCCGGCTCGTCCACGGCTTTCTCGCGGGCGGCAACGTCGATCTCAACGCGCGCTTGATCGCGGCGCCGATGTCCGCATCGTTCGGCCAGCAGGTCATCGTCGACGGGCGGCCGGGCGCGGGAGGCACGGTGGCCGCCGCGCAGGTGGCGCGCAGCCCGGCGGACGGCTATACGCTGTTCCTCGCGGCGGGCGGGCACGCGGTTTCGCCCTCGCTCTACCGGTCGCTGCCGTACGACGCGGTGAAGGATTTCACCTTCATCACCCTCGTCACCAACAATCCCTATTTCATCGCGACGCACCCCTCGTTTCCCGCGAGAACGGTGGCCGATCTGGTGAGGCTCGCGCGCAAGGACCCGGGCAAGCTCGACTACGCGACCGGCGGGGTCGGCACGGGGATGCACCTCGTGTCACTCCTCTTCCAGTCGCGGCTTTCCATCAAGATGCTGCATGTGCCCTACCGGGGCGGTTCGGTGACGCCCACCGCGGTCGCCGCCGGAGAGGTGCCGTTCATGTTCGGCTCGCCGGGCGAGGTGACTCCGCTCGCGGAAGCGGGGAAACTTCGCCTCATCGCGGTCACGTCGGGGGAGCGCTGGAAATTGACGCCGCAGGTCCCCACGCTGTCGGAGACCGTGCTGCCGGGATTCGACGTGCGGGGCTACTCGGCGTTGATCGGCCCGGCGGGCCTGCCGCCCGCCATCGTCGCGCGCGTGAACGAGACGGTACGCGAGGCGCTCGGCCGGCCGGAGGTGATCGAGAACTTCCGGCGCAAGGGCAGTGAAGTCGCGCCGCGCACGCCGGAGGAGACGCAGCGCTTCGTCGCGGGCGAGGTGGCGCGGTGGGCGGCCGTCATCAAGGCCGAAGGCATTCCGCTGCAGAACTGAGGAGCCCGCCATGCACGCACACACGAAACCGTTCCAGGTCTCGCCCACCAACCCGGACGTGCAGGAGATCCAGACCAGGCCCGAGCGGCGTTCCGACATGCCGTATGCGCCGGCGATGCGCGTGACCGGCGTCGGCGAGCTGCTGTTCATCTCCGGGGCGACGCCCTCGCCGCTCTACCACAGGCATCCGCACGACTGGTCGGAGCACGACCACCCGGTCGATATCCGCGAACAGACGCGGCGCGCACTGGCGGCGATCAAGGAGATACTGGATCACGAGGGGCTCGCCTGGACGGACGTCGTGAAGGTGACGAAATACCTCACCGACATGCGCGATCAGGAACGCATGAGCGCGGTGTTGCGCGAGACATTCGGCGACTGGACTCCCGCCAGCACCACCGTGTGCGTGAACCAGCTCTCCACGCCCGGGGCGCGCGTCGAGATCGAGGCGATCGCCGCCTACCGGCGCCGTTGAATACCCGCGCGACGCCGGCCGGCGAATCCGGTCGGCACGCGAAGCGACGAGGCCCGCGCGCGTCAATCGAGGAGAATCGCATGTCCCGTATCACCCGCATCGGCGCCGCCTGCGGCGCCTGCCTCGCCCTGGCTCTCGCCGGCGCGCCCGCGGGCGCGCAGCCCTATCCGACGAAGCCGATCCGGCTCGTCCACGGCTTTCTCGCCGGCGGCAACGTCGATCAGAACGCGCGCCTGATCGCGGCGCCGATGTCGGCGTTGCTCGGCCAGCAGGTCATCGTCGACGGGCGGCCCGGCGCGGGAGGCACGGTGGGCGCCGCGCAGGTGGCGCGCAGCCCGGCGGACGGCTATACGCTGTTCCTGCCCGCGGGGGGACACGCGGCTTCGCCCTCGCTCTACCGTTCGCTGCCGTACGACGCGGTGAAGGATTTCACCTTCATCACTTTGCTCACCAAGAATCCCTATTTCATCGCGACGCATCCCTCGTTTCCCGCGAAGACGGTGGCGGAGCTCGTCGAATTCGCACGCAGGAATCCGGGCAAGCTCGACTACGCGACCGGCGGGATCGGCACCGGGATGCACCTCGTGTCACTCCTCTTCCAGTCGCGGCTCTCCATCCGGATGCTGCATGTCCCCTACAAGGGCGGCACCGCGACGCCCACCGCGGTCGCCGCCGGAGAGGTGCCGGTCATGTTCGCCTCGATCGGCGAGATTCAGGCGCTCGCCGAAGCGGGGAAGCTTCGCCTCATCGCGGTCACCTCGAGCGAGCGCTGGAAACAGATGCCGCAGATTCCCACGCTGTCGGAGACCGTGCTGCCGGGATTCGACGTGCGCGGCTGGACAGCGCTGATCGGTCCGGCGGGCCTGCCGCCCGCCATCGTCGCGCGCCTGAACGAGACGGTACGCGCCGCGCTCAACCGGCCGGAGGTGATGGCGACCTTCCGGCTGAAAGGCAGTGACGTCGCGCCCAGCACGCCGGAGGAGGCGCAGCGCTTCGTCGCGGGCGAAGTGGCGCGGTGGGCGGCCGTCATCAAGGCCGAGGGCATCCCGCCGCAGAACTGAACGGATGCAAGCCCGCGGCGGCGCTCACGATTCCAGTCGCGGCGCGCCCGCTTGACCCGGGGCCGGATCCTTCAGTTCGGCTTGATCCCCGCGCGCTTCGCGACCTTCGCCCACTTGGCGGTTTCCGAGCGGATGAACTCGGCGAACTCGTCCGGGCCGCGCGCGTAGACGAAATAGCCCTGTTCGATCCACTGCTTGCCCGCCTCTCCGCGCAGTTGCCCGGCAAGCTCCTGATGAATCCGGTCGACGATGTCACGCCGCGTGCCGGCCGGGGCGAGCAATGCATTCCAGTTCGACGACTCGAATCCCTTCAGGCCCTGTTCATCGACCGTCGGCACCTGCGGCAGCAGCGATGCGCGCGAACGCGAGGTGACCGCGAGCGGCTTGATCTTGCCTTGTTGCATGAGCGGTATCGCGCCTGCGAGCGCGACCCACGCGAGATCGATGTGCCCGCCGACGAGATCGATGTTGACCTGCGCCGCGCCCTTGTAGGGCACGTGGTTCATGCGGATGTCAGCCATCGCCGCGAGCAGTTCCGCGCCCATGTGGCCCACCGTACCCACCCCCGGCGAGCCGAAATTGAGCCTCCCGGGGCGCGCCCTCGCGTGCGCGACGAGATCGTTCACCGTCTTGAATGGCACGCTCGGATGCAGGCAAACGCAGGCCGCCCAACCGGTCGTGAGGCTCACCGGCTGGAGATCACGCAACACGTTGTAAGGCAACCTGGCGTACGTGCTCGGGGCGATCGTGAGCGGGCCCGGGTTGCCCGCGACCAGCGTGTAGCCGTCCGGCGGCGACTTGGCGACCGCGTCGGTACCGATCGTTCCGCCGGCACCGGGGCGAGTATCGACGATGACGGGCTGACCCCATACCGCGTTCAGGTGCCGCGACACCCAGCGCGCATGGATGTCGTTCGGCCCGCCCGCGAGGAAGGGCACGATGATGCGAATCGGCCGCGCGGGATAGGCTTGCGCCGGGGCGTCCTCGATCGCGCAGGCGCACGCGGCGAGCGCGCACACCGCGATACCGGCGCACGCCTTCGGTGATGTCATTCGTATCTCCCTGCCGCGCGGCCCGATCGCGGGGCGGCCCTTCCATCATATAATCGGGCCGCGGCACCCGCAACCTCGAAAGGACCCAGATGCAGCCGGACATGTTTCCCTGTTTCACCGAGACGGAGTACCGGCGACGCGAGGCGCGGGTACGCGAGCTGATGGCGGATCGAGGGCTCGACGCGGTAATCGCGGTCGGCGATTCGGCTCGCAACGGCTCCAATCACGCCAACGTCTATTGGCTGACCAACTGGGTCGATCCCTACGTGTCGTACGCCATCGTCACGGCGAGGCACGGTCCCTGGGTCCTCATGAGCAATCCCCTTTATCTGCACACCGCCAGGCGCGCCGGGCGCGCCGAGAGCATCGAGCCGTTTCCCTATGGCAAGAATCCGGGCCTGGTGATCGCCGAAAAGCTGATCGATGCGGGTCTTGCGAAGGGGCGGATCGGCATCGCCGGCGTGCGCCATGTCGGCCGCTCGTCGATCGGCGCCCATGATCGAGACGCGCTCATGAGCGCCATGCCCGAGGCGGAATTCGAGGATGCGATGGATCTCTTCGCGCAGGCGCGCATGATCAAGAGCGCCGAGGAACTCGCTTGGTACGAGCGCGGCGCGATGCTGACCGATCGCGTCGTGCAGGCACTGGCGACCCGCGCGCACGCGGGGATGACCGAGCAGCAGCTTCAAGGCATCATGCACGAAGCCGTTGTGGGCGAGGGCGGGTGGATGCGCGTGGAATTCCTCGGCGCGACACCGATGCACGCGCCGGAGATCGTGTTCCCCTGGCAGTATCCTTCGACGCGCCGCCTGCGCAGGAACGACGTGCTGTTGACCGAGCTATCGGTCGGATTCGGGATGTGCTCCGGCCAGATCCACCGGCCGTTTGCCGTCGGCGCCGACCCGACGCCGGAATACCAGGCGCTGTATGACCTCGGCGTGGAGTGTTACGAGCGGGTGTTCGAAGTGCTGCGACCCGGCAACACCGACGCCGAGTTTCGCGCCGCGGCATCGGCGGTCGTCGAGCGCAACGGCTACATGACGCACGACGTGCTGGTGCACGGCTGGGGACTGCAGATCGAGGATCCGCGGCTCGACGTGCCCTCGTCGACAATCAAGCGCCCGCAGATGCCGTTCACCTTCCAGCCCGGCATGTTGATGGTGATTCAGCCGAACGTCGTGAGCCCGGATGGCAAGCGCGGGCTGCAGGTCGGCAACCTGGTCGCCATCGACGCGGGCGGGCCGCGCTCGCTGCAGCACTATCCGATGGAGTTCATTCGCATCGACTAGCCGCCCGGCCTCCCGCCCTGGCGTCCATAAGCCGCAAAGCGACGAAACCCCGGGGCGATTCCCCGGGTGTCGATGGCGATTCGTCACGCGCCCTCTCCCGCCTGAAGTCGCAGGAGCGGCGAGCCAGGTTCTCGTGATGTGCGGGAATCGGGGGCGGGCTAATCGACCTTGATGCCCGCCGTCCGGATGAGCTCCCGCCATTTCTTCAGCTCGTTTTGCACGAAAGCGGTGGCCTCCGGCGGGGAGCTGCCCAATGGCTCGATGGCGGCCTTGTCGAGCCCGCTGGTCACTTCCGGGTCCCGGAGGACTTTCCGGAACTCGGAGTTGAGGCGCTCGATGATGTTCCTGGGGGTTCCCGCCGGCACGAACGCGGTGCTCCAGACGCTCACCTCGAATCCGGGGAATCCGGACTCGGCGACCGTCGGTAGATCGCTCATGGCGCTCGCGCGTTTCGCACCGGTTGTCGCGAGGCCGCGGAGCCGGCCCCCCTGGATGTAACCCTGCGTGCTCGCGACGCTGCCGAAAACCAGTTCGACTTCCCCCGCGACGACCGCGCCCGCCGCGGGTCCCGCGCCCTTGTACGGAACGTGCAACATGTCGACTTTGGTGACGATCTTGAAGAGCTCGCCCGCCATGTGGGGCGTCGTTCCCACGCCGGCGGAGCCGTAGCTCAGCTTGCGGGTCCGGGCGAGGCGCACCAGCTCCGGCACGCTTTTCGCCGGTACCTTCGCGGGGTTGACCGAGAGCACGAGCGAGGCCGTGGTAAAGACGATCACCGCGGTCAGGTCCCTGGGTTCATACGGGAGCGCTTTCTGGAGGTTGGGGTTGATGACGAACGAAGGATCCACGAGCAGGATGGTGTAGCCGTCCGCGATGGCCTTGCTCGCGATCGCCGCGGCAATCATGCCGCCGCCGCCCGGCCGGTTGTCGACGACAACCATCTGCCGGAGCGACTCGGAGAGTTTCGGTGAGACCAGGCGCGCGACGTAGTCGAATATTCCCCCCGGGGCGTAAGGAATGATCAGGCGTATCGGCCGGTTCGGGTAGGACTCCTGCGCACCGGCGGCGCCGCAGAAAACCGTGAGTGCGAGCATGACGACAGCAGGAAAGGCAGGACTCTTCCGGTTCATTCCGCGCTCCTCGCGTACGATGGTAGTCACGACTCGGTCATCGGCAAACGGGCGGGCGCACCCGCTGCGCTCACCCGATCGACCCCCCCACCGCGGCGGTCGGCCATCGTCCCCCCGGCCCATGCCGCTGCCTTCACTCCGTGCTTCGATCGCTCGATCCCGCGGCCCGACACTTGCGCGAATCTTGACAGAGGATGATCGATTCGTAAACATGACCGGCCGGCAGGGCAGGTCCGCGGCTCGGGAAACCATCACGCCACCCGCGGGCGCGTGCCGCGAAGCATGTGCGCTTCCGGATCAGGGTGAATTGCGCGCCCGCCCGAACTGGCGCCGGGAACGGCCGATGCGGTATCCTTCATCGATTGATTCCCGATCACTCCCCAAGGAGCATGCACATGGTCGAGAAAGTCAGACTGGTCAAGCCGCTCGACGCTAAGGGCGAGACCGCGAAGATCTTCGAGGATATCCGCAAGACCAAGGGCGGCAATTTCCTGACGCCGACGTGGGGCTTTTTCGCGCTGGACATCGAGCTCCTCCGGCACTGGTGGGGACTCACCAAGCGGCTCCAGATGACGGAGGGTGCGCTCCCCAAGCCGCTGCTCAACTCGATTTCCCTCGTCTGCGCGGCCGAGGTCGATTGCCCGCGCTGCATCAACAATCACCAGACACATCTCATCGAGCATTTCGGAATGACCGCGGACGACGTGATGGAGATCCTCGACTTCGAGAACTCGAAGAAGGTGGACGAGAAGACCAAGGCCGTCCTCCGCTTCGCGCGCAAGGTGGCGTTCAACGAGGGCACGACCGAAGCCGATTTCGGGGCGCTGCGCGAGCACGGGATCTCGGACCTCGGGGTGGCCGAAATCGTGTCGATGGCGATGCTCGAATCCGGCATGGCGCGGCACGCGGTGGGCGTGGCGCCGTTCGAGGATGGCGACGCGTGGCCGCGCGAAAACCTGCCGTCCGCCGTTTACGCCGAGAACGTCAACGCCTGAGCGGGCGGGCGATGGAGCTGCCGTCGATCCGGGGCTCGGTCGCGAGGTTCGGCGACCACGTCTCCGCGGACGTGATGCTGCCCGCGCGCCACTCCTTCCTGCCGCCGGAGGGCATGGCGGAGAACGTCCTCATGGACGTGGGCCCCGAGGCGAACCGCAAGGTGCGGACACACCCGATCATCGTGGCGGGGGAGGCGTTCGGCTACGGCACCGGCCGCGAATCTCCGGCGCGCGCGCTGCGCGCCGCCGGTGTGCGGGCGGTCATCGCGGCGACGTTCTCGAGGCTCTTCTTCCGCAATGCGATCAACAACGGCATTCTCGTGGTCCAGTGCCCCGAACTGGCGCGGCTGCCGGTCGAGGATGGCGACGAGATCACGATCGAGCTTGCGAAGGGGCTGATCCTCTGGAAGGACCGGACGTTCGGCTTCCCGCCGGTCACCGGCGTCGTGGCGAGCGTCATCGGGGCCGGCAGTCTGATCGACTACGGCCGGCAACTGCTCGGAAGAGGGTAGAGGCGGACATGGGCGGAAAAACGCTGGCCGCGAAGGTCCTCGCCCGCACGAGCGGGAAGGCGGAAGTCGCCGTCGGAGAGATCGTCGAAGTGACGCCTGATTTCAGCTACTCGCACGACTACGCGGCGTGGGTGATCGACGCCTTCGGGAAGATGGGCGCGACGCGCGTTCATCGGCCCGAACGCATCGCGGTCTGTTTCGACCACGGCATCCCGCCGAATACCGCGCGGGATGCCAACAGCTTGAAACGGGTGCGCGAGTTCGCGCTGAACCACGGGTTTGCCGCGTTCTACGAGGCCGGAACCGGCGTCGCGCACCAGGTGATGGTGGAACACGGCTGGATCGTGCCGGGCTGCCTGTCGGTGGCCAACGATTCGCACGCGACATCCGGCGGCTGCGTCGGCGCGCTGGCGCTCGCCGTGGGCGAGACCGAGATCGGTTTCCTGTGGGCGACGGGCAAGCTGTGGTTCCGCGTTCCGGCGACGCGGAAGATGATGCTGGCGGGCCGCTTTCGCGAGGGCGTGTACGCCAAGGACCTGATGCTGGTCATCGCGAGGGAGCTCGGCGTCCTCGGTGCGCTCTACGAGATTCTCGAGTACGGGGGCGATGCGCTCGCGAACCTCTCCGTGTCCGAGCGTTTCACGCTCTGCAACATGGCGACCGAGGTGGGCGCGAAGGGCGGCGTGTTTCCCTGCGACGCGGTCACCGCCGAGTACACCAGGGAGCGCGCGAAGTACGCGCTCGAGCCCGTGGGGTCGGACCCGGACGCCGTGTACTGCGGGGAGATGCGTTTCGATCTCGGCGCGATCCAGCCGATGGTGGCGCTCCCGGGACGGGAGGATTCCGGCGTGCCGGTCGGCGAAGTCGAGGGCGAGGCCATCCAGCAGGTATTCATCGGCTCCTGCACCAATGCAAGGTCGGACGACCTGCATGTCGCGGCGACCATCCTGAAGGGAAGGAAGGTGCATCCCGGAATCCGCCTCCTGGTGACTCCGGCCTCGCGCCTGGCGGAACTCGAGGCGCTCAGGTCCGGCGACCTGGAAATCCTGGTGGAAGCCGGCGCCACGCTGATGCCGGCGGGCTGCGGCGTGTGCGCCGGCACCCACCAGGGCGTGGTTGCGGACGGCGAACGCTGCCTTTCCACGAGCAATCGAAACATGCCGGGCCGCATGGGCAACAGGAACTCCGAGATCTTCCTCTGTAGTCCCGCGACGGCCGCGGCGAGCGCCGTCGCCGGGCGCATCGCCGATCCGCGCAAGCTGATCGAGGCGTGAGCGCGGCGGGAAGGGGCGTGAAGCGGCAGGCGGGTCGGTGCCCCGTGCGATGAGGTGCACCCTCACTCGAAGCGCATCGAAAAATCCACCGCCTTCACGTCCTTGGTGAGACCGCCGACCGAGATCCGGTCCACTCCCGTCTCCGCGATCGCCCGTACGTTCTCGAGCGTGATCCCGCCCGAGGCTTCGAGCTCTGCCCGGCCCCCCGCGATGCGGACGGCTTCGCGCATCGCGTCGGGACTCATGTTGTCGAGGAGTATCATCTTCGCGCCCGCATCGAGCGCCTCGCGCAGCTGCTCGAAAGTCTCGATCTCGATCTCGATCCACGCCCCCGCTGGCAGGAACCTGCCGGCCCTTTCCATGGCAGGTCCGATCCCGCCCGCGGCGGCGATGTGGTTCTCCTTGATGAGCATCGCGTCGAAAAGCCCGATCCTGTGGTTCGCGGCGCCGCCGACGCGCACGGCGTACTTCTGCGCCATCCGCAGTCCCGGCAGGGTCTTGCGGGTGTCCACGATCCTCGCGCGCGTGCCGGCCACGGCCGCGGCGTAGCGGTGGGCTTCGGTCGCGACGGCGGAGAGGAGCTGGAGGAAGTTGAGCGCCGAGCGCTCGGCGGTGAGGAGCGCGCGCGCGTTGCCCGTGATCTCGCATACGTGCCCACGGGCCGGCACGCGGGCGCCCTCCGCGGCGAGCCAGGTGATCGCCGCGTCCGGGTCGAGGCGCAGCACGCAGGCGTCGACCCACGGCCGGCCGCAGAGGATCGCGTCGTTGCGGCTGAGAACGCGGGCCCGCGCCATGCGGTTCGCGGGCGTGAGCGGCGCCGTCAGGTCACCGTCGCCCACGTCCTCCGCCAGCGCGGCGTCCACGTTCTTCTCGATTTCCTTCGCGAGGTCCATCGGCTTGGCCGGCGTTGCGCCGGGCTCCTTGTAAAGAACTGCGGATCGGTATCAGAATAGCCGATAAGGGATTATTTCGTAAGGATTTGGCCGCGCCGAGGCGCGGCGGGACCCTGGGACGGAGGGCGATGGACGGCATGATCGGGGTGGTTTCCTACGGTCTGGGCACCGTGCTCGGGTTCGTGCTGGTCGGGTGGCTCATCGCCGCGATCATCCACGATGTCACGCAGAAGAAGCACACGGTGCTGCGCAACTACCCCGTCATCGGGCGGCTGCGCTTCTTCTTCGAGGATCTCGGCGAGTATTTCCGCCAGTATCTCTTTGCCGGCGACCGCACGGAGATGCCTTTCAACCGCGCCACGCGCTCGTTCGCCTATCGTCTCGCCAAGAACGAGGGCAGCATCATCGGTTTCGGCTCCACCAACGATCTGCGGGAGCCCGGCTCGATCATTTTCGTGAATCATGCCTTTCCCGTGCTGGAGGAGGAACGGCTGCCGACGCCGCCGCTCGCGATCGGGACGGGCTACTGCAGGCAGCCCTTCGAGGCGCGCTCGGTCGTCAACGTGAGCGGCATGAGCTTCGGGGCGATCTCCGCGCCCGCGGTGCGCGCGCTTTCGCGCGGCGCCAAGGCGGCCGGCTGCTGGATGGATACGGGGGAAGGCGGGCTCTCGCCCCACCACCTCGAAGGCGGCTGCGACATCATCATGCAGATGGGCACCGCGAAATACGGCATGCGCAACCTCGACGGGAGCCTCTCCAGCGAGCGCCTGAAGGAACTCGCGGGGCAGGTGAAGGCGTTCGAGATCAAGCTCTCGCAAGGCGCCAAGCCCGGCAAGGGAGGCGTGCTCCCGGGCGGCAAGGTGACCGAGGAGATCGCGCGCATCCGCGGCATACCGGTGGGCGAGGACTCGATCAGCCCGAACCGCCACCACGACATCGCCAGCATGGAGGATCTCCTCGACAAGGTCGCGTGGCTGCGCGATCTCACGGGCCGGCCGGTGGGGGTGAAAACGGCGATCGGGGGCTGGGAGTTCATCAACCAGTTGTGCGACACCGTGCTGCGCCGCGGCCCGGAGTACGCGCCGGACTTCCTCGCGATCGACGGCGGCGAGGGCGGCTCGGGCGCCGCGCCCTCGACGCTCATGGATCACATGGCGCTGCCGATCGCCGAGGCGCTGCCGCGGGTCGTGGATTCGCTGCTGCAGTCGGACCTGAAGGGGCGCATCCGCGTGATCGCGGCGGGCAAGCTCGTCACCTCGGCCAGGGCGGCGTGGGCACTCTGCGTGGGCGCGGACTTCGTCAACACGGCGCGCGGCTTCATGTTCGCGCTGGGCTGCATACAGGCGCTGCGCTGCCACCAGAACACCTGTCCCGCGGGGGTGACCACGCACAACAAGCGCCTGCAACGGGGACTCGTCGTCGAGGAGAAGTACCTGCGCGTCGCGAACTACTGCACGAACATGAACAAGGAGATCGACATGATCGCGCATTCCTGCGGCTGCCGGCACGCGCGGGAACTGAAGCGCGAGCACGTTCGCATCGTGCAGACGGCGAACCAGAGTATCGCGCTCAACATGCTCTATCCGTACCCCATCGCCGGCTCGCGCCGCGTGTCGAAGGGGGTGCCCGCCAGCGCCGCCGCCTGAGACTCGCTCGGCACCGGGTGCCGAGCGCGGCCCGGGTTCCCGGCGCCGCGCCTACTTGATGTCCGGCACCGGGAAGAGGACGCCGCCGAACAGCAGATAGGCGAGCAGCAGCGTCCAGAAGACGTTCACGAGCTGCGCGGCGAGGAATGCCACCGCCGGCCGGCCGCCCTCCATCGTCGCAAGGTCCACGAACTTGGTCTCGAGCCCGATGCACACGAAGGCGAGCGCGAACCACCACGTGCGCAGCTCGCTCAGCGTGGAGCCGACGCCCCGCACCATCTCGGTCGGCAGCAGGAACGAGAACACGAAGGAGGCGACGAGGAAGCCGAGGACGAACTTCGGGAAGCGTTCCCAGATGATGCCGGCGCCCGGCCTGGAGGCCCCCACCGCCGTGCCCTTGTAGGTCCACCACACGACCAGGATGAACGCCGCGACGCCGATCAGCGCGTTCTGCGAGAACTTCACGATCACGCCGGTCTTCATCGCCGCATCGCCGATGAGCGCGCCCGCCGCGACCACCGTCGCGCTGGTGTCGAGTGTCCCGCCCAGCCACGCGCCCGCGACGATGTCGGGAATCTGGAACGCCTTCACCAGCCACGGCATGATGATCATCATCGGCACGGCGACGATCAGCACGAGCGAGGTGACGTAGGAGAGTTTCTTCTTGTCGCCCTGTATCGCGCCGCAGGTGGCGATCGCGGCGGACACGCCGCAGATCGCGACCGACGAGGAGAGCATCGCCGCGAAGTCGTCGTCCACCTTGAGCTTGCGCGCGATCCAGAAGCAGAGATACCACACCACCGTCACCACCAGGATCGCCTGGATGATCCCCAGCGCGCCAGCCTGGACGATCTCCATGAACAGCAGCCCCGCCCCGAGGATCACCAGTCCGGTCTTGATGTAGTACTCGGTCTGCACCGCCGGCGCGAGCCACTTCGGCGTGCCGACGGTGTTGCTGATGAGCAGGCCCAGCAACAGCGCGAAGATCACGTACTCCACGCCGTACTCGACGAACAGTCCGTTGCCCGCCAGCATGCGCCCGATCCAGGCGAGGACGAAGATCGCCGGAAATCCGACGAGGAACGCGCCGACCCTGCCGCCGACCATCGCGAAGCCGATCGCGCCGATCACGAGCCCGCCGATGCCGACGGACACGCCCTTGATGATATTGGCGCCCGAGAACACCTTTTCCGCGGTGGAGGAAGCGTGTCCCCTCACTTCGCCGCCGAGCGTGCCGGCGACCGTGTTGCGTCCCCCGGCCTTCGCCAGCGCGCCGGCGCTCTTTTCGATTTCCCTGCGCTCGTTCTTCGCGAGCGCTGCCTTGAGTTCGGCCGCGCTCGCCGCGACCGCCTTGCCCTTCTCGCCCTTTCCCTCGGCGCCCTGGATGACGCCGTCGAGGGCGGCGCTCCAGCCGGGCGCGCGCGAGGCGATCTGCGCGTCGGTGGTCCAGCGGAAGGTCGACCGCACCTGCCCGAGGTCGAAGAGCTTGCCGCTGAAGACGAAAAGCGCGGCAAGGATGATGAAGAACCCGATGTAGACCGCAACCCAGTCTTCGGTACGCCAGCTCTGAGTAGCCATGGCCTGTCCCCTCCTTGTCGGGGTCCGGGCGGGGCGTTCGATCCGATCCTCCCGGCGGCCCCGGGGGTATTGTAGCAATGGCTCGGGTCCGTTGAAAATCCTTCCGGAACCCACTTGAAAGTGGCGCAAGCCACCCGATATGGTTCATAGTCAACAGGTTACGGTGCGACATGCGCTTCGACAGGTTCACCACCCAGTTTCAGCAGGCCTTTGCCGATGCCCAGAGCCTCGCCGTCGGCAACGACAATCCGTACATCGAGCCGCAGCACCTGCTTGCCGCGCTGGTGAACCAGGACGAGGGCGGCGCGGCGTCGCTCCTCTCCCGGGCGGGTGTGAACGTCGCGGGGCTGCGAGCCGGGCTGAAGCAGGCGCTGGAACGGCTGCCGCGGGTCGAGGGAACGGGCGGCGAGGTCAACGTTTCGCGCGAGCTCGCGAACCTCTTCAACCTCGCGGACAAGGAAGCGCAGAAGCGCGGCGACCAGTTCATCGCGTCGGAGCTCTTCCTGCTGGCGCTCACCCAGGACAAGGGCGAGGCAGGGCGGCTGCTCAAGCAGCACGGCGGGGCGCGCGCCGCGCTGGAACAGGCGATCGCCGCGGTGCGTGGCGGGGAGTCCGTCGGCAGCGCGGAGTCCGAGGGCCAGCGCGAGGCGCTCCGCAAGTACACGCTGGATCTCACGGAGCGCGCCCGCGCCGGCAGGCTCGACCCGGTGATCGGGCGCGACGACGAGATCCGGCGCGTCATCCAGATCCTGCAGCGCCGCACGAAGAACAACCCGGTCCTGATCGGCGAGCCCGGTGTCGGCAAGACCGCCATCGTCGAAGGGCTCGCCCAGCGCATCGTCAACGGCGAAGTGCCCGAGACGCTGAAGGGCAAGCGGGTGCTCTCGCTCGACATGGCGGCGCTGCTCGCCGGGGCCAAGTATCGTGGCGAGTTCGAGGAGCGGCTGAAAACCGTGCTGAAGGAGATCGCGCAGGATGCGGGCCGCACCATCGTTTTCATCGACGAGTTGCACACCATGGTGGGGGCGGGCAAGGCCGAAGGGGCGATCGATGCCGGTAACATGCTCAAACCCGCGCTCGCGCGCGGCGAGCTGCACTGCGTCGGCGCGACCACGCTCGACGAGTACCGCAAGTACATCGAGAAGGATGCCGCGCTCGAGCGCCGCTTCCAGAAGGTGCTGGTGGAGGAGCCTTCCGTCGAGAGCACCATCGCGATTTTGCGGGGTCTGCAGGAGAAGTACGAGCTGCACCACGGCGTCGACATCACCGATCCCGCGATCGTCGCGGCCGCGGAGCTCTCGCACCGCTACGTCACCGACCGCTTCCTCCCCGACAAGGCGATCGATCTCGTCGACGAGGCCGCCTCGCGCATCAAGATGGAGATCGACTCGAAGCCCGAGGCGATGGACCGGCTCGACCGGCGCCTGATCCAGCTGAAGATCGAGCGCGAAGCGGTGAAGAAGGAAAAGGACGAGGCGTCGCAGAAGCGGCTCGCGTTGATCGCGGAGGAGATCGCGCGCCTCGAGCGCGAGTACGGCGATCTCGACGAGGTGTGGAAGGCCGAGAAGGCGGAAGTGCAGGGCTCGGCGCACATCAAGGAAGAGATCGACCGCGTGCGCGCCGAGATCGCGCAGCTCCAGCGCCAGGGCAAGTTCGACAAGGTCGCCGAGCTGCAGTATGGCCGGCTGCCGCAGCTCGAAGCGCAGCTGAAGAGCGCGGACCGGCCGAAATCGGGCCGGCCCCGCCTGCTGCGGACCCAGGTGGGCGCCGAGGAGATCGCGGAAGTCGTCTCCCGCGCGACCGGTATCCCGGTCTCGCGCATGATGCAGGGCGAGCGGGAGAAGTTGATCCACATGGAGGAGAAGCTCCACGAGCGCGTCGTCGGGCAGGACGAGGCGGTGAGGCTCGTCGCCGACGCGATCCGCCGCTCGCGCGCGGGCCTGGGCGACCCGAGGAAGCCATACGGCTCGTTCCTTTTCCTCGGGCCGACCGGCGTCGGCAAGACCGAGCTCTGCAAGGCGCTCGCCGGCTTCCTGTTCGATTCCGAGGAACATCTCGTCCGCGTGGACATGTCCGAGTTCATGGAGAAGCACTCGGTCGCGCGGCTGATCGGGGCGCCGCCGGGATACGTGGGCTACGAGGAGGGCGGCCACCTCACCGAGGCGGTGCGGCGCAGGCCCTACTCGGTGATCCTGCTCGACGAGATCGAGAAGGCGCACCCGGATGTCTTCAACGTGCTGCTGCAGGTGCTCGACGACGGGCGCATGACCGACGGGCAGGGACGCACCGTGGATTTCAAGAACACGGTGATCGTGATGACCTCGAATCTCGGCTCGCAGATGATCCAGCAGATGGCCGGGGACGACTACCAGGTGGTGAAGCTCGCCGTGCTCGGCGAAGTGAAGTCGCAGTTCCGGCCCGAGTTCGTGAACCGGATCGACGAGATCGTGGTGTTCCATGCGCTCGACGAGAAGCACATCCGGGCGATCGCGAAGATCCAGCTCGCCTACCTCGAGGAGCGCCTCGCCGCGCTGGAGATGAAACTCTCGCTCACGGACGCGGCGCTGAAGGAGATCGCCTCGGTCGGATTCGACCCGATCTACGGGGCGCGGCCGCTGAAGCGCGCGATCCAGCAGAGCATCGAGAATCCGCTCGCCAGGGCGTTGCTGGAGGGGCGGTTCGGGCCCGGGGACACCATCCGGGTCGATTACCGGAAGGGCTTCATCTTCGACAAGGCGCCCGCGGCCGCTGCTGCCTGAGCGCCCGGCCGCCCGCCGGCGGGCGTCCGCGCGCTACTTGAACCCGTCGCCGAAGGGTTTAAGCTTCCGTCTGAGGACCGATGGCGGGCAGTCGATGGCCATACACCAGATCCAGATCCGCGCCGACGAGCAGGAGGACCGGCTGCTCATGCGCCTGTCCACCACCGACGGCGCCGAGTTCCGCTTCTGGCTGACGCGCCGCTTCGTGAAGCAGTTATGGGACATGCTCCTGCAGATGGTGGCGTGGGACGCGGCGGTGGCGCAGCAGTTCGACGCCTCGCTGCGCCGGACGGTGCTGGAGATCCAGCACGAAGGCTACTCGCGGCAGGGAGATTTCTCGCGCGGATTCGAGGAGGCGCCGCGGAACTTTCCGCTCGGCGAGGCGCCGGTACTCCTGACAGGCGGCAAGGGCGCGCGGCGCGGCGAAGACCTGTACGTCTTGAGCCTTTATCCGGCGCGGGGTCAGGGTCTCGACATCACGCTGGATACGCGCCTGCTCCACATTTTCGGCAAGCTCCTGCGCGACGCGGCCGCGAGCGCCGACTGGGCCATCGACCTCGCCATTGCCCGGGCCCCGGCGCAGGCAGCCGCCGCGGCGGCGGCCGGCCCGGGCCGGTTCAACTGATTCCCGGCATGCAGCCCGGAGATCGACCGGGCGCCGCGCAGGCGGTGCAGGCGACCCTTGAACTCGCGCTGCAGCGCTTCAAGGAGCACCGCCTCCCGGAGGCCGAAGCGCTCTACCGCCGGGCGCTGGAGAGTGTCCCGGGCAACGCCGACGCGCTCAACATGCTGGGCGTCGTTCTTGCCGAGCGCGGCAATCCGCTCCTTGCACTGAAGTACATCGACGAGGCGATCCGGCTCGTGCCCGCGAGTGCCGCCTACCTCACCAACCGCGGCGAGATCCTGCGCCGCTGGGGAATGCTCGACGAGGGACTGGCCGCCTGCGCGCGGGCGGCGGAACTCGATCCGTCATCGCCGGAAGCGCGCAACAACCACGGCCTGGCCCTGCTCGGCAAGGGGCGTTTCGAGGAGGCGGCGGAGGAGTCCCGCGCCGCCATCGCACTGCGGCCCGCGATGGCGCAGGCGCATCTTAATCTCGGGCGCGCGCTGAAGGCCCTCGCGCGCTGGGAGGACGCGGCGCGCGCGCTCGCCGATGCGGTTGCCGCCGATCCGGGCTACGCGGAAGGATGGTTCGAGCTGGCGACGGTCGAGGAGCGGCTGGACGATTCACGGGCGAGCGTTGCGTCGTGCGAGCGGGCGCTCGCGTGCCGGGCGGAATTTCCGGAAGCGCTCGTGGCGCTGGGGGATGCCTGGAGCTCGCTGCGCGAGCCGGAGAAGGCGGCGCAGGCCTATCGCCGGGCGCTGCAAGGCAGCCCGGGGCATGCGGTGGCGCGCTACCAGCTCGCGCTCTGCCTGCTGGGGCAGGGCTACTTCGCGGAGGGCTGGAAGCTCTACGAGTCGCGCTGCGATCCCGCGATTCCGGGCGCGCTGACCCCGCCGATGATGCCCATGCCGATGTGGCAGGGCGAGGATCTGCTCGGCAAACGGCTACTCGTGCTGACCGAGCAGGGATACGGCGATCACATCCAGTTCGCCCGCTTCGTGCCCCTCGTCGCGCGCCGGGGCGCCGACGTCGTGGTCGGCGCGAGCCCGGAGATGCGCGTGCTGACGGCGACGCTCGCCGGGGTGGCGGGCGTGGTGACGCAGATCGAGGAGGCCTGGCAGAGCGGGTGCGACTACTGGACCTACGTCGCGAGCCTGCCGTTACGCCTGGGGATCGGCGCCGGACGAGTGCCGGCCGCCGTCCCGTATCTTCACGCCGAGCCCGCGCGCGTCGCGGCCTGGCGGGACGAACTGGGCCGGCACGCGGGCGGGCCGAGGATCGGATTGTGCTGGGCGGGGCGCTCTACTCACGGGAACGACTGGCGGCGCTCGATCCGGTTCGAGAGCCTTGCGCCCCTCGCGGCGGCGCGGCGCGATGCGGTGTTCGTGACCCTCCAGACCGGCGAGCGCGCGCGCGATGCCGGGAGTCCGCCCGACGGGATGCGGGTAGTCGCATGCGGCGGCGAACTCCGCGATTTCGCGGACACGGCGGCGCTTGTCGCGAACCTCGATCTCCTGATATCCGTGGATTCCGCACCAGCGCACCTTGCCGGCGCGCTGGGCCGCGCGGTCTGGACGCTGCTGCCGTGCCAGCCCGATTGGCGCTGGCGACTCGACGATGCCGTGTCGCGATGGTATCCCACCATGCGGCTCTACCGGCAGGAGCATTCAGGCGACTGGGCTGGCGTGATTCGCCGTGTCGCGGAGAATCTTGCGCGGGCGGAATTCGCTGCCGTCGAGGCCGCGGCCGGCTGATCGCGGCAGCGACGCCGCACAGGTGCCGTTCGAAGCCGGGAGGGAACTCAGAGCTGCAGCGGCCGCCCGTAGCCGGTCAGCTCGAGGTAACCCCGGCCGACCGGCCTGCCGTTCGCCGAGACCCTGACCGCGCCCTACCAGTAGATCGCTCCGGTCGTCGCCCGCGTGTCGCTCTCCTGATCGTCGAAGAGCGGCTCGACGAGGATGCGCAGGCCGCCGGCGGTGACGCGGAACGACACGGGCCAGGTGACCCCCGTGCGGGTCGATGTCCATCGCCTGAGCGGTTCGAAGGTGACTTCGGCCGGCGAAAAGCTCCGGGTCTCGCCGTTGCCGTGCCGCAGCGTTCCGCCCGCCCAGTGCCGGTCGCCCGCGCGGTTGCGGATGCGAAACGCCATCAGCGCGCCCCCGTCGTCGAGATTGATGCCGATCCAGTCCCAGCCCGCGGCGGCGGGTTCAAGGTACTGCGAGGACCACTCGTGATCGAGCCACCCGGAGCCCGTCACGGCTTCGCGCACGTTCCCGCGCACGATCGTCCCCGCCGCTCGGAGATGCGGCAGGCTGTAGTAATAGCTCGCCGAGGCTGGCGCCGGGCCTTTGCGGCTTAAACCGTGCTCTCCGTGTTCGATGGGCGGTTCGACGACATCGAGGTCGAGCGCGAGCGTGAGTTCGCGCGCCGCGATCGAGGCGCGGATGCGCGAGCCCTCTCGCGCGAGCCGCCAGTCGTCGAGCCATGCCGCCATGCGATCGCGCTCCGCCCCCGCCAGATCGAAAGCGGTGCGCGCGGCGCGCTGCGCGTGGACGAGCCTCCCCAGCGCGGGGTCCGAGAGCGCAGCGTGCGCCACCATGATTTCATGCGGCGCGAACGCGCTCGGGTTGTCGTGCCGCGCCCCGGGTCGAACGCGAAAAAACGTGACCTGGAATCCGAGCGAGCGCGCCGGTGCGTCGAGCCACCCCGTCACGTACCACCACTCGATGCGGAATGCGGGATGGCTGCCCTCGTCGCGGGGGAACTGCAGGCGGTAACCGGGGACGACGGGTGCGAACGGCGGGATGGGTGACGAGTGACGGGTGACGGGAGCGGGCGGCGTGGCCCCCTGCGCGGCGGCTGCGCGCGCGATCCACGCCGTGCCGAGCCATGCCAGCGCCCGGCGCCTTCCGGAAACGGGAATAGCGCTACCCATCACCGATCACGCATCACCGGTGCCTCATCAACTTTGGCGCCCTACCAGTCCTCGCGGACCGCGCGCACGACGTCATCGCTCATCGCCGCCCGGCCGCTCCAGGCCGCGGTCACGACGGCGGCGCCCACGACCAGCGCGGCGAGCGCGGCGATTGCCAGCCACGGGACGTGGAGGTCCATGCTCCAGCGGAAGGACTGGCGGTTGACGACGTGGATCAGGATGAGACTCACGATCCAGCCGGTGGCGGCGCCGAACGCGACACCCAGTCCGGCTACGAGCGCGCCGTCGCAGGCGAGCAGCGCGGCGACCTCGCGCCGTGTCATGCCGAGGTGGCGGAGCACGCCGAATTCGCGCCGCCGAGCGAGCGCCTGGGCGCCGAACGACACGCTCACGCCGAACAGGCCGATCAATACGGCCGCGATCTCGAGGGCGTAAGTGATCGCGAAAGTGCGATCGAAGATGGCGAGCGAGCGCGCGCGCAGTTCGCGGGTCGAGGCGATTTCGACGGCCGCGTTCCCGGGAAGGCGGGCGCGCAGCGCGCTTTCGGCTTGCGCGGGCGCGGTGCCCGCGGCGAGCCAGATCGCCGCGTCGTTGGCGAGGCGATCTCCGGTCAGCCGGACGTAGAGCGCGCGGTCGATCGCGATCGCTCCGCTCTGGCGCACGTAGTCGCGCCAGATTCCCGCGACGGTGAAGGCAACGGCGCCGCCCGCTATCGGGAGCGTCACGCGGTCGCCGGGCCGCCAGCCGTGGAGATCGGCGGCGATCTCGGATGCCCATGCGGGCGGAGGATCCGCGGGACCGGGTGTGACCGTGCGGCCGACCACCGGAAGCACGCGGGCGGCATCGGCGGGGCCGGCGAGCAGCACCACCGGCGGGCGCGCCGGATCGAGCAGCAGGCTCTGACTGCGCAGGAACTGCACGCGCGAGAGGCCCGGCGTCGCGGCGACGCGATCCTGTTCCTGCGGGGTGAGGAACGTCGTGTCCCCGCCGCGCGCTGCGCGCAGGTAGAGATCGGCGGGCAGCATGCGCTCGAGCCAGTTCTCGAGTGAACCCCGGAACGAACTCACCATGATCAGCATGGAGATCATGAGGCTCACGCTCGTCACGATGGCGGCAGCGCCGATCGCCGCCTGGCGCGGGGTTGCCTTGAGCTGGCCGAACGCGAGCGCCGGGATGGCGGCCGCCGGCTGCGGCAAGCGGGCGAGACAGGCGCTCGCGAGCCACGGCATCACGAGAACGGCGCCGAGGAGCACCAGCGCGATCGCGGCGTAGCCCGCGACGGGAAGTCCGTCCACGGGCGGCGCGGCGGCCAACACGAGGCCCCCCGCCATGGCGATGAAGCCCCGGCGGGGACTGCCGAGCGGCGCGAGCGCCTCTTCCGCATCTCCTGCGCGCAACGCCGTCGCGGGAGGGCTGTGCGCGGCCTCCCACGCCGGCACCGCGCTGCCGAGCGCCGCGAATGCCGTCCCCAGCATGAAGAACAGCGCGAACGCGACCGGGTCGGGTCGCACGCTCGCCGCGATCGCCCGGAAGTAGCCGGCCCCGAGATCCGCGCCGATGGTGGCGAGCGCGTAGCTCGCGAGTCCGGAGCCGAGCGCAAGTCCCAGCGCGGCGCCCATCGCGCCGAGCGCGACTCCTTCCAGCGCGAGCCACGTGCCGAGCGCGCGGGGGGTGACGCCCAGCGCGCGCAGCAAGGCATGCTGCGAGCGCCGCCGCAGCAGGGCGAGCGATTGCGAGGAGAACACCAGGAAGGCGCCGGTGAAAAGCGCGACGAGCGCGAGCATGTCGAGGTTGAGGCGGTAGGCCCGCGTGAGCGCGCCCGCGCGCCCGGAGTCGGCATCCGGGGGCGCGACGTGTACGCCCGCCGGCAGCAGCGCCTGCACTTCCCGCCGGAAATCCGCGACGCTCACCCCCGGCCGCAGCCTGAGGTCGATGCGGTTCAACTTGCCGAGGCGCGCCAGGCGCCACTGGGCCGCCGCCACGTCCATGATGCCGAGCCGCTGACGGTAGGCGCCTTCAGGCAGGAGCGCGACGACGCGCAGCGCCACCACGGCGGTGCCGACCACGACCTGCAGTTCGTCGCCGACGCCGATGCCGAGCCAGCGTGCCGCGGGCGCGGAGAGGACTACGGCGTCGGCGTCGAAGAGTTCGAGCACGGTCGAGGCGCGCTCCGGGAGCATCCCGGGCTGCACGTCGGCGGCGCGCAGCGGGTCGAAGCCGAGTATGTGCAATGCCTCGGTGCGTCCCGCGAGCGGCACATCGGCTTCGACCGCGGGGTTCGCCGCGGCGACCGCGGGCAGGCGCGCGATCCGGGAATATAGCCCATCGTCGAAGCCCGCGCGCGTGCCCCGCACCACGAGATCCGCCTCGCCGGCGAGCCGCCGTGCCGCGACGTCGAACTCGGATTGCGCCGCTGCGTTGATGAGGTGCACCGCGATTCCCAGGGCCACCCCGAGTGCGATCGCGACGACGGCGAGCGCGGATCGGCCGGGATGCTCGCGCAGCGGCCCGAGGACGAGGGCGTGGCAGAGCGGCAGTGGTGCGGCGCGCACCGCTTATCCCCGCAGGCCGTCCGCGGTCAGTGTGAGCGTGCGATCGGCGCTCGCGGCCGCGCGCGCGGAATGCGTCACGAGTATGCCGGCGGCGCCTTCCCGCTTGACCTGCACGCGCAGCAGCGCGAGTACGTGGTCCGCGGAGTCCCGGTCGAGGTTGCCGGTAGGCTCGTCGGCGAGCAGGAGCCGCGGACGGTGCACGAGCGCCCGGGCGATCGCGGCGCGCTGCATCTCGCCGCCCGAGAGTTGCCGGGGAAAGGACGCTCCCGCGTCGGGCAGGCCGACCTCCGCCAGGGCGAGCGCGGCGCGCGCCGCGCGCTCGCGGGGGGCGACCCCGTTCAGCGCGAGCGGCAGCGCCACGTTTTCCACGACGGTGAGATGCGGCATCAGGTGTATCGCCTGGAACACGAACCCCATCCGCCGGCGTCGCAGCAGGGTACGCTCCGGTTCGGCGAGCGCGGTGATGTCGACGCCGTCGAAGATCACGCTGCCGCCGTCGGGTTCGTCCAGGCCGGCGATCAGGTTGAGCAACGTCGACTTGCCGACGCCGGATTCGCCCACGATGGCGACATACTCTCCGGAGGCGAGTTCCAGCCCGATGCCGCGCAGAACCTGTCGTGGTCGAGCACCGCCGAAGGCTCGGGACAGCCCTGCGACCTTGAGCATCCGCCTATTCTAGAACCTGTTGCATGACCGGGCGCGGGCGGCTGCCGGAAGCCCGTTTGAGCGCGCCGGTCTCATCGGCTAGCCTGAATTTCCACGCCGGTAGATTAGCCTAACACGGCCCGCGGCGCGGGCTGCCGTTACTCCTCTCTCCAGCCGCACCAGGTTCGGCCTTCTCCTGTTAGTCTAAGTGTGCGCCTACCACT
>JADZGE010000008.1 GCA_020854035.1 Burkholderiales bacterium | reverse complement strand
AACCCGCCACTCCATCAACCGACCCGCCGTTCTGATCCCGCCCCGCCCACGCCTCGACCCGAACCCCTGCATAACCATCCCGCGCCTCACCCCCAGAATGACGCGGGTCTACAACCCCGCCAACACCACTCGACACAGGGAGATTGAAAGTGAAGTTGTCAGGCAAGCTTGCAGCCGTCGGAGCTGCGGCAGTACTTGTGGCGCTCCTCGCCTCGTGCGGGAAGGAAGAACAGGCTCGGGTCGAGAAGGCCGCAGCCGAGGCGAAGGCAGCCGCCGAGACGGCCGCCAGGGCCGCGGCGGGTGCGGCGAAGGAGGCCGAAGCGCTGGCGGTCGCGACGGAGGCCTACGTCTACGCCTACCCGCTCGTCACAATGGAAATGACGCGGCGGATCATGACCAACGTCGCGGCACCGGCAGGCACGCGCGCGCCCATGGGTCAGTTCGTCAGGGCGCGGTCGTACCCCGACGCCTCGTTCACGGACGTCACCGCGCCCAACGCGGATACGCTCTACACGACGACCTGGCTCGACGTGTCGAAGGAACCGTGGGTCCTCACCATTCCGGACATGAAGGGGCGATTCTTCCTGTTTCCGATGCTCGACGGCTGGACCAATGTGTTCCAGGACCCGGGCAAGCGCACGACGGGCACGAAGGCGCAGAAGTACGCGATCACGGGGCCCGGCTGGTCCGGAACCCTGCCGGCCGGCGTCGTCGAGTACAAGTCCCCCACCGCCATGGTCTGGATCCTCGGCCGGATCTACTGCACCGGCACGCCGGAGGACTACAAGGCCGTCCACGCCCTGCAGGACCAGGTCACGGTCGTGCCGCTGTCGGCCTACGGCAAGCCCTACACGCCCCCGCCGGGCACGGTCGACACCGCGATCGACATGAAGACCGCCGTCCGCGAGCAGGTCAACGCCATGGACGCGGCGGCCTACTTCAGGCTGTTCGCCGGACTCCTCAAGTCCAATCCCCCCTCGGCGGAGGACGCGCCGATGGTGGCCAAGCTCGCGAAGATCGGCGTGGTTCCCGGGCAGGACTTCGACGCGGCGAAGCTCGAGCCTGCGGTCGCCAAGGGCATTTCCCTCGCGCCGAAGCCCGCGCAGGAACTCATCATGGGCTGGATGAAGGCCGGAATCGCCGCCGGCGACATGAAGCTCGAGAACGGGTGGCTCTTCACCACCAAGACCGGCCTCTACGGCACGGGCTATCTTCAGCGCGCGCTGATCACCGCGATCGGTCTCGGCGCCAACCGGCCGCAGGACGCCGTGTATCCGACCTCCGAGGGGCCGGGGGCCCTCGCGAAATACAGCGGCGAGAAGAAGTACGTCATGCGCTTCGAGAAGGGCCACATGCCCCCCGCCAGCGGTTTCTGGTCACTCACAATGTACAACGCGGGCTACTTCTTCGTGGACAACCCGCTCAATCGCTACACGCTGAGCCAGCGCAACAAGCTCAAGGCCAACCCCGACGGTTCGGTGGACCTCTACATACAGCACGAGTCGCCGGGCAAGGACAGGGAGTCGAACTGGCTCCCGGCGCCGAAGGACAGGTTCGTACTGATGGTGCGGCTCTACTGGCCGAAGGAGACGCCGCCCTCCATCCTCGACGGCTCGTGGAAGATCCCCGAGGTGAAGGAGGCGCCGTAGCGGTCATCGCGACCGTCGTATCCGCAGGGCAGCGCCGGGAGGCGGGCAGCGCACGGCGTGAGCCCGGGGTCGCGGATCCCGTTCGGGCTGCCCGAAGCCGAAGGGGTGCGCGCCGCGCTGCGCTTCCTCGCGGAGAATCTGCCCGGGGAGCGGGTCGGCGTCATCGGTGTATCGCTCGGCGCCGCCGCCTTCGTGCTCGCGGGAGCCGAATCTCCTCCGCACGCCGCCGTGCTCGAATCGATGTATCCGACGATCGAGAAAGCGCTCGCCAACCGGCTGTCGATGCGCTTCGGCCCGCTCGGTACGCCCGCCGCGCCCCTGCTCCCGTGGCAGGTGCCGCTGCGGGCGGGAGTGGCGCCTCTGGATCTCCGGCCGATCGCCGCAATCCCGCGCATGCGAGCGCGCGGGAGAGCGTCGTCTTGCCGCTCCCGGGCAGCCCGCGCATCACGACAAGGACCGGCATCAGGAAGGTGGCACGCGCCGCCTGGTATAACCGGCCCGCGAAACTGCGCGCGCGCGCTCGCCGCATCGGGGGCGTCCTCCGCCATCTGCTCCGTCGCGCGGCTCATTCAATCCGCCTTTCCATTGACAGAGAAAGCGGCGCGCCAGCGCCGGTTTCCCTATTTGTCGAAGCGCACCACCTCGCTCGCCTGAACCCGCACGCGCTTCAGGCACTCCCCGTCCGCCGGGGAGAAGCGGTCGAGATCGCCCACCACGCAGCGGTCGCCGCCCGAGACCTGCAGCCGCGCGACTTCCGCGCAGGCGATGCCGCGGAACTGGACTTCGCGGACCTGCGCATCGCCCGGCCGCAGGGCGATAAAGCCCGCGTTCTGGCTGTCGTAGGCGACGCCGTTCGCGCGCACGGCCGAGAAGGTCGGCACGAAGCTCTGGATGACGTACGGGAACTGGTTCGCGAGGCGCACGGCGAACCGGCAGGCGCCCGGGACATCGTCGCGGCGCTCGAGGCTCAACACGGCCTCGCCGGCGACCTTCGGTTTCTCCGCCGGACCCGCCTTGTCCTTGTCCGCCGGCGCGGCCGGCTCCCTCGGCGCGGGTGCGTCCTGGTCCCTGCCCTCCACGTGGCGCCAGGTGCCGTCGTCCTTCAGCAGGATCCGCCGGCCATCGGGACCCGTCACCTCGAAGTCAGCCGCCGCGGGCACGCACGCCGCCAGCGCGACGATGAACCACGCCGCCGCATTCCTCCGGTTGCCGCGCTTCATCCGTTTTTCTTCCGCCGCCCGTGGTTGCCGCCCGTGCCGCGCCCCGCGCGACCGATCGCTCGATACGATAGCACGGCCGCCGCCGCCAGGCTGGGGGCGTGCGCGCTCCCGCGAACGGTCATACAATCGGCACGTGGCCGCACTTCTTGAACACGCGCTCGAGCGCGACCCCATCGCGCAGTTCGCCCGCTGGTACGATGAAGCCCGCGCGGCCGTCCCGGGCCATCCGGAGGCGATGGCGCTCGCGACCGCGGGGCGCGGCGGCCGTCCCGCGGTGCGCATGGTGCTCATGAAGGACTACGACGCCGGGGGCTTCGTCTTCTTCACGAACTACGCGAGCCGCAAGGCTGCCGAACTCGCCGGCAACGCGCGCGCGAGCCTGCTCTTTCACTGGCCCGCGCTCGAGCGCCAGGTCCGCATCGAGGGCCGCGTCACAAGGGTGGCGCGGCGCGAGTCCGACGCCTATTTCGCGACGCGCCCGCGCGGCAGCCAGCTCTCCGCGTGGGCCTCGCCCCAGAGCGAGACGGTCGCGGACCGTGCGGCGCTCGAGGCGCTCTACCAAGCGGCGCAAGACCGTCACCCCGGGAAGGTACCCCGCCCGTCGCATTGGGGCGGCTACCGCCTCGCGCCCGACGCGGTCGAATTCTGGCAGGGACGCGAGGATCGCCTGCACGACCGCGTGTGCTACCGGCGCGTGAAGGGCGGCCACTGGACGATCGATCGTCTCGCTCCATAGGAAGTCGGCGTCGTCCCCTCCACCAGGTTCCTGTCGAGACGGGAGCCGGGCGCGGCCCGTGGCGCACGACATGAAACCGGCTCCAGTCAGGGCGCGCTCGTGCCGCTGGCTACCGGCGGCTGGCGGCTGACGGCTTTGAGCATGTTCATTCAGTCGCTATCCCGCTTCGCGGCCCCGGTCCTGCTCCTCGCCGCCGCTTTCACGGCCGTACTTTTCGGTGATGCCCTCGCGCCCGCCCTCGGCGGGTGGACGCTCTACGGCCCGTACCTCGCGCTCGCCGCGGGCGCCGCACTTGCGCTCGCGTTCGACAGCGGCCGGGCGTTTTTTGCGCTCGTCACGCTCCTCGCTGCATACGCGGCGCAACAACACGGGCTCGACGCCGGGCTCGGCGCGCCGGGGGCCCGACCGCTCGATGGGGGGATGGTGCTTCTCGTGCCCCTCAATCTCGCGCTCCTCGCGTGGCTGCCCGAGCACGGCGTCGCGACTCGCGGCGGCGCGCTTCTTGCCGCACTCATCCTCGCCGAGACCGCCATGTGCGCCTGGCTCCATCTCGGCGGCGGCGGTACGCTCGCCGGCGTGGCGTGGCGGCAGCTCCTGCCGTTCCGCTTCGGTTTCGGCGCGCTGCCACAAGCCGGCACGGTCATGATGCTCGCCTCGCTCGTCGCCGCGCTGGCAGCCGCACACGTGTCGCGCTCGGCATTCGCGGCCGCGTGCGCCGGTGCCGTTGCGGCCTTCGCCGTCGCGACCCACGTGCCGGCGGCGACGTACACTTCGAGCGCCTTCACCCTGGCCGCCGCACTGATGATCGCGCTCACCCTGCGCGACACGGGGGCGCGCGGTCGTCGATGAGCGCCGCACTCCGCGGCGGGGGTTTCGAGGCCCGGCTCGCCGGCTGCTTACTCAGGGCGTGGGGCTCACCGGGAAGCGCGGGCGCCGCCTGCCTCGACGTCGAGCCCGCGATGCTCGCCATGGCGCTCGTGAACCGCTACCTCGATCTGAAGCGCGCGAGCCGGCTCTAGCGCCGGCCCGGTACAGGAAATCGGCCGGCGGCCGCTCCGGGCGGCGCCGGCCGATGCGGGCGAAGCGGCCTTACTTGAGGTGGTTGCTGACGAGCTTGGTCATCTCGAACATCGACACCTGCGAGCGATTGTTGAACACCGGCTTCAATTTCTCGTCGGCGTTGATCATGCGCTTGTTGTTGCGGTCCTGCAGGCCGTTCCTCTTGATGTAGGCCCACAGCTTCTTGGTGACCTCGGTGCGCGGCATCGCGCTGGCACCGATCACCGCCGCGAGTGTCTGGCTCGGGGTCATGGGCTTCATGAACGACGGATTCGGTTTGCGCGCGCTTTTCTTCTTCGCGGGCTTCTTCGCCTTGGTGACCTTCTTCTTCGCCTTCGCTTTCTTTGCTTTCGCCATGTTGCTCTCCCGGTGATTGCGCTTGAACTGGACTGTGGTTGGAATCGCCGTTTTGTGAGTGAATTCGGCGTGTAGAGAATGCCTATGTCGCGGACAGCTTGCAAGCGGTTTTTTGCGAGGGCCGCGGCACGGCCTCCGGTCCGCGGTGCCCCGGCGCGGCGCGGCGCGCCGTGCCCGCGCAGGCGGCGCGGCGACCCGCGATCACCCGGGGCCGCGGCTTGCGCCGGGGTGCGGCCCGGGCGGGGTATCAAGTCAAGGACTTAACCGCCGAAGCTCACGCCCGCTTGAGCTTCTCGAGGAAATGCTTGCGGAACTTCTGCACCTTGGGCGCAACCACTGCCCGGCAGTAGGGCTGGGACGGATTGCGCGCGAAGTACTCCTGGTGGTAGCCCTCCGCGGCGTAGAACTCGCCGGCGCGGCTCACCTCGGTCACGATCGAGGCTCCCCACAGGCCCGCCGCGTTCAGCCGTTCGATCACGGCACGCGCCGCGGCCTGCTGCCCGGGCGTATGGCAGAAGATCGCCGAACGGTACTGGGTGCCGTGGTCGTTGCCCTGGTAGTTGAGCGTCGTCGGGTCGTGGATCACGAAGAAGACTTCCAGCAGCTCGGTGAAGGACACGACGGACGGATCGAAGGTGATGCGCACCACCTCCGCGTGCCCGGTGTTGCCCTCGCACACCTCGTGATAGGTGGGATCGCGGGTGCGTCCCCCCATGTAGCCGGACTCCACCGATCGGACGCCCTGCAACTCGTCGAAGACTGCTTCCAGGCACCAGAAGCAGCCCCCCGCCAGCGTGGCGATCTCGCCCCCCGGAGCGCCGGCCCGGGCTTCGGACTGCGTCATGTTCGACTCCCGTCGTGTTGGCCGTCATGCGGCGATAGGGCCGCCAGTGTACCCGAATGCGCGCAACCCGGGCTCGCCGCGTGCCTCACGCGGCGCGCGGCAGGCCGGGGGCCGGCCGGTGCGAAGGCGCGGCGCCGCGCGGCGCGGCCACGCCCGCCGTTGGGGTCGGGCTAAGCCACGGCCGGAACAGCATCCGCTCGATGAGTCCCAGCCCGCCGTGGCGCCGGAGCAACCGCGCGAGCCGCCCGAGGAACTCCGAGTAGGAGAGCTCGGGGAAGATCCAGCCGCCATGCCAATGGCGACCGAGCGGGTCAAACGCCGCCGCGACGTCCACCTCGCGCGCGGCGCGGCAGGAAGCGATCGCGGCGCGGCAGGTCGTCGCGAGCCATGCCCGCCGGTGCCCGCGGCTACGCTCGATCAGCCCCCGGAAATAGTCGAAGTAGGCCGCGTGCTCGCGCGCCGCCGCGCCCGCTACGCTGCGCAGATGGGGTTCGTCGGCGGTCCTGGCGAGGGTTCGATAGAAGACCGAGAGCGAGGTTTCGGTCGCGCAGCGCGCGACATACTCCAGCGCGAGCCCGGGCGGCCCCACCCGCGCGGCCGTGCGCAGGGCGTAGATCGAGCGAAACTCCTCGTAGGCGTCGGCCCATTCGAACTCGGGCCAGGTCGACTCGATGTAGTCGCGGAAAGCGCGCCCGTACCCGGCCCGGCCCGGCAGCCAGACGCGCTCCAGCCACGGCCGCGCGTCAGCATGCTCCGCGGAGAGCCGCAGCAGGCGGTTCGTGTCGAGGGGAGGCGTGGACTCGACGAAAGAGGCGATCGCGGCGCAATAGAACATCATCCCGTTCAGGCGCACCATCGCCTTGCGCCGGGCGTCCTCGTCGGGCCGGCGGCTGCCGATCATGGTGATTGCGTTGGCTCCTCGCATGACATCGATCTCCCTGGGGTTCGGCGCCCGCGGCGCACCGTGCGCCCGGCGCCGGGAAATCATCGCGGAGCGCGCGGCGCCGGCCAAGCGCGGGCGCTGATGTGGCTCCCGATTTGCCCGGGAGTCGCGTCAGGTGATACCGTGCGCGCGACGGGGAGGGGGAGGTGGCGCATACCGCGGCGCTGGTGGATGTGCTAAAGCGCGAACTGAAGGCGCGCGGGATCACCTACGCGCAGGTGGCGCGCGCCCTGCGGCTGAGCGAAGCCAGCGTCAAGCGCATGTTTTCCAGGCGGGATTTCACGCTGAAGCGGCTCGACCAGGTGTGCGAGCTCACCCGCGCCGAGTTCTCCGACCTCGCCCGCCGGCTGCACGAGGAGGAGAACCTCGTGTCGCGCCTCACGCTGGAGCAGGAGAAGGCCATCGTCTCGGATCGCAGGCTCTTTCTCGTCGCGGTCTGCGCGCTGAACCGGGTGAGCTTCGAGGAGATCGTGGCGATCTACGACATCTCGCGGACCGAGTGCATACAGCTGCTTGCCCGCCTCGACCGACTCGGGTTCATCCAGTTGCAGCCCAACAACCGTATAAGGTTGCTGGTGTCGCACACCTTCACCTGGCTGCCGGATGGCCCGATACAGCGCTTCTTCAACGAGCAGGCCCACAACGAGTACTTCCGGTCGCGCTTCGCGCGCCCGCACGAGCACATGGTGGTCATGAACGGGCTGCTGTCCCGGACCTCGAGCGCGGCGATCGTCGCCCGGTTGAAGCGCGTGGCGCGCGAGTTCTCCGAGCTGCAGCGCGAGGACACCGGGCTGCCGCTCTCGCACCGCTCCCCGATGAGCCTGCTCGTCGCCATCCGGCACTGGGAGCTCGCGGCCTTCGCCGAGCTGCGGCGGCGACGAGCGGCCCTGCCCCGCGCGCAGAAGCAGCGCACCTAACGGAGGAAACGCAATGAAGCCGTCCGGATTCGCGACCCTCGTCCTCGCCGCCCTGCTCGCCGGCCCCGGCGTCGCGGGCGCGCAGGCGCCCCCCGCCAGCGCCGCGGCGACAGCGAAGGCGACCTTTGCCGGCGGCTGCTTCTGGTGCGTCGAGGAATTCTTCGACAAGGTGCCCGGCGTCGTCGCGACCGTCTCGGGCTACACGGGCGGGCGCACGAAGAACCCGACCTACGAACAGGTAACCTCGGGCGCCACCGGGCATGCCGAGGCCGTCGAGGTGGAATACGACCCCGCGAAAGTCACCTACCAGAAGCTCCTCGAGGTGTTCTGGCGCAACGTCGACCCGACACAGAAGGACGGTCAGTTCTGCGATTTCGGCTCGCAGTACCGGACCGCCATCTTCTTCCACAACGAGGAGCAGCGCCGCCTCGCGGAAGCCTCGCGCGCCGCGCTGGCGAAGTCGAAGCCCTTCAGGGGAGAGATCGTCACGCAGGTCGCGAAGGCCGAGGCGTTCTACCCGGCGGAGGCCTACCATCAGAACTTCCACGTGACGAATCCCGTGCGCTACAAGTTCTACAAGTCCGGCTGCGGGCGGGAGGCGCGGCTGCGCGAGCTCTGGGGGAGCCGCGCAAACTGAGGTTTGCACGGCTCACATGCGCGCTCCCGCGCGCATGGAATACCGGGGGAGGGGGTCGTTTCCGGCGCCAACCAGCCAGCCCCTCGACGTCCTCCCCGCGCCATTCCCGGAAACTCGAGCTTTTCCTCTATAGAAATTTGGCGGCGGCCTCGCCGGCAAATTCCTAGGTGATGGTGACCCCCGCGGCGCGCCGCCTGCCGACCTGCACGACGGCGCGTTCCCCGCGGTTGAGCTTGAGCGAGCGGTCGCTCACCCGCTCGCCGTTCACGCGCACGCCCCCCTGCTCGAGGAGGCGCTGGGCGTCGGACGTGCTGGCGCAGAGCCCCGCCTGCTTGAGCACCTGCAGGATCGACAAGCCGCCGCCCCGGGCCGCGAGGCTCACCTCGGGCAGATCGGCCGGGATCTCGTCGCGCCGGAAGCGCGCCTCGAAATCGGCGAGCGCGGCCGCCGCCGCGGTGGAGCCGTGGAAGCGGGCGACGAGCTCCCGCGCCAGCGCGACCTTCACGTCGCGCGGGTTCGCCCCGCGCGCGACCGCCTGCCTCTTCTGCGCGATCTCGCGCGGCGATGCGAAGGAGAGGAGCGCGATGTAGCGCCACATCAGCTCGTCCGAAATCGACATGAGCTTCCCGAATATCTCGCCGGGGGGCTCGTTGATGCCAACGTAGTTGCCGAGCGACTTCGACATCTTGTTCACGCCGTCGGTGCCCTCGAGCAGCGGCATGGTCAGGATGCACTGGGGAGGCTGGCCGAAATGCTTCTGCACCTCGCGCCCCATCAGCAGGTTGAACTTCTGGTCGGTGCCGCCGAGCTCGAGGTCCGCATTCAGCGCCACGGAGTCGTAGCCCTGAACGAGCGGGTAGAGGAACTCGTGGATGGCGATCGACTGGTTGCCGCGATAGCGCCGGGAAAAATCGTCGCGCTCCAGCATGCGCGCCACCGTGTGCGTCGCGGCGAGCCGGATCAGCCCGGCGGCGTCGAGCCGGTCCATCCACTCGGAGTTGAAGCGCACCTCGGTGCGCGTGCGATCGAGTATCCGGAAGACCTGGTCGCCGTAGGTCGCGGCGTTGCGGGCAACCTCGTCGCGGGTTAACGGCGGGCGCGTCGCGTTCTTGCCCGAGGGATCGCCGATCATTCCCGTGAAATCCCCGATCAGGAACACGATCTCGTGCCCGAGATCCTGCAGCTGCCGCAACTTGTTGATGAGCACGGTATGCCCGAGATGGAGATCGGGCGCCGTCGGATCGAAGCCCGCTTTCACCCGCAGCGGGCGCCCGCTCGCGAGCTTTTCGCGCAATTCGGACTCGATCAGGATCTCGTCCGCGCCGCGGCGGATGATCTCCATCTGCTGATCAACGGAGGTCATTGCGCAGGGATGCCGGAGGCATGGCCGACGGCGTCATTTCACGATGCGAAATGTGGACTATTGCCCGGAAACAAATTCTGCTAAGCTCGGTCGGCCAAAAAGATCTGACAAATCATGCGGCAACGGATCAAGGCGATTCTAGCGCAATTGCTGCGCGCACCGATTGCCCGAACGGGCGCGCGGCGCATCGTCGCCTTTCTGGTGCTGCCATTCGTTGGCATCGTTGCCGCTTTCGGCATCGCGCCCGACACCACGACCGACACTATCCCGCGCCGGCAGGTTCTCGAAGAACTGGAACTGCCCGCCCTGAGTGTCGCCCTGCCCGATGACGCCCGCTTCTGGCGCGAGGAGCGCGTGCGGCGCGACGATACTCTGGGCGCCGTGCTCTCGCGCCTCGGCGTGGAGGATCCCGACGCGTTCCGCCAGTTGCGCGCGGAGCGCGGCGCGCGCGGGATCTACCAGCTCGCGCCCGGGCGCACCGTGCGCGCGCAAACGAACGCGGAGGGCAAGCTCTTCAGCCTGGGCTACGTCAGCGCCGGCACCGCGATCCTCGTCGAGAGGAACGGCGAGACCTTCAGCGTGCGCCGGGAGCCGGTGGCGCTGGAGCGGCGCATACAGATGGGCTCGGGTGAGATCAGGAGCTCGCTCTTCGCGGCCACCGATGCCGCGAACCTCGCAGACGCGGTGGCGATCCAGATCGCCGACATCTTCTCGACCGACATCGACTTCCACCGCGACCTCCGCAAGGGTGACCGCTTCTCGGTGCTCTACGAAGCCTTCTACGACCGGGGGGAACTCGTGCGCACGGGACGCGTGCTGGCGGCCGAGTTCATCAACAACCACAAGGTTTACCAGGGGGTCTGGTTCCAGCATGGCGGCGAGCCCGGCGGCTATTACACGCTGGAAGGCAGGAACATACGCAAGGCGTTCCTGCGCTCCCCGCTCGAATTCACCCGCATCTCGTCGGGCTTCACCAACGCCCGCTTTCACCCGGTGCTCCAGACCTGGCGGGCGCACCGCGGCATCGATTACGCGGCGGCGACGGGCACCCGTGTGAGGGCGACCGGCGACGGCGTGGTCGAATTCGCGGGACGACAGGGCGGCTACGGGAATCTCGTCGTGCTGCGGCACCAGTCACAGTACACCACGTGGTACGGGCACCTGTCGGGCATCGCCAGGGGACTGCGCAAGGGCTCGCGCGTCGCACAGGGCGAAGTCATCGGTTACGTCGGCGCGACCGGGCTCGCCTCCGGGCCGCACCTGCACTACGAGTTCCGCATCCACAACGTGCACCAGAACCCGCTGCGCGTGGCGCTGCCTTCCGCGCCACCCATCACCGACGACCGGCGTCCCGCCTTCGAGACGGCAACGCAACCGCTGGGGGCGCACCTCGCGCTCCTGCGCGGCACGAATCTCGCGCGGCTCGACTAGCGGTAGAGGAGCACCGCCTCGCGCTCCTCGCGCCAGGCGCGCTCGCCGGGCGCGGCAAGGGCCTCCAGGTCCGCGGCAGCGGCGGCGGGATCGTCGACCCAGGCGCGCAGGCTCTCTCCCCCGTTGATGAGGTCGATGGCGCGCCGCTCGGTTTCGTACTCGTAGGGGAAGTTGCGCCACAGCGCGTAATCCGGGTCGATACGCCGCAGCGCCTTGAAGGCTAGGGCGATCAGCCGCCACGGCCGGAATGCGCCGTGATCGTAGGCCGCATCCTCCACGTGAATCTGGACCCCGGCGCAGGCGCCGCCCGCGTGCTTGTGAAACGTGGGCTCGAACCAGCACGGCCGCAACCGGCAGCCCGCCATCCAGCCGGGCGCGATCGCCGCCATCGTGGCGAGGAGCCTGCGCGGATCGAGATCCGGCGCGCCGAACAGTTCGAGCGGCCGGGTCGTGCCGCGCCCCTCGGAGAGCGTGGTGCCCTCCAGCATCACCGTGCCGGGATAGCAGCGCGCCGTCGAGAGCCCGGGCGCGTTGGGACTGGGGTTCACCCATGCGCGCTCGCCGAGCGGCCAGCCGTAGCCGGGCGCCGCCGCGGGTTGCCAGCCCTCCATGGCGATCACCCGGCAGTCGACGTCGAGGCGCAGCGTACGTACGAACCAGTTCGCGAGTTCACCCAGCGTGAGCCCGTGTCGCATGGGCAGCGGGCCCGCGCCGACGAAGCTTTCCCAGCCGCTCTCCAGCCGCGTTCCTTCCACGGGACGTCCCGCCGGGTTCGGCCGGTCGAGCACCCACACCGCCTTGCCGCTCGCCGCGGCGGCCTCCAGCACGTAGCGCAGCGTCGTCACGAACGTGTAGACGCGGCAGCCGAGGTCCTGCAGGTCGACGAGCAGGACGTCGAATGCCGACATCATCGCGGGCGTGGGACGGCGCACCGCGCCGTAGAGGCTGTGGACGGGAAGGCCGAGCGCGGCGTCGGTGTAGTCGGGCGATTCGACCATGTTGTCCTGCTTCTCGCCGCGCAGGCCGTGCTGGGGACCGAAGGCCGCGACGAGGTCGAGATCGCCGAGGGCGTGCAGCGCATCGAGCGCGTGCACGAGTTCTCGCGTGACCGACGCCGGGTGCGCGAGGAGCGCGATCCGCCGGCCGGCGAGCGGCCGGCGCAGCGCGGGCTCGGCAAGCAGGCGATCGATCCCGAAGATCATGGCATCAGCCGCCCCGCGGCCGGACCGGGGCGGGTGGCCGTCCCGCGAGCCGCGGGGCGAATGGCGCCGGGTGAGGAAGGTCCGGCCTTCCCGCGGGATGCCGCGGCGCCGCCTTTTCCCGCGCGGCCGCGACCGGAGGAGCCTGCCGGCGGAAAGGCCGGCAGGCTCCTAGGCCGAAAAGGAGGAGCCGCAGCCGCAGGTCGAGGTCGCGTTCGGGTTCTTGATCACGAACTGCTCGCCCTCGATCCCCGACTGGTAGTCGATCTCGGCGCCCGCCAGGTATTGCAGGCTCATGGGATCGATCACGAGCATCACGCCACCGCGCTCCATGCGAGTGTCATCGTCGCTCACCTCCTCGTCGAAGGTGAAGCCGTACTGAAAGCCCGAGCAGCCGCCGCCCTGCACGAACACCCGCAGCTTGAGCTTCGCGTTGCCTTCCTCGTCGATCAACTGCTTCACCCTGGCCGCCGCCGCCTCCGTGAACACCAGCGGGTCGGGTATCGATTCGGTTACCGCGTTCATGACGTGCTCCCGTTGCCGTGGTAAAGCGCCCGGCCGCCTATTCCGCCGCGGCGGGCTTCAACTGCACCACCTTGTCCGACTTCGCATCGCTCTGGTAGACGAGCCGCCCCTGCAGCACCGCGCCGAGCTGCATCTCGAGCGTCTTGTAGTGGATGTCGCCTGTGACATTCGCCTTCGCCTGCAGTTCAACGTACTCCGCCGCGTGGATCGGGCCGACCACGGTGCCGTTGATGACCACGTGCGAAACGCGGATTTCCCCCTCGATCTGCGCGTGCTCCGAGAGGACCAGCGTGCCGTCCCCGCCGTCGGCCGCCACGACGGCGCCGCGCACCCGCCCGTCGACCCGCAGCCCCCCGGTGAAGGTGATGTTGCCCTCGATCGTCGTGCCGGCGCCGATCAGACAATCGATGCGGCTTTGCGGCTTGCTGCTGCCCCTGGCTCCGAACATGGCGCTTCCCTCAGGAGGGCTTCACGGTTTGCGTAAGTTTAGGCGTACTGGCGCCATTTTCAAATACCCGCATCTGGACGCTTTGCACGACCGCGCCGGCGGGGACCCGAAAGCTGCCCTCCACGCGTTGAAAGAACTTGAAGTTCACCTGGTACTCCTTCGCGCCTTTCGCCGCATCGGACGGCACCATCACGACGAAGCGGCGCTCCTCCTGCGTGAGGTTGATGGCGAGCTGCAGGTTGCCCTGGAACTCGCGCGCGCGCTGCCCGGTCTGGACCAGCAGCAGCCGGTAGCGGTATTCCCCGGGCACCGACTCCGGCTGCACGCGGGCGCGGTTGATGGTGACGCCCGGCGTGTTCGTCGCCCCCGAGGGCATCAGCGACTGGAAGAACGCGAGGTCCTCGCGCAGCACGGCGTTCTCCTCCGCGAGCGCCTTCATCTGCTTCTCGAGGTCGCCGAAGGTGGCGCGCTCGATCTGCAACTGCCGCTCCGCCGCCGCCTGCTTCCTGCGCAGCGCGCCGAGCTCCTCGTCGCGCGCCTTGATCTCCTCGTTCAACCTCGCGAGCGCCCGCGCGGCCTCGCTCTGGCGGAATCCCGCGAACTCCATGCCGAAGTCGTAGGTCGCCCAGCCGATCCCCGCGATGACGGCGCCACCGAGCAGTATGCCGAGCCACCGCCAGTACCACGGCACGTGCGCCTGCACGGAAACGCGCCGCGCGGCGATCCCGAACTTGCGCCGGAGGGTGCGGGCGAGGTGGGCCACGGCGGCTCAGGGCAGCAGCGCGAGCTGCTCCAGTCCCGCCGCCTCGGGAAAGCCGAACATGATGTTCATGTTCTGTACCGCCTGCCCCGAAGCGCCCTTCACCAGGTTGTCGATCACGGAAAGCACCACGGCGATGTCGCCTCCATTCGGCCGGTGCACGGCGATGCGGCAGCAGTTCGCCCCACGCGTCGAGCGCGTCTCGGGGTGGCTGCCCGCGGGCAACACGTCGACGAAGGTTTCGCCCGCGTAACGGCGCTCGTAGAGCGCCTGTAGATCGGCGTCGCCCGTCAGCCGCGCGTAGAGCGTCGCGTGTATGCCGCGGATCATCGGCGCGAGGTGCGGGACGAACACGAGGCTCACCGGGCGCCCGGCGGCCTGCTCGAGCCCCTGCACGATCTCGGGATGGTGCCGGTGCCCGGGTACGCCGTAGGCCTTGAAATTATCGGATGCCTCCGCGAGGAGCAGGTGCGCCTCGGCCCTGCGGCCCGCGCCGGAGACGCCGGACTTCGCGTCCGCGATAAGGTGCGCGAGGTCGATGACGCCAGCCTCGACGAGCGGCAGGAAACCCAACTGCACCGCGGTCGGGTAGCAGCCGGGATTCGCGACCACGCGCGCCCCGCGGATGCGCTCGCGGTTGACCTCGGGCAGCCCGTAGACCGCCTCGGCGGCGATCTCCGGGCAGACGTGCTTCGTGCCGTACCAGCGCTCCCAGAGCGCCACGTCCTTCAGGCGAAAGTCCGCCGCGATATCGATCACGCGCACGCCGGCGGCGAGGAGCTCGCGGGCCTCGCCCATCGCCACGCCGTTGGGCGTCGCGAAAAACGCGAGGTCGCACTCGGCGAGTCCCGCTTTCGCCGGTTCGCTGAACCTGAGGCTCGTCGTGCCGCGCAGGTTGGGAAAGAGATCGGCGCCGGCCGGCCCGGCCTCCTGTCGCGACGTGATGGCGGCGATCTCGCAGTGCGGGTGCCGGGCGAGCAGGCGCAAGAGCTCCACCCCGGTGTAGCCGGTGCCGCCGACGATGCCGACTCTGATCTTCCCCCTGGCCATGGGCGCTTCCGGGTCCGAAGAGAGCAAGGCCGCCCGGGGGCGGCCGAACCTTTGTGGTCCCGTCTCGCTTTCCGACGGGAGCCAGTACCAAAGGAATCCGGCCGACGAACCGTCCGGCGAATTCCTATCGCTTGGAGTACTGGTGGCGGCGCCGCGCCTTGTGCAGGCCGACCTTCTTGCGCTCGACCTCGCGCGCGTCGCGCGTGACGAGCCCGGCCTTCTTGAGCGGCGTCTTCAACGTCGCGTCGTACTCGATCAGGGCGCGCGTGATGCCGTGGCGCACCGCACCGGCCTGGCCCGATTCGCCGCCGCCGTCGACGTTCACGCTGATGTCGAACGAGGTGAGCGTGTTGGTGAGCTCGAGGGGCTGGCGCACGACCATGCGCCCGGTCTCCCGGGAGAAGAATTCATCGACCGGCCGGCCGTTCACCGTGATCGTGCCGGTGCCCGGGCGGATGTAGACGCGCGCCACCGCGCTCTTGCGCCGGCCCGTGCCGTAGTGCTGCTGCGTTTGCGTGGCCATGAGACTTTCAGACCTCCAGGTTCTTGGGCTGCTGCGCCGCGTGCGGATGGCTCGCCCCGGTGTAGACCTTCATCTTCCTCAGCATCGCGTAGCCGAGCGGGCCCTTCGGCAGCATACCCTTCACCGCGAGCCGCAGCACGCGGTCGGGATGGCGGGCATGGAGCTTCTGGAAGCTCGTGCCGCGGATGCCGCCCGGATACCCGCTGTGGCGGTAGTAGATCTTGCTCTCGGCCTTGCGCCCCGTGACGCGGAGCTTATCGGCGTTGACGACGACGATATAATCACCCGTGTCGATGTGCGGCGTGAATTCCGGCTTGTGCTTGCCGCGCAACCGCCGCGCGATCTCGGACGCGAGCCTGCCAAGCACCTTGCCGGCGGCATCCACGACGTACCAGTCCTGCCGGACATCGCCGGGCCTGGCGCTGAAGGTTTTCATGGCGGGGTTTGCTCGGGAAAAGGGCGAATTCTATTGGGAATCAGGCGGATGTGTCAATCCGGCAAGCCCCTCGCGCGGCCCGGATCGTAACGATGTGACCGGCTCGCGGGAGCGGTAGCTCGTCGGGCCATCCGGGGCAAGCACGCCCGTTGCGGCCCCCCGCCGAGCACTGTCCATGGAATACGTCATCACCGGCGCCATCGCGGCGCTCCTCATGCCGCCCGGCAACCTGCCGGTCCTCATCGCGTTCGCACTCTTCGCGGCCCGGCGCAGTCCCCGCCTCTTCCGGGGCATCCTCGTGGCGGGGCTCGCCGCGATGTACGCCCTGTCGATCCCCGCTGTGTCGAGCCGGTTGCTCGCTTCCCTGGAGCCGCGGCCGGCCGATCCGGGTGCGGACCGCAGCGGCGAGGCGATCGTCGTCCTCGGGGGCGGCGCCTACATCGGTGCTCCCGAATACGGCGGCGACACCGTGAACACGCATACCCTGGTCCGGCTGCGCTACGGCGCGCACCTCCGGCGCGTGCTCGGCAAGCCCGTGCTCGTCTCCGGCGGCACCCACCGTGGCGGCGCCACGTCGGAGGCGCTTGCGATGCGACGAGTGCTCACGCGCGAGTTCGGGGTGCCCGTGCGCTGGATCGAGGACGCCTCCAGCAACACGCTCGCCAACGCGCGCGGCAGCGCGCGGCTGCTCGAGGAGGCCGGAATCCGCCGGGTCTATCTCGTCACGCACGCCTTTCACATGCCGCGCGCGCGCTACGCGTTCGAGTCGGTGGGGCTCGAAGTGATCCCCGCCCCGACGGCATTCACCACGCGACCGACCGTGGCCGCGCTCGATTTCCTGCCGACGGGGCAGGCGCTCTTCAACGCGAGCTGGTTCTTCCACGAGGTCATGGGGATCGGCTGGTATCATCTGCGCGTCGCGCTGGGGCGATGAGACGGCACTGGCTCCGTGGCGCGGAGGGCGGGCTGCGGGCCGGCTGGACTCCGGCGGCTCGTGGCTCGTGGGTCTAAGCCCGCGGCCCGGAGACACGACGGTGAAAGCACGCATCAAGTGGATCGAGAACGTCGCCTTCGTCGGCGAATCCGGGAGCGGGCACGCCCTCGTCATGGACGGCGCGCCGGAGGGCGGGGGGCGAAACCTCGGGCCGCGCCCCATGGAGACGCTCCTCATCGGCGCGGGCGGCTGCGCCGCCTACGACGTGGTGTACATCCTCAGGCGCGGGCGCGCGGCCATCACCGACTGCGTCGTGGAAGTCGACGCCGAGCGCGCGGCGACGGACCCGAAGGTGTTCACGAAGATCCATTTCCACTTCGTCGTAACGGGCAGCGCACTGAAGCCGGCGCAGGTCGAGCGCGCGGTGCACCTCTCGGCCGAGAAGTACTGCTCGGCGTCCATCATGCTCGGGAAGACGGCGGCGGTGACGCACGACTTCGAAATTCGTGAAGCCGGGAATTAGCCGCGGCGGCGCGGAGAAAACGGGAAGGGTTCGGCCGCGGATGAACGCCGATGACTTCCGGGCGTAACCGCACTCCGCCCCATTCCCGCAGTCGTGTGAGATCCGCGGCAAGATGAAGTTCCTGGAGACGGCGGTTCCGCCGCCGGTCGTGGCGCTCGCCTGCGCCGGGGCGATGTGGGCGGTGGCGCTCGCGCTGCCCGATCTGGTGGTTCCCGTGCCCTGGCGCCGCGTGGCCGCGATGGTCCTGCTCGCGGCGGGGGCAACGATCGATGCGGCGGGGCTGCTGGCGTTCCTCCGTGCGCGCACGACCGTGAATCCACTGCGCCCCGCCAACACGTCCGCCATGGTCACGACCGGCATCTACCGCGTGACGCGCAACCCGATGTACCTGGGGCTGGTGCTCATACTGAGCGCGTGGGCGATGTGGCTCGCGCACCCGCTCGCCGCGCTCGGGGTGGCGGTATTCGCGGTCTACATCGACCGCTTCCAGATCCGGCCGGAGGAACGCATCCTCGCGGCGAAGTTCGGCGGAGAATTCGAGAGCTACCGCCGATCGGTTCCTCGCTGGCTGTAACGACGCACGCAGGCGCCGGTCTCGGGCCGCATTGCGCTCGACCGTATCGGCGTTCATCGGCGGCTTCCTCGCAGCCGTTTCGCCGCGTCCTCTGCGCCTTTGCGGCTCCTTCCTACAGCCAGTAGGCTGCTCCTGTCATCACCTTCGACGCCGCCTTCATCGCGCACTGGACCGGGGCCGGCAGTTCCGCGCCACCGTGCTCGAGCGCGGTCGTCGCGTGCCGTGCCTCGTCGTCGCGCATTTGCTCCAGGACCGCGCGGCTCTTCGCATCCGCCGCCGGCAGGCGCGAGAGATGGCCTTCCAGGTGCGCGACCACCTGGCGCTCGGTCTCCGCGAGAAACCCGAGGTTCCAGCGATCCCCCAGCAAGCCCGCGGCGGCGCCGAGGGCGAACGAGCCGGCGTAGAAGAACGGGTCGAGCACACTCGTGCGACCCCCCAGTTCCGCGACGCGCCGCGCGGTCCACGCGAGATGGTCGGTCTCCTCGCCGGCGGCCCGCTCAAGCGCGCCTCTCGCCTCCGGGTTTCGCGCCGTCAGCGCCTGTCCCTCGTATAGGGCCTGCGCGCACACTTCGCCGGCATGGTTGACGCGCATGAGCGCGGCGGCGTGCGTCCGTTCGGCGGGCGAGAGCCCGGCCTGCGGCAGATCCTCGCCCGGCATCGGCCTCGCCGCGCGCGCCGGCGCGAAGACGGTGCGCAGGCCCCTGTCGAAGGCAACGATCAGGTCATCAAGCGTGGGCACGGCTCTAGCGTAGCAAAACCCGGCCGCGCAAGCACACGGAAGCACACGGAAATCGGCCGTGCAGCCTCACGTCGCGAATACCCGCGCGAGCTCCGCGCCGGGATCGGCGGCGCGCATGAACGCTTCGCCGACGAGAAAGCAGTTCACCCCGCGGCCGCGCATCCGCGCGACATCCGCCGGGGCGAGTATCCCGCTTTCCGTCACCACGATGCGTCCCTCGGGGATCCGGTCGAGGAGGCCGAGCGTCGTCTCCAGCTTCGTTTCGAACGTCCGGAGATCGCGGTTGTTGATGCCAATGAGCGGGGTCGCGAGCCCCAATGCGCGCTCGAGTTCCCGCGCATCGTGCACTTCCACCAGCACGGCCATCCCGAGCCCGCGCGCGGCGGACTCGAGCTCACCCATCCGCGCGTCCTCCAGCGCGGCGACGATGAGGAGGATACAGTCGGCGCCCGCCGAGCGCGCCTCGTGGACCTGGTACGGGTCCATCACGAAATCCTTGCGCAGTACCGGCAGGCTGCACGCCCCCCGCGCCTCGCGCAAATGTGCGAGCGTCCCCTGAAAGAACGGTTCGTCCGTCAGTACCGAAAGGCAGGCCGCGCCGTGGCGTTCGTAGCTCGCGGCGATCGCCGCCGGATCGAAATGCTCGCGCAACACCCCGCGGCTCGGACTCGCCTTCTTGATCTCCGCGATGACAGCGGGCCCGCCCGCCGCCAGTCTGGAGGCGAGGCTGCCCACGAAATCGCGCGGAGGCGGCGCCTGGCGCGCCTCTTCCCGCAGCGCTGCCAGCGGTCTCGCGGCACGCGCTCGCTCGATTTCGGCGGCCTTGACAGCGAGGATGCGTTGCAGGATGTCCGTCATCGAAGAATGCCGCGGAGACGCGGAGGCGCAGGGAAAACCCGCAACTCGTGAGCGAAGCCCCGGCCCACGCGGTCACCTCCGCCGCGACGACACGTCCGCGGAATCGTGCCTGCTTCGGTTCTCTCCGCGTCTCCGCGTCTCCGCGGCCAATACGCCTTACGTACCGTCACGAGTGAAAGCGACGAATTCGTCGAGCTTCTTCCGCGCCGCCCCGCTCGCCAGCACCGCCTGCGCCTTCTTCACCCCGGCGGCGGCGTCCGGAGCGAGCCCCGCGACGTAGATGGCGGCGCCCGCGTTCAATGCCACGATATCGCGCGCGGGTCCCGGCTCGTTCGCAAGCGCGGCAAGCACCATCGACTGCGATTGCGCGACGCTCGCCACGCGGATGGCGTCGACGGGATGCGCGGGCAGGCCGAAGTCCTGCGGCTTGACCTCGTACTCGCGGATCGCGCCGTCCTTCAGCTCTCCCACCATCGTCGCTCCGGAGATCGACATCTCGTCCATGCCGTCCAGCCCGTGAACCACCATCGCGCGACGGCTGCCGAGCCGCTGCAGCACGCGCACCATGATCCCCACGAGATCGGGATGGAACACGCCCAGGAGATGCAGGCTCGCGCCCGCCGGATTGGTGAGGGGCCCGAGAATGTTGAAGATCGTCTTCACCCCCAGCTCGCGGCGCACCGGTGCCGCGTGTTTCATCGCGCCGTGGTGGTTCGGCGCGAACATGAAGCCCACGCCCGTCGTCGCGATCGAGGCGGCGATTCCCTCGGGCTTCAACGCGAGGTTGACGCCGAGCGCTTCCAGCAGGTCCGCGCTGCCGGACTTGCTCGACACCGCGCGGTTGCCATGCTTCGCCACGCGCGCGCCCGCGGCCGCGCAGACGAAGCTCGCCGCCGTCGAGATGTTGAAGGTGCGAGCGCCGTCGCCGCCGGTGCCAACCACGTCGAGCAGCCCGTGGTGGTCCTTCACTTCGACCTTGGTCGCGAACTCGCGCATGACCTCCGCGGCGCCCGCGATCTCGCCGATCGTCTCCTTCTTCACGCGGAGGCCCGTCACGATCGCCCCGATCATGACGGGGGAGACCTCCCCGCTCATGATGGCGCGCATGAGCGTCACCATCTCCTCGCGGAAGATCTCCCGGTGCTCGATGATCCGCGCCAGCGCTTCCTGTGGCGTCATGTCCGCGTTCCTTCCAGAAAGTTCTTCAGCAGCTCGTGCCCGTGCTCGGTGAGGATCGCCTCGGGGTGGAACTGCACGCCCTCCACCGCGGCCGTGCGGTGGCGCACGCCCATGATCTCGCCGTCGTCGGTCCAGGCGCTCACTTCCAGGCATCCGGGCAGGCTCGCGCGCTCGATCGCGAGCGAATGATAACGCGTCGCCGTGAACGGATCGGGCAGCCCGCGGAAGACGCCCCGCCCGTCGTGGTGCACGGGCGACACCTTGCCGTGCATGAGCTTCGCGGCGTGGACGATCTTCCCGCCGAACGCCTGACCGATCGCCTGGTGGCCGAGGCAGACGCCGAGGATGGGAATCGCTCCCGCGAAGCGCCCGATGAGCGGCACCGACACGCCGGCCTCGGAGGGTGTGCACGGTCCGGGCGAGATCACGATGCGCGCCGGGGCGAGCCGCTCGACCTCCTCGAGCGTGATCTCGTCGTTCCGCGCGACCTTCACCTCCTCGCCCAGCTCGGCGAGATACTGCACGAGGTTGTAGGTGAAGGAGTCGTAGTTGTCGATCATGAGGAGCATGTTCGCAGTATCCCATTGATCCAGTCAGGCACTGACATCCGGAATTGTCGGGCTCGGGGGGTGCTTCCCTGGCGCCTGCGGGCGGAACGGGCGCTCCCCGACCTTCAATTGGGGATCCGCCGCCCCGCCCCCCGTTTCCGCGATCGGCGCCGGACGGCTCGAAACGCGCGCTCCATGCCGCGGAAGAATCCCGTCCTGTCGAGCAGGCGGTTCAACCGCCCGCTCGCCGTGCAGTAGTGCGTGTCGAACGGCCGGGTGTGGTGGTTGCGGTGGGCATCGGGGGGGAGCGCGATGCGAAGTCGCTGCAAGAGCCGGGCGAACCGGGGCACGTCGGCCGCCCGCATGTGCGCCCACTTGTGGCACTGATTCGCCGCGACCGCGAGGAGCGCCGAGCAGGCGAGCAGGATCTGCAGCGCGGCCTGCATGCCCGCCGCCGCCGGCGTCGCCGCCGCCACCCCGAGGACCGGCGCCGCGGCGAGGCAGGTCGCACCGTTCGTTTCCACGAAGTCGTGTTCGAGCATCGCCTCGGGGTCGCGGTGATGCTCGCGGAGACTGTAGAGCCGCTCCAGCGGAATGAAGATGAGACCCAGCACCAGCAGTTCCAGCACGAGGTAGTCGAGCCCGGCGCTCATGGCGCGCGGCGTGTCGATCGCGAGCGGTTCGGCCTCCGCGCCGCCCAGCAGGAGCGCGATGGCGGCGAGCGCGATTCCCGTCAACCCGTAGGTCTTCGAGCGCAGCAGCAGCACCGACGCGGCCCCGAGAACGAACGTGGCGAGAATCGCGCTCTGCAGTACTCCCCGGAAGAGCCCGATGTTCGCCGCGTAGAGGGGCAGCGCATCCCGCGTGACGAAAAGATCGGGCAGCAGGAAGCAGAACTCCGCGATCACGCAGAGCACGCCGAGGAGCCCGGCGGCGACGCCGGCGCGCTTGCCCAGACTGGCGCGGCGGGCGGGTGTCAGCATGATCATCCCGATATGCGATCGTGACGGCAGGCCGCCGATCAGCACCGATCAACGCCGATGCAATCGGATTCCCGCCTGCGCGGAAACGGCGAGCCGGCTCTTTTCCAGAACTTGCCTACCCGAGCCGGGTGTCGAGACCGCCTTCCGCCAGCTCCGCCGCCCGCAGCAGCGCCCGCGCCTTGCTCTGCGTTTCCTGCCACTCGGCGGCCGGCTGCGAATCCGCGACGATCCCCCCGCCCGCCTGCACGTGGAGTTTCCCGTCCTTGACGACCCCGGTGCGGAGCGCAATGGCGACGTCCATGTTGCCGTGGAAGCCGAGGTAGCCGACCGCCCCGGCGTAGATACCGCGCTTCACGGGCTCCAGCTCGTCGATGATCTCCATCGCGCGCACCTTGGGCGCCCCCGAGACGGTGCCGGCGGGAAAGGTCGCGCGCAGCACGTCGATCGCGTTGAGGCCCGGCTTGAGTGTGCCCTCGACGTTGGTGACGATATGCATCACGTGCGAGTAGCGCTCGATCACCATGCGTTCGGTGATCCTGACGGTGCCGGTGCGGGCGACGCGCCCGACGTCGTTCCGGCCGAGATCCACCAGCATGATGTGCTCGGCTCGCTCCTTCTCGTCGGCGAGGAGTTCCTCGGCGAGCGCGGCATCCTCCGCGGGCGTCGCGCCGCGGCGGCGGGTGCCCGCGATCGGGCGCACCGTCACCGTGTCGCCCTCGAGCCGGGCGAGAATCTCGGGGGACGCGCCGACCACGTGGAAATCGCCGAAGTCGAAGTAGTACATGTACGGCGACGGGTTGATCGTGCGCAGCGCCCGGTAGAGCGCGAGGGGCGAGGCGCGGAACGGTTTCGACAGGCGCTGTGAAGGCACGACCTGCATGATGTCGCCGTCGTGGACGTAGCGCTTGGCGCGCTCCACCGCGCGATGGTAGGCCGCCTCGCCGAAGCCGGAGACGGGGGGCTCCGGGACGCCCGACGCGTCGGGCGGGATGGCGACCGGCGCGCGCAATCGCGCGAGGAGCTCGGCGAGCCGCGCTCGCGCGGCGGCGTACGCGCCGGGCGCATCGGGCCGCGCGTAGACCACGAGCTTCAGTTTCCCGGAGAGGTTGTCCACGATCGCGATCTCCTCGGAGACGAGGAGCAGGATGTCGGGGACATTCAGCTCGTCCGGCTTCGCGGTCGCGGCGAGGCGGCGCTCGATGTAGCGCACGGTGTCGTAGCCGAAGTAGCCGACGAGTCCCCCGCAGAAACGCGGGAGCTTCGCGTCCTGCGCCACGCGGAAGCGCCCGAGATAGTCGTTCACGAAGGCGAGCGGGTCGGCGCGCTCGGCGCTGGCGAGGACGCGCCCGCCGCTCACCTCCGAACAGGTGTGCCCGCGCACTTCGAGGCGCGTCGCGGCGGCAAGCCCGATGAAGGAGTAGCGCCCGAAGCGCTCCCCGCCCACCACCGACTCGAGAAGGTAGGTAAAGGGGCCGCTGGCGAGCTTGAGGTAGATCGAGAGCGGCGTATCGAGATCCGCGAAGGTCTCGAGCACCACGGGGATGCGGTCATAGCCCGCGCGCGCGCGCGTGTCGAACTCGACTTCGGTCATGGTCTCACCTGCTGCCGGAACGAGGAAAGAGAAACGGGCGGGCGCGCCCTAGCGCGCGCGCCGGCCGGCGGACGAGCGGCGCCAGGGGCGCCAGCGGCGCGCGGCCGTCGCCGGTCCGTTCTTTCCGTAGTCCGTGTGGTGCATGACCGTGCCGGCCGTGCCGGAAACCTTCCGTCAGTTCCTGCTGATGAGCGTGGCGGCTTCAGCGAGTGTGTCGACTATAGCATCAACGTCGAGTTCCCGCACGTCCCGGCCCTCGTTGTAGCCGTAGGAAACGCAAAACACCGGGCACCCGGCGGCGCGGGCCGCCTGCGCGTCGTTCAGGGAGTCGCCGATGAGGAGCATCCCGGAGGGCGCGACGCCGAAGCCGCGGCAGGCGTGGAGGAGCGGCGCCGGGTCGGGCTTCTTCTGCGGCAGCGTGTCGCCCGCCACGACCCGGGAGAAGTAGCCGGAGAGGCCCATCATCTCGATGAGCGGCAGCGTGAAGCGCTCCGCTTTGTTCGTGACGCAGGCGAGCGGGAAGCCTGCCGCGCGCAACGCCGCGAGCCCGTCGAGGACGCCGGGATAAATGGTGGCGTGCCGGCCGTTCGTCCCGGCGTAGCAGCGTTCGTATACCGGCATCGCCCGCTCGAGCAGCACCGGCTCGATGTCCGCGTCGAGCGAGCCGTTCAGCGATCGCGCGACGAGATTGGGTAGGCCCTTGCCGACGAAGGTACGGATGAGCTCCACCGGCAGCGCCGGGCGGCCGAGCTCGCGCAGCATGCCGTTGGCCGCGGCGGCAAGGTCGGGGATCGAGTCGACGAGCGTGCCGTCGAGATCGATCATCACCGCCTTGACGTGCAGCGGAAAGCGCTTTGTCATGATCGAGCCGCAGAGACGCGGAGGCGCGGAGAGGTCATGGAAGAATCATGGTCGACAGAAAAACAGGGGTCGGCACAAACCCGAAGCGGCACGTCGGTTTCGACGTCATGGCGCGCAACGCCGACGCGTCGGCTCCTGGTCTTCTCCGCGTCTGCCCGCCTCTGCGGCTAATCCTGCCCGACCTTCGCCAGCTCCGCGCGCATCGCCGCGATGGTGGCCGCATAATCCTTCGACTTGAAGATCGCCGAGCCGGCGACGAAGGTGTCACCCCCGGCACGCGCGATCGCGGCGATGTTCTCGACCTTCACGCCGCCGTCGACCTCCACCCAGATGTCGCGCCCGCTCGCCTGCACCCGCTCGCGCACCGTGGCGAGCTTCGCCAGCGTGCCGGGAATGAATTCCTGCCCGCCGAACCCGGGATTGACCGACATCACGAGGATCAAGTCGAGCTTGTCCATGACATGGTCGAGGTACGAGAGCGGCGTCGCGGGATTGAACGCGAGCCCCGCCTTGCAGCCGTGCTCCCGGATGAGCCCGATGGTCCGGTCCACGTGGTCGGACGCCTCGGGATGGAAGGAAATGATCTTCGCCCCGGCTCGCGCGAAGTCGGGGACGATGCGATCCACCGGCCGGATCATGAGATGCACGTCGACCGGCACCGCGACGAGCGGCGCGATCGCCTCGCAGACGAGCGGCCCGATCGTGAGATTCGGCACGTAATGGTTGTCCATCACGTCGAAATGCACGAGGTCGGCCCCCGCGGCGACGACCTTCCCGACCTCGTCGCCGAGTTTCGCGAAGTTCGCCGACAGTATGCTCGGTGCGATGCGGCAGGCCATGGGGCGCGGGCTTTCTGCGAGCGTGGATTCTAGTGCCTATTTCGGATTCAGGCACGTGCTGCGTTGCGGCCGGGATGGAGCGGATTCCGGTTCCCGTCCGTGACCGCTCGCTTGCGCGGCGCCCCGGATTGCTCAAGAATCCCCCGCATGGCGGCAGGCAAGTACGAGGTCACGGTGTCGGCGCGCGCCGAGTTCGTCGCCGGGCAGTCGGATCCCGCCGCCGGCCGGCACGTCTTCGCCTATTCCATCACCCTCGTCAACACCGGGACGGTGACCGCGCAGCTCCTCACCCGCCACTGGATCATCACCGACGCGAACGGCCGCGTGCAGGAAGTGCGCGGCAGGGGCGTGGTCGGCGAACAACCCGTGCTCGCGCCGGGCGAGAGCTTTCGCTACACCAGCGGCACGGCGATCGCGACGCCGGTCGGAACCATGCGCGGCAGCTACCGGATGCGCGGCAAGGACGGTGTCGAGTTCGATGCGCCGATACCGGAGTTCACGCTGTCGATGCCGCGCGTCCTTCATTGAATCCGTGCACTGCCCCGCCGGCTATTTTTCCCCGCCCTCGCGGTCTCGCCGGCGGTCGCGGCGCGGCCAGGTCCACCAGACGATGAAAACGAGCAGGGCGAGCGCCACCGCGGCCTCGGCGACGAACCACATGAGGGCAGTCATCGAGCCGCAATCTAGCGGACCCGGCGGCCGTGTCAATCACCGCGGCGCGGCGCGGGCGGTGCGGTATCGTCTCCTCGCACCGGCGGCAGCCGGCGCGCTCCTGATGGCGGGCTGCGAAGCGCTCGCGCCCAAACCCGCACCGCCGCCGGTTACCGGGACCGCGCCCCCGCCCGCCGCCGAAGCGCTTCCCGCGCCCGAGGTCGAGCCCGGGCCGCCCGCGGTCGAGCCCGCTCCGCCGCGGGCGGCGATCGATCCGTCCGCGCTGCGCCCCGCCGACTGGAAGGATCTGCCGGGATGGCGCGCCGACGATCCCGCGGCGGCGTGGGGGGCATTCCGCGCAAGCTGCCGGTCGCCCGGCATGCCGGCAGCCTTCCGCGAGTCGTGCGCCGCCGCGCATGCGATGCCCGCACCCGACCGGGAGACGGCGCGGCGCTTCTTCGAAACGCGCCTCAAGCCGTACCGGGTCGTGTCCGGCGACGGCGCCGGCGAGGGACTGCTCACCGGCTACTACGAACCGCTCCTTCGGGGCAGCCGCCGCGCGAGCGAGCGCTACCGCTTCCCCGTGCTCGCCGTGCCGGAAGATCTGCTGGTCGTCGATCTCGCGGAGCTGCACCCGGAACTGAAGGGGCTCGCGCTGCGTGGCCGGCTCGACGGCCGTCGCGTCGTGCCCTATCTCGATCGCGCGGGCATCGAGCAGGGCCGCGCCGGCGCCGGGCGCGAGATTGCCTGGGTGGACGATCCGGTGGAACTTTTTTTTCTCCAGATCCAGGGCTCGGGGCGCATCGCGCTCGATTCCGGTGAAACGATCCGCGTCGGCTTCGGCGACCACAACGGCTATCCCTACCGTTCCATCGGGAGGCTCCTGGTCGAACGCGGGGAGCTCGCGCCGTCCGAAGCTTCCATGCAGGGCATCAAGGCATGGGCGCGCGCCAACCCGGGTAAGTTGACCGAACTGCTCAACCAGAACGCCCGCTACGTGTTCTTCCGGGAGCTGACTGCAACCGGCGCGGGGCCGCCCGGCGCGCTGGGCGTGCCCCTTACTCCGCGCCGCAGCATCGCCGTCGATCCGCGTTTCGTACCGCTCGGCGCGCCAGTTTTCATCGCGACCACGTGGCCGCTCACCAATCGCCCGATGAACCAGCTCGTTCTGGCGCAGGACACGGGCAGCGCCATTCGGGGCGCCGTCCGCGCCGATTACTTCTGGGGCTACGGCGAGGAGGCCGCGCGCGAAGCGGGCCGCATGAAGCAGCGCCTGCGCATGTGGGTGCTGCTGCCGAAGAACTTCCAGTCCCGGTGATCGCGCGCAAGCGCCGAGCGCGGCCGTGATCGGCCACGACCCTGCTTTCCGCAGTCCAGTCGAGGCGGACTTCCCGCCGCCGGCTATTCCGGCGGCTCGGCCTGCCGCGTGCCGCCGCCCGCGGCAGGGCTCACGCTCAGCAGGATCCGGCTTCGCACCGCGCGCTCGTCCTTGCGGGCAGGCTCGAAGCGCACCGAGGAGAGAGCGGCGCGGGCCGCCGCGACCGTGGTCGCCGGCGTGGCGCGCCCGCCCGCGCTCACCTCGACCACCTCGCCGCGTTCGCTGATCCGCAGCCAGAGGAGCACGCGGCCCGCCGCGCCGAGGAACTGCCCGGCGAGCGCGGAATCGAGCTCGGCGGGCGAAACCGGCCGCGGATAGACGTCGAGTTCCCGCGCCGTATACCAGTTGGTATCGAGCGCGGATGCGCCAGTCGCGCTCACCCCGTGAGCCGCGTCCGGATGCGCGGCGGGTTTCATGGCGGGCGCCGCCGTGGGCGCCGGGCGGGCGGGTGCCGCCCGCGCCCCCGGTTCGGGAACGGCGAGGGACGCCGTCCCCGCTGGGTCCGTGACCGCAACGGGGTCGGCTGCCGCGGCGACGCCCGTCACGGGCTCCACGCGCACGGAAAGGGCAACCTGCGGAAAGCCGCCCGGGGCGCGCGGCCTGGGCGTCCCGGTTCGTGCCGTGAGCGAGGCGTGGCACAGGACTGAAACCGCGAGCGTGACGGCCAGGCGCTTGCGCGCCGCCTGCGCGCCGCGCGCGCCGGGACCGCTCCAGCTACCCGCGAGTAAGCCCATTCCCGCCTGAACGCGGCAGGCGGGCAGATGTTGACGGGACGGGTGCCTGCCGCTATTTCGCTGCGACGCCGCTCAGCGCTTCCTCGAGGCGATCGGCGGGGATCAGGCCGGGAAGCTGGCGTCCGTCGGCGAGATAGACCGCGGGCGTGCCGCGGGCGCCGAGCCGCTGCGCCAGCTCCTTGACGCGCTCGACGGGCGTGTCGCAGTTGCCCGGGTTCTGCGGCGCCACGCCCCGCCCCATCAGGTCCTCCCACGCCTTCACGCGGTCCCTGGCGCACCACACCGCCTTCGACTTCGCGACCGAGTCCTCCGACAGGATCGGCCAGAGGAAGGTGTAGACGGTGACGTTGTTCAGCTTCGCGAGCTCGCGGTAGAACGCCTTGCAGTAGCCGCAGTTCGGATCCTCCAGCGTGTAGATGATGCGTTTGCCGTTGCCGCGCGTGCGCTTGATCGCGGTGGCGGTGGAGCGGGCGAGCGCGTCCGCGGCGAGCTGGGCGGTGCGCTCCCCGGTGAGGTTGCGCTCGTTCGCGCCCCGTGTATCGAGCAGCGTGCCGATGAAGATGAAGCTTCCCTTCTCGTCGGTGTAGATGACACGCCCGCCGACGACGACCTCGAAGATGCCGGGGAACGGGGTCATCGCGACGCTCTCCACCTGCGCCCCGGAGAAGCGCGCCTGTATCGCCTTGCGGATTTCCGCATCGTTCGCCTGCGCGGCGCCCGCCGCGAGCCCCGCCGCGATGGCGAGCGCACCCAACACGTTTCGTCGCACTCCGTTCCCCTGTGGCAAGAACCCGCGGTCTCCCGGGTGCCTCCCCGGGCGCTCGCGCGGCGGCGCTCTCAAGCCACCGCCCGCCGCACCAGGAAGTTCTTGAGCTGCGGCTGAAGGTTGACGAGCTTCAATCCCGCGTTGCGGGTCCTCGCGATCCAGACCGTATGGTAGCCGAAAAGTTTCTGCAGGCCATGCGTCGCCAGCGCGACCGCCGCCACGTCCTCCCGCCGCGCCCGCTCGTAGCGGCGCAGCACGGCGTAGTCGCCGCAATCATGGCGCGCCTCGCGGCCGGCCAGCACGGCGGCAAGCTCCCGCGCATCGCGAAAGCCCAGGTTCACGCCCTGCCCGGCGAGCGGGTGCACGTGATGCGCCGCGTCGCCCGCGAGCGCGATGCGCGGCGCGACGAAGCGCTCCACCCGCTGCAACCGGAGCGCGAATGCGGCGGGCGGCGTGATGACCTCGAGCGCGCCGAGCACGCCCTGGCTCGCCGCCGCGGTTTCGGCGGCAAGCTCGCCCGCGGGCAGCGCGAGCAGGCGCTCGCCGTTCTCCCGGGCGGTCGACCACACCATCGAAGCACGCTCACCGGGCAGCGGCAGGAGCGCTAGCACGCCGTCGCGCCGGAACCACTGCCAGGCGACGCCGCCGTGCGGGCGCTCGCAGGAGAAATTCGCGACCACCGCGACCTGCCCGTAATCGACCGGGGTCGCGGCGATGCCCGCCGCGCGCCGCACCCACGAATCCGCGCCGTCCGCGCCGATGACGAGCCGCGCGGCAATCTCGGCGCCATCCGCGAGCGTGAGGATCACCGACTGCGCGCCGTGGCGAAGGGCGGCGCACCCGGAGCGGAATGCGTCGAGACCGCCCCGGGCCGCGGCCCGTTGCAGTGCCCGCTGGAGGAGCCGGTTCTCCACGATGTAGGCAAGCGCGGGCAATCCCGCATCGTAGGCGCTGAATTCGAGCCGCGACGTGCCGTCGTCGCCCCGGATCTCCATGCGCTCGACGCGCGTCACGCGCGCCGGGGCAAGCTCCTGCCACGCGCCGACGGCCTCCATGAACGCCGCCGAACCGGGGCTGATCGCGTAGACGCGGCTATCCCAGGACTCCGGTGCCGGGTCCGCCGCCGCGGGCTGCGGCTCGATCAGGGCAAGGCGCATCCCGCGCTCGCGCAGCGCGGCGGCGACGGCAAGGCCCACGAGGCCCCCGCCCACGACCGCGATGTCGAACCCGGCATCCACGCGCCGCGACACTCCCTTTGGACAGGCGACGAAGTGTAGCTGCCCGTTGCCGGATTGGCCATTGCGAAAGCGCGCGGGGCCATGCGCGGCATCCGGGATTCAGACAGGTATTCAGTGGCTTATTGACGCCGATTTCGCTACAATCCGCTCCTTCCTCGATTGAGGAATCCGGGGGGTGGAAGCCTGCCGGATTCCTGAGGCGAGTTAGCTCAGCGGTTAGAGCAGCGGAATCATAATCCGTTGGTCCGGGGTTCAAATCCCTGACTCGCCACCAGATGATTGGGCTCCCCGAGATGCCGCCGGCGGCGGCGGAGCAAGGCAGACATGGCGTCAAAGCGCGCTCACTCGTTACGCTGCGGTGAATCAATGCGCGGAATGCTCGCGGCCCTCGTGCTGGGCCTGGCGCTCGCATGCGGGGCACATGCCCAGCCGGCGCGGCTCCTCCCCGCGAACGGCAAGGTGGGAGAGCTCTCCGGGCGCCAGCACGCCTTCCCGCTGGTCGAGATCGGCTCCCAGGTGAAGCGCCTCGCGGCCGGCGCGCTGATCTACGACCGGATGAACCGCACCATCGTGCACGGCATGCTGCCGGAGAAGGCGACGATCCTCTACGTCGAGGCGCCCGGCGGCGACGTGTCCCGCATCTACATCCTCCGCCCCGACGAGCTCGAGCGCATCACGCGCGAGAGCAAGCGCTGAGCCGGGGGCCGCGCCCGCGGTGAAAGTCTACATCAAGACGTTCGGCTGCCAGATGAACGAGTACGACTCGGCGAAGATCGCCGAGGTGCTGCGTGCCGAGCGCGGCATGGAACGTACCGAGGATCCGGGCGCCGCCGACGTCATCCTCTTCAACACCTGCTCGGTGCGCGAGAAGGCGCAGGAGAAGGTGTTTGCCGACCTCGGGCGCGCGAGGCGGTTCAAGCTCGGCCGCCCGGATGTCCTGATCGGGGTCGGCGGCTGCGTCGCGAGCCAGGAAGGCACGGCGATCGTCGAGCGCGCGCCGTTCGTGGACCTCGTGTTCGGACCGCAGACGCTGCACCGGCTGCCGCAGATGATCTCCGCCCGCCGCGAAACGGGACGGGCGCAGGTCGACGTCTCCTTTCCCGAGATCGAGAAGTTCGACGCGCTGCCCCCGGCCCGCGTCGAGGGCGCGAGCGCGTTCGTCTCGGTGATGGAGGGCTGCAGCAAGTACTGCACCTTCTGCGTGGTCCCGTACACGCGCGGCGCGGAAGTGTCGCGGCCGTTCGAGGACGCGCTGGGCGAGATCGCCGAGCTCGCGCAGCAGGGAGCGAAGGAGGTGACGCTGCTCGGGCAGAACGTGAACGCGTACCGGGCCGCGGGGCCGGGGGGCGCGCCCGCCGATCTCGCGATGCTCGTCGAGTACGTCGCGGCGATCCCCGGCATCGAGCGCATCCGCTTCACCACGTCGCACCCGCGCGAATTCAGCGAACGCCTGATCGATGCCTTCGAGTCGGTGCCGCAGCTCGCGGGCCATGTGCACCTGCCCGTGCAGTCGGGCTCGGACGCGATCCTCGCGGCGATGAAGCGCGGCTACACCGCGCTCGAATACAAGGACATCGTCCGGCGGCTGCGCGCCCGGCGCCCCGGCATCTCGGTCTCCTCCGATTTCATCGTCGGCTTTCCCGGAGAAACGGAAGCCGACTTCGCGGCGACGACGCGCCTCGTCGAGGAGGTCGGCTTCGACGCGAGCTTCAGCTTCGTCTACAGCCGCCGCCCGGGCACTCCGGCGGCGGCGCTCCCCGACACGACGCCGCGGGCGGTGAAACTCGAGCGCCTGAAGCGCCTGCAGGCGCGCATCGCCGCGCAGGCGCAGGCGGTGAGCCGGGGCATGGTCGGCGCGCGCGAGCGCGTGCTCGTCACCGGGCGGGCGAAACGCGACCCCGCCGAGCTCGCCGGGCGCACGGCCAACAACCGCGTGGTCAACTTCCCGGGCCCGGCGCGGCTCGCCGGGGAATTCGTCGATGTGACCATCACCGCCGCGCTGCCGCATTCCCTGCGCGGCGAGATCGTCCCGCTTCGCACTTGAAGCCCGTCGAAGTCGTCTTCACGCCGGTCGACAACCAGCGCCTCGCCAACCTGTGCGGCGCGCTCGACGAGAACCTGCGCCAGATCGAGACCGCGCTCGACGTCGGCATCGCGCGCCGCGGCGAGCGCTTCGCGGTCACCGGCGCGCCGGGGCCGGCGAAGCTCGCCGCGAAAGTGCTCGCCGGCTTCTACGAGCGGGCGCGCAGCGCGCTCTCGCTCGAAGACGTGCAGCTCGCGCTGATCGAGGCGGCGGGCGGCCCGCGGCGCGGGCCCACGGCGCAGGCGAGCCCCACGCTTATCACGCGCCGCCAGGACCTGCACGGGCGCACGCCACGGCAGGTCGAGTACCTCCGGAACATACTCGCGCACGACCTTACCTTCGCGATCGGCCCGGCCGGCACCGGCAAGACCTACCTCGCGGTCGCCTGCGCCGTGGACGCGCTCGAACGCGAGTCCGTCAAGCGCATCGTGCTGGTGCGCCCCGCGGTCGAAGCCGGCGAGCGGCTGGGGTTCCTGCCGGGCGACATGGCCGCCAAGGTCGATCCGTACCTGCGCCCGCTCTACGACGCCCTCTACGATCTCATGGGCTACGACAAGGTGGCGAAGCTCTTCGAGCGCGGCGCCATCGAGATCGCGCCGCTCGCGTTCATGCGCGGGCGCACGCTCAACCACTCGTTCGTGATACTCGACGAGGCGCAGAACACGACGCCCGAGCAGATGAAGATGTTCCTCACGCGCATCGGTTTCGGCAGCAAGGCGGTGGTCGACGGCGACGTGACGCAGATCGACCTCGGGCGCGGCCAGAAGAGCGGTCTCGTGGACGCGCGGGAGGTATTGAGGAAAGTGCGCGGCATCGCCTTCACCTGGTTCGACGCGGAGGACGTCGTGCGCCATCCCCTCGTGCAGCGCATCGTCAACGCCTACGAGAACCACAAGGAGCGCGCCGGCGCACACGCGGCCGGCGCCGCGGGCGGCTAGCGTGGACCGATGCCGGCGCGGCGCATGAGGCGGAGACGGCAGGCGCGCCTCGCGCTGAGCGTGCAGTACGGCGTGAGAGCCGCCGGCCTGCCCGCCCGGCGCGAGTTCGCGCGCTGGGCGCGGGCCGCGCGGCGGCGCGCCGCGCGGCTCGCCGTGCGCGTCGTCGGCGCCCGCGAGGGGCTCGGCCTCAACCGCCGGTTCCGCGGGCAGCGGCACGCGACCAACGTCCTCACCTTCCTCATGCGCCGCCGGCCGGTGCTGGAGGGCGATATCGCGCTCTGCGCGCCGGTCATCCGGCGCGAGGCGCGCGCGCGGGGAAAGGCGCTCGCCGCGCACTACGCGCACCTCGTCGTCCACGGCGTGCTGCACCTGCAGGGCCACGACCACGCCACCCCGCGCGAGGCCCGCGCGATGGAGCGGCGCGAATCGCGCATTGTGACCGGGCTCGGCTTCCCCGATCCGTGGCGGGAGAACAGTGGGTAATGCGCGAGCGCTGATGCGCGCTCCCGGCGCCGTGCCGCGGCGGGCCCGCGCTCGTCATCCGTAACGCATCGCCCAAGGCGAAACGCATGGCCAGGGACCGCTCCAGACCCGCACTGCTCGACCGCCTCGGCGCGTGGCTCGCGCACCGCCCGGAGGACCGCGACGAACTCGTGGAAATCCTGCGCGCATCCCAGGGCCGCGACCTCCTCGATGCCGACGCGCTGGCGATGATCGAGGGCGTGCTCCAGGTATCCGAGATGCAGGCCCGCGACATCATGGTGCCGCGCGCGCAGATGGATGTCATCGACATCCGGGAGTCCCCCGACCAGTTCATACCGATGGTCATCCAGACCGGGCACTCGCGCTTCCCCGTGATCGGCGAGAACAAGGACGACATCCTCGGGATCCTCCTTGCCAAGGATCTCCTGCGCCACTACGCGGGGGAGGAGGAGTTCGACGTGCGCGAGATGCTGCGCCCCGCCGTGTTCATCCCGGAATCTAAGCCGCTCAACGTGCTCCTGAAGGAGTTCCGCAAGAACCGCAACCACATCGCCATCGTCGTCGACGAGTACGGCGGGGTCGCGGGCATGGTGACGATGGAGGACGTGATCGAGCAGATCGTGGGCGACATCGAGGACGAGTACGACTTCGACGACGTCGAGGACAACATCGTCCAGGAGAAGGGCGGACACTACCGCGTCAAGGGCCTGACCGAGATCGCGGACTTCAACGCCGTGTTCGGCACGAGGCTGAGCGAGGAGGGTCACGACACCATCGGCGGGCTCGTCATGTCGCGCTTCGCGCGCGTGCCCAAGCGCGGCGAGCAGGTGAGCATCGAGAACCTCACCTTCAAGGTGCTGCGCGCCGACGCGCGCCGGTTGCACCTGCTGGAAGTGGCGAAGAAGAACCAGTGACGAACGCGGGATGATGGATACGGATTGAGAAGGCCGCGGCCGCGGATCCGTCGCGCCGCGCGCCAACGGCATGGCGTTCATCACGCATCATTCGTCGTTCGTCATCGCGTTCGCGCTCGGCGCCGCCTCCGTGGCGGGCTACGCGCCGCTCGACCTCTTTCCCCTGCCACTCGCGGCGCTCGCGTGCCTGTTCCTGCTGTGGAGCCGCGCGCCCTCCCCGCGCGCCGCCGCGGTCGCGGGGTTCGCCTACGGCCTCGGGACTTTCCTCGCGGGCGTCTCGTGGGTCTACGTGAGCCTCCATGATTTCGGCGCCATGCCGGCGCCGCTCGCGGCCGCCGCCACCCTGCTCTTCTGCATGGTCCTTGCGCTGCTCCCCGCCGCCGCGGGATGGCTCCACGCGCGCATCCGCGCGCCCGAAGCGCCGAAGCTCGCCGCGGCCGCCCCGGCGCTCTGGGTCCTCGCCGAGTGGACGCGGGGGTGGATCTTCACCGGGTTTCCGTGGCTCGCCCTCGGCTACTCGCAGGTTCCCGCAAGCCCGCTTGCGGGTTTCGCTCCGGTCATCGGCGTCTACGGCGTCTCCCTCGCCGCCGCGGTGACGGCGGGTTTGATCGCCGTCCTCTGGCGACGCTGGCGCCGGGACGGCGAATTCCGGGCGAGGAATGCGCGGTGGCAGCGAGGCCCGTGGCGGGTCATTGTCAATCATTCGTCGCTCATCCTTGTCCTTGCGCTTGTCTGGGCGGGGGGCTACGCGCTTTCGCGGGTGGACTGGACCCGTCCGACCGGGGAGCCCCTTCCAGTGAGCCTCGTGCAGGGCAACGTCGCGCAGGATCTCAAGTGGCGCGGCTCGCAGCTCGCCGCGACGCTGGAAACCTACCGGCGGCTCGTCGCGGCCGCGCCCGGGCGCCTCGTCGTCCTGCCGGAGACGGCGCTGCCGCTCTTTCTCGACCAGGTTCCGCCCGATTACCTCGCGTCCCTCGCCGCGCGCGCGCGCGTGAACGGGGGCGATCTCCTCGTCGGGGTGCCCGAGCGGCTCGCGGGCGGCGAGTATTACAACAGCATCGTCTCCCTGGGACTCGCGCCGGCGCAGGTCTACCGCAAGTCGCACCTCGTGCCCTTCGGCGAGTTCATTCCGCTGCGCCCCGTGCTGGGCGGGATCGTGAGTCGGCTCGCGATCCCGCTGCAGGACTTCGCGCGCGGCCCGGCCGCGCCGCAACCGCTCGCGGTGGCCGGGCAGCGCGTCGCCGCCAGCATCTGCTACGAGGACGCCTTCGGGGAGGAGATCATCCGCCAGTTGCCGGCGGCGACGATACTCGTCAACGCGAGCAACGTCGCCTGGTTCGGCCGCTCCATCGCGCCGCGCCAGCACCTCCAGATAGCGCAGGCGCGCGCGCTCGAGACCGGCCGTTACATGCTGCGCGCGACCAATACCGGGGTGACGGCCGTCATCGACCCGCGCGGCCGCGTCGAGGCATCGGCCCCCGAGTTCGCGACCGCGGTACTCACGCGCGTGGTGCGCGGCTATGCCGGGGCGACACCCTACGTGCGCATCGGCAATTACGGCACGCTCGCGCTGTGCGTGGCGCTGCTCGCGCTCGCCGCTTTCGCTCCACGCCGCGCCCCGGGGAAGTCCTGAACGGGAAGCGGCAAGGCTCCGGCGCGAGAGCGCAACGGGACGCGCGGCTCGCTGGAAGCGGCGTCTCCTCTAGCCTTCCGCGTTGCGTGATTCCGGACCCGGACGCGACGCGGGCGCGCGGCGTCGCGCCGAACCCTGTAAGATTCGCCGGTTACGAGCGCCCCCGCCATGCCGACCTTCCAGCAGATCATCCTGAGGCTGAACGAGTACTGGGACCGTCGCGGCTGCGTGCTGCTGCAGCCCTACGACATGCCGATGGGCGCGGGTACCTTTCACACGGCCACGTTCCTGCGCGCGATCGGGCCCGAACCCTGGAACGCGGCCTACGTGCAGCCTTCGCGCCGCCCGAAGGACGGGCGCTACGGCGAGAACCCGAACCGGCTGCAGCACTACTACCAGTACCAGGTCGTGATGAAGCCCTCGCCGCTCGCGCTGCAGGATCTCTACCTCGACTCGTTGACGGCGCTCGGCATCGATCTGCGGAAGAACGACGTCCGCTTCGTGGAGGACGACTGGGAATCGCCCACCCTCGGCGCGTCCGGCCTCGGCTGGGAGGTGTGGCTGAACGGCATGGAAGTGACCCAGTTCACCTACTTCCAGCAGGTCGGCGGGCTCGAGTGCAAACCGGTGCTGGGGGAACTCACCTACGGGCTCGAGCGCCTGGCGATGTACCTTCAGGGATGCGACAGCGTGTACGACCTCGTGTGGGTCGAGGGCGCGCGGCGGCGCGGGCCGGCCGCGATCCGCTACGGGGATGTCTACCACCAGAACGAAGTCGAGCAGTCGCGCTACAACTTCGAGCTCGCCAACACCGAGATGCTGTTCGGCCATTTCCGCGAGTACGAGGCGGAGGCGAAGCGGCTCATGGACGCGCGCTGCACCCTGCCCGCCTACGAGATGGTCCTCGACTGCTCCCACACCTTCAACCTGCTCGATGCGCGCGGCGCGATCTCCGTGACCGAGCGCGCCGCCTACATCGCTCGCGTGCGCAATCTCTCGCGCGCCGTCGCGCAGGCCTATTACGAATCGCGGGAACGCCTCGGCTTTCCCCTCGCGAATCCGGCCGGTCGCGCGCGGCCGCGCGCCCGCGCCTGACCCATGCCGCCCGGAAACCGGGCGCGCCGCGCCGCGCCGGCCACGCTGCTCGTCGAGGTGCTGACCGAGGAGCTGCCGCCGCGCGCGTTGCAGCGCCTCGCCCAGGCGTTCGCCGAGGCGCTCGTGGCCGATCTCCGGCAGGACGAGTTCCTGACGGCGGCGAGCGAGACCCGGGTCTACGCGACCCCGCGCCGGCTCGCGGTGCAGGTAACCCACGTTCTCGGGCGCGCGCCCGACAAGGCCGTCGAGGTCTCCGGCCCCGGGATCAAGGTCGCCCTCGACGCGGAGGGCAGGCCGACTCCCGCGCTCATCGGTTTCGCGAGGAAATGCGGTGTCGAAGTCTCGCGGCTGGAGCGCGCCGCCACCCCCAGGGGTGAAGTGTTCGTGCACCGGACGGTGGCGAAGGGTGGCCTGCTCGAAACCAATCTCGGTCTCAAGGTGGGCTTCGCGCTCGACAAGCTGCCCGCGCCCAAGGTCATGCGCTGGGGAGAGGGCGAGAGCCGCTTCGTGCGCCCCGTGCACGGGCTGGCGATGCTGCACGGGGCGCGGGTCGTCCCGGGCGAGGTGATGGACGTGAAGAGCTCGAGTCGCACGCGCGGCCACCGCGTGCTCGCGCGCGATCCGGTGAGGATCACGCATGCGGACCGCTACGAGGCCGTCCTGCGCTCGCGGGGCGGGGTCATCGCGAGCTTCGCCGAGCGCCGCGCGACGATCGTCGCGGGGCTGGAAAGGGCGGCCGGTCCCGGGGTGCGCCTGCTCGCGGGCGATGCGCTCCTCGACGAGATCACCGCGCTCGTGGAGGCGCCTGCCGTCTACCGCGGCGGCTTCGAGCGGGCGTTTCTCGAGGTCCCGCAGGAGTGCCTGATCCTCTCGATGCAGCAGCACCAGCGCTACATTCCCCTGCGCGACAAGGCGAGCGGCGAGCTTGAGCCGCGGTTCCTCTTCGTTTCGAACCTGCCGGCGCGCTCGCCCCGGGCGATCGTCGCGGGCAACGAACGCGTGCTGCGCGCGCGGCTCGCGGACGCGCGCTTTTTCTACGAGCAGGACCGCAGGAGCCGGCTCGACACGCGCGTGAAGCGGCTTGGCGACGTCGTCTACCACGGCAAGCTCGGCAGCCAGCTCGAGCGCGTCGAGCGGATGCGGCTCCTCGCGAGCCACATCGCGCGGGCGATCGGGGCCGATTTCCTGCGCGCCGAGCACGCCGCGATGCTCGCCAAGGCCGATCTCCTGACCGAGATGGTGGGCGAGTTTCCCGAATTGCAAGGCATCATGGGGCGCTACTACGCGCTGCACGACGGCGAGACCGCGGAAGTCGCCGACGCCATCGCGGAGCACTACCGCCCGCGCTACGCCGGCGACGAACTGCCCCGCGGCGGGGTCGCGATCGCCGTCGCGCTCGCCGACAAGCTCGCCGCGCTCGCCGGGTTCTTCGGGATCGGACAGGCGCCCACCGGCGACCGCGATCCTTTCGGGCTGCGGCGCGCGGCGCTGGGGGTGGTGCGTATCCTCGTCGAACGCGATCTGCCGCTCTCGCTCCACGAGCTCGTGAACGAGGCGTTCGCCGTCCACGACGGCAAGGTCGGGGATGCCCACACCGACCTTCAGGCGTTCATACTCGAACGACTCAACGGTTACCTGCGCGAACTCGGCTACTCGGCGCTCGAGATCGAGGCCGTGCTGAGCCTGAACCCGGCGCGGATCAACCTCGTGCGGCGCCAGCTCGAGGCGGTGCGCGCGTTCAGCGCCCTGCCCGAGGCGCAGAGCCTCGCCGCGGCCAACAAGCGCGTGGTCAACATACTGAAACAGGCCGAGACGAAGGGCGAGAGCGTCGCCGACCCGACGCCGGAGGTGCTCAACGAGCCCGCCGAGCGCGCGCTGGCGGAGGCCCTCGCCGCGGCGTCGCGGCAGGCGGACCCGCTCTTCGAGCAGGGTGATTTCACCGGGTACCTGAAGGCGTTCGCCGTTCTCAAGGCGCCGGTCGACGCGTTCTTCGATTCCGTGATGGTGATGGCGGAGGACCCCGGGGTGCGCAGAAGTCGGCTCGCGTTGCTCGCGGACCTGCGCCGCCGGATGAACCGCGTGGCCGACATCTCGAAGCTCGCCGCCTGAGACGCCGTGAAGCTCGTCATCCTCGATCGCGACGGCGTCATCAACGAGGACAGCGAGTCCTACATCCGCAGTCCCGGGGAATGGCGCCCCATACCCGGCAGTCTCGCGGCGATCGCGAAGCTCACGCAGGCGGGCTACCACGTGGTGGTGGCGACCAACCAGTCCGGCATCGGTCGCGGGCTCTTCGAGATGGCGACGCTGAACGCCATCCACGAACGCATGCACCGCGCCGTGTCGCAGGCGGGCGGGCGCATCGACGCGGTTTTCTACTGCCCGCACGCGCAAGAGGCCGATTGCGAGTGCCGCAAGCCGCGCCCCGGGCTGCTGAAGGAGATCGCCCACCGGTTCAACACCAGCCTGGAGGACGTTCCGGCAATCGGTGACGCGCTGCGCGACCTGCAGGCGGCGGCCGCCGTGGGCGCGCGGCCCATGCTGGTCCTGACCGGGAAGGGTCGCGCCACGCGGCGCGCCGGGGGGCTGCCGGACCGAACCGAGATCCACGCCGATCTCGCTTCGGCCGTCGCGTCGCTCACGGGACGCCAGTGACCGCCCGGGCGTGGCTCCGCTCGGCCGCCTTCGCGCTGGTCGGGATCGTCACCGTTCCGCCGTTCACGCTCCTCGCGCTCGCGACGTTTCCGCTCCCGCTCGCCGCGCGCTTCCGCGCCATCTCGCTGTGGGCGCGCCTCATGGTGAGCGCGGCAGGAAGCATCTGCGGCATACGCTACCGGGTGCTCGGGCTGGAGCGCCTGCCGCCGGCGCCGTTCATCGTCCTCTCGAAGCACCAGTCGACGTGGGAGACGCTCGCGTTCCAGGTGATCCTCCCCCCGCATGTCTGGGTGCTGAAGCGCGAGCTGCTCTGGATACCCGTCTTCGGCTGGGGTCTCGCGATGCTCGCGCCGATCGCGATCGACCGGGGCTCCGGGCCGCGGGCGCTGCGCCGGATGCTGGAAGCGGGGCGCGACCGGCTCGCCCGCGGCTTGTGCATCGTCATCTTCCCGGAAGGAACGCGGGTGGCGCCTGGAGAGCGCCGCCCCTACCAGCAGGGCGGCGCATGGCTCGCCGCGCGCACGCGCGCGACAGTCGTGCCGGTCGCGCATGACGCGGGCCGCCTCTGGCCGCGCCGGGCCTTCGTCAAGCACCCGGGTGTGGTGACGGTCAGCATCGGCGAGCCGATCGAATCCGCGGCGCTCACGCCCGAGGAGATCATCGCGCGCGCGGAGGGATGGATCGAGGCGGAGGTGGAGCGGCTGAACCGGCATCCGGGTACTTAGCGGGCAGTAACCGGTTTGCGGTGGTCCGCTGCGGCGTTTCGACTCCCGCTTCCCGGTAATCGCGAATCGATCGGCGCCATCCGCCCCTGCTCGCGGGCTACTGCCCACTGACTACTGCCCACTGAGTACTATCAAGTGATTACTTGCCGTAGGCGTCGCGTTCCGGTGTAATTCCCCGATGCGCGCGATCCCGCTGGCCTGTTTCGTCCTGTTCGCGGCGGCCGGCTGCGGCTACAAGGGGCCGCTCGTCCTGCCCAAGCCCAAGCCGGAAGTCCAGAAGCCCGCGGCGCAGAAGCCCCCCGCGCGGCCGGCCCCCGATACAGCCGGAAACCAGTAATTGCCGCGGAGACGCCGAGGCCGCAAAGGGGCCACGAAACCGATCGTTGAAGGAACGCCGCAATCCCGCCCCGGCCGCTCCGCCGGGGAGGAAGCGGTCCCGATCGGGGGCGCCTCCACGGTTCGCCGCGAACTCCACGCCTCCGTGGCGAAATTCATTGCAACCGACAGTCATGGCCCACTTTGCGTATCGTAACGGCGAGCTTCATGCCGAAGACGTTCCCCTCGCCCGCATCGCCGGGCGCTACGGCACGCCGTGCTACGTCTATTCGCGCGCGGCGCTGACCGGCGCGTGGCGCGCGTGGGACGGCGCGTTCGCGGGGCACGATCACCTGGTGTGCTACGCGGTGAAGGCCAACTCGAACCTCGCCGTGCTGAATATCCTGGCGCGCCTCGGCAGCGGCTTCGACATCGTGTCGGGCGGCGAGCTGGCGCGGGTGCTCGCGGCGGGCGGTGACGCCGGGCGGGTCGTCTTCTCGGGAGTCGGCAAGTCGGCGGACGAGATGCGGCAGGCGCTCGCCGCGGGCATCCTGTGCTTCAACGTCGAGTCGGCCGCCGAGCTATCCCGCCTCTCGCGCGTCGCCGCGGCGTGCGGCAGGACGGCCGCCGTGAGCCTGCGCATCAATCCCGACATCGACGCGCGCACCCACCCCTACATCGCCACGGGCCTGAAGCAGAACAAGTTCGGCATCGCGTGGGAGGAGGCGCTCGCGCTCTACCGCCGCGCGCGCGAGCTCCCGGGCATCGCGGTGACCGGGGCAGGCTGCCACATCGGCTCGCAGATCACCGAGATCGGACCCTTCGTCGCCGCGCTCGGGCGCATCCTCGAGCTCGCCGACGCGCTGCGCGCGGAAGGGATGGTGCTCGGCCACATCGACGCAGGCGGCGGGCTCGGCATACGCTATCGCGACGAATCGCCCCCGCGCATCGCGGACTACGCGGCCGCCCTCGTCGAGGGGCTCGGCAAGCGACCGGTGAGGTTGCTGCTCGAGCCCGGCCGCTCCCTCGCCGGCCCGGCGGGCGTGCTGGTGACCCGCGTGGAGTACCTGAAACGCGGCGCGGCGCGCAATTTCGCGGTCGTCGACGCCGCGATGAACGACCTCATGCGGCCCGCGCTGTACGATGCATTCCACGAAGTGCTGCCGGTCGCGCGCGCCGCCGGGCCGCAAACCGAATGGGACATCGTCGGTCCGGTGTGCGAAACGGGCGACTTCCTCGCGCGCGGGCGGAGCCTCGCGCTCGCCGAGGGCGACCTCGTCGCGATCATGACCGCCGGCGCCTACGGCATGAGCATGAGCTCCAACTACAACTCGCGACCGCGCGCGGCCGAAGTCGTCGTCGACGGCGGCGCGATGCATCTCGCGCGCGAACGCGAAACGGTTGCCGACCTGATGGCGCGCGAGTCGATCCTGCCGTGACGCGCGCGTGCGCGAAGCGCGCCGTATTTGTTGCGATCGAGGAACAAACTCACGCTCGCGCGGCGCGAACCATCCTGAAAGCATTGCAAATTCACGCGGCTGTAGCATAGAATGCATTCACCAAGCATAGAGTTCGGCCGGAACTCGCGAACTTGGGATGCGCCGGTGCCGGTCGCTCAACATATGCGATGGTGATGCGGAGCAGCGAGCGCATCCGTACGATGCCTGGAGTGAACTTTCAAAGGAGACGACGAATGGCAGCGAAGAAGAAAGCGAAAGCGAAGAAGAAGCCCGCTAAGAAGAAGTAGCAGTCGACCACGGGCGCCGGAGCGATCCGGCGCCCGTATTTTTCCGGAATCGCAACCGCGGCGCGCGCTTTCCGCCGCCGTGGTGAATCACCGGCTGTCGGTGTCCGGCTGCCGCAGGTGTTTTTCTCGCGGTTTCCCCGTCAGCCTCCGCGCCCATCCTTCACTGCGCCGCACGCTTTGCGCGCGGGTTGCCGGAATTGTCTTTTCCAATCAAGGTCGTGAGGCGGGTACTGCCGGCCGCTGCCTGTGCCCCGACGGGTGATCCTGGTGATGGAGCGAGCGGGCCGCGGCCGGGCACGCTTCACGGGTTGAGCTGCTGGTACACCGCTTCCGCGACGCGCAGGAGATCGCTCTTCGCCATCTCGCCGGAGAGCGCGTAGCCGAGATTCCGGTCGAGCCAGTAGAAGACGCTCACGCCCTGCTCGCGGGAATAGCGGAACGCCGTCTCCCGCGCGGGCTCCGCGTTCACGCGCACGTAGAGCGTCAGGCGCGTGCCCCGGCCGTCCTGGTACATGAACTGCGCCACGGGCCCGCGCTCGCCCGGCAGCAGCCGGCCGCCGACGAGCGCGTACCCCACGCCACCCAGATGGGGCACCTTGAGCGGCGTGCCGAGCCGCTTCGACAGCCACGCCACGAGATGCGCTTCCTGGTCGGCGCCCACCTCGACGGGATGGCGCACTTCGGGACTGTAGACGACGTGCGCCATCGCCGCGCGGCGCGCCCACGCGGCCGTTTCGACCTGGCGCACGCTCGTCCAGCCGTGGAGTTGCCAGCCGGCCACTCCGCCGAGGGCGATCAGCGCCGCGGCGGCCGCGGCGCGCGCGAGCAGGCGCGAGCGCCCGCCCGCGCGGCGCAGGCGCTCCGGCACCGGCTCGTCGAGTACGCCGTCGAACTCCCGCCGCAGCGCCTGGATCTGACCCCGGTACGACGCGACGCGCGCGGCTTCCTCCGGGCGCTCGGCAAGATAGGCCTCGACTTCCGCGACGCGCGCCGGCGGCAACGCCCCGTCCACGTAGGCGTGCAGATCGGCTTCGGTGACGGCGAGAGCGTTCACTTGATGACCTTCAACGGGCTCGCGGCGCCCTCGCCGACGTCGATCAGCGCGCGCAGCCGCTCGCGTCCCCGCGACAGCCGCGACATGACGGTGCCGACCGGTATGTCGAGCACGCGCGCCGCCTCCTCGTAGCTCATCTGCTCCAGTCCGACGAGGAGGAGCACCGCGCGCTGCTCGTCCGGCACGCGCGCGAGCGCGCTCGCGAGATCGCGCAGCGCGAGCCAGTCCGTCTCCCGCGCCCGCAGCGAGTGCACGGCGGGCTCGGCATCGAGCGTCTCGTGCGGATAGCGGGCCCGTGCCCGCACCTGGTTGACATGGATGTTGTGCATGATCGTGAAAAGCCACGCCCGAAGATCGCTGCCGCGCCGCCACAGGTGCATGCGCCCCAACGCGCGCTCGAGCGTGTCCTGCACGAGATCGTCCGCGGCCGCGCGATCGCCGGTGAGCGCGCGCGCATACCGCCGCAGCCGCGGAATCTGCTGCGTGATGAAGCCATCGTCGCCGGTCACGATGGCCGCCTTCCCCGGTCAACAGTCACGCGCCCCCTCCTATTCCCCGGCCGCATTCCGGCCCCTCCCCCCGGAACACGGCCCATGGTGATTGCCCGCCCGTGTCCCTGCCGGGAGGCTCCGCCGCGGCCTCACGGGCCGGGCCACGGCTCACGGCTTCAAACGTGCGGATCAAACGTGCGTATTGTGTCCCCGGACGCGTCGCGGCAACAGGCACCCGGCCGGCAGTCCCGCCGGAGGGGCCTCACAGGACGCAGCCTGGCAGGGCCCGCGGGCCGGATTCCCGGCTCAGAGCAGGAATACCGTTGCCAGCCCGAGGAATATGAAGAATCCCCCGCTATCGGTGATGGCGGTGATCATCACGCTCGAACCGAGCGCGGGGTCGCGCCCGAGGCGGTGCATGACGAGCGGGATCGCCACCCCCATGGCGGAGGCCAGCATGAGCGCGAGCACCATCGCCCCCATCATGACCAGCCCGAGCTGCCAGCTATGATAGATGAAGAAGGCGAAGAGCCCCACCACGCCGCCCCAGATGAGCCCGTTCACCAGGGAGACGCCGATCTCCTTCGCCAGCAGCTTGCGGGCGTTCCCGCCCGTGATCTGGCCGAGCGCGAGCGCCCGCACCAGCATGGTGATCGTCTGGTTGCCCGAGTTGCCGCTGACGCCGGCGATGATGGGCATCAGCGCCGCCAGCGCGACGAGTCGCGAGATCGAGTTCTCGAACAGGCCGATCACGCGCGAGGCGATGAAGGCGGTGACGAGGTTCACGGCGAGCCACGTCCAGCGGTTCTTCACGCTGCGCCACACCGAGGCGAAGATGTCCTCGTCCTCGCGCAGGCCCCCGGCCGACAGGAGGTCGCTGTCGGTTTCCTCGCGGATGTAGTCGACCACCGCGCTGACGGTCACGCGCGCGACGAGGCGCCCCGCCGCGTCGGTTACCGGCGCCGACACGAGGTCGTAGCGCTCGAACGCGCTCGCCGCGTCCTGCGCGCGGTCCTCCGGGCGGAAGCGGGCCGTCTCCGGCCGCATGACCGAGGCAACCGTCGCCCCGGGCGCCGTCACCAGCAGCCGGTCAACGGGCAGGAGCCCGGTCAGCCGCCCGGCGCGATCCACGACGAAGAGCTGGTCGGTATGGTCCGGCAGCTCCGCGAGCTGCCGCAGGTAGCGCAGGACGACCTCCAGCGTCACGTCCTCGCGCACGCTGATCATGTCGAAATCCATCAGCGCCCCGACGGTCCCCTCGGGATGCGCCATGGCGGCCCGCAACTGCTCCTGCTCCTCGGGCGCGAGCGAGCGCAGCACATCCTGCATCACCTCGCGCGGCAGGTCGGGGGCGAGGTCGGCGATCTCGTCGGTGTCGAGGGTCTCGGCGGCCGCGACGAGCTCGCGCTCGTCCATGTTCGCGATGAGGGTCTCGCGCACCGCGTCCGAGACTTCGAGCAGGATCTCCCCTTCCCGCTCCACCTTGACGAGTTCCCAGACGAGCAGGCGCTCGCCGAGCGGCAGCGACTCGAGGACATCGGCGACGTCGGCGGGGTGCAGGGCATCGAGGAACTTCTGCAGCTCGACGAGGTGGAGCCGCTGCACCAGGCTCTCCACGAGCTCCTGGCGCGGACCCTCCCGCCACCGGTCGATGCCCTCCACGAGCCCCTGCTTTTGCAGGATCTCGTTCACGCGGCGGAGGTTCTCCTGCACGCCGGGTCGATTTTCGGGGGGATTCATCATGGCGCCGCGGCCGCGTTTCGTCGCCCGCCCGCGATCCGCGCGCGCGACCCGGCGATTCTAGAACCTATTTCGCGTCGAGGCACGCTCGCGAGGCGGGGAAGCGGGGACGCGCGGTTACAATTGCGCGGGGCGCGGCGCGGCTTCGCGCGCGGGAGCCCGGCACCATGTCGGCATCGCTCAACCGGAAGCTCAGACAGGCGCACGAACTGCTCAACGCGGGCGACGCGGCGCGCGCGCGCGCGCTCGTCGAGCTCGCCCTGCGCGAGGCGCCGCGCAATCCCGATGCGTTGTGCCTGCACGGGGTCTGCCTGGTCGCCGAGGGCCGGCCGCGCGAGGCGGTGCCGCCGCTCGCGCGGGTGCTCGAGATCGAGCCGCACCACGGCGCCGCGCTGGAGCATTTCGGGCTCGCGCATCTCATGCTCGGCGAGCCCGCCGCGGCGCGGGGCGCGCTCGCGAGCGCCGCGGCGCTGCCGGGCGCGCCGGCATCGGTGCACATGCGGCTCGGTATCGCGCTCATCGAGCTCGGTCGCGTGGGCGACGCGACGGCGGCGCTCGAGCGCGCGCGGGCGATGGCCCCCGAGGACGCCGACTGCCTGATCAACCTCGGCAGGGCGCTCGCCCTCGCCGGGAACGCGACCGCCGCGACGGCGCGGCTCGAGGAAGCGCTGCGGCTCAAGCCGGGGCACCCCGATGCGGCGTACAACCTGGGGGTGCTCGCACTGGCGCGCGGCGAACCCGAGGCGGCGCGCCGCTGGTTCGAGCGTGTGCTGGCCGCCTCTCCCGGGGCCGCCGACGCGGCGCTCGCGCGCGAAGGGCTCGCCTCGGCGGCTCTCGCGGTTGGCCGCACGAGCGAAGCCATCGATCACCTGCGTGCCGCTCTCGCGACTCAGCCGGACAACGCGCGCGCCTGTGCCGTGCTGGCGGGCGCCCTCTTCGACGCCGGGGAACTGCAAGAAGCCGAAGCCTGCGCCCGCCGGGCGGCGGAGGGTGGCGCCGGGGCACCCGCCTTCGTCACGCTCGCCAACGTCGATCTCGTCAGCGGCCGGCTCGATGCCGCCCTCGCCACCATCGAGGCCGGGTACGCGCGCACGCGCGCGGAGATCCTCGTCGGCATGCTCGCCTACGAGTCGCGCCAGGCATGCGACTGGCCGAGGTGGCACGCCGCGTGGACCGAGGTCGAGCCCAGGCTCGCGCGGTCCACGGAACTCGGCAGCCCGTTCTGGCTGCTCTGCGAGCCGACCACCCCGGCGCAGCAGCTCGACTACACGCGCCGCTGGGCGCGCGAGCGCTTCGGCGCGGTGAAGGGCGAGCCACCCGCCGCGCGCGCGCGCGGAGCGCGCTTGCGGGTGGGCTACCTCTCATCGGACTTCCAGGAGCACGCAGTCGGCCACCTCGTCGTGGAGGCGCTGGAACTGCACGACCGGGAGCGTTTCGAGATCTTCGCCTACTCGCACGGGCCGCGGGAGGATACGCCCCTCCGCCTGCGCTTCCGCGCCGCGTGCGAGCACTTCGTCGACATCGCGCGCGAAGCCGACGAAGCCGCCGCCCGCCGGATCCGCGAGGATGGCCTCGACCTCCTCGTCGATCTCAAGGGCTACACCGTGGGCGACCGCCTTGCCATCATGGCGCGCCGCCCCTGCCGCGTGCAGGCCGCGTGGCTCGGCTATCCCGGCACGACGGGCGCGGCATTCATCGATTACCTCATCGCCGATCCTGTCATCGTGCCCCCGGAGCTCGAAGGCGCGTACTCGGAGCGCGTCGTGCGCCTGCCGCACTGCTACCAGCCGAACGACCGCAAGCGCGAGGTCGCCGCGACCGCAAGCCGCGGCGACTACGGCCTGCCCGATGACGCGTTCGTGTTCTGCTGCTTCAACCAGGCGAACAAGATCTCACCGGAGCTATTCGCGGCGTGGATGCGGCTCCTCGGCGCCGTCCCGGGGGGCGTGCTGTGGCTGCTCGAAGGTCACTCGCTCGCGGGCGCGAACCTCGTCGCGGCCGCGCGGGCCCACGGCATGGCCCCGGAGCGCATCGTGCTCGCGCCGAAACTCGCGAACGCGCGGCACCTCGCCCGCTACCGCGCCGCGGACCTCGCGCTCGACACGTTTCCCTACACCTCGCACACGACGCTCTCCGACGCGCTGTGGTGCGGCTGCCCGGCGATCGCGTTGGCGGGTGAGACTTTCGCCGCGCGCGTGTCCGGCAGCATCCTGACCGCCGCCGGGCTGCCGGATCTCGTCACCCGGTCGCTCGAAGAGTACGCAGCCCTCGCCGCGGCGCTCGCAACGCAGCCCGCGCGGCTGGACTCGATACGCGCCCGCGTGGCGCACGCAAGAGAGCACTCGGCACTCTTCGACACCGAGGCATTGACGCGGGCGCTGGAGGCGATCTACCTGCGGATCACGGGCTGATGAACGGCGGAGCGGCAGGGGTCACGCTGTGCGCGTTTCGCGTGCTTCGCGCGAGATGACACCTGCCTCGCGCCAAACCCGCCAAGGCAATCCCTGTCCGCCTGCCGGGCGCACCAAAAAAAAACGGGCGCCCGAGAGCGCCCGTCTTGCCGATACCGGCGAGTCGTCGTTCTATTAGAACCGGTGGCGGATGAGGAACCCGAAGGAATCCACGTTTTCGCCGGTCCGCAGGTGCGCCGCGGTATTGCCGAGGCGGTAGGCCGCGGTGTTCGAGTCGTTATTCACCTTCACGTAGGCAAACCGGATCGACGTGCGCTTGGAGAACGCGTACTGGTAGGCGAGCGAGAACGCGTCGCCACCGGTACCGCCGCCGCGCGATACGCCCGCGGCCGTCAACGGCGAGGTAATGCCGCCATTGCCGCCGATGGAGACCGTGCTGTTGCCGTCGGTATCGTCGGCATAGGCGTACTGGGCGTGCACGCTGTGCGGCCCGGTGATGCTCCAGTCAACCCCGATGGTCCACGTCTGCTTGTCCATGTCGCGGCCAGGGCCCGTTTCGTAGTTCGCGTCGAGGTAGGTGAAGCCCACCTTGACCTTGCCCATGAACACGTAGGACGCGGAGAGGCTCCACGCATCGTCGTCGAGGTCGGTCGTCGCCCCGGCCTGGTGCGCGCCGAACTCCGAGTGCTTCTCGTAACCCAGGCCAATCGCGAGCGGCCCGTTCACGTAGGTGCCGGCAAGCGACCACACGCGCGGCTTGTGGTTGGGGTTCGCGTCGAGGTCGGAAACCGGCAGGTCGGACGCCCGGTTGCCGGGCGAGAACGCCGCAAGAACCTGGAAGCCGTTGAAGACCGGGGACTCGTAGTAGGCGAGGCTCGACTCACGGCGCTTCCAGCGCTGGCGGTTCGGGGCATCCGAACCCGTGCCGGTCGCATCCGCGCCGCCCGACCCGCCGAAGGCGAGGAAGGACATGCCCAGGATACCGGTTTCCTCGGCGCCGACCGAGCCCTGGTTCAACGCGCGCTTCATCGGCGTATCCCACTTGCCGAAGTGCACGTTACCGAACGCGCCCTTGAAACCGACCGCGCTGTTGCGCGAGCAGAGGCCGACGCTGTCTATGCCGCGGATGTCGGCGGAGGTTTCGCACTGGAACCACGCGGAGAGGTTGCCGCCGAGCTTCTCTTCGCCGCGGAAGCCGATGGCGCTGCCGCCCGGGGTGTCGGCGTAATCCACGCTCGGCCGGCCCGAACCCTGATCCGCCGAGCCGTACTCATACGTGACCTGACCGTAAATCTGCACCGTGCTGGTCTGTGCCAGCGCGGCGGCCGGCGCAACGAGCGCTCCCGCGACCGCTACAGCCAATAGTTTTTTCTGCATGCCAAATCTCCTTTAGAAGTTTACTTGCGCCTGGGCCGATCGCATCACGTGTTTGCGACTATCCCGATGCGCCCCCCCAATCTTCCGGCGAGGTTGGACCCAGTTTGCCGGACACATCGTCTCCGGAGCAACAATAACGGGCGGTTTTCCTCATGTTTTCAATCGGCTTGTTGCGGGTATGCAACAACCCCGCGCGCCCGGGTGGTCAACCCGGGGGGCTTATGGAAAATACAAAACAAAAGCAACGGGTTAGATGGACTTCTCGAAATGTGGCGATTTGTACCACGAGGACCGGTTCGCAGCCGGCGCGGCGTTCGCCCCGGATGCGCGCCGGACATCGAGTGCAAGGCCGGGGCAAAAGGCGCCGGTTGACACATCCTCGCGCCATTGCGTTCAATCTACTCCCTCACGACGAGAGGCGCGCTTGGCGAAGAAACCGCATTCACGCGAGTGCCGGCCCTGTACCGCCTGCTGCGACGGCTGGCTCCAGATCAGGGTGAACGGGATGCCCGCCTATCCCGGTCATCCCTGCCCGCACAGCACCGGCGCGGGCTGCGACGACTACGAGCACCGCCCGGTCGATCCGTGCGTGCAATTCATCTGCGGCTGGCGCATGGAGCAAAGTCCGCTCCCCGACTGGATGAAGCCGAACGAAGCGAAAGTCATCGTGCTCCTCGACCAGCACCGCTGGCGCGGGCTGCCGGTCGATGTCGCGGTTCCCGTCGGCAGGAGAATTCCGCCGCGCGCGTTGAACTGGCTCAGGCAATTCGCGGAGCGCGAAAACCGCATGCTCCTCTACTCGGAGCAGATCGTGGAGAACGGCGCCTACACACGCCAGCAATCGGTCTCGGCGTTCGGGCCGCCGGAATTCCAGCGCGACATGGCGGAACTCGCGAGCCGCGGCGAATCGCTGCCGCCGGCGCCTCCCGCGCCCTCGCCGATCCGCCTCTACCCCGGCCGAGCTTGAGCCGCCGCCCGAACGCAAAGGACGGAAGGAAAGCGTTCCTGCCTTGCTCGTCTCTTGCGTGCCCTCGAAGACTCGCGCGAGGCAACAGCCCGCCTCGCGTTCCTTGCGTGAGGTGTCAGCGGAGGAGCGTCGAGCGCGCCACCATCGCGCGGCCTTCCTGCTCCCCGACCCGGGTCAGGCGGTAGTTCTGCGGGCCGGAGCGCCGGGTTCCCGTGACGGTGTGCTGCACGAAGTAGATTCCGCCCGGGGCGGTGTCGAGCGTCACCGTGACATTGGCGGCGCCGAGGCCCGTCACGCGGTGGGCGCCGGGCGCCGTCTCCCAGCGGTAATACGTGCCGCCGAAAGTCGTGATCTGGCCGCCGTCGTCCAGCACGAGGCCGCCCATCTCCTCGGAATCGAGGGGCGTGCGCACGATATAGATCACGGCCTTCCCGGGAACGGGCTCGAAGCGCCTCGCCTGGACATCGGCCGGGCTTTGCGGCAGTTCCGCACAGCCCGCGAGCAGCAATGCGATCAGCACGATACGCAGCATGGGCGCCTCCGTTCGTCGTCAGGCGGGCAAAGCCCGCAACACGCAAACACCGCGTGCGGCCGGTCTATTCCGGCCGGCCGTCGCCGGATCTGGAATTGCCACGGAGACGCGGGGCCCGCGGAGAAAGCCCTTCCCGCGGTCCCGCAAGAGCGGCCCCTCTGCTATCGCCGCGCCGCCGCGGCAACGAACTACCGCTAGATGCCGAGCCCGGCGAGCTGCTTCTCCGGGTAGCGCGTGCCGGCGGTGACGTTCAACGGAAACGCCTTCGAGAGCGCGGCGATCTCCTCCGCGCCGAGCGTGATCTCCACCGCCGCGCAGTTCTCCTCCACGCAGGTGCGGCGCTTGGTGCCGGGGATGGGCACGATGTCCGGCCCTTGCGCGAGCAGCCATGCGAGCGCCACCTGCGCCGGTGTGCGCTTTTTCTCTGCGGCGATCCGTTCGAGCGGCGCGAGGAGCGCCGCGTTCCGCGAAATGTTCTCCGGGAGGAAGCGCGGATGCTCGCGGCGCCGGTCCTTCGCGATCAGCGCGTCGAGCGTCTTCATGGTCGCGGTGAGGAAACCCCGCCCGAGCGGCGCGTACGCCATGTAGCCCGTGCCGAGCTCGCGGCACGCGGGCAGGATCTCGCCCTCCACGTCGCGGCTCCAGAGCGAGTACTCGGTCTCCACGCAGGTGATCGGGTGCACCTTGTGCGCCCGCCGGATGGTCTGCGCGCCCGCTTCCGAGAGCTGCAGGTAGCGCACCTTCCCCTGCTCGACGAGCCGTTTCATGGCGCCGACGGTGTCCTCGATCGGCACCGTCCGGTCCATGCGGTGCATGCCGTAGATGTCGATCACGTCCACGCCGAGGCGCTTCAGGCTCTTCTCGCACGCCTGCGGCACGTAGTCCGGGTGGCCCCCGGTGAGGGCCGGCGCGCCGGTCCCGGCGCCGCGCCCCGCGAGCGCGAGATTGCCGAACTTGGTGGCGACGAGCACCCTCGCCCGCCGGCCCTTGATCGCCCGCCCGATCAGCTCCTCGTTGACGCCGTTGCCGTAGGCGTCGGAGGTCACGAGAAGATTCACCCCGAGATCGATCGCGCGGTTGATCGTCGCGATCGATTCCTCGTCGTTGGGCTCGCCGTAGCTTATGGACATGCCCATGCAGCCGAGCCCCACCGCGGAAACCATCGGGCCGTCACGGCCCAGCTTGCGCATCTGCATCGTCGCCTCCTTCGACCGGTGCTTCGGTGACCCGCTGATCCAGTCTCGCGGGATCACCCCATCACTTCCTCACATCACTCCATCACTTCATCACTTCATCGCACATGCTCCGCGTAGTTGCGGCCGACGCAGTAGATGCGCACAACCGGGAAAGATCCATGGCATGCGCCATCGGAAAGGCCTTCCCTGGCGGCGACGAAATCCGCACCCGGCGAAACGCGCCGGCCGCGGGGTGCGCGCGACCCGCGGCCGGCGCGCGGGAGCCGAATTATCCGGGATCGGCCGCGCGCGCGTCAATTTGAGGAGGAAAAACGCGACGCCTTCGCGCCCGTCCTCCCCGCGGGTCACACCGCGGCTCGCCGCCCGCGTACACTCGGGCGTTCGCCGCCATTCGTGCACGCCGCGCCGGGGTGCCGCATCCCGATGAGCGAAGAAGCCGGTCTGTGGGCGCTGTTCGCCTCGAGTTTTCTCGCCGCCACGCTGCTGCCGGGCGGCTCGGAGGCGGTGCTCTACGCGGTGCTGCGCGCGGATCCCGGCGCGCCGTGGATCGCGCTCGCGGTCGCGACGGCCGGCAATACCCTGGGCGGCCTGTCCTCCTGGCTCGTCGGGCGACTCATCCCGCGCGGCGAACCGGTGAAGGGGATCGAGACCGTGCGCAAGTACGGCGCGCCCGCCCTCCTCCTCTCGTGGGTGCCCCTCATCGGCGACCCGCTGTGCGTCGCCGCCGGCTGGCTGCGGCTCGATCCGTGGCGCTGCCTCGCCTTCATCGCAACCGGCAAGTTCGCCCGTTACTGGGCCATCGCGGCGCTCGCGGGATGAGCGCGATGGCCGTCCCCGGTCCATCGTTCCCGGTCTGCGGCCCCGGGAGGGCGGTTGCCCGCGGGAAGACCGCGCTGCGATAATCGCCGCCTCCCTCACCCGAAAGGCGAGCCATGCCCCCACCGGCGGACCCGGCAGGCAGCGCCGCGGCAGCGCTCCAGTTCTTCGATGCCCCGAGCTTCCGGGCCTGGCGCGAGCGTCTGCCCGTCACCGATACCGGGCTCGCGCACGGGGCGCTCGCCGCCCAGGCGCGCGCGCTCGCCGGGGCGAACCTGCCCGCGGGCACCCGCTTCGAACTGCTCGAGGCCCTGCGCGAACTCGCCGCGCCGCTCCAGGCGGCGGCCGCGAAGAAGTATCTCGGCCGGCCGGTACCGCTCGACGACGACGACCGCGCGAGCTGGAACGACGTGGTGGACGTGTGGAGCGCGGCCGCGGCCGGTTACGACGGCCTGATCGACGCGATGGCGGGGCCGGCGCCCGAGCTCGCCTCCCGCGCCGCGCTGATCTGCCAGCGCGCGCTCCGCGCGACCGGGCTCGCCATGAGCGAGCACAACCGCGTCTACCGCAAGGTGCCCGCCGCGCTGTGGCGGCAGCTTCACCGGCTCTACCGGTTCGCCGAGACCGCGGGCCTCGCGGCGGAGCTCGTGCACGACGAAGCGGGGCGCGGCGTCGCGGCGACGAGCTGCGCGGGCGCCTACCTGCATGCGCTCCTCACGCAGCTCGCGCAACCCGACGCGCTCACCGTGGCGCAGATGGATATCGTGGAGCGCTGGCTGGAGAGCTGGGCCGCGCTCGTCACGCTCGCGGCCGCGCCGGCGCGCCAGGGCGCGGCGCCCGTGATCGCCGTCGACCCAGACTCGGATCGGGGCGCCGGGCTCGCGGCCGGGTCGCCCCCCGCCGCGGCGCGCTACCTCGAGCTGGAGGCCCTCGGCCGCGTCCTGCGGCAGGCGGCGGCGGCATTGCGGCGGGGCGAGACGCCGGCGGGGCTCGGCCTGGGCGAGATGCCGCGCGATGCCTGCGAGAAGCTCGTCACCCTGCTCCACGTGCAGTGGTGCGCCGCCGGCACCGGACGCGCGGACGAGCGCAGCCCCGGGGGCATCGTGGTCACGATTTCGCCCAACATCGCCGCGATCCACTACGGCTTGACGGGCCGCGCGTTCCGCCAGCCCGGGGGCGAAATCACGGCGCGCGAGCGCCAGGACATGGACATGCTCGGTTACGTCTCCGAGAGCACCGACCGCGCGATGGTCTCCCAGCGCAGCGCCACGATAGAGACGTGGGTGATCGTCAACAAGAGCGCCTCGGGTTTTCTCGGCCTGTGCCGCGATCCCAGCCCGGCCACCCGCATCGGGCACAACCAGCTCCTCGGACTGCGGAACCCCTCGAACAGGAGCCTCTACCTCGGCACCGTGCAGCGCCTGATCGTCGACGAATCGGGCGGGATCTGGGTGGGGCTGCGCCTCATCACGTCGAACCCGCAGGCGCTCGCCGCCCGCAACAGCGCCGCCCGCGGGCCGGAAGCGGCGCGCTACGATCGCGCGCTGCTCGTGCCCGAGGACGCGGCGCGCAAGCTGCCGGCGAGCCTCGTGCTCCTGCCGGGCTGGTTCGCGCCGGGACGCGAGCTCCACCTCTACCGGGAGAAGTCCGAGCGGGTCCAGCTGAAGCTCCTCATGGACCGCGGGCCCAACTTCGAGCGCGTGACCTTCTCGCCGCTGTGACGCGCCCGGCGCGGCGAATGCCGGCGAGGTCGGGAACGCGGCCAAAGCGTGATCCAGTTCGCGCGCGGCGGCGGTTTTTTCCGGGCGCGGTGAACTACTTCACGTGCTCCGGCGCCGCGGGTGCGATAGCCTGCGCTCGGAGCGATGTGCCATCAGGGCGGCGGGCAAAGCGGCCTCGCAGAAGGCGGCGGGCTCTCCGCAGGTTGCGACGGGCCGGCACGATCGACTCCGGGGGAATGAACGAGGCCCGATCACGCAGACACGCGGGATATCCCATGACCAGCACCCAATCGCTCGCGGCGGCCGGCACGGCGCTGCAATTCACCGACAGCGCGAGCTGCCGGCGATGGCTCGAGCAGCTCACGCTCACCAACATTCAGCTGACGCAGCAGGTGCTCACCGCCCAGCTCGCGGCGCTGCGCGAGTTCGCGGTGGCGCCGCTCGAGCGCCTGAGAGTGCTCGAGGCGCTGCGCGATACGGTCGAGTTCGTGCAGGGCGAATCCGCCAGGCGTTACGCCGGCCGGGCGCTCCCGCTCGAGACCGCGGAGCTCACGGCATGGCGCAACGTGCAGGCGTTGTGGCGCGAGGCGAGCGCCAACTACCAGCTCTGCCTCGACGCCTGCCGCGACGGCGATCTGCCGATCGCTCCCCACGCGGCGCTCACGACCATGCGTTGCCTGGGCCTCGCCGGCTGCGCCATGGCGGATCACTACCGCGCCTGGCGCCAGCCGCCGGCGGCCATGTGGCGCGCGGCGCACGGACTCTACGCCCACGCCGAGCGGCACGGGTTCGCGCGCGTGCGCGTCCACGACGGTTTCGCGCAGCGCGACCCGGATTCGAGCTGCGCCGAGGCCTACGCGCGCATCCTGCTCGTCGAACTCGCCAATCCGTTCTCGCTGTCGGCGCGACAGCTCGCTTTCGTCGAGCGCTGGCTCGAGCGCTGGGCGCCGCTCGCCGGCATCACCGCGCAGCCGCCCGCGGCCGAGGGCCTGCCGCTCACCGCCGTCGATCTCGACGGGGACGAGGGCGCCCGGCCGGCGGCGGAGCTCGCGCCGCGCCCGGGCCTGCGCTACCTCGATCTCGGGGAGCTCGCCAAGGCGCTGCGCCAGAGCGTCAATCTCCTCAAGCAGGGCCAGACCCCGGCGCAGCTCGGGTTGGGCGAGGACGCGCGGCAGCCGGGGTGCGAGAACCTGCTCATGCTGCTCTACGTTCAATGGTGTCGCGCGGGCGCGGCGCGCCGCGAGGCGGGCGAGGCGGCCGCCGAGCCCATCGACGTGTGCCTGGGGCTCTCCTCCGCGCACTCGGAAGCGGGGGGCCGGGACGCCCGGGCCGCGGGCGAGATCTCCTCTCTCGAAAAGCGCCAGCTCGACACCTGCGGCTTTGCCCGGGTTACGGGACCGGCGACCAATTCCGGCGGCGGGGCGGCGCCTGAACTGTGGCGCGGCACGAGCGGCGGGAGCACGGCTTTCCTGTGCATACAGCGCACCAGCGCGGGCGGCGCGCGCGTCTCGCACAACCAGCTCGTCGGCGTGCGCCGCGGCAGCGGCGGGCCGTTCACCGTCGGCGTCGTGCAGTGGCTGCGCACGTCGGATGCCGGGTGGCTCACTTGCGGGGTGAGGCTCTTCCCCGGGGTGCCGCAGGCCGTCTCGGTGCGCCCATCGAACTACAGCCCGGCCGGCGGGGACCGCTACGAACGCGCCCTGCTGCTGCCTGAAACCGCCTCGCCCGGCGCGCCGTCGACGCTGGTGCTGCCAGCCGGCTGGTTCCAGAGCGGTCGTTTCGTCGAGCTGCACACCGAGCGCCGCCAGGTCGCGGAGCTCGTCAACCTCATCGAGAAGGGCAGCGATTTCGACCGGGGGACCATCCTCGTCGTGTAGGAATTCGCCGCGCTTTCACGCGATGCATTCCTCGAGGGCGTGCCCGCGGTAGCGCCGCGACCGTACGGCCTGCCCGAAAGGCGCCCGTGCCGTCCCGGGCGGGACGGTACCGGCAGCCGGCGGAGCCGCGCCGGAAGCCCGTGGCCGGTCGCGCGGTTCATGGCGTGCGGCCCGGTCGGTTATCATGGTGTGCGCCGACCGACCGCGCCCCGGAGAACCCATGGCAGGCCCCGGCCCAGCCACGCCACAACCCACCGCCATCACGCTGCACAGGAAGTCCCGCGTGCTGGAAGTCGCTTTCGCCGACGGCCTGAGCTTCCGTCTACCATGCGAGTTCCTGCGCGTCTACTCGCCGTCCGCGGAGGTGCGCGGCCACGGGCCCGGCCAGGAAGTGCTGCAGACCGGCAAGCAGGAGGTCGAAATACTCCAGGTCGAGCCGGTCGGGAACTACGCCGTTCAGCTCCATTTCTCCGACGGTCACAACACCGGGATCTACTCGTGGCCGCTCCTCTACGAATACGGCGTGCGCCAGGACGCGATGTGGCGCGAGTACCTCGAGCGCATGGCGGCGGCGGGCGCGAGCCGGGAGGCTCGCCCCGGCCGGACGTGAGCGGTTCGCCCGTGAAAACCACCGACTTCGGTTACGAGCAGGTGCCGCGGGACGAGAAGGCGCGGCGCGTCGCCGGCGTCTTCGATTCGGTCGCTTCCCGCTACGACCTCATGAACGATCTCATGTCGGCGGGACTGCACCGGTGGTGGAAGCGTTTCGCGGTGGAGCAGAGTCTCGTCGGGCCGGGCGCCCGCGTGCTCGACATCGCCGGCGGCACCGGCGACCTTGCCCGCCTCTTCGCGCGGCGCGTCGGTGCGGGGGGCGAAGTGATACTCACCGACATCAACGCGGCCATGCTCGCCCACGGCCGCGACCGCCTGCTCGACGAGGGACGACTGGTTCCGGTCGTGCGCTGCGACGCGGAGCGGCTGCCGTTCCCCGCCGGGCACTTCGATTGCGTGAGCGTCGCGTTCGGACTGCGCAACATGACGCGCAAGGATGCGGCGCTCGCCGAGATGCGCCGAGTGCTGCGCCCGGGGGGGCGGCTACTGGTGCTGGAATTCTCCCGCGTGTGGGCGCCGCTCGCGCCGCTCTACGATGCCTATTCCTTCCGGGTCCTGCCGGGACTCGGCCGGCTCGTCGCGAACGATGCCGAGGCCTATCGCTACCTCGCGGAATCGATACGCATGCACCCCGGGCAGGAGGAGCTCGCGCGCATGATGGAAGCGGCGGGTCTCGAGCGCGTGGACTGGTTCAATCTCGCGGCCGGCGTCGTCGCGCTGCATCGCGGCTGGAGAATCTGACGCGGCGGGGGGCGGGTTTGGATATAATGCCGCGACCGGTAAGGTTGCCGCGGCCGGGAGCGCATCCCGTCGCGGCGTGCGGTAGAACGGGCGCCCGCTCACCGCGGGCACAAGGAGAATCGCATGAAGTCCATCATCGCCGTGTTCATGGCTCTCCTGGGGATGACATTCCTCGCAGTGGAGTCGGAAGCAGCGCGCCGCATGGGCGGCGGCGGCAACATAGGCAAGCAGCGCAATATCACCCAGCAGCAGGCCGCACCGAAGGCCCCCGCGCAGCAGCAGAACCAGGCAGCGCCGGCCACGCCGGCGCAGCCGCCGGCGGGCGCCTCGAAGTGGCTCGGCCCCCTGGCCGGGCTCGCGCTCGGCGCCGGGCTCGCCGCGCTCTTTTTCAATAACGGCATCGCGGGCGCGCTCGCCGGGATGCTCGTGCTGGGGTTGCTGATCGCGGCCGTCGCTCTGGCGGCGCGCTTCTTCCTGCGCGGGCGCGCGACGCGGCCCGGGCCCATGGAGTATGCGGGGGCCGGCGCGGGGACTCCGGCTGGCGGGCCGGTACCGGTCACCGAGCTGCCCGGCGGCGCCGGCGCGCACTCCGTTGCCGCCACCACGTCGGCGGCGGCAACGGCCGCCGGGCGGTGGCCCGCCGGATTCGACGCGGCCGGGTTCGTGCGGCAGGCGAAGCTCAATTTCGTGAACCTGCAGGCGGCGAACGACAAGGGTGATTTCGCGGCGATCCGGGATTTCACGACGCCCGACCTCTACCACGAGCTCGAAGGGCGGTTCCGGACGCGGGGCGCCGCGCCCCAGCACACCGAAGTCGTCACGCTTGACGCGGAAGTGCTGGATGTCGCCACGGAAGGCGATTTGTTCGTGGTGAGCGTGCGCTTCGCGGGCCTCATCCGGGAAGCGGCCGGGGCCGAGCCGGAATCCTTCGCTGAGATCTGGCACCTCGAGAAGCCCGTGAGCGGGCGTTCCGGCTGGCTCGTCTCCGGTATCCAGCAGGAATAGCATTCCGCCGGGCGATGCGCCCGCCGGAATGCCTGATGCAAGGCCGCCCGCGGGCGGTTTTGCTTTTTGGAAAGGCGGCATGCCTTCGCAGACTCCCGGCGGGAGCACCGCCGGCTCGCCCGAATCCCCGGCGCCCCGGTCGCCACCGGAACGTCCCGGACTCGAATCCGCCGCCGCCGCGGCGGCCGTGAACCACCTGTTGCGCGGCGCGGCGTGGGCCCGCGCCGAGCTCGCCCGGCACGCCGGCAAGACGGCGCGCATCGACACCTTCCCCGCGAGCATCCGCCTGACGGTCCGCGAAGACGGCACCGTTTCGCCCGCCGCCGCCGGCGCCGCTCCGGCGGTCACGCTCGCGCTCTCGACGGGGCTCCTGCTGCGGTTCGCCGCGCGCGACGAGTCCGCGTGGCGCGAAGCGGGCATGGCGGGCGACACCGGTTTCGCGGCGAGCATCGGTCTTCTCGCGCGCGAGATCAACTGGGATTTCGAGGAGGACCTCGCGCGCGTTTTCGGGGACATCGCCGGGCACCGCATGGCCGGGGCGGCGCGCGCCCTCCGGCGCCTGGGCGCCGAATCCGGCGAGAACCTCGCGCGTTCCTTCGTCGAGTACTGGACCGAGGAGCGCCCGCTCATCGCGGCCGCGCGTGAACTCGCCGCGTTTCACCGCGAGGTCGACGACCTGCGTGACGACGTGGCGCGGCTCGCGAAGCGCATCGAGCGTCTCCCCGGTGCGTCGCGCGCCGCCGCGCCGGACTCCGGAGACCGGAACTTGTCCGGCGAACCGCACCCGCCGCGGGGGACACGGGGAGACGCGCCCGGCACGGGGTGATCCGCCCTCCGTGTTCTCCGTGATTCGCGTTTTCCGGAATGCATGCGGCCGGCGGGCCGCGCCGCGACGCTCGCGCTCGTACTCGCTACAATCGCCCGATGCGCGCGCTGCGCCTCGTCCGCATTCTGTCGGTGGCCCTGCGCTACGGGCTCGACGAGTTCTTCCTCGGCCACGAGCGCGTGCGCGGCGTGCGCGCGTGCGTGAACGCGCTCCTCTTCCGGCGCGCGCTCGAGGCGCCGCGGGCGGTGCGCCTGCGCCGCGCGCTGGAGACGCTGGGGCCGATATTCGTGAAGTTCGGGCAGGTGCTCTCCACGCGCCGCGATCTGCTGCCGCCCGACATCGCCGACGAGCTGGCGAAGCTGCAGGATCGCGTGCCGCCGTTCCCCGGCGGCGAGGCCGTCGCGCTCCTCGAGCGCGTCTACGGAAAGCCGCTCGAGCGGGTATTCTCGGAGTTCGAGCGCGAGCCGCTCGCGAGCGCCTCCGTCGCGCAGGTGCACGCCGGCAGGCTGGTCGACGGCACCGCGGTCGCGATCAAGGTGCTGCGGCCCGGGATCGCGGAGATCATCGCGCACGACATCGACCTGCTGCACGCCGCCGCGACGCTCGTGGAAACGGCGTGGGCCGACGGCAAGCGCCTGCGCCCGCACGAGGTCGTCGCCGAGTTCGCCAAGCACCTCGAGGTCGAGCTCGACCTTCTGCGGGAGGCCGCCAACGCGAGCCTGCTCAAGCGCAACTTCCGGGACTCGCCGCTCCTGCTGGTGCCCGAGGTCCACTGGGACTACTGCTCGGCCGAAGTCATGGTGATGCAGCGCATGCACGGCACGCCCGTCTCCGCGGTCACGGAACTGCGCGCGCTGGGAGTCGACATCCCGCGGCTCGCGCGCGCCGGGGTCGAGATCTTCTTCACGCAGGTCTTCCGCCACGGCTTCTTCCACGCCGACATGCACCCCGGCAACATCCTGGTGACGCCCGAGGGGCGCTACATCGCGCTCGACTTCGGGATCATGGGCACCCTCACCGAGACCGACAAGACCTATCTCGCGCGGAACTTCCTCGCCTTCTTCCGGCGTGACTACCGGCGCGTCGCCGAGGCCCACGTCGAGTCCGGCTGGGCGCCGCCCGAGACGCGCATCGACGATTTCGAGGCCGCGATACGGGCGGTGTGCGAGCCGATCTTCGCGCGGCCGCTGCGCGAAATCCTCTTCGGGCGCGTGCTGCTGCGCCTGTTCCAGACCTCGCGCCGGTTCAACATCCGGATCCAGCCGCAGCTCGTGCTGCTGCAGAAGACGCTGCTCGCGATCGAGGGCCTCGGCCGCGACCTCGATCCCGACCTCGACCTGTGGCAGACCGCGAAACCCTACCTGGAGCGCTGGATGTCCGAGCAGGTGGGCTGGCGCGGGTTCGCGGCGCGAATCGGGCAGGAGGCGCCCTACTGGAGCGCCATGCTGCCGCAACTGCCGCGGCTCGTCCACCGGGCGCTCGATGTCGCGGTCGAAGGGCGGGCAGGGGCCCGGATCGACGCGCTGCTCGCGGCGGAGCGCCGCCGCAATCGCCTCCTCGCGCTCATCGCGGCGCTGCTCGCCGCCATCGCGGTCATCCTGCTCGCCGCCGACTGAAGCCGGATCGATCTTGCCGCAGAGACACGGAGACCGCGGAGCAGGGGTGTCGAGTGACGCGCCGGAGATCCCCCGCGCGCTCCGCGCCTCCGCGGCCAGTCCGGTGACCTGAACCGACACGCCGACATGCTGCTCACCTTCGTCATCGCCTATCTCGCCCTTTCCATCGTCATCGGCGTCGCCGCCGCGGTGAAGGTCCACAGCGCGCGCGACTACATCACCACCGGGCGGCGGCTGCCGATCTACGTCGTTTTCGCCGCGGTGTTCGCCACCTGGTTCGGCGCGGAGACCGTGCTCGGCATTCCCGCGACCTTCCTGCGCGAGGGACTCTCCGGGCTCGCCTCGGACCCGTTCGGCGCGGCGCTCTGCCTTGTCCTCGTGGGGATCTTCTTCGCGCGCCCGCTCTACCGGCTGAATCTCCTCACGATCGGCGACTACTACCGCCTGCGCTACAACCGCGCCATCGAGCTCGCCTGCAGCATCGCCATCGCGCTCTCCTACCTCGGCTGGGTGTCGGCGCAGGTGACGGCGCTCGGTCTCGTCTTCAATGTCCTCTCCGCCGACGCGATCCCGGCATGGGCGGGCATGGCGATCGGCGCGGCGGTCGTGCTCGTCTACACGCTCTTCGGCGGCATGTGGTCGGTCGCCGTCACGACGTTCGTGCAGATGATCGTCATCGTCCTGGGGCTCGCGTGGATCGCGTGGCTGGTGAGCGATCTCGCGGGGGGCGTCGCGGCCGTGGTGACCCACGCGGCGGAGCGGGGCCGGTTCCGGTTCCTGCCCGCGCCCGAACCGGCGGCGCTCCTCGCGTTCGTCGCGGCCTGGATCACGCTCGGCTTCGGTTCGATTCCCCAGCAGGACGTCTTCCAGCGGGTGAACGCCTCGCGCGACGAGAGCACCGCGGCGTGGGGGTCGATACTGGGCGGGGGCGCCTACTTCCTGTTCGCGGCCGTCCCGCTCTTCCTCGCCTACGCCGCGAGCCTCGTCGACCCCGGCATGGTCGCGGGGTGGATCGACCGGGACGCGCAGCGGATCCTGCCTTCACTCATCATGAACCACCTGCCCCTCTACGCGCAGGTGGTGTTCTACGGGGCGCTCTTGTCGGTCGTCATGAGCACCGCGAGCGCGACGCTGCTCGCGCCCTCGGTGACGATCGCGGAGAACGTGCTGCGCGGGTTCATCGGCGAGATGACCGACCGCGCGTTCCTGTGGATGACGCGCGCCGTCGTCGCGTGCTTCACGTTGCTCGTGACGCTCTACGCCGTGACATCGACGGCGCCCATCCACGCGATGGTCGAGAACGCCTACAAGGTGACGCTCGTCACCGCTTTCGTGCCGCTCGCGTGCGGGCTCTACTGGAAGCGGGCCACCACGCAGGGCGCGGCGCTCGCCCTCGCCTGCGGGCTCGTTACGTGGCTCGCGCTGGAGAGCGGCAACCCCGATGGCCTGTGGCCGCCGCAACTCGCGGGATTCCTCGCCGCGCTGGCGGGCATGGTCGCGGGCAGCCTGCTGCCGCAGCGCTACGGCGCAGCCCCGGGCGTGTCGGCGGGTGGCTCTGCCGCCGGCGGTGGAAGAGAGGCCGCCGATACACGCCGATGAACGCCGATGGACACACGGGCGAATGCAGTCGGCCGCGCCCGGCGCGGGCCGCGGCTTCTGCAATCGGCGGCTTCAGAGATTGTGTGCCCGCCTCTGCCGCTCGTCCAGGTCGCATCGGCATGCATCGGCGGCTACTCCCGGAACTGCTTTTCGAACTCCGCCAGGAATCGCGGCAGATCGGCTTCCGGCAGGTGGTTGATACCGCCGGCGCCGCTGCGCCCGCCGCCCGTTTCGAACTTCGAGCAGATCGTGTCCGCGCCCCGCGGCCGCTCGACCGGCGCGCGCACGCTCGCCACGTAGCCGCCTTCCTTCGCCACCAGCACCGCGTGCGCCGCGCCGGGCTCGCGCTCGGCCATGCGGTTGCCGTGGATGCCGTGCACGCGGCGGCACCAGGCCGCGTCCGGGAGCACCACGACGGTGCCGGCGGCGCCGGTGTACGCCGGCCGCACCCGGGTCGCGCGATCGAGATCGTCGAGGAACGCGCCGCGCAGCACTTCGAGGACGGGCTCGTTCTCGATGAAATCCCGCGGTTCCGCGTACCCGCGCAGCGTCGCGTAGAGATCGGCCGGGTCGTAGTTGAGATCGGCCACGGTGTCTCCGTAGGCGTTGTAGTTGAGCGCCTCGCCCAGCTCGCGCAGCCGCGCGAGCCCGGTCTCGTCGAGGCCGAGCGGCGCGGCGGCGCGCGCCGCCGCGCGCGGCAGGTTGTCGCCGAAGGCGGCCACGACCGCCCACGCCCGCCGCCGCCCGCCGAGGAAACGGTCCACGATGAGGCTCGTGCACGTATCGGGCGCGGTGTCGATGCGCGCGGCGAGGTTGGGATGGTCGGGGATCGTTCCGGCGGCGTGATGGTCGAAGTAGGCGCAGCGCGCCCCCGCGGCGAGCAACCGGGCGAGCTCGACCGCGTTGGCGGCGAGCGAGATGTCGAGCACGGTCAGCTCGTCGCCCGCGCGCGCGTCGACGCGCCCGAGCAGCCGCACGTCGCGCTTGACGCCGGTAACGAGCGTCGCGCCGCGCGGCTCCTCGAGGCGCAGCTGCTGCAGCGCGCAGATGCCGTCGGCATCACCGTTGAAGATGTCATAGCATCGCATGGACCGTCCTTCCCCGTCACCGCCGCCGCTCGCCCGCGAGCGCGACGCGGGGCGCGGCCGCAATGCAGCGGGAGAAACATGACTCGCCACAAGGACACGCCGCCGTCGGGGCCCGCTCGCCGCCACCGGCGTAACCCGCGCGCCGCGCCGGGCGCGGGGCGAAACAGGCGCAGTCTACCCGAGCCGCGAGCGGTGAAACGATGACGGCCGGGCTGCGTTTCGGCCATCGGCGGCGCGCGCCCCGATGAGCTCCGGGGGACCTGGGGCGGCGAGCGACAGCCCGGGGAGCGGCACGGGGTTCTCGGCGCACACGGTGCGCCTCGCGTGGATCCTCGCCGCGGCGTACCTCGCGGTGGTGATCTACGCGAGCCTGCAGCCCTTCCGGGTGTGGCGCATGCCGCCGGAGGAGGTGCTGCGCTTTCTCACCGCGCCCTGGCCGCGCTACATCACGCTCGAAGACATCGTGGTGAACGCCGCCGCCTACGTGCCGCTCGGATTTCTCCTGTCCATCGGCTTGGGCGCGCGCCGCGGCGCCGCGTTGGGCGCGCTCGAAGCCGCGTGCGCGGCCGCCGTGGCGAGCCTCGCGATGGAGGCCGCGCAGATGTTCCAGCCCGCGCGCATCGCCTCCAACGTGGATCTCCTCACCAACGGGGTCGGCGGGCTGCTCGGCGCGATGGCCGCGCCGCTTTTCGCGCCCTCGCGCCTGGTGGGGGGACGGCTGCACGAGTGGCGCCACCGCCGGTTCCTCGATGGCATGGCCGCCGACGCGGGATTCGTCGTCGTGTGCCTGTGGGTGCTCGCGCAGTTGAATCCGCTGGCGCAACTCTTCGGCACGGGCGCCTTGCGCGGCGCTCTGGACCTGCCGGCCTATGCCGCCCACGCGCCGCGGTTCGTGCTTGCCGCGGAAGCGGCCGTGGTGTTTCTCAACGTGGCATCGCTCGGCATGATCGTGGCGGCGCTCACGCGGCCGGCGGCGCGACCGATGTTCATGATCGCGGGCGTCGTCGCGGCGGGATGCGCGCTGAAGACCGCCGCCGCCGCCCTCGCAAGAGCGTCGCATCCGCTCGTGTGGCTCACCCCGGGCGCGGTGGCCGGCATCGTCGGCGGTTTCCTGGCACTGCACTGGCTGAGGCGGCTCCCGCGCGGCGCGCTCCTGTCGGGCGCCGCTCTGGGTATCCTCGGCGCCGCCATCATCCTCAATCTCGCCCCCGACAATCCCTACCAGAACATCCCCGCCCGTCTCGTGGGCGGCGGGCCGAGTCACTACTTGAGCTTCTCCGGGATCATGCGGGCGCTCTCCGACCTGTGGCCCTTCCTCGCCCTCGCCTACCTCGGATTCGCGCTTTCCGGGCGCGGGAGCCGGGGCGGCTGAGCGCATCGCTTATAATCGCCGCATGAGCTACTATCAACGCCACGTCTTCTTCTGCTGCAACCAGCGCAAGGAAGGCGAGCAGTGCTGCGCCGGCCACGGCGCGCAGGGCATTCGCGATTACGCCAAGGGTCAGGTGAAGGACCGCAAGCTCGCCGGGCCCGGCCGGGTCCGCATCAATCAGGCGGGCTGCCTCGACCGCTGCAAGGAAGGGCCCGTGCTCGTCGTCTACCCCGAGGCGGTCTGGTACACCTACGTCGACCGCGAGGACATCGACGAGATCATCGAGGAGCATCTCGTCAACGGGCGGGTGGTGGAGCGGCTTCGCATCTGATCCGGCGATCGGGGGATTCGTCGGGCGGGCGATTCAGGCGCGCTCCCATCCCCGGCCACTCGATCACCGGATCACCCGGTCTCCCGATCACCGAAGCAATGGAAGTCCGCCCTCCGCCCGCCTCCTCGTTCGAACGGCTGCTGATCGCCGGACCGGCGGGCAGGATCGAAACCGACGTGAACGATCCGGGCGCGGCGCGCTCGGGCATCGCGGTCATCGCCCACCCCAACCCCGTGCAGGGCGGCACCAAGGACAACAAGGTCGTGACGACGCTGGCGAAGTGCTTCTACGCGCTCGGCTGCGTCAGCGCGCGGCCGAATTTTCGCGGCGTGGGCGCGTCCGAGGGCGAGCACGACGAGGGGCACGGAGAAACCGGGGACGTGATCGCGGTCGCGGCCGAACTTAGCCGCCGCTACGGCGCGCTGCCCCTCACTCTCGCCGGCTTCTCGTTCGGTGGTTTCGTGCAGACGCGCGTCGCGCGCCGGTTCGCCGCGAGCCGCCTGGTGCTCGTGGGGCCGGCGGTGAACCGCTTCGCGGCCGATGCCGTGCCGGCGGGCACGCTGGTCGTGCACGGCGAGCGGGACGATGTCGTACCGCTCGCCGCCGTGCTCGACTGGGCGCGCCCGCAGAACCTCCCCGTCGTCGTGATACCGGGCGGTGAGCACTTCTTCCACGGCCGGCTGAGCCTCCTCGCCGACATCGTCCTGCGCTACTGCGCGCGCCCGGCGGCCCGGAACTGACGCGCGATGGACGAGCCCCGGCCATCGTTTCACCTGCGCGCCACGGGCTTGCGCAAACGATACGGCGAGCGCGAAGTCGTCGCCGGTGTCGACCTCGAGCTGAAAGCCGGCGAGTGCTTTGGGCTCCTCGGGCCGAACGGCGCCGGCAAGACCACGACGCTGCGCCTGTGCCTGGGTCTCATCGAACCGGACGCGGGCACGATCGAAGTCCTGTCGTACCGGGTCCCCGGGCAGGCGCGCGAAGCGCGGCATCGCATCGGGGTCGTCCCGCAGGCGGACAACCTCGATCCCGATTTCACGGCGGCCGAGAACCTGCTCGTGTACGGGCGCTATTTCGGCATGACCGACGCCGCGATCCGCGCCCGCACGCCCGCGCTGCTCGAGTTCGCCGGCCTCGGCGCCCGCGCGGATTCCCGCATCCAGACGCTCTCGGGCGGAATGAAGCGCCGCCTTACCCTCGCCCGCGCCCTGGTGAACGACCCGGATCTCATCTTCATGGACGAGCCGACGACGGGGCTCGATCCCCAGGCACGGCACGTCATCTGGGAGCGGCTGCGCCAGCTCCTCGGCCAGGGCAAGACGATCTTCCTCACCACCCATTTCATGGACGAGGCCGAACGGCTCGCCCAGCGCCTCGCGATCATGGACAACGGCCGCATCATCGCCGGGGGAGCGCCGCGCGAGCTCATCGAGCGCCACATCGAGCCGCAGGTGGTGGAAGCGTTCGGCGACGGGGCGGAGGGCTGGTTCGCGGAGTCCGGCGCGGCCCTGAGCCAGCGCTGCGAGAAGGCGGGCGAGACGATTTTCTGCTACACCCGCGACGCCGACCCGATGGTGCGCGAACTCGAGCGGCGCCGCGACGTGCGCTACCTGCACCGGCACGCGAATCTCGAGGACGTGTTCCTCAAGCTCACGGGGCGCGAGCTGCGGGATTGAGCGACTCCACCACCGGCCATGACCTCCCGCGAACTCGCCCCGCCCTCCTTCAGCTCCCGCCACCTGCACGTGTGGCGCCGCAACTCGCTCGTCTGGCGCAAGCTCGCCGTGCCCTCGATGCTCGGCAACCTCGCCGATCCCATGATCTACATGCTCGGCCTCGGATACGGGCTCGGCGCGATGCTGACGGAGGTCGGCGGCATGTCGTACATCGCGTTCCTCGCCTCGGGAATCGTGTGCTCGAGCACGATGATGAGCGCCTCCTTCGAAGCGATGTACTCGGGGTTCTCCCGCATGCACGTCCAGAAGACCTGGGACGCGATCCTCAACGCGCCCATCTCGCTCGACGACGTGGTGCTGGGGGAAGCGGTGTGGGCGGCGAGCAAGAGCTTCCTCTCCGGGGTCGCGGTGCTGCTCGTCGCCTGGGCGCTCGGGCTCGTCGGCTCGCCTCTCGCGCTTGCCGTCCTGCCGGTCATCTTCGTCACCGGGTTCACCTTCGCGGGCATGGGGCTCGTCATGACGGCGCTCTCGCCGAGCTACGACTTCTTCATGTACTACTTCACCCTCGCGGTGACGCCGATGATGCTCGTCTGCGGCGTGTTCTTCCCGCTGGAGCAGTTGCCCGCGCCGCTCGCCGCCGCGGCGCAGGCGCTGCCGCTCTCTCACGCCGTCGCGCTCGTGCGCCCGCTCATGTACGGCGGGCTGCCCCCGGGCGCCCTGCTGCATCTCGCCGTGCTGGCAGGCTACGCGATGGTAAGCTTCTACGTCGCGCTGGTGCTCACGCGCCGGCGGCTGCTCAAGTAGGGCTCTTGCCGCGGAGCGCACGGAGACCACGGAGAAATGCCGTCTCCGGCCCGGGGTGTCCGATGCACCGCGCCCAGCGCGCAAGACTCAGTCTCCCCTCCTCTGTGATCTCGGCGGCTGAACTCTGACCACGCCATGCTCTGGGTAAAAGCCCTCCACATCGTCTTCATGGTCACGTGGTTCGCGGGCCTTTTCTACCTGCCGCGGCTCTTCGTCTACCACGCGCTCGCCGAGGACGAAACGAGCCGCGAGCGCTTCCAGGTGATGGAGCGCAAGCTCTACCGTGGCATCATGGCGCCCGGCGCCGTGCTGACCGTGGCGTTCGGGGCGTGGCTGTGGCTGGGATACGGTATTTCCGGCGGCTGGCTTCACGCGAAGCTCGCGCTCGTGGCCGTGCTCGTCGGCTACCACCTCTGGTGCGGCAGGCTCCTCGATGATTTCAGGCGCGACCGCAACCGCCGCAGCCACGTCTGGTTCCGGTGGTTCAACGAGTTTCCGGTAGTGATCCTGGTCGCGGTTGTCATCCTGGCGGTCGTTAAACCGTTCTAGAGGAAGTCCGGCCCCTTTGCTCCGGAATTCCTTGCATGAGATGCGGTTTGGGGATGATTGCGCCGATCCTGGTCGCTGCCTGGGCAGGGGCCGCGGCGGCCGGCGAGGCGGTTATCGTGGTCCAGCGCTCGCCGCTGGCGGGGTTCCGGCACTACGACGCGGCGGCCGTGTGGCGCGAGATGAAGGCCGGGGACCGGCTCGCGCTCGCCCGGGAACCGGAGAACAACCACGACGCCAACGCCGTGCGCGTGCTGTGGCGGGGACGCATGCTCGGTTACCTGCCGCGCAGCGGAAACGGCGCCGTGGCGCGCCAGATGGACCGCGGCGCGTCGCTGGAAGCGCGCGTGGCGGAGATCAGGGAGAACCGCAACCGCAGCGTGCGAGTGGAGCTCGAGGTGGTAGCCCCGCTCCGGTCGCGGCAGTGACGAGAAAGGGGGACGCGGTCCTTCGGAACATCCCGGATGGAACACTTCTTCGCCACCTGCCCTCGCGGACTGGAACCGGTGCTGGCCGCCGAGCTGGCGGCGCTCGGCGCGCGCGAGGTCTCCGCCGTGGACGGGGGAGCCGCGTTCAAGGGGGATTTCGCGCTCTGCTACGCCGCGAACCTGGAAAGCCGCCTGGCAAGCCGCATCCTGTGGCGCATCGGGCGCTCGCCCTACCGCGACGAGCACGATCTCCGCCACGCGGCGCGCGCGCTGCCGTGGCCGCGTCACTTCGACGTGCGGCGCACCCTGCGCGTTGACACGGCCGCCATCCGCTCGCCGGTGAAAAGCCTCGATTTCGTCACGCTCCGGGTGAAGGATGCCGTATGCGACGCTTTCCGCGCCGCGCACGGAAGGCGCCCGGACGTCGCAACGGGGTCGCCCGAGGTGCGGATACACGTCTTCCTGACGCGGGACGAAGCGACGTTCTACCTCGACACCTCCGGCGAGCCGCTCTTTCGGCGCGGGTGGCGCGCGCTCCGCGGGGAGGCGCCGCTCCGCGAGAATCTCGCCGCGGGGATCTTGCAGCTCGCCCGCTGGGCGCCCCCCGTCCCGTTGTTCGACCCGATGTGCGGCAGCGGAACCTTCCTCGTGGAGGCAGCCATGATGGCGCTCGACATCGCGCCGGGACTCGGCCGCGCCTTCGGCTTCGAGAAGCTGGAGAACTTCGACGCCGCGGCGTGGCGGGAATCGCGGGAGCGCGCGCGGGCTCGGTGCAGGCCGGTTGCGCCGCTCGCGATATACGGCAGCGACCACTCCGGCACGGCGCTCGGGCTCGCCCGCGGAAACCTCGACGCGGCGGGCGTCGCGGGCGCCGTGACCCTCAAGCAGATGAGCATGCTCGATGCGAGCCCGCCGTGCAGGGAGCCCGGCGTGCTGGTCATGAACCCGCCGTACGGCGAGCGCACCGGTTCGGAGCGGGAACTCGCCGCGTTCTACCCTCGGCTCGGCGACCTCCTGAAGCAGCGCTTCGCGGGCTGGACGGCATGCATCTTCACCGCGGACCTGCGCCTGCCGAAGCTGATCCGCCTCACGGCCTCGCGGCGCACGCCGCTTTACAACGGGCCGCTCGAATGCCGGCTCTTCCGCTACGAGATGGTGGCGGGAAGCCGCAGGCGCACACCGGCGGCCTCCTCCTCGCTACCACCTTCGGACTAGCGGTCAACTCCCTCCCGCGCGCCCGCGTTCGACCGTACACGCGTGCCGCACCCGGCCCGCGGCGGCGAACCGAAGGAGGGAATCGACATGAACCGGGATCAGACACTGCGGATACTCAACGCGCTTGCCAACGGCATCCACCCCGCGACGGGGGAGAAGTTCGGCGCGGACAGCCCCTACCAGCACCCCGACACGGTGCGCGCGATTTTCGAGGCGATGCGGGCCGTGGAAGGGGGTGAGACGAGCGGCGCCGCGCCGCCCGCCACGCCGGTGCCCGAGCGCAGGCTGGCGATGCCGGAATCCGGCGCGGGCTCGCGCTGGACGCCGGAGGAGGAGCAGCGCCTCGCGGCCGCGTTCGACACCGGGCGCACGGTGGACGAACTCGCTCGCGCGCACAACCGCAGCCGCGCCGCGATCGAGGCGCGGCTCGTGCGGCTCGGGAAGCTCGACGCCTCGGCGGTCACTTCGCCGCTGCGCTATCCCCCGAAGCCCGGCGGCCAGGCGCGCCAGGGAACGTGATGGCCCGTTGTGTCGTCGCCACGGAGGAGACGGAGCACACCGGGATCCATCCACGCGGAGGCTTTGAGCGATCTCCGGCGCGAGCGGCCGTGCCGCGTCACGCAAAGGCACGAATCAGGAGCGACGCGCCCAGCAGGAACAGCACGCCCGCCACGAACCGGAGCAACCGTTCGCGCGAGAAGCGGCCCTGTATCCGGTTGCCGAGCCACAGCCCGGCGAGCGCGAAGGGCAGGAGCGCGGCGAAGACGATCACGCGGTCCGCGAGCATCAACCCGCCCGCGACGAACACGAGGGCGCGCATGCCCACGGAGAAGATCACCATGTTGGAGAGCGTCGCGCGGTACGCGATGGGGTCCTCGAGCCGGCGCGAGAGGTAGATCGCGTAGGGCGGCGCGCCGGCCCCGAAGAGCGTTCCGAGCGCGCCGCCCGCCAGCCCGGAGACCGGCGCCCAGCGCCCGCTCGCCCTGCGCACGGCCCCGCCCTGCCGGAGGGAGTACGCGCCGTAGCACACCAGGAAAACGCCCAATGCGGCGAGCACGGCGTTCTTCGGCAGACTGACGAGGAGCGTCACCCCCAGGATCGCCCCCGCGAGGCTCGCCGGGACCATCCACTTCAACTCCGACCTGTCCGCTTCGCGCGAGAAGCGCACGCCGATCGCGAGCGCCGCGGAGACATCGAGCAGCACGCACATCGGCAGCACGAAATCGAGCGGCGCGAACCGGGAGAGCACCGGCACCGTGAAGAGCGCGGCGCCGAAGGCGGAAATGCCGAAAACCACGTACGCGCCGAACACGGCCGCGGCGGCAATCGCAAACGTGGGGAGGTCGAACGGGACGGTCATGTACGGGAGCAAGGCGCCGGGAGCGCCTCCCGCCGCCTGGCTTCGGACCTGCCCCTTCCGCCTCTTGCGCGGCGCCCCGGAGCGGTGCGGGGGCCCGTCCCGCTCAGCTCGTGCGTTGCGGAATGCGCCAGAGGTAGACCGTCGAGCCGTGGACGCTTTGCTGGCGCTCCGGCTTCCAGTCGCCCATGTTGAAGGCGTGCGAAACGACGCGCGTGCCCGGGGCGAGGTCCTTCATGAGCTTCGGGCGGAGCTTGAGATTGAGGTTCGACAACAGGTAGAGGGTGACGACCGTCGCCTCGCCGATGTCGGCCTCGAAGAGGTCGCCGAGAATGAACTTGACGCGGCCCGTGACGCCGTTCTTCTTCGCGTTCGCGTTCGCTTCCTTGATGCGCTCGGGGTCGATGTCGATGCCCACCGCGCGCGCGCCGTAATTCCTCGCCGCCGCCACGACGATCCGCCCGTCGCCGCAACCGAGGTCGTACACCGTGTCCCTGGCGGTCACGTTCGCCATCTTGAGCATGGTGTCGATCACTTCGTCGGGCGTCGGCACGAAGATCACGTCCGGCCCGCGCGTTGCCGCCGGCTTCTCCTGCGCGCCCGCGTGGCCCCACACGGTCAGCGCGCCGATGCCGGCCAGGAACTGTCGTCTCAACATGGAACTCTCCTTGAGGATGCCGGTGACGAATACGGGGCGACATTCTAGCCGATCATTCGATCGGAGTTGCCGGCAGGCAGCGGGCAGTGGAGAGCAGTCGGGCGGCCGGCGTCGCTCGCATCCGGCGGCGGCCGATCACGGCCAACTTGATACTGGATACCCGGTCAGGGCACCGCCGCCCCGTTCATCCGCGCGAGGATCGTTGCCGCGCGCCCCGCGAGGTAGGGCGTCGTCTGTCCCGCCCTGTACTGCCGCGGGCTCGGTACCATCGCCGCGAGGTGCGCGGCCTGCTGCGGCGTCAGTGCCGCGGCGGAGACGCCGAAGTGATGGCGCGCCGCCGCCTCGGCGCCGAAGACTCCGTCGCCCCACTCGATCACGTTGAGATAGATCTCGAGGATGCGGCGCTTGTCGAGCATCACCTCCAGCATGACGGCGATGGCGGCCTCCTCGACCTTGCGCCACCACGCGCGCTCCCCGGAGAGAAAGAGATTCTTGGCGAGCTGCTGCGTGATGGTGGAGGCGCCGGCGACCACTTCGCCCTCCCGCACGTTGCGCTCGTGCGCCTTGCGGATCGCCTCCCAGTCGAAGCCGCGGTGCGTCGCGAACTTCGCGTCCTCGGCGGCGATGATCGCGCGCTTCAGGTGCGCTGAAATCCGCGCATACGGGACCCAGCGGTGCTTGAGCCGCGCGCCCGGGTCCTCCTCGCGCAGGATCTCGAGCCGCGCCCGCATGAACGCGGTCGAGCCCGGATCGTGGCTCGCCCACCAGGCGATGTGCGCGAGGAACCAGAGTTGCAGCAGGAGTACTGCCGCGAGACCGGCAACGAACGGATGCCACAAGAGCCAGCGCAGGATTCTCGGCACGCTGAAAACCCTAACGAGGGGTACTGCGATCGGCCATCACGCCTGCGTCTTCGCCCGCAGCGCCGCGATGACCGGCGCCGTCGACGGGCGGCGGCGGCGCCAGATGTAGAACGATTCAGCCGCCTGCTCCACCAGCATCCCCAGCCCGTCCGCGGTGCGTGCGCCGCGTTCACGCGCGAACCGCAGGAACGGCGTATCCCTGCCGTAGACCATGTCGTAGGCGAGCGCGCCCGGCGCGAAGACATCCTGCGGGAGCGGCGGCATCTCGTTCCGGAGGCCCGCCGAAGTTGCGTTCAGGACGAGGTCGAACGACGCGCCCGGGAGCTCGCCGTAGGGACGGGCGGAAATGCTTCGCGTCGCGACGCCCCGGACGTTCGCGAAATGCGCGACCAGGGCCCGCGCCTTGTCGAAAGTGCGGTTCGCCACGATGAGCTCGCGCGGATGCTCGCGCAGGAGCGGCTCGAGTACGCCGTACGTCGCGCCGCCCGCCCCCATCAGGAGGACGCGCCTGCCGCCGACCGCGAACCGCAGGTTCGCCACGAGGTCGCGCACGAGGCCGATGCCGTCGGTGTTGTGACCCCTCATCGAGCCCTCCCGGAATTCGATGGTGTTCACCGCCCGCGCATCCATCGCGAGGGGAGAGTGTCTGTCCACGAGATTCCATGCCTCGTGCTTGAACGGGAGCGTCACGTTCAGGCCGCGGCCCCCTTCCTCCCGGAACGCACGCACCGCGGCGGCAAACCCGTCGAGCGGCGCGAGGATCCGCCCGTAGGCGATGTCCTGCCCCGTCTCGCGCGCGAACGCGGCGTGGATCTCCGGCGAGCGGCTGTGCGCGACCGGATTGCCGATGACGGCGTATTTGTCGGCCATGGCCCTGGGCGGAAAGTGGAAAGGTGAAAGTGGGCGGCAGTCAGCGCAACACGAGCGCCTGCGGCGACTCAACTACCGCCGATTTTCTACTGCCGACTCGATACTCGAGTCCGGCTACTCGGAGACGAACTGGTCCGACCGCGTGAACATCCACGTGCGGGTGATGGAAAGGACATCGGTGTCTTTCGCGATGTCCGGGGGGAAGGCCGCGTAGGGCGCCGCGAGCCGCACGATGCGCAGCGCCGCCTCGTCGAGCACCTTCACCCCGGAAGGCCGGTTGATCTCCACCGCGTCGAGGGTGCCGTCGGCCTTGATCGACACCGTCACGACGAGGCTGCCGTAGATCTTCTGGTCGCGGGCGGCCTGCGGGTAGTTCATTTCGCCGATGCGCTCGACCTTGGCGCGCCAGTCCTCGATGTAACGCGCGAAGCGGAACTCCTGGGTGCGTGCCCCGATGAAGCGGCGCCGCGGTCGTTTCTGGTAGGCGTCCCAGTCCTTGCTGATGCGCGCCTCGAGCCGCGCGATCTCGAGGCTGCGGCTCATGATGTCGGCTGCGTCGGGCCCCGGCTGCGCCTCCGTCACCGGCCGGGGCTGCTCCGCGACGGCCGGCACGGCCGCCCGAGAGCGGCTCTGCGTCAGCAACTGCTTCGCTTCCGCCTCGAGCTGCTCGACGCGCTTGCGGGCCATGGTGAGCTCCCGCGCCGGCGTCGCTTCGCGCGGCACCGGCAGCGGACTGCGGGCGCGGCGGTTCGCATCGGTATTCCCGCCCCCGTCGAGATTCGCCTGCGCGAGCGCGTCGGCGGTGACCGGACGCGCCGCCGTCTTCGTATTGACGAGCGTCACTTCGAGCGGGCGGTCCGCGGCGCTGCGGGCCGGGTCGGGGAGCTTGAAGCTCACCCCGAGGATGACCAGCGCGTGAACGAGGACGGAGAACGCGACCGCCACCTGTATGCGCGCGTGCTTGCCGAGCACCGCGATGCGCCGGTCGAACTCGGCGAGGTGGCGCTCGAGCTCGGCGACGCGCGCTTCCAGCCGCGCGACCGCCGGCCCCCACTTCGGGTGCCGCGCATGCCGCGCCCGGCGGCGCAGGGGAACGACTTTGCGTTCGGGCAGCAATCCCATGGGTGCCATTGTAGCGGAGCCCCCTGGCTCTGCATAGAAAAGTGTTTTACAACGGCTGGTTGCGTCGATCTCTTAAAGTGATATCACGCCATGACCGCGAAGACCGCCAGGGCCGCAAAGACGCCATTCGAACAGGAGGGAACAGGGGAAACGGAGGCCTGCCCGGCCTTCGTTGCCGCTGTTGCTTCCTCTTCAATTCATGATTGCCCTTCTGTCGCACTTCCTTTGCGTGCCCTGCGTGCTTTCCGTGAGGGCCACCGTCGATTCAGGATCCCGCCGGCGCCGCTTCCGCCTGGTTCCTGACGCCGGCAAACTCGCCGTGCGCCGTGAGATCGATAAGGTCGACGCGCGAAATCGCGATTCTGACCGCGACGCCCGGCTCGAGCGCCGGGAGGGAGGGCACGCGCAGGACGAGCGGAATGTCATCGAGGCGCACGAGACTCTCCCGCATTACCGTCGCGGGCGCGGTCTCGACGCCCTCCTGCGCGAGCCAGCGCAGGCAGAAGTAGCGCTCCATGTTGCGCTGGAACTGGCCGTAGGCCTCGTGCGCTTCCTCGAAATCGCGCATGGCGGCGAGCACGGCCGCGTCGCCGGGGGCATGGGGTGGGGTTACGCCGCTCGCAACGGCAATGACCTGCCGCTGGTTGACGAGATCGACGTAGCGGCGCAGCGGCGAACTCGCCCACGCATAACCCTCCACGCCGAGGCCCTGGTGCCCGGCGGGCACCGTGCTCATGCGCACCTTGCCGCCGTTCTGCACGCGGTAGATGGCGAACGCCCCGCGCGCGGCGAGTTCGCGGCCCCAGGTCGAGTTCACGTGGATCATCAGCTCGGAGACGAGCCGGTCGATCGGCGCGCCGCGCTGGCGGCGGACGATCCGCACCCGGTCGCCCTCGACGTGGAAGCTGTACTCGGGCCGTGCCTCCCGCTCCTCCGCTTCCCGGCCGCGCGCCGCCGCGAAGCGGCCCGCGAGGCGCCAGAGCTGCATCAGCTCGGCGCCGTAGCGGTGCTCGACCGCGCCCGCCTCGAAGGCGGCCCTGCCGCACACCACCTCCAGCGCGTCGTGGCGGAGATTCGCAGCGACGGGCACGCGTTCCACGCGCGTCGCCGAGGAGACCAGGTCGAGCCCGGGCGAGATTTCGAGGTAGAGCGACAGGGCCGGCACCGGCCGCCCCTCGACGAGGGTGAACGCCGCGATCGTCGCTTCCGGCAGCATCGTGATCTTGCCGCCCGGATAGTACACGGTGGACAGGCGCTCGCGCGCCACAGAGTCGGCCTGCGAGCCCGGGGCGATCGCGAGCGCCGGCGCGGCGATGTGGATGCCGACCCGCACGTTGCCGCCCGCGAGGCGCGTCACCGAGAACGCGTCGTCGATCTCCGTCGTCGTGACGTCGTCGATGCTGAACGCCTCGACCTCCGCGAGCGCAAGCTCCTGCGGCACGCGCGGCGGCTCCACTACGCCGAAGGCGGTCCCGCGCGGAAAATGCTCGAACAGGAAGCGGCGCAGGTGGTAGTCCTGCGCCGAAGCGAGCGCGCCGCAGCGCTCCATCAGGCGTGCGGGCGTTACCTTGAGGCTCGTGCACGCCGCATCGAGCGCCTTCCACTGCACGCTCGTCTTCTCCGGGCGGTAGAGAAGCTCGTCGAGGAGCGGCCGGAAATCCTCCGGCAGCTTCCCCGCCGAGAGCTCCCCGACGTACTCGGCCTGCTGCCGCGCCTCGCGGCGCTTGCGCTCGACCGAGGCGAGCGCCGCCCTGAGCGCCTCGGCGGGCGCGGCGCGATAGCGGCCCTTGCCCCGCTTGTAGAAGTACATCGGGGCGCCGTGGAGCTTCACGAGCAGCGCAGCGGACTCCGCCGCCGTGGGCGCCCGCCCGAAGTAGTCGCGCGCGAGGGCGTCGAACGCGAATTCGTCCGCGCCGCAGCACTCCCACAGGAAGTCGAGATCGATCCCGGCGGCGAGCCGGCCCGCCTCGGCCAGGAAATCGGCGAGCCCGCCGCCCTCGAAACGGACGAGGACGTTGCCGGCCTTGACCTTGGAGCGCTTGCCGTGCGGGGCTTCCACCTGGAGCGACGCGACCCCCTCGGAGAGCACGGCGCCGACCTTGAAGTCGCCCTCTTCCTCGTAGAAGACGTTCATTTCGAAAGCCGGCGGGCACGCGCCGCGGCCAGAAAAAACGGGCGCAGCCCGATGGCTGCGCCCGCATTACAAGGGGAGTTCATCGGACTTCGGCCCGACATTCCCCGGCCAGGAGTTCGCCGGGGGCTCTCCCCGGGATTTCCTAGCGGACGGTCTTCCTCATGATCACGAGGTTGTCGAACACCAGGTTCACGCTCCAGATCCAGCGTGCGCCTTCGAAGAGCTCCGGGTAACGCGTGTAGGCCGGCAGGTTCCTGACGCCGATGTCGGTATCCGTGTACTCGTAGGCGCGCGGCCAGTAGCTGTCGTTGAATCGGGGCGACTGCCAGTTGGCCGGGATCGGATACCGCACGGCGTAGCACTTGCCCTGGCAATTCGGCTTCTTCGCGACCGGGTGCACGCGCCCGAGATGCGTCGTGTCGTGCAAATGGCCGCGCTCCACGACCTCCTTCGGGTCGTTGAGCGGCGCGATGTAGAAGGACTGCGCCTTCCAGCTGCTGTCGGTGACGGTGCCGTCGCTCAGCTTGACGATGAGGCCGCCGTCGCCCGGATGCCACGGATTCTGCTTGGGACCGGAAACGGGGAAAAGCTCCATGCCGAGGCCCATGTGCTCTTCCCAGTCCACGCCCATGATCGCCACGGTGTAGGGACGCTTTACCCTGAACTTGACGATCGCGGAATTGAACGGAGTGAACGGCGTGCTGTCCACGGACACCAGCCTGCCGTTGACGTACATCTCGTAGTAGTTGTCCGCCACGATGTAGCCGGTGATCACCTCGCCATCAGGGTCGATCTCGATCACGGGGGCGCCGGCGGTCGAGACTTCGGCCGTGTTCCTCGGCGTGATCCGGTCGCACTCGTTGTACATGTCGTGGCTCCTCGGACCAAGCCCCTTTTGCAGGGCGGTCTCGGCCGGCGTGACGATTACCGTGCCGTCGGTTGCAGTCACCTCGCCCACCGCGGCCACGCGCAGGTTCATCTTGGGATTGGGATGAGCGCAGGTCGTGAGGTTCTGCGCGATGAGCTTCCTGGTCTCCCCTTGCGTGACGATGCGCCCGGGCGGCGTCGGGTCCGCCGCGTCGAGCTGCGGCGAAGATCCCGTCGTCTGACAACTCGCGAGCACCGCGCTTCCCAGCACTATTGCGACACCGGCCAGCGTTCTCCCCGCGCTACTGCCTCTCGTGCTGCTCATGATTCTCTCCTCATTGTTCGTGGAACCGGCCCGTCTCCCGCCGCGCGCGCCGGCGCCGCCATGGCGGCTCGCGACGCGCGCAAAAGAGCTTAGCGGAGCAGCGAGCGCCCTGCAACGCCGCGGCGCGCGCTGCTTGCCCTCGCTGTCGAGCACCCCGTGCGCATCGGCGCCGATGCCGGTGCCCGGCCCGCCCGGCGGCCGCGTCCCCGCCCACGGGGTGTAAGATTCCATCGATGCTGGCGGCCGCGCGCCCGTGGCGCGGAAACGTCATGTCCGGCGGGAGGGAGCCGGCGCCGGTGCGCAGGTCGTATGCCTCCACGACCCGGATCGCCCGCCGCCGCAACCCGCTCGGGCGCCCCTCGCCGCCCGACGCGCCGCCGCAACCGCCGGTGACGCGGATAGCATGGGGCAACGACCGAGGAGATCTTGGATATGCGCATCAAGCATACCTTTGCGGCGCTCGTCGTCGCCCCTTTGTGCTTTCTCGATGCGGGCCCTGTACACCCGGCGCAGCAATACCCCGCCAGGCCGGTTCGCGTCGTGGCGCCTTTCCCGGCGGGCGGCACCGCGGATTTTCTCGCCCGCCTGCTCGCCGACAGGCTGACGCAGAGCTGGGGTCAGCAGGCCGTCGTCGACAACCGTTCCGGCGCCGGCGGCGTGATCGGCACGGATATCGTCGCGAAGGCGGCCCCCGACGGCTATACGCTGCTCATGAGCGCGATGGGACACGCCGCCAACCCCACCCTTTACCGGAAGCTTCCGTACGATACCTTGCGCGACTTCGCGCCCATCACGTTGATCGCGGACGTGCCGCTCGTTGTCGTGCTCAACCCCGGGCTCAACGCGAATTCGGTGAAGGAATTGATCGCGCTCGCGCGCACGACGCCCGGGCAACTTAATTTCGCCGCCGGCGGCGTGGGTGCGTCCTCGCACTGGGCGGGGGAGCTGTTTCGCAGCGTCGGCGGGATCGACTGGAAAACGGTGCAATACAGGGGCGGGGGCCCGGCGCTCGTCGCGGTCCTGGGCGGTGAATCCCAGTTCATGTTCAGCCCCATGCCGTCGTGCATCAGCCTGGTAAAGGCCGGCCGGCTGAAAGCGATCGCGATCACCAGTCCGAAGCGCATGCCGCAGATGCCGGATGTTCCGACGATCGCCGAAGGCGGGCTCGCCAGCTATGAGTTCCAGGCGTGGTACGGGCTGCTCGCGCCCGCGGGCGTCCCGCAGCCGGTTCTCGCCAGGCTGAATCGTGATTTCAACGCGGCGCTCAAGGACCCGTCGATACGCGGCGCCATGGCGGCGCGCGGCGCCGAGCCGCTCGGCGGGAGCATGGATGAGTTTTCGCGGTTCCTGCCCCGCGAAGTGAAGAAGTACGCCGAAGTGGCGAAGCAGGCCGGAATCAGGGCACAGTAGGGGACAACATGCTGAAGCAGGAGTCATCCGGGTATCGCGGCTACCGGAACGCGGGCATACGGCTGCGGGAGGAGATGCTGCCGGAGCTCAAAGAGCTCTACGGGGCGCACACGCACGAGATGCTGCCGGCGGTGCATGCCTTCGACAAGGCGCACACCGTGATGCTGGTCGAGGAGAACCTCCTCGATCCCGCGGCGGGCGCGGCCGTCCTGCGCGCGCTGCGCAAGATGGAGGGCGAAGGCGTGACCCGGGTGCGCGCCCAGGTCGGCGGTGGCCTGCATTCCGGCGAGCATTACGTGATCCGGCTGCTGGGCGAGGAGATCGGGGGGCAGTTTCACCTTGCGCGCAGCTCGGGCGACCTCAGCTCGGTCGCGATCAACGTGCTCCAGCGCGAACGCCTGCTGAAGGTGATGCGCGAGGTAAACCGCCTGCGGCGCGTGCTGATCGATCTCGCGCGCGAGCATACCGGCACGATTCTTCCCGGCTACAGTTTCGGCCAGCACGCCCAGCCGATGACCCTCGGTCACCTGTGGCTCTCTTGGGTGGCGACGCTGGCGCGTGATTTCGCCCGCCTCCACGGCGCCTACCAGCGGGTAAACACGAGCGCCGCGGGGGCGGCGATCATGGTGGGCTCGAACTTCCTGGTGAACCGCGAGCGCACCGGGGAGCTGCTCGGCTTCGACGCGGTCCACGAAAACTGCGCCGATGCGATCCTCGAACTCAACGCCGACGACAGCCTGGAGACACCCGCCGTCGTCGCGGTGCTCTACCACTCGCTCGCCAAATGGGCCGACGATCTCATATTGTGGAGCACGCCCGAGTACGACTTCGTCGGCGTGCCGGACCGTTACTGCAACACGTCCTCGATCATGATGCAGAAGAAGAACGTCATCGGTCCGGCGGAGGTGAAGGGCGCATCCGCCGAGGCGCTCGGCTGCTTCGTGACTTCCTATCACGCGCTGAAGGGAACCACGGGGCTCCCGATCACCGAGCGCTACTGTGCCCTCGAGATGCTCTGGAAGGTTTCCGACAGCGCCGCTCGCGACCTGCGCTGGTTCTGCGATTTCCTTCCCGGGCTGACCATCAACAAGGCGCGCATGCACGAGATGGCGTGGCGCCACTGGGCGAGCGCGACGGACCTCGCCGGCGCCCTGGTTTCCGAGCGCAAGCTCGCGTGGCGCTCCGCACACCAGATCGTCGGCATACTGGTGAGGCTTTGCGAAGAGCGCGGCCTCGGGCCGGCCGATGCGACCCCCGAGCTGCTCGACGAGGCGGCGATGGCCTACCACGAGCAGCCCGCGGGCCTCGACCAGGCCGCGATCCGGGCCGCCCTCGATCCGGAGCGCTTCATCGCGAGCCGCACGGTCCGGGGCGGCCCGGCAAAGGCGGAATCGCTGCGTCAGGCGCGGGTTTTTGGCGAAGCGCTCGTCGCCGACGAGAAAACGGTCGCGGATATCGACGCCCGGCTGCAGCGCGCCTCGCGTGCGCTCGAAGAAGCGGTGGACGCCGTGATCGCGAGAGGCGGCTGACCGCTAGTCGGCGGCGAGCAGCGCGCCGACCGCGCGGACATCGTCCGCCGAATCGAGCGCGGTGACCGCGCGCAGGATGCCCCCGGCACGCTCCGGACCGACGACCCCCTGCGCGAGCCCGCGGAACTTTTCCAGCACGGCGCCGGCATCGAGACTCCTGCGCTCTCCCATGCGCTCGAACGTTCGGCCGTCCCGTGTGCGCACCCGCACCAGGGTCTCGATCCGGCCGATTTCCCGGCGCGTCTCCAGGTTCACGCGCGCCATCAGGCGGCGCACGTCCGGATCGAAGAGGTTCTTCTCGTTGAAGGCACGGTAGCTCACGTCGCGGTTGACGATGGCGGTGGCGAGACAGAACGGGAGGCTGAACTTCGCCTGCAGCTCGTCGCGCGGATCCGGGTTCCTGATCATGTAATACGAACCGGGATTGGTGTATGCCTCGACCGATTCGACCTCGCCGGGCGCAAGCTCGTGCTCGCGGACCAGCCCGAGGAGCGCGTGTATGCCCGCGTGGGAGCTCAGGCAGCAGGCGAAGGGCTTGGCGATCGTTCGCAGGATGTACCACTCGTCGCCCAGGCGGCCGGTGAGCGCGAGGCGCTCCGCCTCGCCGCCCCTGGCGAACGCGCGCAGGAACCCCCATTCGCCTTCGAGGGCGGTCCGGCTCCCGAGATAGTCGCGGCGCGCGAGCAGCGCCGCCCAGATCCCGTTCTGCGCCGCTTTTCCGCCATGGAAATGCTTCGCCGCGAGCGCCTTCCCCTCGGTGCCGTCGATCAATCCCGCGCCCTGCGTCGCGCCGAGCCCCAGCGCCCCGGCCGCCTGCTCCGAGGAGAGCCCGAGCAATCTCGCCGCGGCGGCGGCGGCGCCCACCGCTCCGGCCGTCCCGGTCGAATGCCACCAGTCGTTGTGCGGCACGCCGAGCGCGATCGTGAGCCGCACGAGCACTTCGTATCCCGCCACGACCGCTTCGATCAGGCGGCGACCGCTCGCGCCTTCACGCTCGGCGAGCGCGAAGGCCGCCGACACGACCGCGAGACCCGGATGCACCCGGCAGTCGAGGTGCACGTCGTCGACTTCGTAAACGGCCGCCTGCACCCCGTTCAGAAGCGCCGCGTGAAGCGCCGGCACGCGCGCGCGCCGGCCCACGACGGTCGCCTCCGCGGGCCCGCCGAGCTCGTCGACCAACCCCCCGAGTTTGCGCGCCGAATCCGAGTCAAGGCCGGCGAGGGCGGCGCCCGACCAGTCGAGAATCGCGAGCCGGGCGCGCTCGCGGACCTCGACGGGAAGATCGTCATGGCGCAGCCCGGCAACAAACCGGCCGAGGACCCGCGTCGCTTCGGGCGTGCCCGCCGCGTTCCCGTCGCGCGAGGCCGCGCGCGCCGCCGCGGAATCGGTTTTCGTGTTCATCTCCGCTCCTGCCGGTGTGGAAGTTCGTATCGGAAAGTGGCCGCAAGCCCTGCCCGGGACGCGCTCGTCGAAGCGTCAGCAGTCAGCGGGCGGCTCTGCTCGCGAGCGCGAGGAGCATGGTGTCGTTGCCGCGCGCGGCGATGAGGGAAAGGCCCAGCGGGCAGCCCTCGAGCGTCGCGAGGGGGAGCGAGACCTGCGGCAGCCGGGCGAGACCCGCAATGCAAAGTATCGGCAGCGCGTGGTTGCGGGCATGCTCGACGAGCTGCGGCGCGGAACGGCACGGCACGGCAATGCCCGGCGCGCTCGGAACCGCAAGGACGGCATCATCGCGCAGCATCTCGTCCATGCGCCGCGCGATCTCCTCGCGGCGCGCGCGCGCGCGGGCGACGTCGCCGGGGGGAATATCGCGCGCCCACTCGAAGCGTCCCTGGATCGCCGGGCCGAACCGCGGTTTCACGCGCGTCACCCACTCCCCGTGCGCCGCCCACGCTTCGGCGCCCTGCATGGACCGGAAACATTCCAGCCACGCCGCGAGCGGCTCGCCGCCGGCCGTCACCGCTTCCCGCGCGCCGGCGAGCGCGCTCACCTTGTCGAGCCCGGGTTCGAGGGCTTCCGCCGCGCCGGGGTCGGCGAACGCGAAGGCGTCGCGAGCGACGAGGAGCCGGCGCGGGGAGCGCGCGGGCGCGTCGTCTCGCAGCAGCACGCGTCCGACGCGCTCGAACACATCCGCATCGCGCGCGAACCAGCCGCACGTGTCGAAACTCGGCGCAAGCGGCGCGACGCCGTCGAGCGGGATGCGCCCGTGGGTCGGGCGGATGCCGAGAATGCCGCAATAGCTCGCCGGCAGGCGCACCGAGCCCCCGGTGTCGCTGCCGAGAGCGAAATCCACGAGGCCGCCCGCGACGGCGGCCGCGGACCCGCTGGAGGAGCCGCCGGGCACGCGTCCCGGCGCGTTCACGTTGACCGGCGTGCCGTAGTGAAAATTCTCGCCGGTCAAGCTCCACGCCATCTCCTCGGTATGCGCCTTGCCGACGAGATGCGCGCCGGCGTCGAGGAGCATCTGCACCGACGGCGCGGTGCGCGCGGCCGGCTCGTGCGTAGCGAGCCAGTCCGGGTTGCCGAAACCCGTCTTCGCGCCGGCAACGTCATAGATGTCCTTCGCGGCGAAGGTGAGGCCCGCGAGCGGGCCGGATGCCGCGCCCATTGATTCGACGTGAGTATGGCGGCAGAAGGCGCCGAGCTTGTCGTTCGCGACGATGTCGTTCATGGGGAGTGTCTCGTGACTGGGGACTGGGGACTCGAGGCCGGGGGCTGTGCGTCAGCGACGCGGGCCCCGGTAGCTATCCGAAAGTTCAATCGGTACCGGGCTCGATGACTTTTCCATATTAGAAACTTCTGGCGAGCCAGTAGTGTCCGACACATTTGAGGCCGATCGATCGTAACTCTAGCGCGAGCACGGGTTTTTATGACTTTTCGGGGTGTTAACGACTTGAATTGCGAACCCCGCTTCGGGCAGCCTGCCGGGATTT
>JADZGE010000007.1 GCA_020854035.1 Burkholderiales bacterium | reverse complement strand
TGGTGAGCAGCGCACGCACCAGCGCCAAGCGTCGGCGCACCCAGCGCACCGCGCTCGCCAGCGTGATCTCATCACGGCGCAGCGCCTCTGCAGCCGCCTCCACGCTGCTGGCCTGCTCCACCGTGGCCACCACCTGCTCGATCCCGGACAAGGTGCCCGGAAAGCGCGCCGCCAGGTGATCGGGCAACAGGCTGAAGGTGCATTGGCCCAGCGGGCAGTACCAGCGCCGAATCAACGTCCCCGCCGGCGTCTTGCGCTCGTAGGTGCCGTGGCCGGCGAACCCACAGCCCCCGTGCGAATGCAGCGGGCAGCGCGAAAGCCTTGCCTCGCGCCACGCTTCTCGGGTAACGTAATCGGCGCCGGTAAGCCCCGTCTCGAAACGAAGCTGCACCGGCATCAGGCCCGCGCCGGCGTCCACCTTCGCGGGCCTACCTCTTTGTGTGATCGATGAAGCCAGGAAGCTTACGTCGAGCGCGCCCGGATCGGAAGATCCCCTCGCTCCTCAGCGCTCATTGCTCCACCGCGTCACACTGCTTTACGGCGAAACACTCCGGTACAAACATGCCGGTGAATCACGAAACAGTGCGAGAGACAACACGCAGTCACCTCGATAAATCAACATTCGAAGCGCCCGTGCGCCAGAAAATCGCGCAGACCGCATGCAGACGCGACTTTAGCTTGCGACTTTCATGAATAACGCAGGCTAGCCTTCGGCTCTGCGAATACCTGGTTGCCGGACTCTCACCTACATAGTTACGTGCCATGCACGGCACACACGTCTCGCATGATCCGCCGCGAAGCGGTCGGTATCGATGCGGCGGTTATGCGGCTTTTGCCGGATGAAGTAAGGACCGCTTGACCGTTTGGGGCGGCTCAATTTCAACAAATCGGTCAGCAGAGTACAGATAGTCTTCCCCGCTCTCGTCGACCACACGAATGTCGCCATCGGCTGCAGCTGCGTCATCCGCAACGACGCGGTAAATCTTGTGCAGCTCAAGTGATGCAGGGTAACCGCGGTTGTCGATGCATACCGCGAACAGCGTTCCACGAGACTTGCGCTGCTTCATCGTCATTCGTCCAGGTATCTCTTTCGCTTGACTTCACGCTTTCCAATCCCGTGTGCCTCATACCAGTGAAGCTCGGCAAGGCGAACATCTCCGTTCCGTAACCGAATCCGGGCAGATCCCTTCATCTTACGCCAGCGGCCCCTCCCGTAGCTCCGATGCAACCGCCTGAGATCGCGAATCCCCCGCGCTGAGGCGATCGTCTCCAGAACCGTGATCTCGCCGAGGATCTCGAAGTCCATCTGGCAATTGTGCCATTCCCATCGGGCTGACCGTTAAGCCGCAACGTCCGCGATCAGTCGCCGGCATTTCTGCCGGCTGCATCACAGCGGTTAGATTCCGATGATCTCATCAAGACCCTCGACGACTTGTGAAACCTCCTCGGGCGAGGCGCGACCGAGCTTCGCACCGATGCGTTCCACGGAAAGTGTCCGGATCTGGCTGATCTTGACCCAGGAACGCACCGGCAGCTTTACCGCTTGCGGCTCAAGTGTGAGAGGAAAACCGGCGCGCTGCGGCTGGCTGGTCAATGCCATGGCAATCACGGTGCCCGAGCGTTCGTTGAATACGTCGTGGCTGAGAACCAGCACCGGGCGCAGGCCCGCCTGTTCGTGGCCGCGGGCCGGGCTGAGGTCCGCCCAACGGACTTCGCCCCTCAGTATGCGGGCCAAGTATTGAGCTCCTGTCCCAGGCCCTCTTCGGCGAGCGCCTTCTCGAATTTGCGATCGAGCTTTGCGCATTCCGACGCCAGGCGGCCACGCTCCATTCGGGCGAGCTTTTCGGCCACCGCCGACTGGATGGCCCGGCTACGGTTGGGATAGACCTTCTTCGCAACCAATCCGTCGACGCGCGCGAGGGTCCCGCTGTCGATGGTGATCGCGACCTTGACGCTGCTCATGGCGCACCTCCAAGGTATGACCATTTATCATACCCGTGCCACCTCGCGCAAGGAATCCAACGTCCCGCATCAATCGCGCGCACGAAAGGCATGCGCGTCGGTTTGGATGCGGCGGTCATGCCGCGGTATTGATGCCGAGCCACACGCATACCGCTCTCTCGACGGACCGCATCTGTTCTGGAGTCAATACTCCGAGGCGATTCATGAGCCGAACCGTTGGAACGGTCACGATTCCTTGAGCGTCGAATGCTCCGGGCTTCAGGAACCTGACAGGAACGGCGACTTCGAAGCGGGACTGTCGAAGTGCGGTGGTGTGAGGGATGACGGTGATCAGCGATCGATCCGGGGGAGTTACGGGGACGCTCATGACCAAGCATGGCCGGACCTTTGCCGCCAGCCCGAGATCAACCATGTAAACCTCGCCGCGTAGCGGCGTGCTCACCCTCTCGCCTCACGACGATCAAGATCCCGGAATACCTGATCGGCTGCCCGGACGAGTTCGTCATCTGAGGGAAATGCGTAAGGCAGCTCCGCCGCACGACGCAGCAACTCTTCCAAGACCTCTCGCCGGTCGGTCTCGGAGAGCGCGTCGAACGATTGCAAGAGATGTCGCGCTGCGTCCCCCATGGCACGACTATTCTACGCCCGTTCCTTGAGCGGCATAACGGCCGTGCTCAGCGGCGCACAACCGCAAGCGCAGCGCCGCTGTTGTGCGTCCGCTGGAGCACGAGGTTAGGCAGCACTCGCGCGCTCTGACAGCTTCTTGATCATGGCACTGCAGAACTCATGCCTCTCCTCTGCGCCGAGTTTCGAGAGCAACGCGAAGGTAGGTTGGAAGCGCTCGGGGACGGCCGAGCCGTCGTTGTCTCGCGCGCAAACGAAGAGCCAAAGCACGAGACCCTCCGGCAGAAGCTGACGATGCAGCAGATCCAAGTATGCGCCAATTGCCTGTATTAGCAGGTTGGCGTTGTCCACGTCCTGTTCTGCGAGAAGCGCGTCCGAGTCTTTGTCCGCGTGCTTGAGGAAGTTCGCGATCTTGTGCCTAGCCTTCCAGTACTTCTTCTCTCCGTCGATGCCGACTGAGGCCGTGACATCCTCGATCCTTGAATCAGGTCCGATCGGAAGAAGCTCAGCGAGGCGCGCAATCTCGGCCATCACCGCTGGGTTCTCAGCCATGCTCTTGGGAAGCGTACCGCGCCTGAAGCTGCGAACTGGGTAGAAGATGGAGGTGAGATGTACATCTGCTGCCTCGTTCATTCCACGCTTGGCTTTCACGTCGGCCAAGAGTTGGTACCCGGCGGCAGGTTCGCTTTCCGAGCCAGGCTCAGTTTCCTCCCGGTTTCCTCCGCCGACTTGCTCCAGCAGAACAGGGTGGGTGGCGGGGGCGGTCCAGTGGGCCCATTACAAGAGCAAGCCGCACGGCTCTACCACCTGCGGCCGGGTGGCGGAGCGGCCGGTGACTGATCCGGTTCTCGGGTACTGGTACTGCTTCCAGACAACGCGACGGCCAAATCCAACTCGCAGCTGCGCCCGGAGAACCGGATCAGGCGCCGGTCGTTCCGACAGGACACGGCGAGCGCAAGACATGCAGTCCCACCCCGGTCGCTGTGCGACCACCCCGGGTGGAGGGGAAGGATTGAAGCGCCGCCTCGCCGCCCCGTCACTGCATCACTTCATCACCGGAGGTCCGCCTCGGTAACCGTGCCCATGTACGCGTAGCCGCTCTCCGCGACGCTGCCCGCGCCGGTGTAGACGCCGATCACTTCCAGCGGCTCGGTCTTGCTCACGTTGGCGAGGAAGTGCTCCACGCCCTTCGGGATGAAGTGCACGTGCCCGGCGCGCACTTCGACGCGGTCGGGCCCGGCCCCCGCGATCCCGCGTCCGCCGGCGACGTAGTAGATCTCCTCCGCGCTGTCGTGCCGGTGCTTCTCGTGCACCGCGCCGGGCAGGAACTTCGCCCAGAAGAGCGTGTTGGGGCTGCCGTTGTGACTGCCGATCGGGGTGCGGAAATCCGAGATCCGCCAGCCGTCCTTCACGCTCATGCGGGCGGGCTCGACAGCGTCGATGTGCACGAGCGTCCCCTCCCGGAAACCCTTCCCGCGCGGCATGCGGATGTCGGCTTCGGTCACCTGCCCGCGAAACTCGTAGCCCGTGCCGGCAACGTCCTTCGCCCCCATGTAGAAGCCGATGCACATGGCCTCTTCGTCCTTCGTCTCGTTGAAGAAAAAATGTTCGGACCCGCGCGGCATCCGGCGGCAGTGACCTGCCCGCACTTGGGTGCGCTCGACGCCCTGCCCGACCACGCCGTGACCCTTGAGGTACACCGCGATCTCGTCGCAGCGGCTGTGCAAGTGCTTCGCGTGCGTCGATCCCGGCCGGAAAATCGAGTGGAACATCGTCGTGCTGCTGCCGTCCCCGCCGGAGATCGGCAGGCGGAATTCCGAGATCGCCCAACCTTCGCCCGCCTTCATGTTCTCGGGCGGGACATCATCCACGTGCACCAGCGGATACTTGAGGGCCATGATCATCAATCCTTGTTCTACAATGACTTCTACGTCAGTGTGCGCTCACACTTTCGGGACGACGGGCAGCAGCAGGTATCGAACTCGTGACGAACTCGATATCGCACTCGCAGATCTCGCCCGGTGTGAGGGGCTCCACGCGGTCGTGCGGATGAAAGGGGCGCCACGGTTTGCTTCTCGCCGGATCGAGGCAGAACTTCGTCCACTGCGTGCGGGCGATCGGCCATTCGTTCTCGTGCCGCAACACGAAACGCTCGCCGGGATGACGCACGTTAAGTAGCACCCGCGGCTGCCGGTCCCAGCCGTTCCGTACGCCCTTGAGGTGGTAATCGAAGAAGCGCTTCTGCAGATCGAGGCCGTACTTGCTGGAAAAGAGCGACCAGTGGGAGTCGCCGCGCGCCTCCAGCCATTTCGGCGTGTCGGCGGGGGTTTCGATGTAGCCGTTGAAATTGCCGCGCGGGTGTATCCCCTGCCCACCCCAGTTGGCGCAGGTAAGGAGCGGCGTCTTCACGAGCGAGAGATCGGCCGTTCGCGCGCGGTGCCACTCGTCGAAAAGCGGGTGCCGCTCTCCTCGAAGGCGTCCACCCGGTGCTTCGCGAGTTCCTCCTCGGAGAGCGTGACCGGGCCCGCCACCGATTCGCCGGTGTTGGGATTCTTCTTCGCGCGCTCGCCGCGCCGGTACTGGATGTTCGCGACCTGGTGCTTCGCCCAGCGCTCCTGGAACTGCCAGAGGATCCCGCCGTGGTAGCCGGAGTCGCGGTAGCGGTCGTTCTGCCCCTCCCACGGAATGATCGCGGCCAGATGCGGCGGGTGCATTCCCGCCACGCGCCACTGGTTCCCGGCGTAGTACGAGATGCCCAGCATCCCGCCTTTCCCGTTGCTCCACGGTTGCGTGCCGGCCCACTCGATGCACTGATAGAGATCCTCGATCTCCTGGGGGCTCGCGGGATCCATGAATCCCGGCGACCAGCCCGCGCCGCGCGAGTCCACGCGCACGATGGCATACCCGTGCGGAACCCAGCGCTCGGGGTCGGTGGTTTCCCGGTTCTGGTACTGGTTGGTCGAGCCCTGCAGGATCTCGGGGTAGTCGGCGACCATCTTCTCCCACTGGAGCGAATAGCCGTCCTGGTAGGCGAGGCCCTTGGCATAGATCCCGTAAGTGAGGATGACCGGCGCACGGACGGCATCGTCGATCGGGCGATAGACGTCCGCGCGCAACACGAGCCCGTCGTCCACCGTAATCGCCTGGTGCCAGGTAATCCGCATGCCGTCGCGGATCTCGGTACGGGTATACGGATCGGGTCGAGCGTTCATACCGGGGCCCCCTTCCGCGGGCGGCCGTCTAGCCGCCGCGTTTCCTTTTCGACTTCCGCGTCATCGACGGTGTGGAGAATCCCGTGTCGCCGCCCCGCGTGGCCGAGGGCGCTTGCGCGACTTCCCGCTCCACCGTGCATTTCATTCCGGCCCGCAACGCAACCATGCATTCTCCCCGCGCGCCGTGCCCCCCGAGCCTGGAATTCTACGCCCGGCCCGGCGGCCCTTGCGCCCGCGACGTGGACGGGAGCGGGCACGAGGCCCGGGCACCTGCGCCACCCCCACGCCAACGAACATGCGCTTCTACCTTCCCGCAGGCGCGCACTGGCGCGCACGAGAAAAAGGGCGCCCGCGGGCGCCCTTGAATCCGCGCGCTGAACGCTACACGTGGTAGGCCACCTCGCCGTGTTCGTTGATGTCCAGGCCTTCGCGTTCCACTTCCTCGTTGGGACGCAGCCCCACGATGAGATCCGCGACCTTGAACGCGACGAGCGCGACGACCGCCGTCCAGATGATCGTGAGACCGGCGGCCTGCGCCTGGATCAGGAACTGGTCCCAGACCGGGTTGGAGCCGACCTTGCCCGTGACCCAGTCCGTGACGAGCCCCGGACCGCCGAGCGACTGGTTGTTGAAGATGCCCGTAAGGAGCGCACCCAGCATCCCGCCGACCGCGTGCACGCCGAAGACGTCGAGGGAATCGTCCACGCCGAGCATTTTCTTCAGGCCGTTCACCGCCCACAGGCAGACGAAACCCGCCGCGGTCCCGATCACGAAAGCGCCCGGGATGCCGACGTTGCCGGCGGCCGGTGTGATCGCCACGAGCCCCGCGACCACGCCCGAGGCGGCGCCCAGCATCGAGGGCTTCCCCTTGACAAGCCACTCCCCGAGCGTCCAGGCGAGCACCGCGCAGGCGGTCGCGAGGAACGTGTTGAGGAAAGCGAGGGCCGCGGCGTTGCCCGCTTCGAGCGCCGAGCCGGCGTTAAAGCCGAACCAGCCCACCCACAGGAGCGACGCACCGATCATGGTCATCGGCAGGTTGTGCGGCGTCATCGCTTCGCGCCCGTAGCCGATGCGCTTGCCGACGAGGTAGGCGCCGACAAGACCCGCGACCCCGGCGTTGATGTGCACGACCGTGCCGCCGGCGAAGTCGAGCGCGCCCCACTGCCAGATGAGACCGGCCCTGGAGTTCAACTCGCCCACGAGCTTCGGATCGGTATAAGCGTCGGGGCCCATCCAGAACCACACCATGTGCGCGATCGGCGCATAGGCGAAGGTGAGCCACAGCACGACGAAGATCAGCACCGCGGAGAACTTGATGCGCTCGGCAAACGCGCCCAACACGAGGCAGCAGGTGATCGCCGCGAACGTCGCCTGGAACGCCACGAACACGATCTCCGGTATGGGCGTCGCCTTGCTGAAGGTCGCGCCCATCGCGAATTCGCCCTTCGCCGCGTCGAAGACGCCGGAGAGGAACAACCGGTCGAAGCCGCCGATGAAGGCGTTGCCTTCGGTAAATGCCAGGCTGTAGCCGTAGATGCACCACAGCACCGTGGCGAGCGAGAAAGTGACGAGCACCTGCATCAGCACCGAGAGCATGTTCTTCGCCCGGACCATGCCGCCGTAGAAGAGCGCCAGCGCGGGCACGCTCATCATGAGGACGAGCGCCGTGCAGGTCAGCATCCACGCCACGTCACCCTTGTTCGGCGCGGGCGCCGGTGTGGATGCGGCGGTCGCCGCGGTCGCGGCCGACGGTGCGGCGGCGCTCGGGGTCGCGACGGCGGGCGCCTGCGGGGGGGGCTTCTCCGACGGCGGCTTGTCCTGGCCCATCGCCTGCGTTGCCGCGACGCTCACGGTGCCGAACAGGGCGAGTATCGCCAACAGGCGTTTCATTTCGGCTCCCCTGGCGTTCGCTCGAATAGTTACAGGGCCCCGGCGCCGGTCTCGCCGGTGCGGATACGGATCACCTGTTCGAGATCGAAGACGAAGATCTTGCCGTCGCCGATCTTGCCGGTACTGGCCGACTTCTCGATCGCCTCGAGCGCCTGCTCCAGCAGATCGCTCCGGATCGCGGCATCGATCCTGACCTTGGGCAGGAAGTCCACCACATACTCGGCCCCGCGGTAGAGCTCGGTATGCCCCTTCTGCCGTCCGAAGCCCTTTACTTCGGTCACCGTGAGGCCGGTCACCCCTATCGCGGAGAGCGCCTCGCGTACTTCGTCGAGCTTGAAGGGCTTGATGATTGCCGTTACGAGTTTCATTGGTCCTCCCTGAAAGGAGAGGGTGCGGCCACGCGGCGGGCTGATGGCCCGGGGCTGCCGCTAGAAGGTTTTCCTGATGTAGATGGTTCCCGTGCCCTTGGCGATATTGCGCGGGTAAACGCCGCCCTCCGCCACGCTGCCGTAGCCGAAGGCCGTCGCGCTGCTCGTGTCGGTGTAGTACGCGCCGATGGTGAAATCCTTCGGCAACGCCAAGGAGATGCCGATCCTCCAGTCCTCGTACGAGAAAGCGTCGTCGTTGCTATACGGCAGGCCGCCGGGACCGGCGGCGATGTTGCGCGCGTCCTCGCCCTTGAACTTCTGGATGCCGTAGTGCGCGTCGAGCGTCACGCCCGAGTTGCCGAGCGGCACCGCGACGCCGAAATCGACGTAGTAGGTGCCGCCCGCGTCGAGCACGCCGAACGCCTTGTTGCTCACCACGTGCGAATACTTGACGGTGAACCACTTCCAGCCGAGCGCGCCGTAGATTTCCCACGTGTCGGCCTTCGGGTTGAGCGGGTTGGCGACCGTGTTGGCGTCGCCCGGGTACCAGTAGTAGAGCGTGCCGATGTCGAAGGTAAAGTCGGACTTGCCGAACGCGCCCTTGAATCCGCCGTAGAAATCGAACTCGCCGCCGCCCCCGCCGCTGTAGGCGCCGCTGTCGCGCAGCCAGCTCACGTTCGACGCCCAGGTGCCGGCGTAGATCCCGCTCGCGTGCGAGTAGTCGAAGCCGCCCTGGATGGCGGGCTCGCGGTTGGTCTGCGTCAGGCCGCGGAAGATGTACTGGCTGAATAATCCGACGTTCCCGGTAAACGTGTGCGGTGATGCTGGTGCTGCCGGCTGCTGCGCCTGGGCGACCCCCGCTCCGAGGGCTGCGGCGATCGTGCCTGCCTGCAGGGTTGTCTTCAGCATGAAATGCCCTTTCTTACTCGGGGTTGGTGCGACATGCGATATCGCACGGGAACGCACAGCACGGACCGTGCCAGAACATTAACTACGTTAAATCAAAATGTTATAGTGTGCGTTGCCTGTGCATGAGCGAAGTGCTGCCCTCCGGCGATGCACCGGATTCCCGCGACGCACCAACACGGTGCAAAATGGCCAGCGTAGTCACGCAACGGATCGGCAACGTTTTCCATCCGAAGAGCCCCCTGTCATGGAGCCACCGCTGGTCAAGGAATTGAGCGAGCGCATCCGGGAGGCGATTTCCCGGAGTCCGGCCGCGGACCTCGAGAAAAACCTGCGGGCGCTGCTCGCGGCCGCGTTCAGCCGGCTCGATCTCGTGACGCGCGAGGAGTTCGACGTGCAGCGCGAAGTGCTCGCGCGCGCGCGAGCGAAGCTGGAGGAGCTGGAAGCAAGGCTTGCCGCGATCGAACGCGGGCAGGAGACGAAAGACAGCAGTTCGTCGGAGAAAGGTCCGGCCGATTCCTAGGTCCTAAGTGCTAGTCGTAGTCCGCAGCCTCGCGCGAACCGTTATGTACCCGTCAGCCGCGAACCGGAGGACGGGTCGATGTCGCTTGCCGTCGTGCACAGCCGCGCGCTCGCCGGGATGGACGCGCCGCCCGTCACCGTCGAGGCGCATCTCGCGAACGGGTTGCCGAGCTTCACCATCGTCGGGCTGCCCGAAGCGGAGGTGAAGGAGGCGAAGGATCGCGTGCGCGCGGCGCTCCAGACGGCGCGCTTCGAGTTCCCGGCCCGACGCATCACGGTCAATCTCGCGCCCGCCGACCTGCCCAAGGAGTCCGGGCGCTTCGATCTCCCGATCGCGCTCGGCATACTCGCCGCCACCGGGCAGGTTCCGGCGGAGCCGCTCGCCGAGCACGAGTTCGCGGGCGAACTGGCCCTGACCGGGGAGCTCCGGCCGATCCGCGGCGCGCTCGCGATGGCGCTCTCCGCGGCCGCGCGCGGCCGGCGCTTCGTGCTGCCGGCAGCCAACGCGCGCGAGGCCGCGCTGGTGGAGTCTGCGTTGATCTACCCGGCCGCGTCGCTCCTCGATGTCTGCGCGCACCTTGCCGGGCAGGCGATGCTCGAGCGCTACCTCCACCCGCGACTCGAGCGCGCCCGCGAGCATCCCGACATGCAGGAGGTAAAGGGGCAGGCGCACGCGAAACGCGCGCTGGAGATCGCGGCGGCGGGAGGGCTGAGCGCTCTCCTGGTCGGTCCGCCCGGCACCGGCAAGACGATGCTCGCCTCGCGCCTGCCCGGTATCGTGCCGCCGATGACCGACGAGGAAGCGCTCGCCGCGGCGGTGATTCAGTCGCTGGGAACCGGCGGGTTCGATCCCGCGAACTGGAAGCGGCGGCCGTTCCGCTCCCCGCACCACACTGCCTCGGCCGTCGCGCTGGTGGGCGGGGGCAGCCACCCGCGCCCGGGCGAGATCTCCATGGCCATGCACGGGGTGCTCTTCCTGGATGAGCTGCCCGAGTTCGACCGCCGCGTGCTGGAAGTGCTGCGCGAACCACTGGAGTCCGGCCGCATCACCGTCTCGCGCGCCGCGCGGCAGGCGGAATTTCCCGCGAAGTTCCAGCTCGTCGCGGCGATGAATCCGTGTCCCTGCGGCTACCTCGGGCACTACTCGGGTCGCTGCGAGTGCACGCCGGATCAGGTCGCGCGCTACAGAAGGAGAATCTCCGGGCCGCTCCTCGACCGCATCGACATCCAGATCGAAGTGCCCGCCGTGCCCCCGGAGGACCTCGCGCGTACGTGCGGCGGGGAAGGTTCGCGCGCGATACGGGCGCGGGTCGTGCGGGCACGGGAGCGCATGATGGCGCGGCAGGGCGCGGAGAACGCACGCCTTGCGCCGCGGGAGATCGAGGCGTACTGCCTGCCGGACGACCCTGGCGCGGCGCTCCTCAAGCAGGCGACAACCCGCCTCGCGCTATCGGCGCGCGGCTACCACCGCGTCCTGAAAGTCGCACGCACCATCGCCGACCTTGCGGGCGAGCGCACCGTGTCGGCTCAGCACGTCGCGGAGGCGATCCAGTACCGCCGGCTCGACCGCGCGGCGACGTGAGCCCTTCTTCGGTCGCCCCGCTCCGGCTGCTCCAGCTGCTCCAGCGGCAACGCGGTCCGTACCGTTCCTGGTCGCTACCCCTTCGCGTGTTTCGCCGGATGCGAGCGGCGCATCGTCGGCGACAGAACCCTGTCCGAGACGTGAAAATCCCAGACGGCGGCGCCGCCCTTCCTGCTGAACTCCTCCACCAGTTTCGGCAGATCGTCGAGGCGCTCGACCCTCTTTCCTTCGAGCCCGAAGCCGCGCGCGATGGCCGCGAAATCGCAGTAGCCGAACACCGACCCGTCCTCGGGCAGCCCCTCGGCGCGGAACTTGTGCACCTCGGAGCCGTACGCGCCGTCGTTCATCACGATAATGAGGATCTTCAGTCCGTGGCGCCTGATCGTCTCGAGCTCCTGCACATGCATGATGAGGCTGCCGTCGCCGTCGAAGAGCACCACCGGCCGGTCCGGGCGCGCCGCAGCAACACCCATCGCGAAGGAGATGCCGTTGCCGATCGCGCCGAACTCGCGGATCGTGAGAAACCGCTCGTTCGGGCGGGAGGGCATCTGCGCGAAGAACCACGAGCAGTGGCCCGAGGAATTCACCAGCTCCCAGTCCGCGGGCAGCGCTTGCTCGAGGCCCTCGACCACTTCGCGCGGGTCGAGGAATCCCGGCGCAATCTCGAACTGGTGGCTGTCGGGCTTCGTATCGCGGATGCGCGCCGCCATCGCCTCGGTGCGCCACGTCGTCGCACGAGCGGGCAACGCGGCGGTGAGCGCTTCCACCGACAGCCGCGCATCGCCGCGCAGGTGGTGCTTCGCCACTTCCTGGCCCTGGCGCGTCGCGCGGGGATCGATATCGACGTGCAGCATCTTCGCCTTGCGCCAGAGCTGGCCGCCGCCGCCGGCGTGGTAGGCGAGCGAGCCGCCGACGACGATCACGAGATCGGCCTGGCCGATGAGGTCCAGCCCGACCTCGGTCGAAAAGCTGCCCGTGATGCCGACGCAGTAGAGATCGTCGTGGAAGAGCCCCCTCGCGGGCAGCGTCGTGGTGAGGATGCCGCCGGCCTTCGCGGCGAGCGCCCGGCACGCGGGGCCTGCCTTCGCTTCCACCGCGCCCAGCCCGGCCATGACGACGACACGCTCGGCGCCCGCGACGAGTTGCGCCGCCTTCGCCACGTCGTCCGGATGCGGCGGCATCGGCGAGAGGCGCGGCAGCAGGTCCCGCGAGGGCGTCGGAAAGGTCTGCGGCCCGGTCCAGGGCCGTTCCTGCAGATCGAACGGAATGCCGAGCACCACCGGACGGCGTTCGCGGCGTGCCTGCAAGAACGCATCGCGTATCGCGACCGGCATGCGCTCCGGCAGATGCAGCGGGTGGTAGTCCGCTCCCGTCGCCTTGATGAGCGGCGCCTGATCGATCCCCTGGTTGTACCACCCCATCCTGAGCGGCGCCTCGCCACCGAACACCACCAGCGGCAGGTGCGCGCGCACGGCCGCCGGGAGCGCGGTGATGAGCTGCGTCACGCCCGGCCCGCAGGTGACCGTCGCGACGCCCACCTCCGAGGTCTTGCGCGCCCAGGCCATGGCGGCGGCGACGGCGCAGTGCTCGTGCCGGACGTAGACCATGCGGCATCCCTGCTGCGCCAGTCGCGCCGCCCAGTTCATGTTCGCATCGCCGAGCAGCGCGAAGCAGGTGCCGACGCCTTCCTGGATGAATTCCCGGGCAAGTACATCGTAGACATGCGTTTTCACTTCGTTGGTCACGGTTTCACCTTCCACGGATTGGCTTCGACGCTCCGCGCAGCGCCGCCGCTTGCGACCGCGCGCCGGCATCGGAGAGGAGCGCGGACGAGTATAGACAGGATGACGGGGGTGTCAACGCCGCGCTCGGGCCGTCGCCGCGATCGAGCGCGTCATCGGGGGCCGGGCGAGATCTTCAGCGCCCGCCCAGGGTGCGCGCGGGGCCGAGCCGCCCGATGATGGGCAGCTTCAACGCGGGATCGAATGGATTGACGCCGAAACTCAGCCCGAGGAGGTTCATCTCCAGTCCCTCGACGCCGCTCGCGGTCACCCCGAGCAGTCCGAACACCGAGAACTGGAGGCCCGAGCCGCTGGGCGCCGCGGCGAGCAGGCGCTCCCCGTTGTAATCCTTGCCGATCGCAGTGGGCGGCAGGTCCGCCCGGAGTTCCGGAGCCCCGCGCAGGACCCAGGCGGTGAAGGTGTTCGAGTTGGGGCCCGGCCACACGCTGTACTCGCCGGCCCACGGATACGCCCGGGCGAGGCGGTCGATGCGGTCGATCAACGCGCCCGCGCCCTGCCCGCGCCGCTCGGCGACCAACTCGGGATACGCCCCGAACCACCGCGCGTCCGGCGCGCGATCGCGGATGACGAGCGCCGAGCCGCTCGAACGCAACCGCCAGCCGATCACCTCGTACACGGTGTAGGCGCGCGCTGCCGCGGGCTTCACCGCGATCCAGGTGTGCACGCCGAAAAGACCGCGCCAGCCGATGGCGCGGGCCGCGTAAACCTGCACGACGGGTTCGGGCGTCGCCGCCGGGTGAGGAGCGAGGCCCACGGACTCCCGGTTCGCCATCCGCCAGTTCGCCGTCGAGCGCAGGTAGCCGGCCGCGGCCAGCACGGCCGCGACGAGGAGCACGCCGGCGAGACAGTGAGCCACGCGAGCACGCCGGGTCATCGGTCTTCCGCGAACGCCGGGCCCGGCACGTCCGGTAGCCCGGGCGCCGCGGACGGCGCCGGTTGCGCGCCGGCCAGCCTCGATGGTGGCAGGGCGTTGAAATCGAACGCCGCGCGATCGAGGAGGTGAGACGCTCGCACGTGCTTCAGGCTGTTCAGCATGGTCTCGACGCGGCCGGGGTAGCGCTTCTCCCAGTCCCGGAGCATCGCCTTCATGCCGGCGCGCTTCATGTTTTCCTGCGAGCCGCAGAGGTTGCACGGGATGACCGGAAACGCGCGCACCCGGGCGTACTCGGCGAGGTCGCGCTCCTCGCAGTAGGCGAGAGGGCGGATCACGACGTGATGGCCGTCGTCGGAGCGCAGCTTCGGCGGCATCGCCTTCAGCTGCCCGGTGTAGAAGAGGTTCAGCAGGAACGTCTCGAGTATGTCGTCGCGGTGATGGCCGAGCGCGATTTTCGTCGCGCCGATCTCGCCGGCCACGCGGTAGAGCACGCCACGCCGCAGCCGCGAGCAGAGCGAGCACATCGTCCTGCCCTCGGGGATGACGCGCTTCACGACGCCGTAGGTGTCCTGCTGCTCGATTCGCCAGGGAACGCCCAGCCGCGCGAGGTATTCCGGGAGCACGTGCGCCGGGTATCCCGGGTGCTTCTGGTCGAGGTTGACCACCACGACATCGAACGCGATCGGCGCGTGCTGGCGCAGGTGGAGCAGGATGTCGAGCAGCGCGTAGCTGTCCTTGCCACCCGACACGCAGACCATCACGCGATCGCCGCCCTCGATCATGCCGAAATCGGCGATCGCCTGCCCGGCGAGCCGCCGCAACCGCTTCGCGAGCTTGTTCTCCTCGTAGGAGCGCTTGCGTTCTCTCAGACTCGAGACGGGAATGCGCGCGACGGTATCCATGCACGGTTCTCTTTGCACTCGGACAAGGGAGAGGGAAACCTCGATTCGACCGGGGCCGCCGCTCAAGGTTCAGGCGCGCGGCCCGCTCGCCGCTCGCCGCCCGCGGCTCTCACAGCATTATGCTCCGGCCGCCGTCCACCGCTATGATCTGGCCGGTGATGTAGGGGGCATGCGCGAGGAGAAATTCCACCGTGCCGGCGATGTCCGCCGGCTCTCCGATGCGGCCGAGCGCGGTGTGCTCGATGATGCGCCGGCGCGCGGCCTCGTCGCTCCAGGCGCCGTCCTCGGGCCACAGTATCGTGCCGGGCGCGACCCCGTTCACGCGGATCTGCGGCGCGAGATCGCGAGCGAGCGAGCGCGTGAGCGCCGCGAGACCGCCCTTCGCGGCGGTATAAACCGGGTGATCGCGCATCGGGCGCTCGACGTGGATGTCGATCAGGTTGACGATCGCGCCCGTCGCCTTGCGCAGCTCGGGCGCCGCCGCTTGCGCGAGAAAGAGCGGCGCCCTGAGATTGGTGCCGATGAGATCGTCCCACTGCGCTCCGGTGATCATCCCCAGCGGGGTCGCATAGAAGCTCGATGCGTTGTTGACGAGCGCGTCGAGCCGTCCGTACGCGGCGAGCGCGGCGGCAACAAGCGCCTCCGCCGACGCCGGCCGCAGCAGATCCGCCTCGGCGAGGACGACCGAGCCCGGCCGCCGCGCCTCAAGCTCGTCCTTGAGCCGTGCGGCGTGCGCCGCCGCGGAACGGTAGTGCACCAGCAGCCGGGCGCCGGCCGCGTGCAGCCGCCGGCAGATCGCCGCGCCGACGCGCCGCGCCCCGCCCGTGACGAGCACGACCGTTCCCTCCACCGAAGCTGGGCGCGTATGATTCATGCAGATATGAGCGCTTCCCGGATTGATCGTCCGCGGGGCGCGCCCGATGCCCCGTGCCTCCGCGAGCAGGCGTCCGCGCACCGCGAATAGCCGATTGTAGCCCCTTCCCGCGGCGACCCCGCCCGCTCCCATGCGCGATCCACACCCGCACTTCCCCGCACCGCCCCCCGAAGCGCTTGCCGCGAGCGAGTCGCTCTCGCGCCTCATCGCCGGGGAAATCGCGGCGGGTGGGGGGCGCATCTCCTTCGCGCGCTACATGGAACTCGCGCTCTACGCGCCCGGCCTCGGCTACTACATGGCGGGCTCGCGCAAGCTCGGCTCCGACGGCGACTTCGTGACCGCACCGGAGATCTCTCCGCTCTTCGGCCGCGCGCTCGCGCGGCAGATCGCGCCGCTCATCGCCGGCGGTCTCGGGCAGGTGTTGGAGATCGGCGCCGGCAGCGGCGCGCTCGCGGCGGATCTCCTGCTGGAACTCGAACGGCTGGGGCTCCCGCCGCGGTGCTACCTCATCCTCGAACTGAGCGCCGACCTGCGCGCCCGCAGCCGGGACACGCTCGCCGCGCGCGCGCCGCGGCTTCTGCCGCGCGTCGCATGGTTGAACGGGCTGCCGCCGGCGTTCGAGGGCGTGGTCGTCGGCAACGAGGTGCTCGACGCGATACCCGTGGAGCGCATCGCCCGCCGTGGCGGCGAAACGCTCCAGGCATGGGTCCGCGTCGACGGCGCGGGAAACCGGTTCGGCGAGATCGAGGCACCCGCCGCGGAGAACGTGCGCCGCGCCGCGGAGGAGCTGCCGCTGCCGGCCGACGATTACCGCACCGAGATCCAGCTCGCGGCGCGCGGCTTCGTCCGCAGCCTCGGCACGGCGCTCGCCCGGGGCGTGGCGCTCTTCGTCGATTACGGCTTTCCGCGCCACGAGTACTACCATCCGCAGCGCGCGCGCGGCACGTTGATGTGTCACTACCGCCACCGCGCGCACGACGATCCCTATTTCCTGCCGGGGCTGCAGGACATCACGAGCCACCTCGATTTCTCCGCGATTGCGCTGGCGGCGCGGGATGCGGGCCTCGGGCTCCTCGGCTATACCGACCAGGCGCGCTTCCTGGTGAATTGCGGCATCACGGATCTCCTCGCCGAGACACCTCCCGCCGACACGGCCCGCTATGCGCCGCAGGCCGCGCAGGCGCAGAAATTGCTCTCACCGGCGGAGATGGGCGAACTCGTGAAGGTGATCGCGCTCGGCAGGGGCGTCGACGCACCGCTCGCCGGATTTGCGCGCGGCGACCGCTCGGCGAGCCTGCAGGTCTGACCCGCCTGCCGCCATGATCGGGCCTATCTCGCTTCCGGACGTGCTCCGTGCCTTCGCCGCCGATCTCGCGCTCCGGGCGTAACCCGGGCGGGCGTGCCCCGGCACGGCGCTACCTGCTGGTGCCGTGTCTGCCGGCGCTCCTGTTGGGCGGGGCCGCTTTCGCGACCGAGCCCGGTGCGCGGGAAGCGCCCTCGCCCGAGCGCGCGAAGTATCTCTGGTCGCAGAGCCCGCACGGCCGGATGCTCGAGCGCATCCTGCCACCGGCGATCGAGCCGCACGAGCTGCCGGAGCCGCGCTCCGAGGGTGCGCGGCTCGCCGCCCGCTACTGCGTGCACTGCCATTACCTCCCGAGCCCGCGGATGCACACCGCGGCACGCTGGAGAACGAGCGTCGAGCGCATGGTGTGGCGCATGCGAGGTCATGGCAACATGGGCGAACTCATGCAGAAAATGATGGACAGGCTGGAAGCGCCCACCGAGCGGGAAGTCGCCACGCTCACGGGCTACCTGCAGAAGCACGGTCAGACCGCGATCGACCCGGCGCATCCGTCGCTGCGTTCGGAAGACGGGCAACGCTACGGCGTTGCCTGCGCCCAGTGCCACGACCTGCCAGACCCGCGGCGCCACGCGGCGCGCGAATGGCCGGGTGTGGTGGAGCGCATGAAGCGCCACATGGCGTGGACGAACACGGTCGTCGGCGCGGAGAGCCTGCGGACCATTCCGGTGCTCGATACGGCGGTGATCGTGCGCTTCCTCCAGCGCCATGCGCGGGCGCAATGAGGGCGGCACGCTCTCACGCGAGGACCGCAAAGCACGCAGGGAGATGCGACCGGGAGCCTCTTCCACGACATCTTTGCGGCCTTGGCGTTCTTTGCGTGAACTGAATTGGACGAGAAAGCACCTGGCGACACCATGAAGGCAATGCAGGTCGTTCTCCCGGGCCGGCCGCTCGTCGCGGCGGAACTGCCCGTGCCGCGTCCCGGCCCCGGCGAGCTCCTCGTCAAGGTGCGCGCCTGCGGGGTATGCCGCACCGATCTGCACATCGCCGACGGCGAGTTGACACGCGGCAAGCTGCCCGTGGTTCCCGGGCACGAGGTCGTGGGCAGCGTGGTCGAGGCCGGCCCCGGCGCTGGCCGCTATCCCGCCGGGACACGCATCGGCGTGCCGTGGCTGGGAGGCGCCTGTGGCGCGTGCGCATACTGCACGGCCGGGCGCGAGAACCTGTGCGATGCGCCGCGCTTCACCGGCTGCGACGTGGACGGCGGCTATGCCCAGTTCATGGTGGCCGACGAGCGCTACTGCTTTGCGCTCCCCGCCGAGTACAGCGACGCCGAGGCGGCGCCGCTGCTTTGCGCCGGGCTGATCGGCTACCGCTCGCTCGTGATGGCGGGAGAAGCGCGGCGGCTCGGCATCTATGGCTTCGGCGCGGCGGCGCACATCGTCGCGCAGGTCGCGCGCCATCAGGGGCACAGCGTCTTCGCGTTCACGCGGCCCGGTGACGCCGAGGGCCAGCGCTTCGCGCTCGAACTCGGCGCGGCGTGGGCCGGCGACTCGACGCTCGCCCCGCCCGGGCCACTCGACGCGGCGATCATCTTCGCGCCCGCGGGCGCGCTCGTCGTCACGGCTCTGCGGGCCGTGGTGAAGGGCGGCGTCGTGGTGTGCGCCGGCATACACATGAGCGACATTCCGGCGTTTCCCTACGATCTTCTGTGGGGCGAACGGGTGATACGATCGGTCGCGAACCTGACGCGCGCGGACGGCGAGGCCTTTCTCGCCCTGGCGCCGCGGGTGCCCGTGAAGACGACGGTCGAGACTTTCCCGCTCGCGGCGGCGAACGAGGCGCTCGCACGGCTGCGCGCGGGGCGCGTCAGGGGAGCGGCGGTGCTGGTGCCGTGACGGGCGGAGCGCGGGGCACGAGGGCTCAAGGGGCGAAAGCCGGGAAACGAGCGAGGACAACGCGGATGTCGCACGAGGTCAATTCGCTGGGCCAGCCGATCGGCGAGCCCGTTCCCGGCTGGCAGCCGCCGCCGGCGCCGCCGCGGGAGCCGATGCGCGGGCGCTTCTGCTCGGTCGAACCGCTCGATCCCGCGCGACACGCGGCCGACCTCTTCGCGGCGAACTCGCTCGATCGCGAGGGACGCATCTTCACCTACCTCGCTTTCGAGCCTTTCGCCTCGGAAACCGCCTACCGCGCGTGGGCCGAGCAGGCGGCCGTGGGCGAAGATCCCCTGTTCCACGCCATCGTCGATCGCGCTACCGGCAAAGCGGCGGGCGTGGCAACCTACATGCGTATCGACCGCGGGAACGGCGTGATCGAGGTCGGCAACATCAACTACTCGCCGCTCCTCAAGCGTAGCGCCGCCGCCACCGAGGCGATGTACCTCATGATGCGGCGCGCCTTCGAGCTGGGCTACCGCCGCTACGAGTGGAAGTGCGACTCGCTGAACGCCGCCTCGCGCGCCGCCGCGCGGCGCCTCGGCTTCTCCCACGAGGGTCTCTTCCGGCAGGCGGTGGTTTACAAGGGCCGCAACCGCGACACCGCGTGGTACTCGGTGATCGACAAGGAGTGGCCCGCGCTGCGTGCCGCATTCGGGCGGTGGCTCGCGCCGGAGAACTTCGACGCCGAAGGACGGCAGCGCGTAAGTCTGTCGAGCCTGACCGCGCCGCTGCTCAAGGCTCGCGGTTAACGGCTTGAACCGCCAAGACGCCAAGTGCATTAGCCGCAGATGGACGCCGATCAACGCCGAAAAGGTCCAAGTGTTGATGTCTTGCTCGCTCCGCCCCGCCTGCGTTGCAGGCAGTCCGGGCGGAAGGGAAGTTCATGTAGTGTCCGAGTGATCCCGAGGCCGATGGGTTTACTCCATCGGCGTGCATCGGCGGCTTGCCTGCCCTGCTTCACCAGCTCGAGGTCCGCCAGCACCGCCTTCACCTGCGCGAAGTCCGCCTCCACGAGCTTTCTCGCTCACGCCGAGCCGATGAATTCGCCGTCCCAGAAGTTCGCCTCGATCTCCTTCTTCCACTCCGATCGCCACGGTATGCCCGTCGGCAGGACGCTGGCCGACGTAGCCGAACGCCACCGCGCCGCCGCCGCCGACGCGATTCGAGACGGTGGCCGCGCCCGCGAGCCCGAGTTCCCGCAGCAGCCGCTGGATCGAGCGCGCGGTGCGGTCGGGACTGTTGCCGGGTGCCGTATTGACCACGATCTCGATCGGCTTCTCCGGCTTCCAGGGCGGCGCCTGCGCGAGGCTCGCGCCGGAAGAGAAGCAGGCAGCCGCCGCGAAAAACCGTGCCAGGGCCCGGGACTTCCGTCGCCGCTCGCTCATGTCACTCTCCCCCGCGATTGCCGCGCCGCACCCGCGGCCGATGTCACACGAGCCGGGCGAGGGCGAAACGGCGCTTCCGGGCGGAGGCCGGGGTGACGTTGCCCGAGCTTTGTCACAGCACGCGGCTTCCCGATACACTGTCCGCATGATCCGGACCACCGCCCGGCGCGCGCCCGCGCCAGTCGATCTCACCAGCCTTCACTTCGGCGCGAGCTTCGTCGAGGAGCTGCCGGGCGACCCGGAAACTCGCAACGTCCCGCGCGCGGTGCGAAACGCCTGCTACACGAAGGTTGCCCCCACGCCCGTGCGCGCCCCGCGGCTGCTCGCGTGGTCCGATGCCGCGGGGGAGCTGCTCGGCGTCTCGCGCCCCGATTCGCCCACGGGAATCGCGGCCGAGGTGCTCGCCGGCAACCGCGTCCTCCCCGGCATGCAACCCTATTCCGCGCGCTACGGCGGCCACCAGTTCGGAAACTGGGCGGGGCAGCTTGGCGACGGGCGCGCCATCACGCTGGGGGAGGTCTCGGGAGCGGACGGCGCGCGCTACGACCTGCAGTTGAAGGGCGCCGGGCTTACCCCTTACTCGCGCACCGCGGACGGCCGCGCCGTGCTGCGCTCCTCGGTGCGCGAGTTCCTGTGCAGCGAGGCGATGCATTTCCTCGGCGTGCCTACCACCCGCGCGCTCTCGCTCGCCGCCACGGGCGAAGCCGTGGTGCGCGACATGTTCTACGATGGCAATTCGCGCGAGGAGCCTGGGGCCGTCGTGTGCCGCGTCGCGCCCTCGTTCGTGCGCTTCGGCAATTTCGAGATCCTGGCGGCGGCCGGAGAGACGGACGCGCTCGCCCGCCTCGCCGACTACGTGCTGCGCCACCACTACCCGGAGCTCGGCTCCCCCGGCCCCGCCACCTACGCCCGCTGGTTCGAGGAGGTGTGCCGGCGCACCGCGATCCTGGCCGTGGAATGGATGCGGGTGGGTTTCGTGCACGGGGTGCTCAATACGGACAACATGTCGATCCTGGGGCTCACGATCGACTACGGCCCCTACGGTTTTCTCGAGGGCTTCGATCCGCGCTGGACACCGAACACGACGGACGCGCACGGCCGCCGCTACTGCTATGGCAATCAGCCGGCGATCGCGCAGTGGAATCTCGCGCGGCTCGCCAACGCGATCTACCCGCTGGTGAACGACAAGGAGGCGCTCGAACAGGCGCTCGCGCGCTTCTCCGACACCTACGAGCGCGAAGCCGGCCGGATGATGGCGGCGAAGCTCGGGCTCGACTCGCTCGATCGCGACGGCGATGACGCGCTGCTCGCTCGCCTCATCGAATGGATGGCGCGCGTCGAGACCGACGTGACGCTCTTCTTCCGGCTGCTCGCCGCCGTGCCGGTGGACGCCGGCGACATCGAGGAGAGCCGCCTCGTCGAGCCGCTTGCCCGCGCGTTCTATTCGCGGGACGCCTGGTCCCCGGAACACCTGCCGCGCATCGCCGGGTGGCTGCGCGGCTACGCCGCGCGGGTGCGCGCGGCGGGGCGCCCCGATGCCGAACGTATCCGGGACATGAACCGCGTGAACCCGAAATACGTGCCCCGCAACTACCTTGCCCAGCTTGCCATCGACGCGCTCGACGCGGGTGACGCCTCGGTGATCGAGCGCCTGATGGCGGTGCTGGAGCGGCCCTACGACGAACAGCCCGCGCACGATGCGCTCGCGGACCGGCGGCCGGAGTGGGCGCGGCAGCGCCCGGGCTGCTCGGCGCTCTCGTGCAGTTCCTGAGGACCGGCGACTCCACCGCGGCAGGCCGGCCCCGCGTTGCGCGCTTCCCCCCGGGCTCATCAAGGGGGAGCCTTGACGGTGGCAGGCCGTTCCTATACGGTCAGGAGGCCGGCGTGACCGCAAAGTGGACCGATAGATCCGGCGCGGCGGGCAGGACGATCTCACGATGGAGGAATTCATGGACCGTAAGCTGTCGCGGCGAGTCGTCGCCGGCGCACTTGGCACGCTGGTTGCAGCCGCTTTCACCGCCGGGCTCGGCACCTCCTCTGCGGTCTGGGCGCAGGGCAAGCCGCAGAAAGTCGTGCTGCGTTTCGTGGCCGACTTCCCCCCGCCGCCGCACCCGGCGGGGCTTGCCATGCGTTATTTCGCCGACCGGCTGCCGCAGGTGATCCCGGGGAGCGAAGCGCGGCTCTACTACGCGGGCGCGCTCTACACGATACCCGAGGCCTTCGAGGCGATGCGGCAGGGCAACCTCGAGATGACGTGGATGCAGATCGGCAAGGCGGCGCCGGTCGATCCCTGGATGATGGCGCTCGTCGGCCCCGGCATCCTCACCACGGTGGGCGCGGTGGACAGCCTGGAGAAGACCCGGACCTACCAGATGCTGATCGACCGGCTCGAGAAGCGGCAACTGATCAAGGTATTCGGCGCGGGCCACATGAGCTTCGGCATGGGCGTCGGCGGCAAGCGCCGCTACGCCAGGCCCGAGGATTTCACCGGCAAGAAGGTGCGCAGCATGGGCCCGGTCGAGAACGCCTCGCTGGAATCGTGGAAGGCGAATCCCGTCGTGATGGGTTTCGGCGAAGTGCCGAACGCCCTCGAATCCGGCGTGATCGACGGGCTCATGACGAGCCTCGGTGGCTGGAACAGCGTGCGCGAGACCGCGCCGTACTTCACCATGGGTGGCGCGGGCGCCTTCGTCGGGGACTACTACATGGTGAGCGCGAGCCGCCGCTGGTGGGATCGCCTGTCGCCGGACACCCGCACTGCCCTGGAGGGCCTGATCAAGGAAACGATCCAGGTGGAGAAGGAGTACAACTGGTGCTTCGACAAGATGGCCTACGACAAGTACGGCACCAAGGATCCCTCCAAGCCGGGCATCTACTGGCTGACTCCGAAGGAAGTCTCGACGATGGTTTCCGCCATGGGCAACGCGACGATCAACTACGTGAAGAGCAAGACACCGAAGGAAGCCGCCCAGTGGGTCGATACCTTCGTGAAGGAAGGCAGGGCGCTCTCGCAGGAGCACCCGGCCGGCTCGTCGTGGATCGAGAAGGTGGACTGCTCGAAGCACGCCGCCAGGATCGTGATCAAGTAGGAACGCTTCCACCCGCGGTGGAAGCATCCCGCGGACAAGAACCTCGGAAGAGGCAATCTCATGGCCGGCCACGGCACAGCGTGCGAGCGGGTGGCGGCGCCGGGGTGCGGCGATCGCCACGACGGCCCGACGCGCGCCGGTGCTCCGGCGAACTGACCGCCAGGGCGCGCGCATGGAAAAGGCCTACGAGATCTGGCGCGCGTTCCAGGACCGCGTCCTGGGACGCATCGCCGCGCTGATCCTTCTCGCCTGCACGCTGCTCGCGCTCGTCGAGATCTTCCGGCGTTACGTCCTCGGCTACTCGTTCGAGTGGCAGCAGGACGCCGTTACGTTCTTCATCCTGAGCGCCGTCTATCTCTACTTCGGCATCTCGCAGCGATACAACGAGCACCTCAACGTAGCGGTGCTGACGGAGACTCTCGACTCGATCGGGCCGCGCTCGCGCCGCGCCTGCGAGATCATCAAGCTCATCGCCCTCGCCTTCTCGTTCGTGTTCCTGCTGGCGGTCGTCTGGTGGGGCATCCCGGAAGTCGCCGACAGCTTCAGGTACGAAACCCGCACCGAGAGCCTGGCGTTTCCCATGTGGCCGTTCCTCGCCGTGCTCCTCGCCGGGTTCGCGTTCATGGCGGTCACGATGTTCTTCCAGATTCATCGCGGGCTGCGCCGGCTCGCCGGCCACGACGTCGCCGACGAGACCGGCGACGCGGGCGCGACGGGACACTGACGCGCATGCAGGTCACCGGATTCGTCGCTCTCGTTCTGCTCGTCCTGGGCGTGCCGATCGGCATCGCGCTCTCCGCGGCGAGCGCGGCCTACATCCTCGTCGACCCGCTGCTCGGCACCGAAGTCATCTTCCGCGCGTTCTTCAACTTCATCGGCCGCTACTCGCTGATGGCGATCCCGCTGTTCATCTTCGCGGGCTTTCTCATGGAGCGCACCGGGTTGGTCGCGCAGCTCTTCCGCTTCGCCGACTCGCTGGTCGGCTGGATGCCCGGCGGTTTCGGCGTCGCGACCGTGCTCGCCTGCGTGCTTTTCGGCGCGATCTCCGGCTCGAGCGTGGCGATGGCGGCCGCGATGGCCGTGATCGCCATCCCCGAGATGAAGAAACGGGGCTACCCGGACTGGCTCTCCGCGGGACTGGTGGCGACCGCAGGCGGCATCGCGATGCTGATCCCGCCCAGCATCATCCTGCTCCTCTACGGTATCGTCACCGAGACCTCGGTCGCGCGCCTGTTTTTCGCCGGGGTCGTTCCCGGGCTGATGCTTGCGCTCGGCAACGCGATCACGGTGGTCCTGCTCGCCGTCTATCTCAAACTGCCGCGCACGCGGTTCGACCGCCGCGGCATCCTGCCGGCGACCCGCGGTGCCCTGCCGGCGCTCGGTATGCCCGTCGTCATACTGGGCGGCCTTTACGGGGGGCTCTTCACGCCCACCGAGGCCGCTGCCGCGGCTTGCGGCTACGCCCTTGTCTACGGTCTCGTTACGGATGGGCGCGAGTTCCTGAGGCAGCTCCTGCCCACGGCGGCCCGGTCGTTGAACCTCACGGCGGTCATCCTCTTCCTCGTCGGCAGCGTGGGCGTGTTCCAGTTCCTCGCGGCGAACCTCTACTGGCCGCAGAAGATCACCGAGGCGATCACCGGCATGGGGCTCACGCCGCTCGGGTTCATCTTCGCGTTCATGGGCGTGCTGCTGATACTGGGCTGCCTCGTCGACGGCGTGGCGATGGTGCTCCTGACGGTGCCGGTGGTGTTTCCGGTCGCGATGGCGCTGAAAATCGATCCGATTCACCTCGGCATCATGATCACGCTGAACGTCGAGACGGGCGTCGTGACGCCACCGGTGGGGCTGAACCTCTTCGCGGTGAGCGGCACGTCGAAAATTCCCCTCACGCAGGTCCTCAAGGGCACCATTCCGTTCTTCATCGGCGATCTCACCGTGCTGTTGCTCGTGATCTTCTTCCCCGGGCTCGCGACCTGGCTGCCGAACCTGCTGATCAAGGACGTCTTCTGACCGCATCTGCGGCAGCGCCTCGTCGATCCGCCGGTCGATCTCCGCGTCGGTCGACGAGCTCGGCGGGTGGGTGATCACGACGGGCGCAAGCGCGGTCATGCCGAGGGCGTCGCGCAGCGCGCAGCGCAGAGCGCGAGCATCGCCGCTTCCACCGCCGGCGCGCAGTCCGCGCGGCAGCCCGCCATGGTCCCGAAGCTCGCGTTGAGCGACTTCACCGCCACTATCGCACCGGCGTGCGCCGCATGGTGAGCCCCGTGCCGTCACGGCCGGCGCTCCCGGGTCTCCACGAGCGGCGAAAATTGCGGTAGATTCACGCTCGAGAGGAGGAATCCCGTCATGAAAGCCATCATCACCGCGATCGCAGCGACGGCAATGCTCGCCGCGTGCCAGACGACGCCGCAGGAGCCGCTGCGCGCGACAGCCCAGTTGAAGCCCACCAAGGGCAACAAGGCGTTCGGCGAGGCGACCTTCGAGCAGGTGGGCGACAAGGTCCGCGTCGTCGTATTCGTGCAGGGACTGCGGCCCGGGCAGGAGCACGGCCTGCACATACACGAAGGCGCCGACTGCTCGGGGGACGCCATGGGCGCGAAGGGACACTTCAACCCGCACGGCAAGCCGCACGGTCGTCCCGATGGCCCGGACCGCCACGCCGGCGACCTCCCCGCGCTCAAGGCCAACAAGGCTGGACGCGCCAACGTGCAGATCGATGTCGGCGGCATCACGCTCGATTCCGGTCCGGCCAGCATCATCGGCCGCGGGCTCATCGTTCACGCGGATCCGGACGACTACCGGACGCAGCCGACCGGCAATGCCGGCGGTCGCATCGCGTGCGGGGTCATACAGGCCGGGTAAGGATTCCTCCGGAGGGCCGGGCGGCAGAATCCTTGCCACAAGGGCGGTTCTCCCGGTCCCTGGCTGAATCGGGGTGCCCTGGATTCACCGCGGGCGTTCAAGGGCGCGTTGCCGGGGGCCGCTCGCGATATATATGGAATTCTGATCCATGGCCGCGGCGAACTACCTTCCCGATGTGCTGGAAACGACCGAACCGGAACGCCTCGCGACCGGATTCGTTTTCACCGAAGGGCCGTTGTGGCATCCCGACGGCTACTGGTATTTCGTGGACAAGCGGATTCCGTACCAGGACCGCGAGATAGCCGGCCCGCCGGGAACGGAAAACCTGTGGGACGGCGCGGCCGTCTACCGGCTCGCGCCCGAGGGCACGGTAAGCCTCGTGGTGAATTGCGAGTACCCGAACGGGCTCGCTTTCTCGCCCGACGAGCGCACGCTCTATGTTGTAGCGAATACCCGCTCGTCGAAGGACATCCACGCGATCGAGCTCGATGCGGCGGGCAGGATGACGCGCCGCCGGATCTCAGGACGCTCTTCTGCTGCGCCCACACCTCGGTCTACACGTTGCGGGTGAAAGTCCCCGGCAATCCGCACCCGTGGTACAGGTTGCGCTCTCGGTAGCCGCGCCGCGGCTGCCCGCCGCGCCGGCCGTCACTTGAGGTTGTAGGTGAACTGCCGCTCTTCGTCGCCGGTGTCGACTTCCTCGAAACGGCGGCGGTTGTAGCCCTCGCGGCAGAGCGGCTCCCGGATCGTGAAGGGCTTGCTGCTCACGCACACCCAGTTGTCACCGGCCCATTCGCGGCCCGAGGCGCGCGCCTGCGCGTACACCAGGTAATAGCGGTACTTGATGGGCCCGGACCACAGCATCATGCAGCGACCCCGCTTGAGATTCCACCACCCTTCCGAGACGATGATCTGCTGGCCGGCTTCGTTCTCGGCGCCCGTCACGAGCGCCTTGGCGACCTGCACGTCGTCGTGATCGGAACGGTTGCAGACCCGGAACCCTTCCCACACGGCTTCCGGCTTGTCCTCCTCCTGCGCCGGGACCGCGGCGGGCAAGACGAAAAGCGCAATGAGAGAAAGAACCGTGCCGAGTGGACGCATGCGTGAACTTACGGCAGGAACCGCGCCGGGCTTTACATCACGGGAAACCGGGACACGCACGCTTTCTCCCCGGTTCCCGTGCGTCGATACGAGGCTCGCCGGGAAATCGCGTGCGTCCCGATTTTCCCCGCGCCTATATCACCCCCGCTTCTCTCAGCGCCCGGACGCGCGCCGCGTCGTAGCCGATTTCCCGCAGCAGTTCGTCGGTATGTTCACCCAGCCCCGGCGCGGGGCGCGCGGGTGCATCCTCGCCCGCCGAGCGCACCGGCGGCGCCACCATGCGATAGCTGCCGCGCGTCGCGTGCGGGATTGCCTGCAGCCGCCCGTGCTCCGTCACGAAGGGATTCGTGAGCGCCTCTGCGAGGTCGTTGATGGGTGCGGCCGGGACCGCGCCCGCGAATACCGCAAGCCACTCGGCCGTGGTGCGGCGGGAGAGTTCGCCGTCGAGCAGTTCCGTGACGAGATCACGGTGCTTCAGGCGCTCGGGGAAGCGCCGGAAACGCGCGTCCTCGCTCCACTGCGGCCGGCCGAGCTTCTCGCACAGCGCCGGCCAGAACTTCTCCTTGTTGCACATGAGATAGATCCAGCCGTCGCGCGTGCGGTAGAGCTGGCACGGCGTCAACGACGGGTGGGCCGAACGCGGCAGCCGCCCGGTCACCACTGCCTCGTTGAGGTACCACGTGGCGAGGTAGGACACGTTGTGCAGCGCCATGTCGAACAGACTCACGTCGATGTCGCGCCCGACGCCGGTTGCGCGCGCCGCGGTGAGCGCCGCGAGCAGCGCGTAGGCGAGCCCCAGCCCGGTCATGAGATCGACGATGGAGATGCCGAAGCGCGTCGGCGGCGTGCCCGGCTCGCCGGTGAGAGAGAAGTAGCCCGCTTCCGCCTGCATGAGGTAGTCGAAGCCGGGCCAGTCGGCACGCGGGCCGGTGCGTCCGTAGGCGGAAAGGTGCGCGCAGACGATGCGCGGATTGACTTCCTTCAGCCGCTCGTAGACGAGGCCGAGCTTCGCCGGCACGTCGCCGCGGAGATTCGAGGCGAGCGCATCGGCGCTCGCCGCGAGATCGCGCAATACCGCCTGCCCTTCGGGACGGGACAGATCGAGCGTGAGGCTCTTCTTGTTGCGGTTGAAGCTATGGAAGAACTCGCTGTCGCCCGGGGCGAAGAAGTGCGGCCCGACCGCGCGCGACATGTCGCCGCCGTCGGCCGGATTCTCGATCTTGATGACCTCCGCGCCCTGGTCGGCGAGGAACATCGTGCCGAAGGGCCCCGCTCCGTACTGCTCGACAGCGAGTACGCGCACGCCGCTCAATGGTTGCATGTCAGTCGCGGGTGGACGCGGTCGATCGCGCCCGCCCGAGTTGGAATTGTAGTTTGATTGACAGGCGCGCGCCGCAGCGGCTAGTGTGGTGTCTCGCGAATCGCGAGCCGATTCCGTTCGGGCCCGAAGGTGCAACGAGTTCGCGGGGCGGCACGCGGGCAGCCCCGATCCGCGCCGCCGCAGGAGCCGACATGTACGAATGCAGAACTGCGACCGCGATCGCGCTGCTCCTCGCCGCCACGCCGGTCTCCACCGCGAGCAGCGCCGCACAGGGCTATCCGGCGCGGCCCGTGCGCTACCTCGTCGCGGACACGGCTGGCAGCGGTTCGGACACGATCGCGCGCATCGTCAACCTGGGGCTTACGCCCGCGCTCGGCCAGCAGGTGGTGGTGGACAACCGGCCCGGCGCGACCGGCACCATCGGCGCGGACATGGTCGCGAAGGCCCCGACCGACGGCTACACCATCCTCCAGATCAGCTCGGCGCTCGCCGCGGCGATGAGCATCTACCGCAACCCGCCGTTCGACCTGCTGCGCGATTTCGAGCCGGTGACCCAGCTCGCGGCCGCGCCGCAGGTCGCCGTCGTGCACCCGTCGGTGCCGGTGAAGACGATGAAGGAGCTCGCCAGTCTCGCGAAGTCGAAGCCGGGGGAACTGCGGTACGGCTCCGCCGGCAACGGCAGCTCGACCCATCTCGCGGCGGAGCTTTTCAAGTCGCACGCCGGCATCGACATGCTGCACGTGCCCTACCGCGGCGGCGGCGCTGCGATCACGGCGGTGGTCGCGGGCGAGACCCAGGTCTACTTCGCGCCGGCTGCGGTGTCGCTACCGCACATAAAGCAGGGCCGGCTGCGCGCGCTGGGCGTCACGACCGCGAAGCGGCTGCCCCTGATGCCCGATCTCGCGACGATCGCCGAGGCGGGCTTCGGCGGTTTCCAGACCGCGCAGTGGTACGGCGTGCTGGTTCCGAAGGGCACGCCGAAGGGGATCGTCGCGACGATCCGCGCCCGGACGGCGGCGGCATTGCAGGATCCCGAGGTGGGCAGGCGACTCACGGGAGCGGGGTACATCGTGATCGGAGACCAGCCGGCCGAGTTCGGCGCGCACCTCAGGTCGGAAGTCGAGCGCCTGGGCGCGCTCGTGCGCCGGCTGGGCCTCAAGGCCGGGTGATGCGGGTGGCGGCGTGAAGCGCCCGGCGGACAACAGCCCGGGGCGGGTTCCGGCCCGCACGTTCATGGAGATGCGGGCGCCCGAGATCGCGGCGCTCGCGAGGCGTACGGAGGTCGCGTTGATCTTCGTCACGCAGACGGCGCAGGCCGGCCCGCACCTGCCGGTGGGCTCCCGCTATTACCTCGCGACCGAGATCGGCCGGCGCATCGTCGAGCGCCTTGCGGCGGAGGACTGCGAGGCGGTGGTCGGCGCGGTGCTCCCCTACGGGCATTCGGTGTTCAATGCCTGCTTTCCCGGCGTGATTCACCTCACGCCCGCCACGCTCGCCGCGGTGATCACCGAGGTCGGCCTGTCGCTCGCGCGGCAGGGCTTTCGCCGCCTCGTCATCCTGAGCAACGCCGGGGGCAACCCGCCGTCGGTCCGGTTCGCGATCGACAACCTGTCGGAGCGCGAGGACATCCACGTCCATTTTCTCGACATCCAGCGCGCCCGGCAGCAGGCGGCGCGGGGCCTCCTCGAAGGCGCGTACCCGCAGCATGATTCACACGCGGGCGAATGGGAGACTTCGTGCCTGCTCGCGATCGTGCCGGAGCTCGTCGACATGTCGAAGGCCCGGTGCTGGTTCTGGGACGAGCGCGACGAGCGGCACCGGCTCGAGCTCGAAGGGCTCGCCTTCCACGACCGCCAGCTCGCGCTCGGCGCGAAGGACGACCGCGGCTGGGTCGGACCGGCCGGCAACGTCGGCGACTCGACCAAAGCCACCGCCGCCAAGGGGGAGCAGATCCTCGACAACTACGCGCGGCTCTTCGCCGAGCACATCCGGAAATGGGTGTTCAAAGCGCCCGCGCGCGGACGGCGGAAACCGCGCGCCCGGCGCCGCGGCGGGCGCGGGCGCTGAACCATCCCCCCGGACGCAGCGAGGAATCGTGGGGGATACTCCCCTCGAACCCGCTTGCATCGGGGCCCGTAACGGTCGTTCCGTTACGGCCTCTCAGTTGATCGTGATGTTCGCCTGCTTGACCACTTCGGCCCAGTCCGCAACCTCGCGCTTGATGAGGGTCAGGAACTCCTCCGGCGTGCCCCCCGCGGGATCGAGCCCTTCGCTCTCGATGCGCTTCGCGAAATCCGGCATCTTGACGATCCGGTTGATCTCGGTGTTCAGCCTGTCGATGATCGCCTTGGGGACGTTGCGCGGCGCGATGACGCCGTGCCAGTTGTTGGCCTGGTACTTGTAGCCCGACTCCATGACGGTCGGCACGTCGGGCAGCGCGGGAACCCGTTTCGGGTAGCTCACCGCCAGCGCGACGAGCCGCTTCGCCCTGACGTGAGGCACGGCCGCCGCCGAGGCGGCGACCATCAACTGCGTCTGCCCCGACACCGTGTCGATCACCGCCGGGCCGGTGCCCTTGTAGGGGATGTGCGTGATCTTGATCCCGGTACGCAGCGCGAAGAGCTCCGTCGCGAGGTGCGTGATGCCGCCCTGCCCGGTCGAAGCGTAGTTGAGGCTGCCAGGCTTCGCCCTGGCGAGCGCGACCAACTGCTTCACGTTCTTCACCGGCAGCGACGGGTGCACCGTGACGATGTAGGGACCGTCCTCGGTCTGCACGACCGGCGTCATGTCGTTGAGCGTGTCGTACTTGAGATTCTTGTAGAGGCTGGGCGAAGTGGTGAAGCTGCCCGAAATGAGGAGCAGCGTGTAGCCGTCCGCCGGCGACTTCAGCGCGATCTCGGTGCCGAGCGTGCTGCCGGCGCCGGGGCGGTTGTCGACGATGACCTGCTGGCCGAGTGCCTTGGTGAGCTGCGGCGCGATCAGCCGCGCGATGAAGTCCGAGCCGCCGCCCGGGGCGAACGGCACGACGATACGGACCGGCTTGGCGGGATAGGCCTGGGCGCCGGCGTTTCCGGTAGCGGCGGCAAGCGCCGCGGCGACTAGCAGATGCATGGTCTTCAAGGGAGATCTCCGGGTCGGGTTGGGATAGGCGACGGGGGTATTGTAATCCCCCCCGGACACGCGGGCCGCGGGAGGGCAGCGGAATCGCCTCCCGCCCGCGCGGGCGGCCGGTGGCGCTTCACGCCGGGTTCCGCTTCACCAGTTCCCGCGCGATGATGATGCGCTGCAGTTCGTTCGTGCCCTCCCCGATCGCGAGCAACGGGGCATCGCGGTAGTAGCGCTCGATGTTGAATTCCTTCGAGTAGCCGTAGGCGCCGTGGATGCGCATCGCCTCCAGGCTGTTCTCGAGCGCGGCCTCGGTGGCGAAGAGCTTCGCCATGCCCGCCTCCATGTCGCAGCGACGCCCCTCGTCGCAGGCGCGCGCGGCCGATTCCACCAGCAGGCGCGCGGCCTCCGTCCGCGTCGCCATGTCGGCGAGCTTCATCTGGATTGCCTGGTGCTCCGCGATGGGCTTGCCGAAGGTCCTTCTCTGCTGCGCGTAAGCGAGCGCTTCTTCCAGGCACGCCCGCGCAAGCCCCGCCCCGCGCGCGGCGACGTTGATGCGTCCCAGCTCGAGGCCGTTCAGCACTTGCTGGAGCCCCCGCCCTTCCACCGGGCCGATCAGGTTCTCCGCCGGCACCCGGCAGTCCTCGAAGAGAAGCTCCGCGGTGTCGATGCCGCGGTAGCCCAGCTTGTCGAGCTTGCGCACCACCCTGAAGCCCGGCCCTTTCTCGGCGAGGATGAGGCTCATGCCCTTGTGCGCGGGCTGCGCCTTCGGGTCGGTCTTCACGAGCAGCGCGAGCACATTGCCTTCGGCGCTGTTCGTGATCCACATCTTCGCGCCGTTCACGACGTAGTGATCGCCCTCGCGCCGCGCGGTGGTGCGGATCGCCTGGAGATCGGTGCCGCAATCGGGCTCGGTCAATCCCACGCCGCCCCGCAGCTCCCCGCTCGCGAAGCGCGGCAGCCACTTCATCTGCTGCACCTCGGTACCGTGGCGCTCGACCGCCGCCGCCATGATGAGGTGGGAATTGATGAATCCCGGCACCGAGATCCACGCTGCGGCCATGCGCTCGACGACCCGCGAGTAAGTGAGCGCGGACAGTCCGAGCCCGCCGTATTCCGGCGCGATCGTGGCGCCGAAGAGACCCATCTCCGCGAGCCGGTCCGCGATGGCACGCGGGTAGGTGTCGGCCGCTTCCAGCGCGCGAACGTGGGGGCGCACGTCGCGCTCGAGAAACCGGTCCACGCTCCGGAGGATGAGCGCTTCCTGCTCGTCGGCGGGCGCTGTGCTGCTCATGAGATTCCGCCGCCGATGAACGCCGATGAACGCCGATCTTCGATGGTGGATGGAAAAATCTGTCCCGATACCCGGCGCAGATTCTCGACTCGTGGAATCAGCAAGGGGCGGGCTCCGCGGCCACCGCGGTCATCCGTGTGCCCCCATGGTTGACCGTTCCCTGAACTCATCGGCATCTATCGGCGTTTACCGGCGGCTTCAGTACCCGGCGAGATCGTCGATTGCGTGGCCGCGCTTCGGCACCAGGAACGAGCGCTCGTAGGTCATGAACACCGTGCCGTCGGCCTTCTTGCCGGTGGTGCGCACGGTGACGACTCCCTGCGTCGGCCGCGACTTCGACTCGCGCACTTCCAGCACCTCGGATTCGGCGTAGATCGTGTCGCCCGCGAAAACGGGCGCGGCGAGCCGGATCCTGTCCCAGCCGAGGTTCGCGATCGCCTTCTGGGAAAGATCGGAGACGCTCATCCCGGCGACGATGGCGAGCGTGAGGCAGCTATTCACGAGAGGACGGCCGAATTCCGTCTGCGCGGCGTAGGCGGCGTCGAAGTGCAGCGGGTGGGTGTTCATCGTGAGCAGCGTGAACCACGTGTTGTCGGTCTCCGAGATCGTGCGCCCCGGGCGATGCTCGTAGACGTCCCCCGCCCGGAAATCCTCGAGGTGGCGCCCGAAGGACTCGCGGTAGCGGTTCGGCCCGACTTCCTTGCGTTCAACCGTCATGCGGACCCGTGAAATTCAGTATTGGCCGCGGACACGCAGAGCCCACAGAGACGATCAACCGCAGCAGCACTTCTCTGCGGCCTCCGCGCCTCTGCGGCAAATTCCGACGTTTGCAGACTCAAGCCGCACGGCGGCCGCTCGCGCCCTCGGGGCGCGTGAGGCGCGGCACCGCGCCGGCGTCGTTCGCCTGCTCGAGCGAGAGGAGCGCGCCCGCCAGTTCGTCGCGCCGCCGCGCGGAAAGGTACGGCTCGGTCAGCCCGTCGAACTTGGCGCGAAGCTCGGCGGCGGTGAGAAAGTTGGCCGGTTCGCCCTTCGGTGTCCGGACGTAGGTCTCGAACGCGCCGCGACGGGTGTCGATCACGACCGCCGCGCTCATCTCCGCGGGAAAATCCGCCTGCGCCCTGGGGTCGACCCGCACCCGCACCCGCTTGCAGAGCGCGAGCGTCGCCGGGTCGGAAAGGTGCCGGGCGTAGTCGTCCCAGGCGAAGCCGCCGGTGCGCAGCGCGACCGACGCGACGAACGGCATCGAGAACTGGCCGTCCACCACCGACTTCGGCGATTGCTTGGCCGGCTCCGGGTCGCCGATCAGCTTCCACCCCGGCTCGGGCAGGCCGACGGTGACCGACTCCACTTCCCCGGCGTGGATCGCGTGCGCGCGCGCGAGCGCGAGTATGCCGTCGAGCGCGGCATGACTGTAACGGCAGGACGGATATGGCTTGACCGCGATGCGCAGCGTCTCCCAGCGGCGGGCGAGTTCGTGAACGACCTTCTCGCCGTCGGCGGCGGGCGCATACGCGTGCAGAAAGCCCCACTTTCCCTCGAGCGCGTCGGCGGCGCCCTTGTAGCCCTCGCGCGCAAGCGTCGCCGCGATCAAGCCGCACATGGCCGCGTGTCCCACGTGGGAGCGCTTGGTCCAGGCGCCGTTCACCAGAAACTGCATCGAGCCCGCCGCCATGCTTAGAACGATGCCGAAAGCGCTCGCGACCGCGCCGGGGTCGAGCCGGAACACGCGGGCGGCGGCGGCGGCGGCGCCGAAGGCTCCGCAGGTCGCCGTCGGATGGAATCCGCGGTCGTAATGCGCCGCCGGGTCGAGCGCCAGCGCGAGCCGGATCTGGGTCTCATAGCCGGCGGCGGCGGCGGCGATGGCGGTCTTGCCGTCGGCGCCCGCCATCTCGGCCGCGGCGAAGGCGGCGGGCACGATCGGCGCGCTGGGATGCAGCGATCCGGACGCGTGCGTATCGTCGAAGTCGAGCGAGTGGGCGAGCGTGCCGTTCAGCAACGCCGCGCCGGGGGGCGTGTAGCCGGCGGCATCTCCGATCACGGTGCACGCTCCGCCCCCAAAGCCCAGGTGCCCGGCGGCGGCCACCATCGAGGGTGTCGATTCCGCCTCGTGCCGCGCCCGCAGCGCGATGCCGACGGTATCGAGGACGAGCGCCTTCACCCGCCCGGCGAGCTCCGCGGGCAGGGCGTCGAAGGAGATTCCGGAAACGAAGGCGGCGAGCTCGCGGGTGATGGCGGTCACGTTTCCTCCCCGAAGGAATGCGCCGCTTACTGCGGCGAGATCCTTAAGTTGGACTGGAAGAAAAATCCCATCATAAAAGGTGGGGCGGGTTCCGGCAAACCGGGGATTGCGGCTCGTTCCAGTCCCGCTGGCCGGGTCCTGTCGGAACGGCCGGCGCCTGCTCCGGTTCTCCGGGCGCATCCGGTCAATTGATCTGGCCGTCGCGTTGTCTGGAGGCAGTACCAGTACGCGGAGAACCGGGCCAGTCAC
>JADZGE010000006.1 GCA_020854035.1 Burkholderiales bacterium | reverse complement strand
GTGTGGTACCTTCTCGCATCAAAGGCCTCCTCACTGGTGCATTACGCTCTGTGGCAAGACGTTTTGTACCAGTCCGTGAGGCCTTTGTACATTCATTTCATGAATAATCCGGGCTAGAGCGTCTCTATCCGCCGCCACGGGGCGACGTACGCTTCGAGCCAGCGCGTGAGCTGCACCAGCGTCAGCGAAACCGCCACGAGCACGAACAGCACGGAATACATGAGGGCGGAATCGAACGTGTCCGCCGAGCGCTGGATGAGGTAGCCGAGCCCGCGCGAGCCGCCGAATATCTCGGCGATGATGACGCCGACCAGCCCGCGGCCGATGCCCTGCTGGATGCCTGCAACGATGAAGGGCAGCGTATAGGGGAGCACCACCTTCAGGTACAGCTCGCGCCGGCTCGCGCCGAACACCCGGGCGGCGGCGAGGAGCGACTTCTCGGTCGTCTTCACGCCGGCCCACGAATTGATCATGATCGGGAACACCGCGGAGAGCACGATGATCGTGATCTGCATCTTGACGGTGAAACCGAGGAACAGGATGAAAAGCGGCACGAGCGCGATGCGGGGCAGCGACGTGAACGCCCAGACGTACGGGCTGAGCACGGTCTCGACGTAGCGGTTGCCCCCCATCAGCAGCCCGAATGGCACTCCGATCGCGCAGGCGATGCCGAGCCCGATCGAGAGATCGCGCAGCGTGTAGAGGATGTGATCGAGGATGCTGCCGGAGATGACCGCGCCCGCGGGGGCGGTGGTGGTAAGGCCGTGCCACAGCGTTTCGAACATGCTGCTCGCTCTGGGCAGGAAGAGAGGATTCACCAGCCCGGCGCGCGTCACCGCCTCCCAGATGCAGAGGAAGAGGCCGAGATTGACGGCGGTCACCACCCACGGGCCGTAGCGGCTCCAGGCTTCGCGCGGCGTCCATTTCCGGTCCTGGATGCGGCCCGGATCGGTATGCGATTCCATGGAGACGCGGGAGGTAGTCCGGACGCCGGTCATCGCCTCTCTCCTCGCGAGGCCTGGAAAGCCTCGTCTTTCACCAGGCGCCAGATGTGATCGCGCAGCTCGCCGTACTCCGCGAGTGTTTTCACGTCGTAGCCGAAGCGCGGCCGCGGCAGATTCACTTCGACGATTTCCTTGATCTGCCCCGGACGGTACGAAATCACGGCGACACGGTCGGCCAGCGTGACGGCCTCGTCGATCGAATGCGTGATGAAGACCACGGTCTGCCCGGTCTTCGCGACGAAGCGTTCGAGCTCCCCCTGCATCGCCTCGCGCGTCATCGCGTCGATCGCGGCGAACGGTTCGTCCGCGAGCAGGATGTCCGGCTCGCAGACGAGCGCACGCGCGATGCCCACGCGCTGCTTCATTCCGCCGGAAAGCTCGTAGGGATAGGACTTCTCGAATCCGCCGAGATCCACGAGCTCGATATAGCGACGCACGCGCGCGTCCATTTCCTCCCGGGTGAGCCCGAGCCTCTGGAACTCGAACGGCATGCGCACGTTCGATTCGACCGTGCGCCACGGCATGAGGGCGTAATCCTGGAATACCATGGCGCGATCCGGACCCGGCCCGGTGACCGGCCGGCCATTTGCTTCGATCGTGCCCTCCCACGGCTCGACGAGCCCCGCGACGGCATTGATGAACGTCGTCTTGCCGCAACCCGATGGACCGACGAGCACGACGAATTCGCCTCGCTTCACCGTGAGATCGATGTTCCTGAGCGCGGTGAGCCGCTTGCGCTCGCGGTGCAGGTTGTAGCCGACCGTCAGGCCTCTGGAAACGATGACCGGCGGCGTGCCGACGCGCGCCGCGGTCCTGGACGGCGATGCTGCGACGGCGCTCGCCGCCCGGATCCGGGGATCGTTCACGTGCACCTCCTCGCATCCCCTCGCTCATGCGGTTGCCCGCCCGGCGGGGTGTTTTGATGAAACCCGGCTTGCTTCGACGCTCTGACCGTCGCCCTGGACACTTGGTTCCCGCCGGTCGCGTCGCTCGTCGCGCCCGCGTGGCCAACGGCCGTCGCGATTGCCGTGCGCGGCTCCCACCCGATGGAAGATCGGCGACGGGAGCGGACAATCGTTGAAGTCGGGCTGGCCTCGCGCTCCACGGAAGAATAAACTTTGCGGCATATGCGAAGGATCGGTCTACTGCGCGCCGTCGCGGCGGCAATCCCGCTCGCCGCGATGCTGAGTTGCGGCGTCGCCACCGCCCAGGAGCAGGCGGCAAGGCCGATGCGCATGTTGGTGCCCTACCCCGCGGGAGGCTCGGCCGATTTCCTGGCCCGGCTGGTCGGTATGAGGGCCGCCGTGGAACTGAAGCGGACGGTGGTCATCGAGAACCGGCCCGGAGCGAACGGCATCATCGCGGTTCAGGCCCTGGTCAACGCTCCGCCCGACGGGCATACGGTGCTCTTCGCGGTTCCCGGAGTCGTCATTTTCAATTCCCACATCAGGAAGGCGTTGCCGTACGACCCCCTCAGGCAATTGACACCGGTCGCGATGCTGGCGAGGACCCAGTTCGTGCTGGTCACCCCTGCGGACATGCCGTTCGACTCGGTGAGCGGGCTGGTCGCCTACGCCAGGCGGAATCCCGGCAAACTCGCCTTCGGCTCACCGGGCACGGGTTCCCATCCGCACATCGCGATGGAGGATCTGAAGGCGCGCGCGGGCATCGACATGCTGCACATTCCCTACCAGGGCGGTGCGCCCGCGATGATGGCGCTGATCGGGCGCTCGATCGCGCTGCTCTTCGACGGCGCGGTCTCGGTTCCCCCGCACATTCGATCCGGGAAGGTCAAGGCGCTCGCCCTGTCGGGCACCGGGCGCATGGCGCTGTTTCCCGGCGTGCCGAACGTGAGCGAGACCTTCCCCGGCTATGACAATTCGCCCTGGTACGGCATCTTCGCTCCGGCCGGCGTTCCCGCCGGCGTGGTGGCGCGACTGCACAAGGGCTTTGTCGCCGCGGTCGAGGATGCCGACACGGCGAAACGCATGGTCGAAGGCGGATACGCGGTCATCGGCGGCGCGGTGAGCCCCACGCAGTTTGCGACGATCGTCGCGAAGGATTTCGAGCGCTACGGGAAGATCATCCGGAGTATCGGCATCGAGCGACAGTGAGCGGAGCATGAACAAGCGCGAACGTTTTTTTGCCGCCGCGGCGGGCGAGGACGTCGACCACCCGCCGTGCTGCGCGTGGCTGCATTTCGGCAGCGACTGCCTCCCGGGCGAGGAAGCCGCGGAACGACACATCGCGTTCCAGCGTGCCTACGACTGGGACATCTGCAAGGTCATGCACGACTACCGCTACCCGTTTCCGGCGGACATGGATACGCTCGAATCGCCGCGGGACATGGACCGCGTCGAGAACGTGGCGCCCGCGAGTCGCAACTTCGCCGAGCAGCTCAAGCTCATGCGGGCGGTGCGCCGCGAGTTCGGGGCCGCGGCGCCGATCGTCGACACGCTCTTCGACCCCGTGCAGCAGGTGGTGCGGCGCGCGGGCTACAGGAAGGCGGAACTCATCTACGCGCACCCGCGCGAGGCCCTGCCGATGCTCGATCGCGTTACCGAATCCCTGTGCGCTTACGTCAGCGCACTCCGGGAGGCGGGCTGCGACGGCGCACACTACGCGATCATCGGCGCGATCGCCCCCGGGGGCGATCGCGGCATCGACGACGAGACATTCCGGACCTTCCTGCGCCCCTTCGATCTCCGGGTGCTGGAAGCCATGCAGGGCATGGTGCGCATCGTTCACGTTCACGGCACGCACGTCGACATGCGGCGCGTGCTCGACTACCCCTGCGAGGTCTTCAGCGTGTCCGACCGGTTGCCGGGCAATCCGTCGCTCGCCGAGCTGCGCGCGATGACCGACAAGTGCCTGATGGGAGGGGTGAACGAAGCGCGCATCCACGAGTATCCGCTACCCGTGCTGCGCGCGGAGATGCGCGACGCGCTGCGCCAGGCCGGCAGGCGCGGGTTCATGCTTGCGCCGGGCTGCACGGTGGCCTCGCACACCGCGGAGCACATCCTGCGCTGCCTGCGCGATACGAGCCGGCAACTGACCGGCGGCCGGGATGAAGGCGCGTGATCCCGGCGACCGGTCCCGCCCGGGGCCGGCGCCGGCGGGTGCGCGGCAGGGTAGTGGACAGTTTCGCGCGCGGGGACTAACCTCGCGCAACACCAAGGGAGGTAGGAGATGATGAAGAGAGGGTATTCCGGCGTCTTCGCCGGCGCGGTGGCGGCCCTGCTCGGTTTTGCCGGCGCGGCCGGCGCCCAGGAGCGCTTGGTCCTCTACACGTCGAACGAGGCGACGCTCAACAAGCTCGTCGCCGCGGAGTTCCAGAAGGCGACGGGCGTCGAAGTCAACGTGATCTCGGCCGGCTCGGGCGTGATCATCAAGCGCGTCCAGACCGAAAAGGACCGGCCCCAGGGCGACGTCATCTGGGGCGTCAGCCGCTCGCTGCTGCAGACCAACGCCGAGTATTTCGAACCCTATGCCTCCCAGCACAAGGGCGCGATCCCGGCCGAGTTCCGCGATCCGCAGGACCGCTGGATCGGCACCAATCTGCACCTGCTCGTGGTCCTGCAGAACACCAGGCAGATTCCCGAGGCGCAGGGACCGAAGAGCTGGGATGACCTCACGCAGCCGAAATGGAAGGACAGGATCGCCTTCACCGATCCCGCCAACTCGGGCTCGGCCTACTCCAACGTCACCCTGTTGATCGACATGTGGGGCGGCGGCAGCGCCGGCTGGAGCAAGGTCGAGAGGCTCTTCGCCAACGCGAAGGTGCTCAACCGCTCCTCGCTCGTCTTCCAGGGCGTCGGCAATGGCGAATACGGCCTCGGTATCTCGCTGGAATACGCCGGCTACCTGTGGGCCAGCAACGGCGCCCCGGTGAAGGTGGTCTATCCCGCCGATGGCACCATCCCGCAGATGGAAGGGGTGGCCATCATCAAGGGCGGGCCCAACACGGCGAACGCCCGCAAGTTCGTCGACTATGTCAACCGCAAGGACGTGCGCGAGATGATCCTCCAGAAGACGTTTCGCCGTCCCGCGCGCCAGGACCTCGACCTGCCGAACCTCCCGGGCAGGATGCCGCGGCTCGCGGATATCAAGCTCGCGAAGTACGACGAGGACGGCTGGACGGCCGGACGCGGCGAGACGCTCGGCCGCATCAAGGAAGCGATCCAGAAGACGCGCTGAGTCTCGCCCGGACGCTCGCGGGGAAGCGTTCGCGTTGACGGCCATCACGATCGATCGGGTGGCCCGCGCCTTCGGTACGGTGCGGGCCATCGACGAGGTCTCTCTCGAGGTCCGCGACGGGGAGTTTTTCACGCTGCTCGGACCGTCGGGCTGCGGCAAGACGACGCTGCTGCGCATGGTCGCGGGTTTCTGCGATCTCGACCGCGGCCGGATCCTGTTCGGCGGCAGGCGCATCGACACGCTGCCGCCGCACCGCCGCAATACCGGCATGGTGTTCCAGAACTACGCCGTTTTCCCCAACCTGACGGTAGGAGGAAACGTCGCCTACGGACTGAAGGCGCGCAAGGTGGCGGCGGCCGAGATCGAGCGCCGCGTCTCGCGGGCGCTGAAGCTCGTCCACCTCGACGGCTACGGGGAACGCTGGCCGCACCAGCTCTCGGGCGGGCAGCTCCAGCGCGTCGCCATCGCGCGCTCGCTGGTGATCGAACCCGAGGTGCTGCTCCTCGACGAGCCGCTGTCGAACCTCGACGCCAAGCTCCGGGTCGAGATGCGCGCCGAGATCCGCCAGCTTCAGCAAGAGCTCCGGATCACCGCCATCTACGTCACCCATGACCAGGAGGAGGCGCTCGCCATCTCGGACCGGATCGCCGTCATGCAGGGCGGTCGAATCGAGCAGATGGACGCGCCGGAGACGATCTACCGTACGCCGGCGACCCCGTTTGTTGCCGAGTTCATGGGCACGACCAATCTTCTCACCGGCGCGGTGGCCGGGATCGACCGCGATCTCGTGCGCATTCGCGTCGGCGGACAGGAGTTCGTTGCCCGGAGCGCGGCCGGTGCTCCTTCCGGCGGCCTCATCACCTTTTCGCTGCGACCGGAGACGCTGCGCCTGCTGGCGGCGGGAGCGGCGCCGCCGCCCGGCTGGGCGTCGCTGACCGCAACGGTCCAGCGGGTCGAGTTCCTCGGCGTGCTGACGCGGTTCGATCTGCGGCTCGCGGACGGCGCCGTGCTGCGCGCGGCCAGCCTCGACCTGCTGCCCGACGGTCTCGCCGCCGGTCGCCCCGTCGCCGCCGCCTACGATCCCGCCCGGGTGACGGTGTTCCGCGCGCCGTGATGACCGTCTCGCGCCGCGACACGTTCCCGCTGACCGTCACGGTCCTCGCCTTCGCGTTTTTCGGGTTGTTTCTCCTCTACCCGCTGTTCAACGTCTTCGGCGCGAGCTTCCTCGACCGCACCGGCACCTACCTCACGCTCGCGAACTATGGCCGGGTGCTCTCCAGCAGCTTCTACCTCGGGAGCCTCTACAACACGCTCCTCGTCGGCGTGCTGGCGACATCGATCACGATCGCGATCGGCGTGCCACTCGCCTTCTGCCTCGCTCGCCTGCCGGTCCCGGCCAAGGCGGCGCTGCTCGCGCTCGCGTCGCTGCCGCTCGTTCTGCCTTCCTTCGTCGCCGCCTACGCGCTCGTGCTCCTCCTCGGGCGCGCCGGCATCGTCACGCAGTGGCTGCACGGGATCGGCATCCCGTTTACCTCGATCTACGGTCTGACGGGCGTCACGATCACCTTCGCTCTCACGCTCTTCCCGTTCGTGGTCTTTCCGACGCTCGCCGCGTTCAAGGCGGTCGACGTCTCGGTCGAGGAGGCCGGGCAGAACCTCGGCGCGTCGCGCTGGCGCACGTTCTGGACCGTCACGGTCCCGATTGTCATGCCGGCGGTCCTTGCCGGCGGGCTGCTGGTCTTCATCGACGCCATCGAGAGCTTCGGGGTGCCCTTCGTGCTGGCCGAGGACAAGCCCGTGCTCGCCGTCGAAGCCTACAAGCTCTTCGTCGGCGAACTCGGCGGCAACCCCGCCTCGGCCGGCGTGCTCGGCGTCCTGCTCATCGTCTGCACGGCGGCGGCGCTCCTCGTGCAGCGCCACTACCTCGGCCGCCGCCGCTTCTCCACCGCCGCCCGCCGCTCGCCGCCGGAGCTCGTCGTGGCGCCGTGGCTGCGGCGCCTCGCGGCCACCTACTGCTGGGCAGTCGTGCTGGTGGCGCTCGTTCCGTTCTTCGCCGTGATCGTCATCTCGTTCCTGGAGTTCCGCGGGCCGGTGCTGCATCCGAACGCGAGCCTCGACAATTTCCGCGAGCTGGTGAACCAGTCCTCGCGGCCGCTCGTCAACACTCTCGTCCTCTCGAGCGCCGCGGCACTGCTCTCGGCCGCGATCGGCGTGCCGATCGGCTTTGCCGTGACGCGCTTTCGCTCGCGCTTCTCCGGATTGCTCGATGTCATCGCGATGACGCCGTTTGCCGTCGCCGGCACGGTGCTCGCGATCGGCATGGTCATCGCGTTCAACAGCGGCTGGCTCGTCCTGACCGGTGGCTGGCTGATCCTCGTTCTCGCCTGGTCGGTGCGCAAGATTCCCTTCAACGTGCGGGCGGCGAGCGCGATCCTGCACCAGATCGACCCGAGCCTCGAGGAGGCGTCGATCAATCTCGGCGTGTCGCCGTCGATGACGTTCCTGCGCCTCACGCTGCCGCTGATGGTCGGCGGCGTCATCGGCGGCTCGGTGCTCACCTGGGTGACGGTCGCCTCGGAGCTGAGTTCGACGGTAGTCCTCTACAGCGGGCCCTGGGCGACCATGACGGTGGTCATGTTCCAGGCCCTCGAGAGCAGCGGCGCCGGCATCGCCTCGGCCGCCGCGACCGTGCTGATCGTGGTCACGGTGGTTCCCGTCGCCCTGATCTACCGGCTGCTGCGGCGCCACGAACTCGCGATGATGTAGAGCTCGCCGCTCAGCGGTCCCCATCACGTAGTAGTTCGCGCGGTCCTCGGCCATCGGCCATTTCATCGTCCCGCCCGCGCCCTTGTGCAGGATGAACTGCAGGACGGAGTGAGGGAAGCCTCGATGGCGGTGCCGTTGATCTCGCCGTCGCCCTGCACGGCGTGGGAGTCCCCGGTGTAGAAGAGCGCTCCGCGCCGGTGAACCGGCAGGTAGAGCGTCGCGCCGGCGGTGAGCCGGTTGAAATCCAGGTTGCCGCCGTAGATTCCGGGCGGGCGCGAGCTCGGCAGCGACCCCTCCGGCGGTACCACGGCCATGATGCCCATGAACGGCACCAGCGGCACCTCGATGCCCGGCGCGAACAGTGCGACCCGGCGCTCCAGGTCGAACTTGATGATTTTCGGGTACGGCTTCGAATGGATGTCCGGCAGCACGCCGCTGCCCTTGTTGCTGTTGTTCACGCCGTAGGGCACGCGGAAATCGAGCTGGAGGATGCGCACCTCGAGCATGTCGCCGGGTTCCGCGTCCTCGACGTAGATCGGGCCGGTCAGCACATGCACGCTGCCGCCCTTGGGAATCCGGACGTTGTTGTAGATGGCGATCGCGTCGGGCAGCACCTCGCTCGGCGGGATGCCGGCGCGCCCGATACGCGCCGCGGGCCCGAAAACCTACTCGATCCTCAATCCGAGCGAGCGCACGATCCTGCCGAACTTCTCCACTTCGCCCTTGAAGTACGCGCCAAGGTCCTCCGGGCTGCCGCCGCCGGGCGCGGCGCCGAGGCCCGCGAGGCGCTCCCGAACGTCGCGCGCCTGCAGCGATTTCAGGATCTCCGTGTTAAGGCGCGCGATGATCTCCTTCGGCGTGGCGGCGGGCGCGAAGATCGCGTTCCAGAGCGTCATCTCGTAACCCGGCAGGCCGGCTTCCGCGATCGTCGGCATCCCGGGCGCGAGCGGGGAGCGGGTCGCCGTCGCCACCGCGAGCGCGCGCACCTTGCCCGCCTTCGCGAGCGGCAGCCCGACGAGAATGCCGGAAAAATACATCGATACCTGCCCCGTCACCGTGTCCTGCGCGGCCTGCGCGCCGCCCTTGTACGGCACGTGCACCACCCTGATTCCCGCCATCGAGTTGAAGAGTTCGCCCGCGAAATGATCGGCGTTGCCCACCCCGGACGAGGAGAAGTTCAACTGTCCCGGCCTCGCCTTCGCGAGCGCGATGAGTTCCCTGATGCTGCGTGCGGGGAGCGACGGGTGCACGACCAGGAGGTGCGAGGAGTCCGCGATGCGCGCGACGGGCGCGAGGTCGCGCAGCGCGTCGTAGCCCAGCCTCGCGTAAAGCGTCGCGCTGATCGCGAGCCCCGGATTCACGCAGAGGATGGTGTAGCCGTCGGGCGGAGCCTTCGCGGCGAGCTCGGCCGCGATGTTGGCGCCCGCCCCCGGGCGGTTGTCGATCACGACCGACTGCCGCAGTCCGTCCGACATCTTCTGCGCGATGACGCGCGCGACGACGTCCGTGGTGCCGCCGGGCGTGAACCCGACGAGAACCCGTATCGGCCGCGCCGGATAACCCTGCGCGTGCGCCGCGGCGATGCACGAAAGACCGAGCGCCGCGCACAAGAACCGGCCCGCCAGCCGCATGGTGTTTCCGCCCCCGCGCCGTGTCGACCGGTTCATTCTCCCCTGATTCCCGCCCGCCTGATCACATCGAGCCACTTGTTCTGCTCGGCGACCATGAGCTTGCCGAACTCCGCCGAGCTCATCCTCGCCACCGCGCCGCCCTGCTCTTCCAGCCGCTTCTGGAACGCGGCAGTCGAAATTACCTCCTGGGTCTCGGCGTGGAAACGTGCGATGACCTCCGGGGGCGTCTTCGGCGGCGCGAAAATACCCCACCAGATCCGCGACTCGTAACCCGGCACCGTCTCGGCGATGGTTGGCGCTTTCGGGTAATTGGGATGGCGCCTGGGGCTCCCGGTCGCGAGGAGCTTCAGCCGCCCGCTCTGCACGTGCGAGGCGACCGTCACGAGCGAGGCGATCTGCATCTGGGTGTGGCCGGCGATGAGGTCGGCCGTGGCCGGCCCGCCGCCCTTGAACGGCACGTGCACGAGCTTCACCCCGGTCATGAGGCTGAAGAGCTCGGTGTTCATGTGCGGGAAGCCGCCGATGCCAGAGGACGCGTACAGGATCTCCCCTGGCCGCCTCCGGGCGAGCTCGATCACGTCCTTCACCGATTGCACCGGGAACGAGGGATGAACGACGAAGGCGCTGTCGCCGAACCCGATCATCGCGACGGGCGCGAACGAGTTGACGAGGTCCACCGGCACCTTCGGCTTGTCGATGAGAAAGCCGTAGGCGGTGGAGGTCATCATCAGGGTATATCCGTCCGGCGGCGATGCCGTCGCGAGCTGCAGGCCGACGATGCTCCCCGCGCCGGCGCGGTTGTCGATCAGCACCTGCTGCTTCAACCGCTGCGTCAGCTCGGCGGCGAGTATCCGCCCGACGATGTCGGTGCTGCCGCCCGGTGGCCACGGAATGATGATCCGCACCGGCCGCTCCGGCCATGCAGCCGAGGCGACGCTCGATACGAGGAGGAGCAGGGCGGCGGCGAGCTTCCTGGCAGGCATGTGCGCCTCCCGATGAACGCGGCGTTCAGAAAGAAGAAATGCCCGGCAACGGCCCCGCCACTGTATCGCACGCCGGTTCGGGGATCAATCGGCGCCGGATCGGCGCCTTCGCGCGTGTCGGGGTCGTACTCGCCCCGTTGACTGCCGACAGCTATTGCAACGGAATATTCGCCGAGCGCACGAGCCGCGCGTACTTGTCGAGCTCCTTCCGGATGAAGGCCGAAAACTCCTCCGCCGACCCGCCCACCGGGTCAAGCCCCATGGCGACGAATTGCGCGTGGATTTCGCCGGCAGCCATGGCTTCGTTCACCGACTTGTTCAGAGCCCGCACTATCGCCGCCGGGGTGGCCCGCGGCGCCACCAATCCGTACCAGCCACTCATGTCGAAACCCGGCACCCCGCTCTCGCCGATGGTCGGAACATCCGGTAGTCCGACGGAGCGCGCCGCGCTCGTCACCGCCAGCCCCTTCAGGCGGCCGCTCCTGATGAAGGGAATCACCCCGGGTATGGCCGAGAACATCATCTCGACCCGCCCCGCGACGACATCGGCAAGCGCGGCCCCCGCGCCCTTGTAGGGAATGTGGACCAGGTTCACGCCGGCCATGATCTGGAATAGCTCCCCGGTCAGGTGCACGGAACTGCCGATGCCCGGGGATGCATAGCTCAGTTTGCCCGGCGAGCCTTTCGCGAGCCGGACGAGGTCGGAGACGGAATTCACCGGGACCTTCGGGTTCACGATGAGCAGGTAGGGCGCCATCACCACGAGCGTCACGGCGCGAAGATCGC
>JADZGE010000005.1 GCA_020854035.1 Burkholderiales bacterium | reverse complement strand
CTTCGCCGTTTCAGCCAATTGGGCTCGCTCGAGCCAAAAAACCGGACAGGTATTGGTCCGCACCCCGCCGCGGACAAAACCCAGCAATTTCAGGGCAAACTACGCGGCTATGTCAGGAGGTCTGAAGGTATTGCGGCGGGCGAACTTGAGCAAGCCCAGGTTCAACAGCGAGCCGTAGCGTCTCGCGACCTTCCCGCCCCGGTCGGAGAGCAGCAGAAACGGAAGGCGGTACCTTCCCGAAAAGTTCGCAAGGCGCTCCTCGCCGTCCACGCTCACGCCGCATATCGAAGCGCCGAGCGTCTCGATATCGACCATTGCGTCGCGAAACCGCGCCGCCTGCTCGGTTCACCCGGGCGTCTCGGCACGCGGAAAGAAATAGAGCACGAGCCAGCGGCCGCGAAAGGCGGCGAGCGAGTACCGATCACCCCGCGAGTCGGGCAGTTCGAAATCGGGCGCGGGCTCTCCCGTTTCCGGCGGCCTCGCCAAGCTCATCCTTCCCGACATGACTGCCGCAACGATGGACAAGCCTGGAAGGATACCCGGAATGCGCGGCCGCGCGAAACCGCCCGGCGATGAGCGGGCGAATACCGGGAACCGCATTCGCATGAAATCAGACCGCCAGCGACACGAAGGTGCCGGCGCGCTCGGCAAAGATGGCGGTGAGGATGCGTGCGTGCAGCGCGTACGAGCCCCTCCCCGCGCAACACGACACCACCTTCACGATCACGTCGAACGAACTGCCCACGATGCGCATCACGGCGTCCGGCCGAACCGGCGAATCCGCTTCGAGGCTGACGCCCGAAACCGAGAGATCGCGCAGGCGCCCGCGGTGCACCGGTTCACGCCAACCCGCCTGCAGCAGAACCACCCCGCTCTTCGCGACGCGCGGGGCGGCACGACGGCAGCCGGACGCGTCGCCGGCTGCCGCGCCGGGCGGCGGCGCGACGGGGCTCTCGCACCGCCCGCAACGCGTGTCGTGCCTGATCGAAGCCGGATGCAGCCGGCCGCAGTACGCACAGTGTGTCGTGCTCGCGGAAGCATCCGGCGCGGCAGCCGCGTAGAGCCGTGTCTTCCCGCCGGCTGCCGGCGGCGCCGCTGCCGCAGGATTTTCCACCAGGGGAACACCCCGCGCGTCGCATGCCACGGCCACGTGCTTGGCCGGCGCCGGCAGTGCCGGCACGGGACTCCGGGGGGCTTGCGGTTGTCCACGGGTCACGGCCTCGCGCGCCCGCGTCAGGGTTTCGTCGTAACGCCTGCGCCGGTCCGGGTCGCTCAGCACCGCGTATGCCTCGTTGAGGAGCGCGGCCGACTCGTGATCCCCTCCCCGGTCCGGATGATGACGAAGCTTCGTCATCAGGCTGCGGTAGCTCGCGCGCACGATTTCCGCAGGCGCCTCCGGCTGCACGTGCAGGACGCGGTAGTAGTTGCGGCGGTTGCCTGCCGCGCTGAGTCCGTGAACTGTTTGGCGCGCGTAGTGCATCGGATGCCCCCGGTTATCCCTCTCGTTGCGGGCGGGACCAACGGGGAGCAAGAAGCTTGCCCGCGGAGATATGCCGCGGGCGTGCGGCATTTCTCACATGGACCGCTGCGACGCGGTTCCGTCATCCTTCAGCGGTTCTGACCACGTGCGCTAGAATCGCGTCCGGGCCCCGGTAGCTCAGTGGATAGAGCAGCCCCCTCCTAAGGGGCAGGTCGGACGTTCGATTCGTCTCCGGGGTGCCCCGAATTTGGGGTAGCGGCACGGGGCGCGGATCTTTCGAGGGGCGCATCACCCACGGTCGCCGGCCGCCCCCATTGAGGGTGGAATCCTTACCCGGTATTACTTTTTTGGCGAGGGTTGATAATGGCAACAGTGTCGGTGACCAGCAAGGGTCAGGTCACCATTCCCAAGCGGGTGCGGCGCGCTCTGGGCATCACGCCAGGCAGCAAGGTCGAGTTCGATGTCGAACGGGGCGGCGCCCGCCTCAGGCTCGTGAAGAAAGGAGAGCCTTCGCGGGTGGAGGAAGGGCCAGCAATCTTGAATTACGACGGGCCCCGCATCCCGATCGACCAGATGCATGGCGGCTTTGCCATGCGCAAGGCGGTGAAGCGTGCGCGCCGTTGATACGAACGTCCTCGTCCGCTATTACCTGAGGGACGACGCGGCGCAGGCACGGCTGGCCGAGAAGGCTCTCTCGGCCGGAGACATATTCGTTCCCAAGACCGTTCTGCTCGAACTGGAATGGGTGCTGCGGTCCGTGGCGGAGCAGCCTGCCGGCAAGGTGCTTGATTGTCTCGGACACCTGATGGCCCTGCCGGGCGTCACTGTGGAAGACCACGATCAGGTCGAGGCGGCCTTGCGCCATTGTCACGAAGGAGTGGATTTCGCCAATGGCCTGCACCATGCGGCAAGCCACTCCCGTGCGGAGCTGCTGAGGTTCGATGACCGGCGCTACGTCCGACGGGCTGCAAGGCTTGGTCTGAAGCCTCCCGTGCGCCTCCTTTCCAGTCGAATGCGGGGCAGGGTCGGGCCACCCTTCCACCAGAAGCCCCGATGACTGCCCGATCGCCATCGCCGCTCGCCGGCGCCCTCGATGCCAGCATACCGCTCGCCGCGGGGCTGTTCGACGAAATCGGTCGACGGACCGCGGATACCGCCGGCGTCAGCCGTGAACCGTACAGCCCGGCCGAGCAGGTCGCCGTCGACATTCTCACAAGGACCGCGCGCTCGCTCGAACTCGAGATCGCCGGCGATCCGTTCGGCAACTGCTACTTCACGCTGCCGGGACGGGAGCGTGGGCTGCCGGGATGGCTTGTCGGGTCGCACGTCGACTCGGTGCCGGGCGGCGGCAACTTCGACGGGCTGGCCGGTGTCGTCGCCGGGATGACGGCACTGGCTGCGTTGCGCCGGGCCGGCAGTGCACCCGCTTGCGACATCACGGTGATGGGGATTCGCGCCGAGGAGCTTTCGTCCTGGTACGGCGGCCATCACGGCGGGCACATCGGCAGCCGCGCCGCTCTGGGACTGCTGCCGGCCGCGGAACTCGACTCCGCGGCCAACAGCCGCACCGGCCGCACGCTGCGCGAACAGATGCGCGCCGCGGGCTTCGATCCCACCGCGGTCGGCCGGGGCACGCCCCATCTTCTTCCCGGAAAATTCAGGGGCTATGTCGAGCTTCACATCGAGCAGGGGCCGGTGCTCGCCGACCAACGCATTCCGGTCGGCATCGTGACTGCGATCCGGGGTGCCGCCCGCGCCCGCAGTTGCCGCTGCCTCGGCGCCTATACCCACTCCGGCGCGGTGCCGCACGAATACCGGAGCGATGCGGTGATGGCGACGGTCGAGCTGGTTCGTGAACTCGATCTGCAATGGGAGCGCGCGCGCGCGGCCGGTGCCGATCTCGTGCTCACGGTCGGCATGCTGTTCACCGACGGCAGGGTCCACGCGCTCACCAAGGTGCCCGGCGAAACGAATTTCTGTCTCGACATCCGCAGCCAGAGTGAAGCGACGCTTGGCGACATGGCAACGCTCGCCGGATGTCTGGCGCAGGATATCGGAGCGCGCCGGCGCGTGCGATTCGATCTCGGGTCATTCTCGTTGCAGAGCCCGGCCACGATGGATGCCGGCTTGCGCTCACAGCTCCTCGACGGCGCGCGCGTTCTCGGCATACCGCATATCGACATCCCGAGCGGCGCCGGTCACGACGCCCAGGATTTCGTGCAGGCCGGTTTCCCCGCCGCGATGATATTCGTGCGCAACACCCACGGCAGCCACAATCCCGACGAGGCGATGGACATCACCGACTTCGCGCTCGGCACGCGACTTCTCACGTGGCTGCTGGCGCAGGGTTGAAGGGAGGGCCGGAGTTCGCTCGCGCCTCGCGGCTGTGACCCGAGCCGGGGATGTGCATGTGACAGGCGACCACGTGATCCGTGCCGGCACCGCGCGCAGCCAATGCAGGCTCCACCCGCCCGCACACTGCCTCGGCATGCGCGCAGCGGGTGCGGAAGCGGCAACCCGAAGGCGGATTGGTCGGATTCGGGGGGTCCCCGGAGATCGGCGAGCGCTCGACCCGCACCTCGGGGTCCATCGAGGGACGTGAGGCAAGCAGCGCCTGCGTGTAGGGATGCCGCGGCTGGCGATAGACGTTCTCGACGGGCCCGAGCTCGACGACCTTGCCGAGGTACATGACGAGGACCCGGTCGCTCACGTATTGCACCACGTTCAAATCGTGGGAGATGAAGAGGTAGGTGAGGCCGAGCCGGGCCTTCAGGTCCATCAGAAGGTTGAGCACCTGCGCCTCGACCGACTTGTCGAGCGCGGAGACCGCCTCGTCGAGGATCACCAGTTTCGGCTCGAGCGCCAGCGCCCGCGCGATGTTCACGCGCTGGCGCTGCCCGCCGGAGAGCTCGTGCGGGTAGCGCGCGCAAAACTGGCCAGGATCGAGGCCGACGAGCCCGAGGAGTTCGCGCGCTCTTGCCACGGCCTGCTCCCTTGCCACGCCATGCGCGCGCGGACCGAACGCGATGCTGTCCTGCACGGAAAGCCGGGGATTGAGCGAGGCGTAGGAATCCTGGAACACCATCTGCATCTCACGCCGCAGCTCGCGCAGCGTGAGACCCGGTGCCCCGCCCAGGCGGCGACCGCCAAGGGCGACCTCTCCACCATCCGGAACCACGAGGTGCATCAGCAGGCGCGCGGTGGTCGACTTGCCGCAACCCGACTCCCCGACGATGCCCAGCGTTTCGCCCGGCCGGATCGAAAAGCTCACGTCATCGACGGCCTGCACCCTGAGCTTCGGCGCGAACAGGCGCGCAGTCTTCACCGGGAAGTACTTGCGCAGGCCGCGCACCTCCAGGAGATCGCTCGCCGCACTATCCATCACAGCCGGACATCCATGGCGCTGCGCAGTCCATCGCTGATCAGGTTGAAGCACATCGAGGTGATGAAGATCATGAACCCGGGCAGAATCGCGTTGACCGGCGCGAGAAAGATCGATTCGCGCAGCGTGTTAAGCATGAGACCCCACTCGGCCGCGGGAGGGCTCGCGCCCAGTCCGATGAATGACAGTCCCGCCGCGATCACGATCGAAACGCTCACCAGGACGCTGGCGTAGACGAATACCGGCCCCATGACGTTGCCGAGCACGTGCGTGCGCACGACCATGAAAGTGCCCGCCCCGCTCGCGCGCGCGGCCTCGACGAAATCCATGGTACGCACCTGCGTCGTCACCGATTCGGTGACCCGCGTCAACGGCGGGATGAAGACGATCGTGATCGCGAGGAGCGCGTTTTCCACGCCCGCGCCCAGCGCGCCCGCGATCGCCACCGCGAGCAGGATCGAGGGGAACGCGTAGAAGACATCGGTCGCGCGCATGATGAGCATGTTGACCCGGCCCCCGAGGAAACCGGCGATGAGCCCGAGCGTTCCGCCGATCCCGAGCGCGACGAGAACCGGCAGCAGCCCCATGGTGAGCGAGAGCCGCCCGCCATGGATCAGCCGCGCCAGCATGTCCCGGCCGAGTTCGTCGGTGCCGAGAAGGTGTCCGGGCGAACCCATCGGCAGCAGCCGCCGGGCGGAGTCCGATGCGCCGGGATCGGGAAGACCCAGCCACGGCGCGAATACGGCGGCACTGGCGATGACCAGCAGGATTGCCACGCAGCCCATGGTGAAGCAATCGCGCCGCAGCCGCCGCCTCACTCCCTGCCAGTAGGTCCGGTGCTCGAGCTCACCGACCGGCACTTCGATCGCCCCCGGCGCCCGCCCGGATGCCCCGTCGAAGATGACTGAAATCCTTTCTTCCCGATCCATGTCAGCTCCGGCTGATGCGCGGATCGGCCCAGGTCTGGAGTATGTCGACCGCGACGTTGGTGAGAACGAAGAATAACGAGAGCAGCAGGATCGTGCCCTGCAGCACCGGAATGTCGCGATCGAAAATGGCGAGGTTGAGCAGATAGCCCGTGCCAGGCCAGGAAAACACCGTTTCCACCAGGATGGACCCGCCGAGCAGATGCGCGAACTGCAGGCCCATTACCGCGAGGACCGTGGGCAGTGCGTTGCGCGAGACATGCAGCAGAATGCGTCCCTCGGAGAGGCCGCGCGCGCGCAACGCCTCGACGAATTCCATGTTGAGGATTTCCATGACGCAGGCGCGCGCGGTGCGTGCCACCACCGCGGTCGGTATGGCGGCGAGCGCAATCACGGGCAGGATCATGTGGCGCCACGCTTCCCATGTCCAGATCGAAGTTGCGGTGCCGGCGCCCATCGCGGGCAGCCATCCCAGCTCCACCGCGAACACGATCACCAGCAGGATCGCGAGCCAGTAATGCGGAATGCTCACGCCGACGATGCCGGTCGCGGAGACCACCTTGTCAAGCCACGTTCCGTGGTGATAGCCCGCGAGCATTCCGAAGCACGCGCCGATCGCGAAACCCGCCAGCGAAGCCGCGACGCCGAGCGCGATGGTGTTAGCCGCCGCGTCGATCAGGATCCTGAACACGGGCGCGCCGGTGCGCAACGAGTATCCCATGTCGCCGGTCAGCGCGCTCGCGAGCCAGTAGAGATACTGCAGCGGCAGCGGCTTGTCGTAGCCAAACGCGGCGCGCATCTCGGCGAGCATGTTCTCGTCGATCTCGCCGACCACCGCCGACAGCGGATCGCCCGGCGCGAGATGTACCAGCGCGAACACGACCAGCGACACGCCGAGCGCGATCGGTATGGTGTAGAGGATGCGGCGAAGGATGTAGTAGAGCATTGGATGGCAGTGCCCCGGCCGGTGAACGGTGAGCGGCGAACCGCGCGCCGGCCCGGGCCATCAGCGACCGGATGCGGGCCGCTCGATCCGTCCGATCACCGGTCAGCCCCCGCGCTGGTTTCGATTCCCCATTCAGTTGGCGACGTAAACCGGCGCGAGATCCTGGAACCAGTGTTTCACCTGCACCCAGCCCCGCACCCTGGACGACATCGCGCGCGGACCGACGTCGTGCACCACCCACACGTCGACCGCCTGGTCGACCAGGTAGGCGTGGAGCTCCGCGAGCAGCTTGTCGCGCACCTTCTCGTCGAATGCGGCGAATGCCTTCTCGACGAGGCCGTCGACCCTGGCGTCCGCGTAGAACATGCAGTTGAACCCGTTGGGAGGAACGCTCTTGCTGTAATAGACGCGCTTGAACGCGCTGTACGGATCCACCGTCGCCGAGGAGTTGTTGGCGCCGTGCGCACCCCGGCACGCCTCTGAGCCGAGCCCGGCGCGCCGGCAGTTGCGCACCTGCTCCCAGTCCACCGTGATGAGTTCGAGGTTGATGCCGACCGCCTTGAGATTCTGCTGGATGTACTCGTTCATCGGCTTGGGCAGCATCTGGCCCGAACCGGACGGCGCCACCAGCACCTTGAGCGTGAGCGGCTTCGCGTCGGAGTAGCCCGCCTCTGCGATGAGCTTCTTCGCCGCCGCCGGGTCGTAGCGGATCTTGAACGACGGCTTGCCGAACCACGGGCTGGAGTCGTCCATCACGCCGACGGCCGGTTCGGCGTAGCCGCCGAGAAGCTTGACGATACCCCCCCGATCGATCGCGAGATTGACCGCCCTGCGCACGCGCAGGTCACGCCATGGCGAGTCGTCCCGGAAGCTCATGAAGTAGGGCCAGAAATGCGGATAGACGTTGGCCGTGATCTGGAAGCCCTGTTGCTTCAGTCTCGGGATGAAGTCGGGGGGCGGCGCCTCGATGAAATCGACCTGTCCGGAAAGGAGGGCCGAGGCGCGGGTGGTCGCCTCCGGGATCGGCAGCAATACGACGCGCTCCGACTTCGGCACCCGTTTCGGATCCCAGTAGCCGGAATTGCGCACGAGCTCGGCGCGTTCGCGCGGCACCAGGCGATCCAGGCGGAACGGGCCCGTGCCCGAAGGCTGCTGCGAGAACCTGTTCCAGTCACGGCCGAGCTTCTCGTACTGCGCCGGGCTCGAATAGAAGACGTATGTCACCTGGAAGGGAAACGACGAATCCGGCACGTTCGTGGTGAGTTCGACGGTGTAGTCGTCGATCCTGCGCCAGGACTTCAGTGCCTGGATGCGGCCCCGCACCTGGGCGGTCTGCCGCGGGTCGTGCTGCGGGGCTTCCTTGGTGAAGAGCTTCTCGAGGTTCCAGATGACCGCGTCGGCGTTGAATTCGGATCCATCATGGAACTTGACGCCCTTGCGCAGCTTGAAGATCCACCGGGTCTTGTCCTGGTCGTCGACCTTCCATTCGGTCGCCAGCCCCGGTGTCAGCGTCGGCGCGATCTTCGGGTCGTCCAGCTTCCAGTTGATGAGCGCGTCGTAGAGCGTGTAGCCGGTCATGCGGTAGCCCTCGAAGCCGCCGTTCGGCTGTCCGCTCGTGGTCGGAATGTCGGAGAGCGTCATGCCCACGCGCAACGGCTTCGACTGCGCCCAGGCCGGGTGGACGGCAAGTACCCCCGCCAGCGTCGCGGCCAGAACCGCCAGTTTCAGATGTCTCGACTTCATCGCTTCCTCCTTACGTTGACGATAGCGCTGCAATCGGTTCCCGAGGTCCGAAACTCGCCGTGAACCTCCCCGCGGCGATCGCGGCGGCAACACCAGCGGCGGAAATCCGGCCGGTTGGCGGTGCGGCGCTCATGCGGGAACGGCACTTTGCCGTCCGACCAGCCCGGAGCGGATGCAACGTGCAAGATGCGGCTCGGATGCGGCGCCTGCCGTCTCGAGTTCCGGCAGTGCCTGCGTGCACGGGGCGACCGCGTAGGGACAGCGCGGAGCGAAACTGCAGCCGGGCGCCAGCCGTGCGGGATTGGGCGGGGAACCAGGAATCGGCGTCAAGCGCGTGCGTCGCGGCACAGCTTGCACGGTCGAGTTCAGCAGCCCCTCGGTGTAGGGATGACGCGGCTGCCGCGCAACGGCGCCGACCGGACCGGTCTCGACGAAGCGGCCGGCATACATCACGGCCAGCCGGTGAGACACCTCGAGCGCGACGCCGAGGTCATGCGTGACGAAGATCATCCCCATGCCGAGCTCCTTCTGCAGGCCGCGAAGGAGGAGCAGGATCTGAATCTGCACCGTGGCATCGAGGGCGGTCGTCGGCTCATCCGCGAGCAGCAGCGCCGGCCGGCATGAGAGGGCGAGCGCGATCATCGCGCGCTGCCGCAACCCACCGGAGAGCTGGTGCGGATAGGCATCGAGGCGCCGCCGCGCGGAAGGAATCTGCACCAGGTCGAGCAACTCGAGCGCCCGCTTCGCCGCCGCCCCTCCGCTCATGCTCTCGTGGCGCGCGAGCGTCTCCACGATCTGCTGGCCGACGGTATAGACCGGATCGAGCGCGCTCATCGGTTCCTGAAACACCATGGCGGCCGTTGCGCCGCGAAACCGGGCGAGCGCCTTCTCCGGCATCGCCATGACGTCGTGCCCGGCGATCTCGATGCGGCCCGAGACGCTCGCCTTGCCGCGCGGCAGCAGCCGCATCAGCGCTCGCAGGGTGACGCTCTTCCCCGATCCCGACTCGCCCAGAATGCCGAGCACCTCGCCGCGCCGCAACACGAAGGAGATGCCGTTCACCGCGTGCACCGTCGATTCGCGGCCCACGAACCTGACCGACAGGTCCTCGACGAGCGCGAGCGGTTGGATGCTGTCGTCATTCATGAGAACCGTACCTGCGAAAGGCGAGTGTTGCGCCCTGCTCCCCGACGACGCGAATCCCGCGCGATCTTCCCCTGCTCCGTTGCGTCCTTCCTGCCCGCGCCTGCTACAGCGAAGGCATGGCTGCATGCCAGTCCGTCTCCTGCTGGTAGAGGTGCGCCGAACGGAAGATGAGCGCTTCCGAGAAAGGCGGCCCCATCAGCTGGAACGCGATCGGCAGGCCGTCCTCCGAAAATCCGGCTGGCACCGACAAGGCCGGCAGGCCGAGGTAGTTCGTCGGCCGCGTGTTGCGCGTGATGCGGCCGACGATACCGGCGACCTCGCCCGACCCCTTCGGCGCCGTCTCGGCGATGGTGGGTGGCGGCATCACCATGACCGGGGTATGGACGAGGTCGACCTTCGTGTAGACCTTTTCCATGAAATCGGCCAGCACGCGCGAGCGCAGGTTGAGCGCCTGCAGATAGGTCGCCGCCGGAATGTGGAACCCGGCCTCCATGCGGCTGCGCACGTAGAGCGAGTAATCCCCGCTGCGCGCGCGCAGCCACGGGCCGTGTATCGTGGCCGCCTCCGACTGGGAGACCACCGTCGAGAGCGAGAAGATCTCCTGCGGGTCCGGCACCGCGAGCCTGACGATGCGCGCGCCGAGCGACTTGAACACTGCGACGCTTTCGCGCATGCGCGCGCGCACGTCCTCGGTCGCGCCGTCGTAATAGTGGTTGACCGGCACGCCGATTCTCACATCTCTGATCCGGCCGGCGAGCTCGCGCTCGTAGTCGGGCACGCGGCCGGCCGAGCACGTGGGGTCCTTCGGATCGGCTCCGGCAATGACGCGGGTCAGGCGCGCGCAATCGCGAACGGTCCGGGTGAGTGGTCCGACCGTGTCCTGCGACCACGAGCGCGGCATGATGCCGTAGCGGCTGATGAGCCCGTACGTGGGCTTGAGTCCGACGACGCCGCAGGCTGCGGCGGGCAGCCGCACCGAACCTCCCGTGTCGGAGCCGAGCGACCCGTAGCAGGCGCGCGCGGCGACGGCCGAACCGGAACCGCTGGAGGAACCACCGGTAATATGTGCCGGATTCCACGGGTTGCGGCAGTCACCGAAATGCTCGTTGTGTCCGGTGGGATTGGCCGCAAACTCCGACATGTTGAGCCCGCCGAGCCAGATCGCGCCGGCCGCGACAAGGCGTTCCACCGCCGTGCCGGTCACCGCCGGCCGGTATTCCCTGAGGATCCGGGAGCCGCAGGTGGAGAGTTCGCCGGCGCGGTAATACATGTCCTTGTGGGCGAGCGGCACACCGTGGAGCGGCCCGATCTTGCGGCTGCGCCTGAGCGAGCGGTCGGCCTTCTCCGCCGCGGCCAGTGCCCGCTCCGCCTCGATCCGGATGAAACAGTTGATCTTCGGCTGCACCTCGAGCGCGCGGTCGATGCACGCCTGCGTGATCTCGACCGAGGACAGGCGCTTGCGCCGGATGGCGTCGGCCGCCTCGGTCAGGCTGAGGCTGAGCGGATCGTGCCTCATCGTCTTGCCTTCTTCCGATACGATTCGAGCAACGCGGCGAAGCGCGCCGGCTCGTCGTTGAAGTCGAGGCGCGCGGCCCCACCGAGCACCGCATCGTTGAGTCGTCCGACTTCGGCGGCAAGTTCGGCCGCCCGCTCCACGCCGATTTCGAGCCGCGCGAGCTGACGGCCGTGCTCCCGGATCAGCCCGGGCCTAAGACCTTCCTTCATTTCTCCCTCATGGATCCTCGGCAGGCAACATGGTACGCCGTCTCACGAGCTCGATCGTGTCTGCCAGCGCGGCAAGCGCTGCACCGTGCAGCGACATGGAGCGATTCCCACGAGCTCGCCACACGATTCAGACCGGTGCGGATGAAGGCACTCGCTTCGCTGATCATATCGTTGATGACATCGGCGGTCGGCCGGGCCGGGTCGATCAGGCTGGCATCCTGGCCGAACATGAGCGACGCATCGTCGACAGCGCCGGAGCGGCGCGCCTCGGCGACTGCTTTCGCCGTTGCGATCCGATCCCGGCGCAGCGCCCCTTTCCTCCCGGTCCAGCGCTCCACGAAGGCGTTTCTCTGCGGGCGCAACCGCGCCCGGCCACACCTCAACGGCGGCGATATCGTGAGCCTCCGTCACCACGGTGTCGTGACCGTCACTCCTGACGATGGTGCGCATGAAATCATCGCGCAACGGTGACTCGCTGGTGGCGGGGAATCGCCTCCCGAGCAGCGCGCCTTCCGCGCCCAGCGCAAGCGCAGCAGCGAGGCCGCGGCCGTCCGCTACGCCGCCGGCCGCCAGTACCGGGACCGGTGCCACCACCCTCACGATCAGCGGGCCGATCACCATGGTGGCCATCCAGCCGACATGTCCACCCGCCTCGCTGCCATGGGCAGCGAGGAAATCGGCGCCGGCTTCCACCGCCCGCAACGCTTCCGGGACTTCGCCGGCCATGTACACGACGTTCGTGCCTTCGTCGTGCGCCCGCTCGAAGCAGCCGCGCAGGTCCTGGTCCTTCCTTGCCCACGCAAAGGCCACGACCGCAGGACGAGCGGCGGGCGTCGCGGCGCAACTTTCCTCGTCCATCCTGAAAAGCAGATGGTTGATGGCAAAAGGTTCATCCGTCTCGTCCCGAATCGCCTTGGCGGCGGCCGTGATCCTGGCGCCACTCGCGCCAGCGGTTCCCAGCGTGCCCAGTCCACCGGCGTTCGAAACCGCCGCGACGAGCGGCGAAGTGGCGCCCGATCCCATGCCCCCGAGCACGACGGGATGCATGATCGCAAGGGCATCACAGAGAAAGGCATGGATCACACGTGTCACCTGGCACGGACAATGCCGCAAGATCGGCAGGTGCGCAAGGATTCCGGGCGTGAGAGGGGTCTCTCGCCGGCTCCGTCCCGGCCCGCCCCCGTGACTCGCACCCCCCGGCCACCGGCTCGCACGCTACCGATCCGCAACATCCGCCGGCACCGTACCTGTGCGAATCCAGGACAGAATCGCCTTGATCGTCGCAACCTCCCTGCCGACGAAGCCGTGCTGAGTGAAGGCCATGCAGGCCTCACCGCGAACGTCGCCGGCGCCCGTGACGGTGACGAGCGGCGTCTTCGTTTCCTCCGCGAACTCTTTCACTCTCGAGTACTCCGTGTAGGGGCAGGGGTCGTCCCGGTGGTGCACCCACAGGATCGGAATCTTCACCTGCCTCACGTCCGAGATCCGGACGCCCGGCCCGGCGCGCGATGGCGTGACGAGCGATGCGGTCAGCACCACGCGCTTCGCGGGTGGCGCGACCATGCGCGCCGCGTGGACGGCGCTCACCGAACCCTCGCTTGTCCCGACGTAGGTCCAGTCGAGCGCGCCGAACTTCTTCGAGATCGCCGCCACGATCGCCCTCACGTCCTCCCCGTACCGCCCGGAGGCCCGGTACGAGTGCCAGAAATTCACCTGGTTGTCGCTCGGCGCGTCGATCACCGCCGTGAGAATCCCCTCCTCGATGAAGTGACGGCGCGCCCGCACCAGGAAGTTGCCGCGCAGCCCGTAGCGAATCTTGCCCTCTTCCACCCTCAGGTTCATGTAGCCGGGCGAGCCCGGAAAGAGCGCGATGGCTCGGGTGAATCGCGTCGAGCCGGGTTGATGCGTGACGAGCGCGGCGATCGAGCGTCCCGGCAGCTCGGCAACGATCACTTCGCTCGCAAACCTGTCATTGGGATCGGCAGCCTGCGCCGGGCGGGGCTGTGCAGCCCAGGCGAGCACTATTCCGGCGATCACCAGCCACCGCGTACGGGTCTTGCCCATGCCCGCCTCCGTGAGCCCACACGTACCAATCTACTCCTTCCCGGCCGCCCGTGGAGAAGCCGGCGCAACCGGATTCCCTCTGGGCTGCCACGCCTTCCGACCTGATGTCATAATGCCCCGCCGCATCGTATCCCGAGTTCCTTGAACCCACCGACACCGGAGCGTACCCATGATCGAACTACACTCTTCCCCCACCCCCAACGGCCAGAAGGTCATGATCATGCTGGAGGAGCTCGGCATCGAGTGGAAACACCACGATGTCAACATCCGCCTTGGCGAGCAGTTTTCACCCGAGTACCTGAAACTCTCGCCGAACAACCGCATTCCCACCATCGTCGACACCGACGGCCCCGGCGGCGGGCGCTACACCATGATGGAGTCCGGCGCCATACTCTGGTACCTCGCGGAGAAGACCGGCAGGTTCATACCGAAGGATGCGCGCAAGCGCTACGACACCCTGCAGTGGCTGATCTTCCAGATGGCGCACGTGGGGCCCATGTTCGGTCAGGCCAACCACTTCAACAACTACGCCAAGGACAATATCCAGTACGCGAAGGACCGCTACAACAACGAATCCGTTCGCCTCTATCGCGTGCTCGACAACCGCGCACGCGCGAGCACGTGGATGGGTTGCGACGAGTACACGGTCGCCGACATGGCGATCTACCCCTGGACCAAGGGCCACCCGGACCGCGGCATCACCGAGGCGGAATATCCGCACTTCATGCGCTGGTTCAAGGCGATGGAAGCGCGCCCCGCCGTCCAGCGCAATAACGCGATGGCCGCAGAGATCCGCGCGAGGATGACGAAGGCCGCGGAAGGCAAGGAAGCCATCAATCTCTACGACACGAAGGACAACGCGGCACGGCTGGCGGGCGCAACGAGAAGGTAGCAGGACGGGAGATCGGGTCCCGGGTCACGGCCCGGGGCCCGGGACCCGTAGCGCATGGCTCGCCGCGGCCTGCCGCAGGGCATCGCCGGCCGCAGTAACGGACATCCGGCTCGCTGCAGGTGCTCGACCTCGCCATCGCAACGCTCGTCGCATTTCTCGGCGCAGTTTCCGCGCTGCGCCGCGCCTTCTGCAGCCGGCCCGGGAACATCCCTACCGCGCCGGCCTGAATCGCAATACAATTTGGCGATGACGACGCTCGCCATGACCGCTGATGCCGTCTTGTCATCCCGGGCCCACGCCTGAAGCAGGCAGAGTGCATACCATGACATACCACGACCACGATCACGGGCACGATCATGCCGCCGGCTCGGAGCTCTCGGATACGCAGCTCCGCGTCAAGGCGCTCGAGACCATCCTGACCGAGAAAGGCTACGTCGAGGCCGCCGCGCTCGACGCGATCATCGAGCACTGCGAGACCCGCATCGGCCCCCATCACGGTGCGTGCGTCGTGGCGAAGGCGTGGACCGATGCCGCCTTCAAACGGGCCCTCCTCGCCGACGCGACGCAGGCCGTCGCCACGCTCGGTCATGCGAACCGCGTGGGCGCTCACCTCGTCGCGGTCGAGAACACACCGCGCACCCACAACATGGTGGTCTGCACGCTCTGCTCGTGCTACCCGTGGGATCTCCTCGGCCTGCCCCCGGTCTGGTATAAGTCCGCGCCGTACCGCTCGCGCGCCGTGAAGGATCCCCGCGGCGTGCTCGCCGACTTCGGCGTAACCCTCCCCGCGGACACCCGGATCCGGGTCTGGGATTCGACGGCCGAGACCCGTTTTCTCGTCATCCCGATGCGCCCCGCCGGCACGGATGGCTGGAGCGCGGAGCGGCTGGAAGCGCTCGTCACACGCGACTCGATGATCGGCACCGGAGTCGCGCTCGCACCGGAGTCGGCGTGATGGACGGCGTTCACGACATGGGCGGGATGGACGGCTTCGGCCCGGTCAGGCCGGAACCCAACGAGCCGGTGTTCCACGAGCCCTGGGAAGCGCGGATGCTGGCGATGATGCGCGCCATGGGCGCAACCGGCCTCTGGACCATAGACACGCTGCGCTTCTCGCGCGAGCGCCTGCGGCCCGACCTCTACCTCGCCGCGTCGTACTACCAGCGCTGGCTGCTCGGGCTGGAGCAGTTGCTGGTGGACGGCAGCCTCGTCGCTCCCGACGAACTCGCTGCCGGTCACGCGCTCCGGCCCGCCGCGGCCCTGCCGCTCGGCCCGTTCCGGCGCGCCGATGTCCCGCGCGTGGCGGCTCGCGGATCGTTCAGCCGGCCGGCGACGTCTCCCGCCCGTTTCTCGACGGGCGAGCGCGTGCGTGCCCGCAACATCCACCCGCGGACGCATACCCGGCTGCCCCGCTACGCCCGCGGCAAGGCCGGCGTCGTCGAGCGCATCGAGGGCTGCCATGTTTTCCCCGACGCGGCCGCGACGGGGCGGGGCGAAATTCCGCAGTGGCTCTACACCGTGGCCTTCGACAGCCGGGAGTTGTGGGGTGCGGATGCCGATCCCACGCTCACCGTTTCGATCGAGGCATTCGAGCCCTACCTCGAGCCGGCCTGACATGCGCGCTACCGAAAAGCGGGAGCGGGCCGGCGCCGTGCCCGCGTGCCCGGGCGGCGCCGGGGAAGCCGTCTTCCGCGAGCCGTGGGAAGCGCAGGCCTTCGCCATGACGCTCGCGCTCCACGAGCGCGGTCTTTTCACCTGGCCCGAGTGGACGGCCTGCCTCGCGGGCGAGATCGCGCGCGCCCGGGAGGCGGGAGATCCCGATACCGGCGAGACCTACTACCGGCACTGGCTCGCCGCGCTCGAGCGCATCGTGGCGGCAAAGAACGTCGCCGACGCGGGGATGCTCGCGCGCTATCGCGCCGCATGGGATCACGCCGCCCGGCGCACGCCGCACGGCAGGCCGATCGCGCTCGAGCCGGGAGATTTCGGGTAGCGCGCCGGCGCCGGGAGCGCCGGAGTTGCCCCGCACCGGCCGCCGGGCCGGTCGCGACCGACGGGAGACCAGATCATGACGTCCAGTCAGCCCGCCGATCAGGCGGTATCGTGGAGTCTCGACGCGCGCGGCGTCGCGACGGTCACGCTGAACCGCCCCGCGGTCAACAATGCCTACAACGCCGATCTCGTGAACGGCGTCACCGGGGCGATGGACGCGCTCGGGCGCGAGAGCGGCCTGCGCGTCGTCCTGCTGCGCGGGGCGGGACGCCATTTCCAGGCCGGCGCCGACCTCGAATGGCTGCGGGCGGTCTCCTTGCAGCCGCACGCGGAGAACGTCGCCGCCTCGCGCGCGACCGCGGAAGCGGTGTGGCGCCTGAATGCCCTGCCCGTGCCCACGGTCGCGCTGGTGCAGGGCGCGTGCGTCGGCGGGGGCACCGGCATCGTCGCGGCGTGCGATGTCGTGGTCGCGGCGGAAAACGCGTTTTTCGCGATCTCGGAAACGCGCTGGGGACTCGTCGCGAGCATCATCATCCCGCAGCTCGCCGATGCGATCGGCGCCCGCCAGGTCAGGCGTTACGCGCTGACCGGGGAGCGCTTCGGCGCCGCGGAGGCGCGTCGCATCGGCCTCGTGCACGAAGTCGTGCCGCCCGCCGAGCTGGAGGCCACGGGCGAGCGCATCGTCGACCAGTTGCTGCAGAACGCGCCCGAGGCGAACGCGCAGACCAAGGCCACGACGCTCGGCTGCGCCTGGGCCGCGCACAACGCGGGCGACTTCGAGCGGCTGATCGAGCAGCACGCCGCCAAGCGCCGGTCCGCAGAGGCCGCGGAGGGGTTCGAATCGTTCCGCGGCAAGCGGCCCGCGGCCTGGTACACCGGCCCGTCGCGTTGACGGCCTGCCGCGGACAGGAATAGCCTCTCCGTGCCGCACCGCGCGAGGGAAGCACGGCACACAACAACACCGCCAACTCGAGGAGACCCGCATGCGTCCGGCACTCTGGATCGGCATCATCGCCGCGGCGCTCGGCACGCCGGCGCAGAACGTTCTCGCGCAGGCGTTTCCGGGCAAGACCGTGCGCATCGTCATCCCGTTCTCGCTCGGCGGGAGCAACGACCTCACCGCGCGCGTGCTGCTGCCGCACCTCATGGAACGCTGGAAGCAGCAGGTGATCGTCGATCCGCACGTCGGCGCCGCCTCGACGGTGGGCGCCACCTACGTGGCGCGGAGCGCGCCGGACGGGCACACGATCCTCTTCACCTCCACTCAGTTCGCGTACGCTCCCATCACCTTCGCGAAACTGCCCTACGATCCGCTGAACGATCTCGTGCCGGTCACGCTCGTCACCGTGTCGCCACAGGTCATCGTCGCGCACCCGTCGCTGCCGGTGAAGACGCCGAAGGAACTCGTCGCGTTCGCCCGCGCCCGCCCCGGCGAGCTCACGATGGGAACTCCCGGGAACACGCTGCCGGCGCATTCGTTCTTCTCGCTCGCCAACGTGAAGATCACCACGGTGCCGTACAAGGGCGCCGGGCCGCTCAACATCGCGGTCATGGGAGGCGAGGTGGCGCTCGGTATCGGTGCGATCAGCTCGTGGATGGGAGCGATGCAGTCCGGCCGCGTGAAAGCGATCGGCGTGTGCTCCCTCGAGCGCTCGCCGCTCTTTCCCGGCGCGCCCCCCATGGCCGAGGCGGCGCCCGGTTTCGAGGCCGTCGCGTGGTTCGGGATGTTCGTGCCGCGCGGCACGCCGCCCGCGGTCATCCGGAAGATCCGCGACGACATCGCCGACATACTGAAGGACCCCGAAGTGCGCAAGCGCATGCACGAAATCGGCGGCGACCCGAGCGGGATGCCGACCGCGCAGTTCGCGAAGATGGTTCGCTCGGAGATCGAGAAGTGGAGCAGGGTCGCGAAGGCGGCGGGAATCGAGCCGCAGTGACGAGGAGACCGGCAATGAAACCAGGAATACCCGCGGCGTTCATCGTCGCAGCGCTGGCGGCGGCCGGCGCGCCCGCGCAGCCTTTCCCCGGCAAGCCCGTGCGCATCGTCATCCCGTTTCCCGTGGGCGGCAGCAGCGACGCCAATGCCCGCATCATCGGGCCGCATCTCTCGGAGCGCTGGAAGCAGCCGGTAATCGTCGACCCGCGCCCGGGCGCGGCAACGGTCGTGGGCAGCGATCACGTGGCGAAGAGCGCTCCCGACGGGCACACCCTCATGATCAACTCCACGCAGTTCGTGCAAAGCCCGGCGACCTTCGCGAAGCTGCCCTACGACCCCTATCACGACATCGTCCCGATCACGCGGATCACCGTCTCGCCGCAGGCGATCGTGGCGCACCCGTCGCTGCCGGTGAGGACCATCCGGGAACTCGTCGCGCTCGCGAAGGCGCGTCCCGGCGAACTGAACATGGGCACCGCGGGCACCGTGCTGCCGTCCCATTACTTCTTCATGCTCGCGAAGGTGAAGATGGAGATCGTCCCCTACAAGGGCGCGGGGCCGCTCATGGTCGACGCGAGCGGCGGGCACGTGCCGATCGCGATCGGCGCGGTGAGCTCGGTGCAGGCGGCGGTGCGAGCCGGCCGCGTGCGCATGCTCGGTGTCACCTCGCACTCGCCCGCGTTTCCGGACGCGCCCGTCATCGACAGGGACGTGCCGGGCTTCGATGCCGATACCTGGTTCGCGATGTTCGCGCCGCGCGCCACGCCGCCGGAACTCGTCCGGCGCATCCACGACGATATCGTGGCCGTGCTGCAGATTCCGGAGGTGAGGCGGCGGCTCCTCGACATCGGCGGCAACCCGAGCGGCGAGCCGGTCGAGGAGTTCCAAGCGCGGGTGAAGAGCGAGATCGCGAAATGGCTGAAGGTCGCGAAGGCCGCGGGCCTGAAGCCACAGTGACCGGGTGAGCGGCGAGCCGAGAGGATCAGGCAGCGACGCGTACCCGCGTCACCCCGTCTCGGGGAGACACCGAACAACCGCGCACTCGTTCCCGCGAAGGCGGGAACCCGGCGCCGTCAAGCACTTCTGGCTGTCCGCCGCCGCGGGCGCGACCGTTCTTCGGAAGGTCCTCGAGGTAAGCCGCCGCGCCCCCTCAACGGGGTACGACGGGAACCACCAGCCGCGAGGGTGTCGCCCCGCCTTCGTGTATCGTGTTGGTCGCCCCCCTGCGCAGCGTCACGTGCGGCCGGCCGTTCGCCGCGATGATCGAGTCCGCGTTCGCGATCTCCAGGCGCAGGCGGTGGCCCGGCTTGAAGACGTTGCACGTCGGCCAGATCTCGATCGGGAACTCGTAGACCGTGCCGGGCACGAGCGGCTCGCCTTCGAGGTGCGGATGGTAGGGCTTCCCGGGCTTCGAGCGGGCGGCATCGATCCTCCTGTGCGATGCGCGCAGCCATCCCTTGCAGAGCTCGCGCGCCCTGCCGTCCGGTCCCTCATCCGACACGAACACGAGCCAGTCGGTGTCGGTGGCGGTCGATTCCGCCTGCAGGTAGAGCGCGAGTGGCCCGGTGAGCTCCATCGCCCTCGCCATCGGCGCGGTGCGATAGACGAGCCGCGGCTCCCCGTGCCACGCCTCGGCGCTCGCCGGGTCGAACACCATCGGCCGTGCCTGTTGCGCCCCCGCGGTCTCCGCGAGGGTCCCCTCCCGGCCATTCCCGGGGCCGCCGAGAAAATACTCCCGCCACTCGGTGCGCTTCAATGGCCATTCGTGCTCGGCACGCCACGTGTCCTCGCCCTGTATCCAGAGCTGGATCGGGGCGCCTTCCATGACGCGCGTGTCCATGCCCTTCAGCCAGTGGTCGTACCAGCGCAGCATCTCGTGGTGATAACCCGCCCACGGGCGCAGCGGCCACGGCCGCGGGCCGATCATCATGCGCTTCGGTATCGCCCCGGTGCCGAGCCAGCCGTCGAAAGCGCCCTTCAGATGCAGCTCGTTCATGTACCACCCGCAACCGAAGTAGGCGGGGATCTGCACCCGGTCAAGGCGCGGCCAGGCGGAGCGCTCCTGGTAGAAGGGGCCGTCGTACGGATACTTGAGGCTGTACATGATCTCGAGCTTCTCCTTCAGGCGCTCGACGTTCGGATTGCGGCCCGAGGTCATGTTGAGATTCATGACGAAGGAGGTCCAGTGCGTCATGAAGTTGGTGCCGATGCCGCCGTGAAAGCAGGCGTCCCGGTAAAAATCGCACGACGCGTCGTACGGGAAGATCGCCTTGAGATGGGGCGGCTGCTGCTCCGCGGCGAAGAGCTGGGTGCGGCCCATGTAGGACACCCCGCTCATGCCGATGTTGCCGTCGCACCACGGTTGCGCGGCCACCCACTCGATCGCATCGTGGAGATCCTGCTGTTCCTGCGGCCCGAAAAGATCGTAGATGCCCTCCGAGTCGTTCGAGCCGCGCACGTCCACGATGACATGCGCGTAGCCGCGCGGCACCCAGAATTCCGAGATCCCGGCCTCGTTCTGGCCGAGCGCGATGACACCGCGCTGAAGCTGCCGGGTATAGACCGACGTTGTCACCAGCGCCGGAAACCTCAGGCCGGCGGCCGAGGGCCGGATGACGTCCGCCGCGAGACGCACGCCGTCGCGCATCGGAATGCGCGCTTCGTAGTCCGCGACGCTCGCGTAACGCGGTTCGGAGCGCTCCGGCGGCCGCGGCGGCTCGTTGAACGGGTACTGAGGGCTTACCAGCGGGTCGACGCACCGGATACGGTTCGCATCCACGTTCATCCTCGCAGTCCTCCTGTCAGAGTGGGCGGTGGGCGGTAGCCGGCGGCCGAGGGCCCGCCGCCGGCGGCTTTCCCTCAGGTCCCCGTCAGCCGCGAATTCGCGAGCGTGAGACGCTCGACGAGCACGCGCAGGAACGCGCGGTCGAAGTTCAGGCGGCAGATCTCGCTCGCGCGCTCCAGCGCCGCGATCGGGATCTTGATCAGGCGCACCTCCGACGCGGCGACGACGTCGGCGACGCGCGGCTTGTTCTCCCCCGCGAGATAGGCCATCTCGCCGAAGCACTCCCCGCCGGTGAGCGTCGTAAGCAGGCGCTTGCGGCGCGCCACCCGTACTTCGCCGGAGACGAGTATGCAGAAGAAGTTGCCGGGATCCCCCTCGCGCACCATCGTCTGCCCCGCTCCCGCCGCGAGCCATTCCGAGAAGCGCAGGACCTCCCACAGCTCCACGTCGGTGAAGGAGCGGAAGAACGCGAGGTTGCGAAGCGCGTTGAATTTCTCGGTTTCAAGCACGCCGTGCTTGGGCAACGGCGCCCCGCCCGAGGCGACCATGGCGAGGTCGTCGGAGAACTGCTGCCAGGTCTGGTAGCGCACGGCGGGGTCGCGCTCGATGGCGCGCCGCACGATCACGTCGATCTCCGAGGGCACGTCGCGCCGGTACTCGGAGGGCAGCGGCCGGGGCGCGTTCAGCACCTGGTAGGAGAGCGCCGCGATGTTGTCGGCCTGGAACGGCATGCGGCCGGTCAGGAGCTGGAACATCACCACGCCGAGCGCGTAGATGTCGGTCTGCAGGGTGAGCTTCCGGTTGAGGTGCTGCTCGGGCGACATGTAGGCGGGGGTGCCGATGCCGTCGACGACCGTGCGCGTGGTCGTCAGCATCGCGGCCGCGCCGAAATCGCTGATCTTGATGTCGGTATCGCCCTTGATCAGGATGTTGGCGGGCTTGATGTCGCGGTGGATCACTCCGTGCTGGGTGGCGAAATCGAGCGCGCGCGAGCACTTGTAGACGATCTCGATCACGTCGCCGAGCGCGAGCAGGTTGTCGCCCCTCGTGAAGCGCTGCAGCGTGCCCCCGCCCACGAATTCCATCACGATGTAGGCCTGCTCCTCGTCCACCACCGCGTCGTAGATCTCGACGATGTGCGGGTGCACGAGCTTGCCGGCGAGCGAGGCCTCGGTCAGGAACAGGTGATGCGTCACCTTGGCGCTCGCCGCGTCGCGCAGCGCCGCCGAATTGACGACCTTGATCGCCACCTCGCGGTTGGCGAAAGGGTCGCGCGCGAGGTAGACGCTCGCCGTCGCACCGTCGCCGATCTTGCGGATGACGTCGTACTTGCCGATGCGGCCGTGTCCGGCCGGTGCGCGCGCGCTGGTCGTGTCGCTCATCGTGGCGTCTCTCGGCTGCGGCCCCGGGCAAAATTTACAGGACAGCCAACGCGTCGTCAAAGAACGCGCGGGCATCCCGTGCGGCGGCGGCCACGGCTCGCTCCGGCGCTCCTGCTGGCGCGCTCGCCGGTGACCCAGGTCGCGCGGACCGGCCGCCGGCGGTCGCGGAGCCTATTTCGTGGTCCGCTTCTCGCCGCGCTTCGCCGCTCGTCCGAGGAGATCATCGTCCGGGTTGACCCCGGCCATTCTCAGCACCCACACCAGCGCGAAGCCGAGCGCGAGCGGCCACCAGTCGGCGAGAACGAAGGCGAGGCCCGCCGACGCGCCGTAGGTGAGCGCCATGACGAACAGTCCGTAGTGGCGCACGCGGCCGTACGCCCAGAACATCAGCACGGAGATGACCACGAATAGCGAGGCGAAGAAGTAAACGGCGATCGTCACGCACCACCCGCCGCACCCGGGATAATTGGTATCATTGACCCTGACCGACACAGTTTAGCGGAAAGCACGCGTTGTCCCGCAGCAGCCAGAAGCGCACCCTGTCCACGTGCTGCGCCGTGCACGTGGTGCACGACGGCTTCTCGGACGTGAGCTACGTGCTGCTGCCGCTGCTCGCCCAGAGCTTCGGGCTCTCCCTCGCGCAGGTCGGGATGATACGCTCGGCCCACCGCGTCGCGATGGCCGCGTTCCAGCTCCCCGCGGGGCTCCTCGCCGAGCGCTTCGGCGAGAGGAACCTCCTCGCGATCGGCACGCTCGTCGCGGGCGTATCGTTCGTCGCGCTGGGGTTCGCGCCCGGCTTCTGGGCGATCCTCGCCACCCTCTTCCTCGCGGGCGTGGGCTCGGCCGTGCAGCACCCGCTCTCCTCGACGATCATCTCGCACGCCTACCCGGACGAAGGGCGGCGCGTCGCGCTCGGCACCTACAACTTCGCCGGCGACGTGGGCAAGTTCGCCTTCGGCAGCATCGTGAGCCTCGCCGTCCTCGCCGGCATCGCGTGGCAGGTCCCGGTCGTGGCGTTCGGGCTCGCCGGCATCGCTGCGGCGGTCATCGTGTTTTTCAACGTGCGCGATACGAAGCGGCCGTCGCGGCGCGGGGACGCGCGGAAGTCCGCCGCGGGCGGCTGGGGCATCCGCGACAGGACGGGATTCTCCGCCTTGTGCGCGATCGACGCGGTGGACAGCATCACGCGCACGGGTTTTCTCACCTTCGTCGCCTTCCTGCTGATCGCGCGGGGATTGCCGGAAGGCTGGGCTGCGCTCGCGGTGCCGCTCATACTGGTGGGCGGGATGGCCGGCAAGTACGCCTGCGGCGTTCTCGCCGAGCGGCTGGGAGTGCTCCGCACGATCGTCGTCACCGAGCTCGCGACGGGCGCCGGCATCCTGGCGACGCTCGTGCTGCCGCCGCTCGCCGCGTTCGTTCTGCTGCCGCTTGTCGGCGTGTTCCTTCAGGGCACCTCCTCGGTCATCTACGGGACGATCGGGGACCTCGTCGAACGCGACCGGCTGCCCCGCGCGTTCGGTCTCGTCTACACGATCGGGGCCTGCTGCGGCATGACCGCCCCGCTCGCCTACGGCGTCATCGGGGACGCGATCGGCATCGAGGCCACGATCACGATGGCCGGCACGCTGGTCCTGCTCGCGCTGCCGCTCGCGCTGCTGCTGCGCCCCTCGCTCCGGCTCGCGCGCTCCCCCGCGGCCTGAGCGAGGTTGCACCCGCCGCGCCCCGGCGTCAGCCCGGCCGCGGCTCGCCGCGCTCGCCGGCATCGCGTGCGAAGTCCTCGCGCAGGCGCGAGGGCGCGATCGCCCCGGCCTCCTCGAGGATCGGGTAGGCGATCGAGCAGATGTGCGAATTGATGCGCTTGAAATCGTTGATGATGTCGAGGTAGAGCGAACTCGTCTCGATCAACTGCGGCGTATGCCACGCGAGGCGGTCGAGGTGGGTTTCGGCATAGGCGCGCTCCAGCGTGCGAAACTCCACCTTCTGCGCGAGCAGCATCTCGGCGCTGCGGATGTCGCCGTTCAGGAACACGCTCAACCCGAGCCGCAGGGTGGCGAGGAGCCGCCCGTGCAACTCCTCGATCTCCTTCATCCCGCCCTCGGAGAACGAGCGGCCCTGCGAGATCTTCTTCTGTTCCAGGTCGTCGATCACGTGCTCGACGATGTCTCCGATCTGCTCCATGTTGATCGTGAAGGAGATGATGTCGGCCCAGCGCCGCCCCTCCTTCTCGTCGAGTTCCTCCCGGCTCAACCGCGTCAGGTAGAGCTTGACGGCCGTGTAGAGCTCGTCGACGTCGTCGTCCATCCGCCGGATCTCGCGCGCGAGCCGGCCGTCGTTCGTCCGGATGACCGTCAACAGCCCGGCGAGCATGGTCTCGATGATGTCGCCGATCCGCAGGGCCTCGCGCGCCGCGTTCGAAGTCGCGAGCGCGGGGGTATCCAGCGCCGCCGGGTCGAGGTAGCGCGGGCCCGCGGCCACGGCGCGGCCCGGGTCCTCGGGGATCAGCCGGGTGGCGAGCCGGGCGACCGGCACGGTGAAGCCGATCAGCATGCCGGCGAGCAGCAGGTTGAACGCGGTGTGGAAATTGACCACCAGCCGCTGCGGGTCGGGGTCGAGTTGCGCGAGCGCGCCTTCGATCGTGCCGACGAACGGCACCGCGAGCGCGCAACCGATCGCCTTGAAGAGGAAATTGCCGAGCGCCACGCGCCGCCCCGCCGGCCCGGTGCCCGCGGTCGCGAGCAGCCCCAGCACGCCGCTGCCGAGGTTCGCGCCCAGCACGAGGACAAGGGCCACCTTGAGCGCGATCAGGCCGCTCGCCGCGAAGGTCGCGGTGAGGAGCACCACCGCGAGGCTCGACCACGCGGCGATCGCGAGCACGGCGCCGATGAACAGGTCGAGCATCGGGTCGCCGGTGAGGGAGGCGAAAATCACCTTCACTCCGGCCGCCCCGGTGAGCGGACGGGCCGACTGCATGATCATCTGCAGCGCGAGGATGATGAGGCCTATGCCGATCGCGATGCGACCCGCCTGGCCCGCGCGCGTCGCCTTGCGCGTGAGGTGCAGGACGACGCCGACGGCAATGGCGAGCGGCGCGAGCCACGCGAGGTCGAAGGAGAAGAGCTGGACGACGAGGCTCGTGCCGACGTCCGCTCCGAGCATGATCGCGAGCGCCGGGGCGAGCGGCATGAGGTTCTGCGCGGCGAACGAAGCGGCGAGCAACGCCGTCGCGCTGGAGGACTGGACCATCGCCGTCACGCCGATTCCCGCGAGCAGCGCGTGAAAGCGATTCGATACGCTCTCCGCGAGCACCCCGCGCAGGCTCCCGCCCGCGATGCGCAGCACGCCCGAGCGCACGATGTGCGTGCCCCAGACGAGCAGCGCGATGCCGGCCACGATGCCGAGCAGCGTCTGCATGCCCCTCTACCGGGCGGTGCCGTTCAGCGCGTAGTCGAAGACCTGGTAGCTTTTCAGGGTCGATACCGCCGCCTTGAGCCGGTAAGCGTCGTTCAGCGGCCGGTTGATGACGACCGGCACCTTCGCCTCGGACACCCCGCCGTGGGTGCGCAACCGGTGCCCCTCGAGTCCCGACAGATCGTGCTCGGCTTCCGAGCTCCCGATGCAGACGCCGGCGCGCGATATCACGGCGACGTCTCCCTCGCGGTCCGGCGGCAACTCGTAGAGCTCGCACACGCCGGCCCTGTCGAGCACCTGCTCGATGCCGTCGATGCCGGCGATCGCCTCGATTATCTCGCGCGGCCGCGCCTTGCCGCGACACCACACGCGCACGAACCCGCCGAGCGCGCCGTGGTGCCCGACGAAGGCATCGGTAATCGGGCAGATCACCCGGGTGTCGCCCTTGCCGAAGCGCGCGTCGAGCACGTCCTGCAGCCAGATCACGTTCGGCCGGCCCCGCGCGTCCGACTTGTCGTTCATGCCGTGGTCGGCGGTCAGCGCCACCACCGCGCCGAGCGCCGCGAGGCGGCCGAAGCACGCATCGATTTCCCGGTAGAAACGGCCAGCCTCCGGCTCGTGAGGCGCGTACTTGTGCTGCACCCAGTCGGTGAGGGAGAGGTACAGGATGTCGGGACGGTCGCGCTCCAGCAGCCGGATGCCCGCTTCCAGCACGAAGAGCGAGAGTTCCATCGAGTACATGTCGGGCTGCGGCATGCCGACGAACTCGAGCACGTTCTCGATGCCGTTCTCGCCCAGCGTGCAGCGGCCGGCGAACTCCGAGGAGAAGCTCACGTTGCCGCGGGTCACGTCGAGATTCTTGCCGAGCTGGCGGCGCAGCTTGTCTTTCGCCGTGATCGAGACGACGCGCGCGCCGGCGGCCGCGAAGCGCGAGAGGATGGTATCGCCGCGCAGGAGCTCCGGCCCCGTCATGACCACCGGCTCGCCGGTGGCCGTGTCGAGATAGAAGTTGCCGGATATGCCGTGGCGCGCGGCGGGCGTCCCGGTGATGATGGACATGTTGTTGGGGCAGGTGAAACTCGGCATGGTGCCCTCGGCGACCGTGCTGAAGCCCTGGCGAATGAAGCGCTCCACGTTGGGGATCGCGCCTTCGGCGAGGAAGTGCCGGAAATAGGCCGGGTCGCCGCCGTCGATGCACACCACCACCACCGGCTCCCGCGGCCAGAGGTAACGCGTGCCGTTCACTTCCACCGCCGCGCCGTTTCGCTTTTCGTTCATGATGGGTCCGCGTCCTTTCGTCTCGTTGTCCTCATGCAATCGTTCTCATGCCGCCTTCGCGCCGCGGCGTCCCGCGCGCGCCGGCGTACTCTCCATCAGCCGGCGCAGCCGCTCGCGGCTGTCGATAACGTGCTCGTAGAGCAGGTGCTCCGCGCGCGCGGCGTCCCCCGCGGCCACCGCGGTCACGATGGCCTCGTGGTCCCGTGTCGAGACCGGTATGTCCTCCGCGATGCGCGTGAGGGTCTCGCGCCGGTAGAGGTTCAGTTCGTTGACAACGCGCCGGTAGTAGTCCGCGAGGGAGCGGTTGCGAGCCGCCTGCGCCAGCACGTCGTGAAACTCCAGGTTGAGCGGGAAATAGGCGTCGGCGTCCCGCGCGCGCGCGACCTCGTGCATGCGCCTGACGATCGCCCGCAGTCGCGCCAGCTCGTCGGGCCGGATGCGGCTCGCCGCGAGCCGGCCGATCTGGCGCTCGAGTGCCGCGCGCACGTCGTAGATTTCGTTCGCCTCCTCGACCGAGACCTGGCGCACGAACACCCCGCGGTTCTTCTCCGTGTGCACCAGCCCGCCCTCCGCGAGCGCCCTGAACGCCTCGCGCACCGGCCCGCGCGAGATGTTGAGCTCCGCGGCGAGATCCGCTTCGTTCAGCTTGTCGCCCGGCGCGAGCGCGCCCGAGAGAATGCGATGCTCGAGCTCGCGCCGCACGAGCGTCGCCAGCGATTGGGCACGCAGGATCTCGATCGCGGCCCCCGGGGGTTGCGCGGGTGTCTCGGGATGTCTGCGCGATCGGGTCATGGAATGCGTTGACAGTGAAACACGAAGCCTGTAGATTGTCAACAATCTACGAAATGGCGACAGCCCGGCGGCATTCCTGTCGATCACTCGTAACCGCGCTCGAGCGGTTCACATTCCAGGGAGGGACTCCATGAAGACTCATCAGGCAAACTGGCTCGGCGGCTTCTTCGCGGCCGCCGCCTGCGCCTGCGGCACCGCGGCGGCCGCGAGCGAGGCCTATCCGACGAAGCCGATCCGCGTGCTGGTCGGGTTCCCGGCGGGTGGCAGCACCGATGTCCTCACGCGGCAGATCGCCACGCGCCTGAGCGACTCCCTTGGCCAGCAGATCATCGTGGACAACCGCGCCGCCGCCGGCGGCACGCTCGCGTCGGAACTCACCGCGAAGGGCACGCCGGACGGCTACACGCTGATGATGGCGACGGTGGCGAGCCACGGGATCAACCCTTTCCTCTACCGCAGCATTCCCTACGACCCGGTCAGGGACTTCGCGCCGATCACGCTGGTCGCGACCTATCCGCTCGTGCTCGCCGTCAACGCCGCGCAGGTCCAGGCGCGCTCGGTGAAGGAGCTCCTCGACACGGCGCGGGCGAGGCCCGGGCAGTTCCGCTTCTCCTCCTCCGGCAATGGATCGCCGGGACACCTGAGCGGAGAAATCCTCAAGATGCTGACGAAAATCGACATCACGCACGTTCCGTACAAGGGCGGGGCGCCCGCGAACGTCGCGGTGATCTCCGGGGAGGCGCACTTCACGTTCGCGACGCTCCCCGGGATGATCCCTCACGTGAAGGCGGGGCGGGTGGTGGCGCTGGCGGTCACCACCGCCAGGCGCTCGCCGGCCCTTCCCAAGACCCCGGCGGTGGCCGAGTCCGTTCCGGGTTTCGACGTGAGTTCCTGGGCGGGACTCGTCGCGCCGGCGAAGACGCCCGGCCCCGTCGTTGCGCGGCTGCAGAAGGAGACGGCCGCTGTCATCACGAGTCCGGACCTGCGCGAGCGACTCGCGTCCGAGGGCGCCGAGCCGGTCGGGAACAGCCCGGTCGAGTTCCATGCTTTCATCAAGGCGGAGCTCGACAAGTGGAGCAAGGCCGTCAAGCAGGCGGGCGCGCGCATCGATTGAACGGGATAGACTCTCCGCCGGCGCCTCGGGCGTCGCGCGGAAGGCGCCGGCCGGGGCGATGGCGGTCTCCGGCTTCACGGCGGCAACGGCGCCACCGGAACACCGTTCTCCTCCCGCCGTCATCCGGTTCCATCCGCTTCGCGCCGAACGGCGCGTGAACGAGTGTCACGCCCGTCATGCTCCGCACGATCGCCCCGGGCCGCTTTCGATTAACATAGCCTTCGAGGCGACGGCGGACGTCGCGAACACGATCTCCGGGGGAAGCGGCCATGAGTAGCGGTCCGAAGTTCGGCGCCGAGGCGGTTTTCGACTCGCTCCTCCTTCTCGCGGGCGTTGCCATCGCCGTGGTTTCGCTGGAATACGGTTTCGGCACCGTCGCGCGCCCGGGGCCGGGGCTGTATCCCTTCTTCGTCGGAACGGCGATCGCGGCATTCTCGCTGCCGCTCCTCGTCGCGCAGGTGCGGTCGCGGGCCGGAAGCGCTCCGCTCGACCGGGGGGAGGCGCGTACCCTCGCGCTCATGATCGCGACGTTCTGTTTCTGGATTCTGGCCATGCCGCTGCTCGGCTACGTCATCGTGACGTTTCTTGCGACACTCGCTCTCTGCAAGGTGATGAGGCTCGAAGGATGGCGCAAACCGCTCGCCGTGTCCGGCGGGACCGCGCTCTTCGTCTATCTCCTGTTCGACCTCTGGCTCTACATCGACCTGCCGCGCGGCATCCTCGGATAGGAAGCCCGAACCTTGGACGCACTCGGTCTTCTCGTCGGCGGGTTCGCGAGTTCCCTCACGACGGTGAATCTCGCCGCGTGTCTCCTGGGAGCCCTCGTCGGCACCGTCGTCGGGGTGCTGCCGGGTCTCGGCCCGACCGCGACCATGGTGCTGATGCTGCCCTTCACCCTGCCCTACGGTCCGACGACCGGCCTCATCATGATGACGGGCATCTGGTACGGGGCGATGTACGGCGGCTCGACCACCTCGATCCTCGTCAACATTCCGGGCGAGGCGGCGAGCGTGGTGACCTGCCTCGACGGCCACCAGATGAGCCGCAACGGACGGGCGGGCGCGGCGCTCGCGCTGGTCGCTGCGGGATCCTTCATCGCGGGCACGATCGGCATCCTCGGGCTGCAGTTCTTCGCGCCGGCGCTCGGCAACGCCGCTTTGTCCTTCGGGCCGCCCGAATTCCTCGCGTTCATGATCCTCGCCTTCGTCCTGCTCTCCAATCTCTCCGCCGAGGCGCCGCTGAAGGGCGCGCTGATGATCGCCCTGGGCTTGTTCCTGGCAACGATCGGGATCAATCCCATGGACAGCTACCCCCGTTTCACCTTCGGCACGGAAAAGCTGATGCTCGGCGTGGACTTCCTGCCGATCGCGATGGGGCTGTTCGGCATCGCCGAGATCCTGAGCGTCGCGCTGGAGAAATACGTGAAGCCGGTGGTGAGCCGCGTGCGGCTGCGGGAGCTCTATCCGAGCGCGCAGGAAGTCAGGCGCTCGGTGGGGCCCGCGCTGAGGGGCTCCGCGCTCGGCTTCTTCATCGGTCTTCTTCCGGGGCCCAGCACGGTGATTTCCACGTTTGCCGCCTACTCGCTGGAACGGCGGCTGTCGAGAACCCCGGAGGCGTTCGGCAAGGGCGCCGTGGAAGGCGTCGTCGGACCGGAATCGGCCAACAACAGCGCCGTGATGGGCTCCATGATTCCGCTGCTCACGCTCGGCATCCCGTTCGCGGCGCCGAGCGCCGTCATGCTGGCCGGCCTGAGGATGCACAACGTGGAGCCGGGACCGATGCTCTTCGTCACCAATCCCGACGTCTTCTGGACGTTCATCGCGGCGATGTACCTCGGGAACCTGATGCTCCTCGTCCTGAACCTGCCGCTCGTCGGCGCCTTCGCGCGGATCGCCGTGATCCGTCCCCACATTCTGCTCCCCATCATCAGCATCATCTGCCTCGTCGGCGTCTACAGCGTGAGGAACTCCCTCTTCGACGTCTGGGTGATGATCGCCGCCGGGTTCGTCGGGCTCCTCCTGCGGCGGTGGAAATTCCCGATCGCACCCTTCATCATCGGTCTCGTGCTGGGCCCGACGACCGAGAACAGCCTGCGCCAGACGATGCTCATGTTCAAGGGCGACGCCTCGCACCTCGCGGAGCGTCCGATCGCCGTCACGATGCTGCTGCTCGCCGCGGCGTTCGTGGCTTATCGGCTGGTTGCCACGCTGCGCGGACAACGGCACACGCTCGGCACGGAGGAAGCTCGCTAGAGGCGATGCCGGTGCACCGGCCGGCGCGCTCCCGTTCTGGACAGCGCCGGGAACAGGTGGGATCATTCCCGGCGGGGCCTCGCCGTGAACGGAGTCGCCGTTCGCGGCCGGCGTTTGCTGGGATTCAGGATAAGAGGAGGAGCCGGACATGAAATGGCTGCGTGGTGCCGTACTGGGCGCCGGATTGTTCTGGGCACTTGCCGGTTTGCAAGCGGCGCACGGCGCCGAAAAGTACCCGGTAAAGCCGATACTGTGCATCGTGGGAGTGGAAGCCGGCGGCGACGGCGATGTGCTCGTGCGCCCGATCATGGAGCGGGTGTCGAAGGCGCTCGGCCAGCCGATCGTGATCGTGAACAAGCCCGGCGGCGGCAGCTCGATCGCGTACCGCGAGATTCACGCCGCGCGGCCCGACGGCTACACGATCGGCTGGGGGTCGGCGACGATCATCACCAACAAGCTGCAGGGCGTCTCGCCGCTCGACTATCACGACTTCACGCACCTCGGCGCCTACGCGACGTTCTTTCCCATCGTGATCGCCTCGACCAAGTCCAAGGTCCAGTTCAAGACGATCCAGGAGGCCATTGCCTACGCGAAAGCCAACCCCGGCAAGCTCAACATGTCCACGGCGGGGGTCGGGCAGAGCTGGTGGGTCGCGGCGATGTCCCTGCTCGGCGGCACCGGCCTCAACATGAACACGGTACCGCAGCCGGGCGCGGGCGCGCTCGTCGTCGCCCAGGTGGCCGGTGGCCACGCCGAACTGGGCGTGGCGGCGCTCGGCTCGGCGAAGAGCATGGTCGACGCGGGCCAGGTGAGATTCCTGGCGACCCTCGGCGAGGGGCGCGCGCCGGCGCCTTACGACAAGATCCCGACCGTGAGGGAGCTCGGCTACGACGTGAGCTGGGAGTCCACCAATTTCTTCATGGGGCCGCCCAAGCTGCCGAAGCCGATCGTCGCCATCCTCGTCAAGGCGATCGAGCAGGCTGCGAAGGACCCCGAATACGTCAAGTTCGCCGTGGATCGAAACACGCGCTGGGAGTACATCCCGCCCGAAGAGGTCACTCCCCGCTTCGACAAGCGGCGGGTGGCCGTGCGCGAGATCATGCGCAAGGCCGGGATACTCAAGGAGGTGAAGTAGGCCGGACGGAACGCTTAACCGGCAACGTCCCGCCCGGCCCGTTTCACCCGCGACGCCCGCAGGTAAACGTGGCCGTCGAACATGCGCCGCTGGGTGCGGTAGAACGCGCCCTGCTCCGCGTGCCACTGCCCTTCCAGCTTGCGCACGCTCGCCGCGACGGTCAGCACGCCCGAGGGCATCGCGATCCTCGTTTCCACTTCCGGATCGCCGTTCGCGCGCGTGACGCCGTTCACCACGCTGCCCTCTATCCGCGCCGCGACGGCGAGGCACAGGGTGCAGGTAAGCGGCAGCGCGCGGTGCGGCTGGCCGTTCGACATCATGCGCGCGGTGAGGTCCATGCCGGCGGAGTTCAACGTGTCCCCGGCGAGCGTTCTGGAGTCCTGCGGACCCGACACAAAGCCGACGAACGGAACGGAAGCGCGTCGCGCCGCCGCCTCCACTGATCGCGTGATCCCCATCGCGACGGACGCGGCCACGCGAATCGCCGCGAGCTTGCGCTGCAATCCGGCGTCACGCTCGATTGCCTCGGGCAGCTCGGTGCCGGCGATGCCGAGCGCCGCCGCCGGCACGAACACGCAGGCGTTCGCGGCGTCGACCATCGACACCCGGATCCTGCCGACGCCGGGCACATCGAGATCGTCGGCGACGTTACCCGTCGGCAGCAGTCTCCCGGTTGTCGCGCCGCCGGGCTCGCGGAACTCGAGCTTCACCGGCGCGCCGGTCCCGGCAACCCCCGGAATCGCGAGATCACCGTCGACCGCGGCCGCGCCCTCGTCGAGCGGAAAGCGCGACCAGATGAGCTTCTTCGTGTTGGTGTTGTGCACGCGCACGAGAGCCTCGCCGCCCGACGCCGCGACGAGCCCCTCGTCCACCGCGAACGGTCCCATCGCCGAGGACATGTTGCCGCAGTTCGCGCCGTAATCCACCTTCGCCTCCCGTACCTGCACCTGCGCGAAGGTGTAGTCGATGTCGGCGTCGGGACGCGTCGGCGGGCCGACCACGCACACCTTGGAGAGCGAGGAGATGCCCCCGCCCATGCCGTCGAGCTGCCGCCCGTAGGGATCGGGGCTGCCGATCGCGGCGAGGAAGATATCGTCCCATTGCGCGCGGTCCGACGGCAGGTCGCGCGCGTGAAAAACGACGGCGTTGCTCGTGCCGCCGCGGATGAACGCGGCGGGAATGCGGATCTGCTTCATCGAACTCACCCGTGGCTCGTCACTCGCAGTTCATGGCGCGCCGATCATGGCGTGCGGCCGATCGCGCGCAGCCGCGACACGCTCGCCGCCTGCGGCTCGCGGTCGTAGAGGGCGCTCTCGCGGTCGAAGTGCAGGTGCTCACGTCCGAGTTGATCGACGCCCGATACCCCGAGGAGCGCCATCACGCGATCCACCTCGCCCGACAGGATCTTCAGCGCGTGCTGTATGCCCTGCTCGCCCGCGGCCGCGGCCCCGTAAAGCGTAGCGCGCCCGACGAACGCCATGTCCGCGCCGAGCGCGAGCGCCTTGACGATGTCGGATCCCCGGCGGATTCCACTGTCCACCATGATCGCAACGCGCCCGCCCACGGCGGCGGCGATCGGCGGCAGGGCTTCGATCGGGGAAGGCGCGCCGTCGAGCTGTCGCCCGCCGTGGTTGGACACGATGATCCCGTCTGCGCCGCGGCGCGCGGCGATCGCCGCGTCCGCGGCCGTCATGATGCCCTTCACCACGAGCTTCTTCGGCCAGATCGAGCGCAGCCAGTCGAACGCCTCCCAGTCGAGGCCGTCGCGCCGCTCGCGGAATGCCGTGAGCGATGTCGTCACGAGCCGCCCGCCGACATTCACGTCGAGATTGCGGAAGCGCGGCATCCCTGACGCGAGCAGGGACCGCAGGAAGACGCCCGTGAGCCAGCGCGGATGCGCGAGGCCGTCGAGCACCTGCGCCGGCCCGATCTTCATCGGTATCTCGAAGCCGTTGCGGCGATTGAACTCGCGGTTGCCCGCGACCGGGATGTCGGTCGTGTAGACCAGCACCCCGTAGCCCGCCTCGAGGGCGCGGCGCACCAGGCGCTCGGCCGTCGCCCGGTCCGAGGACATGTAGAGCTGGAACCAGGGGTCACCGCCCCCTTCCCGGATGACGCGCTCCATCGGCACGAAGGACGCGGTGGAAAGCGCGAAGGGCACGTTGGCGCGCCGCGCCGCCCGCGCGAGCGCGACATCGGCGTCGTGGCAGTACATGCCGGCCGCCCCGGTGGGCGCGATGCCGAAGGGGCCATCGTAGATCTTGCCGAAGACGCTCACCTTCTGCGAGCGTCGCGACACGTCGGTGAGCACGCGGGGCACGAAGCGGATGCGCTCGAACGCGGCGCGATTCGCGGCGAGCGTGATCTCCTCCTCCGCGCCGCGCTCTAGGAACTCCCAGGCAATGCGCGGCAGCCGCCGGGCCGCGATGCGCCGCAGGTCCTCGATGTTGTGGACCGAGCGCAGGCTCACGGTCCGGGTGCCGGCACGCGCCACCGCGCGGCCCGCTTTCTGGTGGCGATCACGATGCGATATTCTACCAGCCCGTCGAGCTTTCACTCCCCGGCAGGCTGCCGCACGCAGGATAGAACCCCGCGAACCCGCTGGCGCCCGGGCGGCCTGCCGGCCGCCGGCGACGATCAGGCGCGCGCCGCGCTGCGCCCCGCGATCCGGCCGAACACCGCGCCGGACATGAGGCCCGTCCCGAGCGGATAGTTGTAGTGGAAGAGTCCACCCACCATCTCGCCGCAGGTGTAGAGGCCGGGTATGGGCTTCCAGTCGGTGGCGATGACCTGCGCGTCCCCGCTCACCTTCAATCCGCCGAAGGTGAACGTGATGCCACCGGTGGCTGGATAGCAGACGAAGGGCGGCTCATCGAGTCTCTGCGCCCAGTTCGACGTCCTCGGCTCGATGCCCTCGGTGTGCACGCCGTCGAGCACCGCAGGATTGAACGGGCCGCCGTGTCCCGCCGCGGCGTTGTACTCGGCGAGCGTGCGCAGCGCCTGCCCGCGGTCGAGGTCGAGCTGCGCGACGAGCCCCTCGAGCGTGTCCGCCTTGAGCGGCTCGCTCGTCGCATAGCGCGGTTCGAGGAGACCGAGCACCTTGGAATCGAAGATCTGGTAGACGAGGCTGCGTGTCTGCCTGACGATCATCCCGCCGTATCTCGCGTAGGTGAACGAATTGAGATCGGCGCCCTCGTCCACCCAGCGCCTGCCCTCCACGTTCAGCATGACACCCAGGAAGTACGACAGGCGGTTCGTCTTGTCGGTGAGGTTCTGCACGCCGTAGTCGGCCGCCGCGGCGTTGATCGGGGTCGCGTGGCACCCGCTCCAGTGCCCCCACGGCATGGCGCCGATGTCGAGCGCCATCCTGAGCCCGTCGCCGTAGTTGAAATTCGACCCGCGCACCTTCGCGTGATCCCACGGCGCGCCGAGGTAGCGCAGCCGCCACTCGGGATTGGTTTCGAAGCCGCCGCACGCGAGCACCACCGCTTTCGCGCCGAGCGTCGCGAACCCGTCCGGGCCGCGCGCGATGACCCCGGTCACCCGGCCGCTTTCAGCCTGGACGAGGCGCTGCGCGCCGGTCTCGTAGCGGATCTCGATGCCCATCTTCTCCGCGGTCTCGAACCAGGTCTTCGACAGGCCGACGCCCTCGTGCCGCGTGCGGATCATCGCGCCGCGCGGCCACTTGTATTCACCCCCGACCTTGACGCCCATGACGGAGACGGCGAGTTCGAACTGATGCCGGCCGGTCTCCTGCAGCCAGCACATCGTGTCGTAGGAGTTCTCGATGAGGATCCTCGCGAGTTCCGGGTCCGACCGCCCCTGCGTGACCCGCATGAGGTCCTCCCGGAAGACCTCGACCGGATAGGGCTGCACGCCCCTGTGGAAACCCGGATATTCCTGCTCCGCCTCCGGCACGAACCGGTCGAGCTCGTTCACGTGGCCATAGATGAACCGGAATACCGCGCCGCTGAAATGCGTGTTGCCGCCGCGCTTCTCCGGCGGCGCCTTCTCCAGCACCAGCACGCGCTTTGCGCCGTTTTCCCTTGCCGACACGGCGGCGGCAAATGCCGCGTTGCCCGCGCCAACCACGATTACGTCGTAGTCCATGAGAGTCCCGTCAAGTGTGATGAGTAATGAGTGATGGGCGGTGTGCGCCGCGGAACCCGAAGTCCACGGCCCGCGTGCCGCGGAAGGCGGTTGCAAACTCCCGTCCACCCGCGAGGAGCAGCCGGCGATAGAATAAGGCCCGGATCACTTTGGCGCCACCGGGAGCTCTCACATCATGAACTTCGCGACGAAAACCGCGGCGGGACCGACGCTCGAGCTCGCCCGCTGGATATCCGGGCTGTCCTGGCAGGCGCTGCCGCCTCGCACGCGGGAGGTGACCCGCATCGCGCTGCTCGATGCGCTCGGCTGCGGCGTTTACGGCCATGCGACGCCGTGGGCGGCTACGCTCCTCGCGTGGGCGCGCGCGGGAGCGCCGTCCCGGGGCACCGCGACCGTCTGGGGCGAGGCGGGTCCCGCATTGCGAGCCTCGGATGCCGCGCTCGTGAACGGCACCGCCGTCCACGCCTTCGAGCTCGACGACTACCACCAGGCGAAACTCCATCCCGGCGCGGTCGTCGTGCCGGCCGCCGTCGCGCTCGCCGAACAGCTCGGGGCAAGCGGCGAGCGGCTCGTGACGGCCATCGCCGCCGGCTACGAAGTGATGATCCGTACGAGCCTCGCGCTCGAACCTTCGGCGGCGCGCCTGCGCGGCTGGCATCTCACCGGCGTGTGCGGCCCCTTCGGCGCGGCGGCGGCGTGCGCGTCGCTGCTCGGACTCGACGGCGAGCGCACGGCGTGGGCGCTGGGACTCGCCGGCACGCAGAGCTCCGGGTTGTGGGCGTTCAACGCCGACGGCACCATGAGCAAGCGCTTCCACGCCGGTCGCGCCGCGCAGTCGGGCGTGATGGCGGCGGAACTCGCCGCGCGCGGGTTCAGCGGCCCGACGAGCATCTACGAGTTTCACGACGGCGGCGTGCTGCGGGCGTTTTCCGATGCCTCCGACGCGGCGCCGCTCACGCGCGAGCTCGGCGCGGTGTTCCATCTCGATTCGATCTCGATCAAGCCCTACTCCTGCTGCGGCAGCACGCATTCGTATGTCGATGCGGCGCTGGAACTGCGCGGGAGGCTCGGCACGCCGTGGGACGCGGGCCGCCGGGTGCGAGTCGGCATGGCGAAGGTGGTCGACGTGCAGTGCGGCTTCGACTACGTGCCGGGCTCGGCGTTGAACGCCCAGATGAGTCTCCGTTACGTGGTCGCCGCGGCACTGCTGGAGGGCCGGATGCTCCCGGCACAGTTCTCGGAGCAGAAGCTCGCCGACCCGGCGATCGTTCGCCTCGCGCAGTGGCTCGAGCTCGAGCACGATCCGGCGCTTGATCGGCTCTACCCCGCGCGATTCGCCGCATGGATCGCGGCCGAGGACAAAGGCGAGTGGGTCCGGGCGGACGTGCTCGATCCGCTCGGCTCCGTCGCGAACCCGGTCAATGCCGGGGGCGTGATCGAGAAGTTCCGGGGGATCAACCCACGGCTTCCCGTCGACCGGATCGCCGATGCCGCGCTTCACGTCGAGCGCCGTTCCCTCGGGGAATTGCTGGCGCTCCTCGCCGGCGCCGGAACGAAGGTCCTCGAAACCGCCTGAGGAGCCGGCGCGGCGCCCGGCAGGGAAAGCCCGGGCGCGCCGTCCGCTCCCGGGTCGTGCGAGGTCACGGCCCGGGTCGCATGTCGCCTCTACCGCCGGCGCGCGGCGCCGATCCCCATCAAACCCAGCGCGGCAAGGAGCAGGGTACCCGGCTCGGGTACGCCGGTGCCGGGATTGAGCCCCGGGCCGGTGCTGCTGTTGGTGAACGCCCCACCGGTCGCATTGGTGAAGCCGTCGAGGTGGAGGGAAGCGATGTGGCCGAGCACGTCGACCGAACCCGAATTGCAGCCCGGTGCGCCCGGAAAGTACTGAGGGCAGAGGCTGTAATCGTAAACGCGCACGCTCCCGAGCGCCGTGAGCGTACTTCCTCCCGTGTCGAGCACGATGAAATAATCGGCTTCGGCCTCGGGATTGGTCTCGTCCCCGGAATTCGTGTCGAGGCGGATGCGCCCGGTGAAAGTCTGGCCATCCAGGCTCGCGTTGGTGGAGTGGGTCGTCAGCGTGAAATCGATGAACGCCAGCGGATAGAACGACCCGTTGGTGTAGGTGAAGGATCCCAGCACGAACTGGTTCCCGGGGCCGGTGCCGGCCACGTCCGCGGTATTGCCGGTAAAGGAGAACTGATTCATCCGGGCGGCGGGCAACAAGGCTGGGTTATAGCCGAAGGCAACCGATGCGCCCCCGCCGAGGGCGGTTGTCACGCTCGCCGGATTCGCCATGGCCGCGGCGCAAGTCGAATCCCCACCGCACACGTCGATCGCGACGTTATTCACCGAGAGCCCCGCGGCATAGGTGTGGTCCGCGTTGTAGAACCCGCCCATCGTGAAGCGGTCGAAGCTCGCGGTGACGGATACCGGCGTCGCGTGCGCGGAAAATGAAAGAGCGGCGAGCGCGGCCGCGGTGGCGATTGGAATCGTTTTCACGAAACTCTCCCTGTATTGATCGTGGATCGTTGCGCGCCGATTCTAGCAGTCGACGCGCAGCCGCCATGTGACATATCGCACGACTTGTCGACAAGCGAATCCACCCCGCACTTCATGTGCTGCGCGTAGCCCCAGGAGGAGACACATCGCGCGGTTTCGCCGCGACGCGCGGCGCGGTTCCGGTGCTTCGCGCGCCCGTCAGCCGGTCACGCGAAGATTGACGAGTACGGCGCCGCCGATGGTAAGGAACGCTCCCACCGGCACCCGCCAGGTGATGAGCTCCACGCGCCGCAGGAAGAGCAGCGCGAAAGCGACGGTGATGAGCGGGGAGGTCTGGATGAGCGGCAGGATCCGGTAGATTTCGCCTCTTTGAAGGGCGCCCGCGAAGAAGTACTGGCCGATGGCGCCGATGATGCCCACCATCAGGAACGGCCGCCATGCCTTCCTCACGCCGCTTGCCAGCTCGGCGCGCATGAAGATGCCCGTGTAGCAGACCGTGAGAGCGAACGCGGCGGCCATGCCGACGAACGCACCGGCGAGAGCGTCTGGAAACGACGGCAGGGCCTTGCGCCAGAACACGGCGCCCAGCGCGGCGACTCCGGCGGCGGCGATCGGCCAGAGCGCGTCGGCGCGCCGCCAGCGGCCCTCGGTTCTGCCCGAGGAGATGAGTGCGATGCCGAGCACCATGAACACGACGCCCCCCAGGTGATACCACTGCGGGCGCTCCCCCAGCAGGAAAATCGCGAGGAATGCGGCAAAGAGCGGCGAACTCCCCTTGATCGGGGCGGCCCGGGCAACGCCGATCTTCGCGATGCCGAACATGAACAGGATGGAGAACAGCCCCGGATTAAACGCGCCCGCCACCGCGAGCCAGAGATAGTGCTCCCCCCAGGAAGGGAAACGGGCGCCCGCCATCCACACGAGCGCGAGGAGAGCCACGACCCCCGTCGAGCGCGTGATCGTCGCGCCGACGAAGGGGTTGGTGTGCTGGAGACCGGAGCGCATTCCCATGTCCGCGCACGCAAACGAGAACGCGGCGCCCATGGCGAGAAGAAACGCGGCATCCAGCGCGAGGACGGGCATGCGGTATGGCGTCAGCGCCGCGCCGGCGCAATCGTCATGGCGCGATCGTCGGCTCCCGCTTGCGGGGGCGGCCCGCCCCGCGTCAGGCGGCGAGCGACCATGCTCCGGCGGCGTCCCGCGCGCGTCCCTCGTGCGCGAGCTTCAGCAGATGCGCGTGGAGCGAGCGCCGGGCGACCGGGTGGACGCGCTCCGGCACATCGTCGTAGGCGACCGGCACCAGCTCCTCCAGCGTGGCCGGCTGCTTCGCCGCCAGCGCGGCGAGGACTTTCCGCTCGCGCTGCAGGCGGTGCGCGATCAGCCGGCGCACTTCGTCGCGCGGCGTCGTGATGAGCCGCCCATGCCCGGGCGCGAACGCGGACAGCTCGAGGGTGGATAGCCGTTCGAGCGAGCGCAGGTACACGATCATGTCGCCGTCGGGCGGCGAGATGACGACGGTCGAGCCCTGCATCACGTGGTCGCCGGTAAAGAGCAGACCCTCGCCTTCGAGGAGATAACACAGGTGGTTCGAAGCATGCCCCGGCGTGTACAGCGCGCGCAGCCGGAATTCCGGCGCGCCGAGCACGTCACCGTCGGCGAGCGCGCGCTCCGGGTGGAAAGCGGCGTCCTGCCGCCCGTCGCGCGGCACCGTTCCGTACCCGAGCACCTGCGCGCCGGTCGCCGCTTGCAGGGCCCGCGCGCCCGGCGAGTGATCGATGTGCGTGTGGGTGCACAGTATCCATCGCAGGCGGCCGCCGGCCGCCGCGAGCAGCGCGGCGCCATGCGCATCGCTCTCCGGCCCGGGGTCGATCACCGCGAGCGCCTCCCGCCCGACGATGTAGGAATTGGTGCCAGGCCCCGTCATCATCCCCGGATTCGGCGCCGTCAGCCGCCGCACCAGCGGGTGCAGTTGCACAAGTTCGCCCGGCACGATCATCGCGACCGGATCCGCGATCGTCGTGCTACCGGTCACCGTGCGCCCCCCGGCGTGTGAAATTGAGGATCATCCTTCCTTCTTCCTTCTTCCTTCTTCCTTCATCCCTCGTCCCTGCAGCCGTCACGGCCGCCACCCGCCCCGCCCTTCGGTACTCCCCGCTTCCTCGTAGCCGGCCTCGCCCGGCAGCAGCACCTGCCCGTCGCGCGCGAGGCGGGGCAGGACGGCGGGTATCTCGCGCGGCTCGCCGAGCGCGGCAAGGAGGGCGCGCGTCGTGCCGAACGCGGCGAACTGCTCCAGCGTGCGCTGCGTGGGGGTGCGAAGCTTCAGTTCGCCGCGCGCGTGACGCTCGAGCGCGTCCGCGGGCCGCGCCCACTCATGGGCGATCGCCTCGCGATTGTCGTGGTGCACCGTCTGGCGCGGCGGGGCCACGGCAGCGAAGAACCGCGTGTCGTAGCGGCGCACCATCCCCTCCGGCGTGATCCAGCGACTGAAGTAACGCAGCGTACCCGTCGCAAGCCGCACGCCCTCCTCGGCCACGATCGCGCCGAAGGTTGTCGCCCCCTCTTCAGCACGCGCACGGTACGCGAGCCAGCGCGCGCTCGCCTGCTCCTCCGTCGTTTCGACGAGATCACCGCCCGCCCCGCGGGCCATGACAACACCGGCCTCCTCGAAGAGTTCGCGTATCGCGGCGATCCAGTAGGCAAGCCCGCCGCGCTCGAGGCCGAGCAAACGGCTTGCCGCGGCATCGTCCGGGCCGTCGCAGCGCGCTTGCAGACCCGCGGAGTAGTCCTCCTCGTCGAGCGTGCCTCCGGGAAAAACGTGCGTTCCCGGGACAAAGCCCGATTCGAAGTTCCGCTGCAGCATGAGTACCTCCATGCCGCCTCCGGCATCGCGGATGAGCACGATCGTGGCCGCGGGACGTGGGACGAGCACCGGCTCTCTGGGCATGGTCAATGATCGCACGCACCGGCGTGGCTCACGGCGAAATCCGCATGCTGGAAGAGCTATCGCAATCGTTGATACTTGGAATGGTAATGGTTATCATTCGCGCATGATTGAAAAAGCGCGATGCAAGTCCGTGTCACGCCGCGGCGTCGAGACCTCGCCCGGGATTGCCCGAGTCGTGAGTCGCGATCTCATGCGCGGCGAGCGCGAACTCATCATCGAACACGACGGCCGCGAGTACCGCTTGCGGGTAACGGCACGCGGCAAGCTGATTCTTACAGCGTAGCGTCTCGGCGCCCGGCGCCACGGCAGGGATCGATTGAACGACGACACGGGATTTCCACCAAGCGCGCTGCCCTTGCGTGGCGCTCTGCATCATGCGCCATTTAGAATGTCTCGCGGCGCATGCCGGCGCCGATGCTGCATGCGACGTTTGCTACCGCCCTCTCGCGCTTTCACGAGGCGGCAGCCGAAGCACGGGCCGCGACCGATCCCCGGCGTCCACGCTGAGCCCTTCCGGGACGCCCGCCCACGCGGTCCCGGGCCCGCGGCTCTCCCCGGGTGGCGTATCCTGCGGCTTTGGGTTCCGCATGCGGCGACGGACGGCACTCGCGGCGCTCGCGGCCGCCGGACTGGTGGCATGCGCGACGCACGGCATGACCCGCATCGTACCGGCGAACGGCGGCTGGAGTGCGCGCCGACTCGCCGATCATCCCCTTTGCGGCCTCGTCTGGCACGTCGAGAGCCGGCGCCGGGCCCGGCCCGCTGAACTTGTCGCCGCACTGCGCGCCGCTCGCTACCGTTTGCTCGGCGAATTGCACGATCACCCGGATCATCACGCACTGCAGGCCGCTCTGCTGCAGGAGATCGCCGCCGGAGGCGCGCGCCCCGTGCTTGCCTTCGAGCAGTTCGACCGCGAGCACGAATCCGCCTTGCAGCAGCGGCTGGCGCGCGGCGGTGCAAGCCCGGCGGACGTCGCCGAGGCGGTCCACTTCGACCGCGCGGGGTGGAACTGGGAGTTCTACCGCCCGCTCGTCGAAATCGCGCTGAGACAGGGTCTGCCGCTCCGGGCCGCGAACCTCTCGACGGCTACCGCGCGCCGCCTCGTGAAGGAGGGCTGGAACGTCCTCGGCACGGAGCGCGTGGCCGCGCTCGGGATCGAGCGGGTATGGTCGCCCGAGAGCGAGACCCGGCTGCAGGAAATCATCTTCGAGGGGCACTGCCGGGCGCTACCGCGCCACCTGCTGCCGGGTATGGCTGCCGCGCAGCGCGCGCGGGACGCGACGCTGGCGGAGGCGATGCGCGATTCCGGGAGCGACGGCGCAGTGCTGATCGCGGGGAACGGGCACCTGCGGCGCGACCTCGGCGTGCCGCTCTACCTGTCCGCCGGCCGCGGCACGATCTGCGCGGTAGGGATGCTGGAGGTAGAGGAAGGCCGGACCGATGCCGCCGCGTACGTGACGGGCAGCCCCGGCAACCAGCCGTTATTCGATTTCACCTGCTTCACGCCGGTCTGGGAGCGGCCCGATCCCTGCGCGGCGTTCCGTCCGCGGGAGACGTAGTCGCTACAGCCTTCGCAGTAGGGGATCGCCTCCTTCAGCATGGGATGCCTGGCGCCCTCGATATTGTATTGCAATGCGAATCATTCTCATTTATATTCCTACTATCATCGAGAACTGTCCTGCTCCTGCTTTCCACCGCCAGACCGGCTGTCCCGTCGAGTCCCCGACCGCATGCAGCTCCGAATCGACCCATATCGACCGCATGACATCGCCAGTCGGCTGACCGGGCTTGCGATTACCGTCCTGCTGCACGCGGGCGCAATCGCGCTGCTGCTCGCGTTCCAGCCGGTACGCTCCGCGCTCACGCAGGCGCTTCCGATCATGGTCCGCCTCGTCACGCCACCCGCGCCCCTCGTGCGGGAACCGGAGGAGCGCCCCAGGCCATTGCCGGTGAAGCCACAGCCGAAGCGTGTCGAGCCCCGGCCCGAACCGGTACTCCTCGCCGCCGAGACGCTCCCACCCGCCCCGGTTGCCGCGCCTGCGCCGCAGACCCCGGCGCCGCCGGTACCGGCACCGATCGCCACCCCGCCTGCCCCCCAGGCTCCACTGCCCATCATTCCCCCGAGCTTCAGCGCGGCGTATCTCGACAATCCGCCTCCCTCCTACCCGCGGATGGCCCGCCGCATGGGACACCAGGGCAAGGTCGTGCTGCGCGTGCTCGTTAACGCGGACGGCCGCCCGGACCGGGTCGAGCTCCGGACGGGCAGCGGGCAAGAGGTCCTCGACGCCGCCGCCCTGCAGGCGGTGCGGCAATGGAAGTTCGTCCCGGCGCGACAGGGCGACACGCCCGTCGCCGCCTGGGTGCTGGTACCGATCGTATTCATGCTGGAGAAATGAAATCATGGAACCGGGTCAAGCCGCGGGCATCGCGGGATTTCTCACCCAGACGGACGCCATCGGCAGGATCACGCTGGCGGCGCTCGTCGCGATGTCCGTCGCGACGTGGTATCTCATCCTCGCGAGGACGGTGCGGATCGTCGCCGCACGGCGGCGCTCCGCGCGCTTTCTCGACATCTTCTGGAACGCACCCTCGCTCCAGGCGGTCGAGGCACACCTCGAGGAGCGACATCCCGACGAGCCTTTCTCCCACCTCGCCTGGCACGGCATCGTCGCGGCCCGCCGTCACGAGCGCCACGGCGCGAACAGGCTGACGGAGTCCGGCAGCACGGCGGAGTTCGTGACCCGCGCCATGCGCCGCGTCCTCGACGAGGAAACCGCCCGCTGCGAGCAGGGACTGACCGTCCTTGCCTCGGTCGGCAGCACGGCGCCGTTCGTGGGGCTCTTCGGCACGGTGTGGGCCGTCTATCACGCGCTCGTCGCGATCGGCATGAGCGGCAAGGGCACGCTCGACAAGGTCGCCGGGCCGGTAGGCGAGGCGCTCATCATGACCGGGATCGGCCTCGTCGTCGCGGTGCCGGCGGTGCTCGCCTACAACGCCTTCGTCCGGTCGAACCGCGTCGTCCTCTCGCAGCTCGACGCCTTCGCGCACGATCTCTACGCGTTCCTTGCCACCGGTTCGCACGTCAGCGGACCCGGCGCCGTGGTCCCTCTCAAGCCGGCGGCCGCCGCGCAGGGCAGCGCATGAGCGAGCCACGCAGGCCCCCGATGCACTCTCGCCGGCATTCATCGGCGTCGATCGGCGGCTCCCTCGCGCGTGAGCTCACGCGGGAGCGGTCCTGATGGCATTCGGCGGCTTCAACCGCGGCGCCAACGAAGCGCCCATGGCGGAGATCAACATGATTCCGCTGATCGACGTGATGCTCGTGCTGCTGGTGATATTCATCATCACGGCGCCGCTCCTCACCCAGTCCGTGAAGATCGATCTGCCCCGGGCGGCAAGTCGACCCAACCTCACCCGACCGGAGAATATCCAGCTCGGCATCCGCGAAGACCGCTCGCTCTACTGGAACGGAGAGCCGGTCGAAATGGCCGCTCTCGCCCGGCGCATGTCCGGCGCAGCGAGGCTCGAACCTCAGCCGGAACTGCACATACGAGCCGACGCGTCGGCCCGCTACCAGGTCATCGCCGAAATCATGGCGGCAGCCGCCCGCGCGGGGTTGACGAAGATCGGCTTCGTCTCCGATCCCAACGCCGCCGGGGCGACGCGATGAGCCGCCTCGTTCGATTCGTTCTCGTCCTGCTGACGACCATGGCCGCGTCCGGCGCGCCCGCGGCAGCGCCCGCGGTAGGCGCGCCGGACGCGGCCGCGCAGACGATTCTTCATCTCCTCGACTACGTCGGCGTGGACTACCCCGAGGCCGTCGAGAACGGAAAGGTGAGGAACGAGGAAGAGTACAAGGAGATGCTCGAATTCACCGGGCAGATCGTCGATCTCCTGAAATCGCTGCCGGCCGTGCCGCGGCAGGCCGAGCTCGGTGCGCAAGCGCGGGCGCTGGCGCGGCGTGTCGAGGAGAAGGCGCCGCCGGCCGAGATCGCCGCGGGCTCCGGGAAGCTCCGCTGGGCGGTCATCGAAGCCTACGCGATCGAGGTCGCGCCGCGCGCGGCGCCCGATCCCGCGACCGGGGCGAAGCTCTACCAGTCGCTCTGCGCTTCGTGCCACGGCGCCGACGGCAGGGGCGACGGGCCGGCCGGCGCGAAACTCGAGCCGGCGCCTTCGAACTTCCGCGACGCGGAGCGCATGGCGCAGCGGAGCGCCTACGGCCTCTACAACACGATCACGCTCGGCGTGGACGGCACCGGAATGGCCTCCTACCGCCAGCTCGCCGAGGCCGAGCGCTGGGCGCTCGCGTTCCACACCGCCGGCTACGCGACGCCCGCCCAGTCGATCGCAAAGGGCGAGGCACTGTGGAAGACCGGCAAGGCGCGCGAGGCCTTCCCCGACATCGGCAACGTCGCGAAACTCTCCGCGAACGAGGTGCGGGAACGCTACGGAGAGGACGCTGTTGCCGTCCAGGCCTACCTCCTCGCCAACCCGGCCGCCATCGCCCAGGGAAAGCCCTCCCCGATCGCGTTCACGCTCACCACGCTGGAGGCCGCCGTCGGCGCCTACCGCGGCGGCGAGCGCGAGCGGGCGAGGCAGCTCGCGATCACGGCCTACCTCGAGGGATTCGAGCTCGCCGAGGCGAGCCTCGCCAACGTCGATGCGCCGCTCGTCGCCGAAACCGAACGGGAAATGATGGCGCTGCGCGCGCTGATCCAGCGCGGCGCCGCGGCCGGGGAAGTCGAGCGACAGCACGGCAAGGTCGTCGCGTTGCTTGGCAAGGCGCGGGAGCGCCTGTCCGCGGACGGGCTCTCTCCATGGACCGCGTTCGCGGGCTCGCTCCTCATCCTGCTGCGCGAAGGACTGGAGGCGATACTCGTGCTCGCCGCCATCATCGCGTTCCTCGTCAAGGCCGGGCGCCGTGACGCGCTGCCGTGGGTCCACGCGGGCTGGGGCGCCGCCATCGTGATGGGGCTGCTCACGTGGATCGCCGCGACGTGGCTGATCGGGCTTTCGGGCGCGAACCGCGAGACGACCGAAGGCGTCACCGCGCTCCTCGCCTGCGCGATGCTCGCCTACGTCGGGATCTGGCTGCACGGGAAGTCGTACGCCCACGCGTGGGAGCGCTTCATACGCGAGAGCGTCGGCGCCGCCCTCGGCAAGGGCACGCTCTGGGCGATGGCGGGCGCCTCGTTTCTCGCCGTGTACCGCGAACTCTTCGAGATCGTCCTCTTCTACGAGGCGCTGTGGGTGCAGGCGGGCGCGTCCGGGCAGGGCTCGGTGCTCGCCGGAGTCGGTGTCGCCGCGGTCATGCTGACCGGCATCGGCTGGGCGATCTTCCGCTACAGCGTGCGCCTGCCGATCGGACCATTCTTCGCCCTGGTGTCGATCCTGCTCGCGCTGCTGGCGGTCGTCTTCGCCGGCAACGGGATCGCCGCGCTGCAGGAGGCGGGCCTCATCGACGCCGATATCGTGCCGTTCGCGAGCCTGCCCTCGCTCGGCGTCCATCCCACCGTCCAGACGCTCGCCGGGCAGGCGCTCGTCATCGCTATCCTCGCCGCGGGGTTCTTCGCGGCTGGCCGCACCCGCCGGCCCGGCAGCGCCAGCACCAGCCAGGGACCCGGACCAGGCTGACCGTTTCACCTCATCAACGCAGATGAGCCAGCCAGCAGCCAGCGATTTCTGCGGCGTCCAGAAGAAGGGACCGACATGCCGCGCTTTCGCCGTACCGCCATCGCCATCTCCGTCGCCTCGATCGCCGGGGCATCCGCCTCGCTTGCCCAGACACCCGCGCCGGAGAGCACGCTGCCGGAGATCCGGGTAAAGGCCGCCACCCCGCCGCCGTCGCCCTACGGCCCGGATGAGGGCTACCGGGCGGAACGGAGCACCGCCGGCACGAAGACCGACACGCCGCTCTCGGAGACGCCGCAGTCGGTGACGATCGTCACCCGCCAGCGCATCGAGGATCAGGGGGCCACCTCGCTCCAGGACGCGTTGAACTACGCGGCGGGCGTGCGCTCCGACGCGTACGGACTCGATTCACGCACGGACAGCGTGAGGGTCCGCGGCGCCTACCCCGACGAGTACCTCGACGGCCTGCGGCGCACCTACGGCTACTACACCAGCAACACCCGCTTCGAGCCCTATGCGCTGGAGCGAATCGAGGTGCTGCGCGGGCCTTCGGCCATGCTCTACGGCCAGGGCGGGACGGGGGGCATTCTCAACATGGTGAGCAAGCGCCCGCAGGACGAGCCCCGGCGCGAGATCGGCGTGCAGTTCGGCAGCTTCGGCCGCCGGCAGGTGCAGGCGGATCTCACCGGCCCGATCACGAAGGACGGCGAGTGGCTCTACCGGTTGGTCGCCGTGGGCCGCGACAGCGGCACGCACGTGGACTTCGTGCCCGACGACCGCGTGTTGCTCGCGCCCTCGCTCACGTGGCGCCCGAATGCCGCGACCACGCTCACCCTTCTCGGAAGCTGGCAGGACGACAAGTCCGGCTCCACCTCGCAGTTCTTCCCGTGGAGCGGCACGCTGCTGCCGAACCCGAACGGGCCCATCCCGCCCGAGCGCTTCATCGGCAATCCCGGGATCGACCGCTACGATTCGCAGCGCGCCGAAGCGGGATGGCAGTTCGAGCACAAGGTGAACGATCGCTGGACGTTCCGCCAGAACTTCCGCTACGCGTGGAACGAGGTGCACTACTACACCGCCTACGCGGATTCGTTCAGCAACCCGTCGGCTCCCTACATCGACGCCGCCCAGCGCGTGCTCGACCGCTTTGGCTGGTTCGACGAGCGCAAGAACCGGATACTTACGGCCGACCAGCACGTCGAGGGGCACTTCCTCACCGGGTCGGTCGAGCACCGGCTGCTCGTCGGGCTCGACTTCGCGAGCTTCCGCGAGACCTCGCTCAACGCCTTCGACTTCACCACCCGCTTCGGCGGCACGCTGCCGCCGATCGACGTCTACGCGCCCGCCTATGCGCCGTATACCCCGCCGCCCCTCGCGGCAAATCCGAAGTCCACCCAGCGCAGCGTCGGCGTCTATGTGCAGGACCAGCTGCGGATCGGCAATCGATGGATAGTCGTGGGCGGGCTCCGCTACGACGACGTGACGAGCGGGCTCGAAGGCGCGCCCGGCGACAAGGACCACGCAACGACGGGGCGCGCGGGCGTGATGTACCGGTTCGACGGCGGCATCACCCCGTACCTCTCCTACAGCGAGTCCTTCACCCCGCTCGCCGGCACCAATCTCGCGGGCGTGCGCTGGACGCCCATGCGCGGCGAGCAGGTCGAGGCCGGCGTGAAGTGGGATGTGCCCGGGAAGAAGCTCTCGGTCAACGCCGCCGTCTACGATCTCAAGGAGAAGAACCGGCAGGTGCCCGATCCCACGAACCCGCTCGACCAGGTGCAGACCGGCGCGACGCGCACGAGCGGGCTTGAACTGGAGGCGACGGGACAGCTCCTCCGCAACGTCGACATCGCGGCGCACTACAACTACACCGATATCGACGAGAAGCTCGAGGGGCTGCCGCGGCACCAGGCCGCGCTCTGGACCACCACCCGCTTCGCGCTCGGCGAGACGCCGGGATTCCTCGCAGGCCTCGGCGTTCGCTACATGGGGAATTTCCGCGACGTGACCGGCCCGGAAATCCCGGACCTGACGCTCTTCGACGGCATGCTCGGCTACGACCAGGGACCGTGGCGCTTCGCCGTCAACGTGCAGAACCTCACCGACAAGATCTACTTCGCGACCTGCCTCGGGCGCGGGGACTGCTGGTACGGCGCGCGGCGCACGGTCCTCGCGAGCGCGCGCTACCGGTTCTGATGACCCGATCGGGAGCCCTCACGATGACCACAACCACTCCGGGCGCCCCACGGGTGGCACTGCGCATCGCCGCGGGCGTGCTCGGGGGCTATGCGTTCGTATGGTGCTTCACCGTGCTGACCGTCACGCTGGCGATTGCTGGCGGCATGCGCTACGGCGAAGCGCAGACGCTGGCGCATCTCCTCGCCTTCCTCGTCTACCTGTTCGTATTCTGCTGGGCCTTCGCCGCGGCGAGCCTCGCGCGCGTCTGGGCCGTGCTGGCGGGCGGCGGGATCGCCATGGCCGGCGCGGCGTGGCTGCTCGCTCGGGCACTGCAGTGACGACCTGAGGAAGCGCACAATGCTCCAGTCCTTCCGCCTCTCGATGACCTGGCTCCACACGTGGTTCGGCCTCGTGCTGGGCTACGTGCTGATGGTCGCGTTCTTCTTCGGCGCGCTCTCCGTGTTCGACCGCGAGATCGACCGCTGGGCGATTCCCGGGACGCGCTTTCCGGCGCAGCCGATGCCCTCCTACGACCACGTGCTCGCGCCCGTCTTCGCGAAGCTCGAGCCGCATCCCGGCGACATGGCGGCGGCCGCGCGGCGCGTGATCGGGGCGCTGCCGCATCCGGACACGATGAAGCTCACCTCCCTTTACGCCTACACGACACACCGCGACCCCGTGCTCGCGATCGGCGGCGAGTTCGGCATCCCCAACAAGCCGAAGGACGCCTCGGACGATCACCGGCATGTCCACGGCTGGGCGACGGTCGATCCGCGCAACGGCGCGTTCCTGCCGGCGGGAGGGCTGAAGATCGGCACCGACTTCTTCTACCCGATGCACTACAGCCTGCACGCGCACTGGAAGAACCTCGGTATCTGGATCGTCGGGCTCGCGGCCCTCGCCATGCTGGCGGCTCTCGTGAGCGGCGTGGTGACGCACCGCAAGCTCTTCCGGGAATTCTTCACCTTCCGGCCGGAGCGCAGAACGCAGAGGAGTGTGCTCGATCTGCACAACCTGACGGGCGCCGTCGCCCTGCCCTTCCATTTCTTCTTCGCCTTCACGGGGCTCGTTATCTTCGCCGGCACCTATCTCCCCGTGGGGGAGACGATGCTGAAACCGCTGGCGAAGGCGCACGAGGCGGCGGAAGCGGCGCGCACGGGCCTCGCGCAAGAACCGGCCGGCGTCGCCGCCCCGCTCGCGTCGGTGGACGCGATGGTGCTCGAAGCGAAGCGCCGGTGGGCCGCACGGGGCATTCCCGGAGAGGTCGGGTTCCTGACGATCAGCCACCTGGGCGACGCCAATAGCTACGTCAGCATCTTCCGAGCGGGCAGCGACCAGGTAGCGCTCGTCGGGCAGGGCGTGCACTTCGAGGCGGCCACCGGCCGCTTGATCCGCGAGGATCCGCCGCGGACCGCGGTGCGCAGCGTCAACGAGTTCCTGACGGGACTCCACCTGCAGCACTTCCGGCACTGGTTGCTGCGCTGGCTCTACGTGCTGGGCGGGCTCGCCGGGTGCGCCTGCATCGCCACCGGCTTCCTCTACTTCGTCGAGAAGCGCAAGCGCGTTCACGCGGCGCGGGCGAGCGGCGTCGCGCGCTGGGCGGACGCACTCGCCGTGGCGGCCGTGACGGGAGTGGTCATCGCGGCGCTCGCCCTGCTCGTCGCCAACCGCCTGCTGCCGTCCGACCTCGCCCAGCGCGGCGTATGGGAAGAGCGTGCGTTCTGGCTCGCCTGGATCGCCGCTCTCGCCCACGCCTGCTGGCGCGCGGCACCGGTGCGGCAGGCGCGCCCGGCGCCCGCCTGGTCCGAGCAATGCTGGGTGATCGCCGCGCTCGGGCTCGCCACGCCCGTCCTCAACTGGCTCACCACCGGGGACCACCTCATCGCGACGATCGGCCGAGGCTACTGGCCGGTGGCCGGTCTCGACCTCGCGCTGCTCGCCGTGTCGGCGATCGGCGCGGCCGCGGCGCTCCGGCTGCGCCGCCGGTCACGGCAGGCGGTGCCACGGCACGGCGAGGACGAAGCGGAAGTGGACGGCGTCGAGACGGGGCCCGCGCGTGCGTGACGCGGTGACGTTCCTCGCGGCCATCCTCGCCGGCACTGCGGGTCATGCCTGGCTCGCGCTCGCGATGAACGTGCACTGGCGGCAGGTGCGCGGGCCGCACCCGGCCTCGCCACGGACAGTCCTCGTGCTCCGCGCGCTCGGAACGGCCGGGCTCGGCGCATCGCTCGCGCTGTGCCTCGCGGTGGACCATCCGTCGATGGCCGTGCCGGTGTGGGTGATGATCCTCGTTGCGGCAGCGCTGGCGGTTGCGTTCACGCTCGCGTGGCGCCCGCGCGCGCTGGCGCCGCTGCTGGCGTGGATTCCCCCACGCAAGGCGCAGGCCGGCGAGTAGCGCCGGCCGCGAATTCAGCCGTCATTGAGGCTGGATGCCGGCTTCCCTCACCACTTTCGCCCACTTGGCCATTTCGGCCTTGATCGTGGCGGCGAACTCCGCCGGCGTGCCGGTGTTCACCTCGGCGCCCTGCCGCGCGAATTGCTCGGCCACTTCGGGCGCGCGCGCCGCCTTGACGATCTCCTCGTGCAACACGCGGATCACGCTCCCGGAAGTCCCCGCGGGCGCGAGTATGCCGTTCCAGTTGTCGACCTCGATGCCCGGAAGCCCGGCCTCGGCAAACGTCGGCACTTCGGGAACCGCCGGGGAGCGCTTCCTCGCGGTAACCGCCAGGACGCGCACGCGGCCCGCCTTCGCATGCGGCAGCGCGGGGGCGATCGCGATGAACGCGAGCTGCGCTTCGCCGGACAGTATCGCGGTGACCATCGCCCCTCCGCTCTTGTACGGCAGGTGCACGAGCTTTGCGCCCCCGATGCTCTGCAGCAGCTCCCCCGCCACGTGCGCCGGGCTGCCGCTGCCGACCGATGCGTAGTTGAGGCCGCCCGGCTTCGATCGGGCGAGGGCAACGAGATCCGCGACCGATCTTGCGGGCAGGGCGGGATGAACGGTGAGGATCAACGGCACCGACGCGAGCATCGTCACGGGCGAGAAGCTCCTGACCGGGTCGAACGGCAGATTGCGATAGAAGCCGGGGCTGATCGCGAGCGACAGGGTCGCGTTGAATATGGTGTGCCCGTCCGGCGGCGCCCTGGAGACGATTTCGGCCCCGATGTTGCCCGTTGCGCCGGGACGGTTGTCCACGATCACCGGCTGTCCCATCTGGGCGAAGAGCTTCTCCCCCACGACGCGGGCGAAGATGTCCGGCGCCCCGCCCGGCGCCCAGGCGACGATGAGACGTACGGGGCGCGAGGGAAACTCGCGCGCGTTCGCATCGGCGGCGAAGATCGCAGCCGCCACGAAACCCGCGATCGGGATCGTCCGTGCGTTCATGCGCGCTCTCCTCATCCGACCCTGCCGAGCGCGCGCAGGACACGCTCCGGGGTAACCGGGAGCGTGGTAACGCGCGCGCCGAGCGCTCTCAACGCGTCGTTGACGGCATTAAGAATTGCGGCGGACGCACCAGCCGTGCCGGCCTCCCCGGTCCCCCTCGCGCCGAGTTCCGAGGTCCTCGTCGGCGTGCAGGTGTGGCCGACCACGATGTCGGGCAGTTCGGCGGCCATCGGGACGAGATAGTCGGCGAGACTGCCGTTCAGCAACTGGCCGTCCGCTCCGTACAGGCATTGCTCGAAGAGAGCCGCGCCGATCCCCTGCACGACGGCGCCGCGGATCTGCTCCGCCGCAAGCAGCGGGTTGATGACGGTGCCGCAGTCGTCCACCACCCAGTGCCGGATGAGCCGCACGAAGCCGGTGTCGATGTCCACTTCGAGCCAGCTCGCGTGGATGCAGTTGGTGAAGATGCCGGGGTAGGTCTTCTGCGCGTAGCTGCGCGTGACCGTGAGCTCGGGCTGGAAGTCCGCCGGCACCTGGTGAGTGCGGAAGTAGGCGGTGCGCGCCACTTCCTCCAGCGTCATGCGCACGGCCCCGGTTGCCGCGTCCACGACGACGCCGTCGCGCACCTCGAGGAGCGACGCCTCGGACTCGACGAGACGCGCGACGAAAGAAAGCACATTCGCGCGCAGCGCCCTTCCCGCCCGCCACGCCGCCTCGCCGCCGATGCCGGCGCCGCGCGAGCCCCAGTTGCCGCCGCCGTACGGGGTTGCGTCCGTGTCGCCGATCACCACTTTCACCCGCTCGAGCGGCAGTCCCACCGCGCTCGCCGCGACCTGCGCCAGCATCGCGCATGTGCCCTGCCCGGTATCGGTCAACCCGGCCGCGACCGCGATGCCGCCGGTCGCGGTCAACTTGATGGTGCAAGCGTCCTGCGCCGCAATGGACGCGCCGCCCTGCCCGTAGGTTGCCGAAGACGAACTCGTGTTCTCGACGACGCTCGCGAAGCCGATGCCGCGCCAGATGCCGCGCTTCCTCGACTCGCCCTGCCCGGCGCGCAGGCCCGGGTAGTCCATCAGCGCAAGCAGCCGGTCGAGGGCCTCGTGCTGCGACAGCGACTCGAACACCGGCCCGCCGGCGATGCGGTGCGGATAGCCGCCGGCCGGGAGATAGTTGCGCCTGCGGAACTCCGCGGGGTCGACGCCGAGCGCGGCGGCGGCGAGATCGGCCAGCCCCTCCCCGACCATGCAGGCAATCGGGTGCCCGACCGCCCGGTACTGCCCGTACATCGGCTTGTTCTGGAACACCGCCCGGCTCACGGCGCGGTAGGCGCCCCGGCGATAGGCCGCGCCGACGAGATTCGAGACGTGTATGCCCTCGTTGGCGCTGCCGCGCGGGTAGCCCGAGTACGGGCCGATGCCGTAGCGGTCGTCCACGTCCATCCCCAGTATCTCTCCGGCGGCCGAGAGGGCCATGCGCGCGCGAACGCGATGCCCGCGGGCGTGAAAATCCGACGTGAACGATTCCAGCCGGTCGGCCACGAACTTGACCGGCCGGCCGATCAGCAGCGCCGCGGCGACCGCGGCCATCTCGTCGCCGTAGGTGTGGATCTTCAGGCCGAAGCCTCCGCCCACGTCGGGAGCGATGACGCGCACACGCGTCTCCTCGAGGCCGAAGTGGCGGGCGATGATCCATTGCATCATGTACGGCACCTGCGTCGAGTGCCACACCGTGAGCTGCCCGTCGCCGGGATTCCAGTCGGCGAGGATCGCGCGAGGCTCGAGCGTCACCGCCGTGTGCCGCGCGGTGTGAAATTCCGCCTCGACCACTATCGCCGCGCCCGCGAAAGCCTCGTCCACTCCGCCCGTGTCCACGACGCGCTCGAAGCAGAGATTCGATCCCAGTTCGGAATGAATGACGGGCGTGCCGGCCTCGAGCGCCGTCTCGGCGTCGGTCACCGCGGGCAGTTCCTCCCATCGCACGGAGATCTGCTGCGCGGCGTCCTCGGCCTGTGCCCGGGTTTCGGCGATGACGGCTGCGACCGGCTCGCCCTGCCAGCACGCGCGCTCGATCGCGAGCGGGTACTGCGGCGCGGAGCGCATGCCCGCGACGTGCGTGAGCACCCCGACGTAGGGCCGGCAGATCGCCGCGACCTCGCGCGCCGTCACGATGCGCACCACGCCGGGAGAGCGCGCGGCGGCGGCGGCGTCGATGGCGACAATGCGGGCGTGCGCGTAGGGACTGCGCACGAACGCGGCGTGCGCCATGCGCGGCAGCCGGATGTCGTCCACGTACTGCGCGCGCCCCGCCAGCAGCCGCCTGGCGTTCGCGCGCGGCAGCGAAGCTCCGATGTAGCCACTGCCCGGCTCGCGCCTTCGATCGTCACGCTCGTTCATGGTGCCGGATGGCGTTCCCCGTGGGGCCGTTATAGCATGGTACGGCGCGGCGATGGCGAGGGAAGTCCATGGAAACGTTCCGGGTATGGGCAGGCGCGTGCTCGCACGTGCACAGCGATCTCAAGTTCGGGCGCAGAAGCCTCGGCGAAGCCTTCGAACAGAGCGAGTCCGGCGGCTCCGAGGGCGGGCCGGCCTTCGACTGGGACATCATGCTGCATCTCGGTGACATTTCCGGGACGCAGACGCCTCCCGCTGACGAGGACGGTCCACCGGTTCTGGAACAGTTCCGGGCGCTCAGAAAGCATCGGCGCGAGGACGTTTACTGTCTCCTCGGCAATCACGACGCGAGCGGGCCGGGGGAGGAAACGCAGTGGTGGTTCCGGAAATGGATCGATCCGACCGGCGAGAACACCGCCGTGTCGGGCGTGGACCCGGCGCTCAGGCGGTTTCCGGTCACCGGCACCTGGGAGCGTTACCACTTCACGGCCGGGAACATCCTGTTCCTCATGATCGGGGATCGCAACGACGGCGGGCCACCAAAGGGCCGCGGTGAACGCGGGGGCTATCCGGCCGGAGCCATCACCCGGGAAACCTGGGAATGGTGGCGCGAACAGGTCGAGGCGAATGAGGAGCGGATCGTCGTCACGTGCATGCATCACGTGCTGCGGGATACGACGACCGCCTCGGGAAGAAACGAAGGCGTTCCCGGCGGCTATCACAAGCGTTTCGTCGACGAGGCGGGCGCGTCGTACTTGTACTGGGTCGGTGACGACACCGACACCAGTATCTTCCACGACTACTTCGATGCGCACCCGAGCGCGATCGACCTGTGGCTCGCCGGCCATACGCACACGCACCCGGACGATCGGTACGGCGGGAAGGAACTCATCGCGCGCCGGTGGAACATCACGTTCGCCAACTGCGCGGCGCTCACCCGCCACCACGGCGACAAGCTCCTCTACCCCATGAGCCGCCTCGTCACGTTTACAAGGGGCAGCAACCGTGCACGCATCCAGTGCTACATGCACACGAGCCACTACCGGCCCCAGGGATGGTACGCGGCAGCCGAACGCGAGGTCGAACTGCGTTACCCGTTTCGTCCCTGAATCGCCCGCCGGTCCGGGACCGGAAGGAGTCCGCCATGCCGAAGAGGATCCCCGCGGCGATTGCCGTCGCTCTCTCCTGCGCCTGCGCAATCGCTCCGGCGGGTGCACAGGGCTACCCTGTGCGCCCTGTTCGTTTCATCGTGCCGTTCCCCGCGGGCGGGGGCGCGGACATCCTCGCGCGGATCGTGGCGGCGCGGCTGTCCGAAACCTGGCGCCAGCAGGTCGTGGTGGACAATCGTCCGGGCGCCTCGGGCATAGTCGGTACGGACCTGGCCGCGAAGGCGAGTCCCGACGGCTATACCGCGCTGCTCGCCTCCAGCAATCTTGCCATCACGGAGGGAATGGAGGGCAGGCGTCCGTATGGCTTGTTGCAGGATCTGGTGCCAGTGGTGCGGCTCGCCTCCGCGCCGAACATGCTGGTCGCCAACCCCGCGGTCAAGGTAGCGTCGGTCATGGAACTTGTCGCGGCGGCCAGGGCCAGGCCGGATTCGCTGCGCTTCGCCTCGAACGGCAACGGCTCGTCGAGCCACCTCTCCGCCGAACTGTTCAACCACATGGCGGGCATAAAGATGGTTCATGTGCCCTACAAGGGCGGGCCACCCGGGGTGACCGCCACGATCGCCGGGGAGACGCAGATCATGTTTACGGCTGTTGTCCATGTAACTCCCCACGCCAGGGCCGGTAGATTGCGCGCCCTGGGAGTCACGGGTGCATCCCGTTCGCCGACCGTGCCCGAGGTGCCGACGATTGCCGAGCAGGGGCTGAAGGGCTATGAATCCGTCCAGTGGTGGATGGTGATGTTTCGTACGGGCACGCCGGGGGAAATCCAGGAGAAGTGGAACGACGCCTTGCTCAAGATGCTTCGCATGCCGGACACGGAACAGCGATTCTCGAGCCAGGGCGCCGAACCCATCGGCAGCACGCCCGGGGAAGCGCGCGAGTATCTCAGGCTCGAAGTGAGAAAATGGGCCGGAATAACGAAAGCCCTGGGATTGAAACTCCAGTGACTGCCGGACGCAACCGGACCTGACGTCCCAGGGTATCAGGTCCCGTACCGCACCGGCGTACTCGCCGCCTTGAGCGCCGCGAGCGCGCTGTAGCAGGCGAGCCACGCGGTCTTCGGATTCTCCGGCGAGGGGACATTTTCCAGCTTGATGCTCACGTTGCCCGTCTTCGCACGGATCTCGATGAAGTGGGTGTTGTAGTTGAGCGCCGGATCGGCCACGACCTTCAGCCGCGTCCGGTCGAAGCCGATGCCGGCCATCGCCAGGACGGCCGCGATGTTGACGTTTGCCGGAAAGTGCGGTACGCCCTCGCGCGCGGGGCCGTCGAAGAGCACCCGCGCCTCATCGAGCGAGTCGAGATCGACGCCCAGGCGTTCCACGTACGGAATGCCTCGCCACGCCGCCGGCGGCTTGGTAACCGCGATCGTGACCTCGTCCACGCCCGCCACGCATGCGGCCTTGAGCGCGTCGAGCCCGCCGATACCGCCGGAGGGCACGTTGAGCGGCGCGCCACCGCGGCACGCCGCGGTTTCCAGGCGCGCACGCAAGGCGTCATCGCAGAGCGCGCCGCCCGAGAGCACGATCGTCGCGATCCCGTTTCGCAGCAGCTCCTCGCCGTACTCGCGCACGGCCTCGTGCGAAGCCGCCTCGACCACCACCTCCGGCCGCCGCGCTCGCAACGCCGCCACGCCGACGACGAAGGGCACGCCGAACTCGGCGGCGAGCTTCGCGCCGCGTGATGCGTTCGGGCGCCCGGCAAGCGCGACGACCTCGGCGCCCGCAATAGCGCCATCTCGCACGTGTTCCAGGATGAGGCGGCCGATAGTACCGCCGCCGATGATGCCGATGCGCATGGCTAGTCTCCGGCACCGATTCTAGCGCCGGGGTGAAATGGCGGCCGCGCGGCGCGGCCCCGCTCCCGCCGGAGCGGCCGGCGCTTCAAGCCTTCCCCTGCGCCCGGGAGGGAGCAGGCTCGCGCGCATTGCCGCTCGCCGGGTCCTGTCGGAACGCAGGCGTCAGGTGGCCTGCGCGGTGGCGCGCCGCGCGAGCTCGTGCCAGATACGCCCGGCGTCGAGCTCGAAGATCGTCTCCGCGTCCGCCGGCAGCACGTGCCAGTCGCCGCGGCGCAGCTCGTTCTGGAGCTGGCCGGGCCCCCAACCGGAATAGCCGACGAAAACCCGCACGCCGCGCAATGGATCGGGACGGCGGAACAGCCTTCCGATCCAGTCCTTGTCCGCGGTGAAGTACACCCCGCTCAACACCTGCACCGCTCGCTCCGGCGGCTTCGCCGTGCGCACGAGAACGATGAGCCCGTGCGGTGCCACGGGCCCTCCGAAGTGAAGTCGCTCCCGCCGGCCCGCGAGCCGCGGCTCCTCGGGAAACGCGTCCGAGACCGAACGCTCGAGCGGCCGGTTCACGATCACCCCGAACGGCGAGCCCTCACGCGGCTGCGTCACCAGCACGACCGTCTCGCGAAAGCGCGGGTCGCGCATTTCGCGCTTGGCGACGAGGAAGATCCCGCTCGCGACATCCGCAGCCGCCGAAAGGCCCGGCACGGCTGCCAGGATCGCCGCCGCCAGGCCGGCCAGCGCAGTAACCCACGCCGCAGAGGGTCTCGGAAACATCCGGGAGAGCCGGCCATGGCTGCTGCTCCCCGTTAAGGGTGTTCGGAAAACCCGTCGTGCCCGCGACGGCGAGCATCGAGAAGCGGTTGACGCCACCGGCTTCCCGCTATGTAGGGCAACCGGCGGCGGTGGCCTTTTCCGGCTCGATGAACTGCGGCACGGCAACACCATTCCGGATGGCCGTCATCTCGGCGAGGATCGCGATCGCGATCTCGGGCGGGGTCTTCGCGCCGAGCGCGAGCCCGACCGGCCCGTGCAGGCGCGCGATCTCCGCCCGCGACAGGTCGAACTCCGCGAGGCGCCGGCGCCGGGCCTCGTTGTTCCTGCGGGACCCGATGGCGCCGACGTAGAACGCGGGTGACTTCAGCGCCTCCATGAGCGCGAGATCGTCGAGCTTGGGATCGTGCGTGAGCGTCACCACGGCCGTATGCGCGTCGGGATTCACCTCGATCACCACGTCGTCTGGCATGCCGCGCCGGAAATCGACGCCCGGCACGCTCCACCCTTGCGCATACTCCTGCCGCGGATCGCAGATCGTGACCTGGTAGTCGAGTCCCTGCGCCATCTGCGCGAGAAACGCCGAGAGCTGCCCCGCGCCGATGATCAGCAGGCGCCAGCGCGGGCCGTGCACCGTGACGAGCGTCGCGCCGTCGAAGGCGAGCTGCTCGCCGGGACGTGCCGGCGCAAGCGTGACGCGGCCCGTGTTCATGTCGAGCCGCCGGCTCACGAGTTCGTGGCGCCCGACGCGCTCGAGCAGCGCCCCGAGCGCGCTCTCCTTCGCGAGCGGTTCGAGCACGAGCTCGAGCGTCCCGCCGCAGGGCAGCCCGAAGCGCTGAGCCTCCTCGGCCGTGACGCCGTAGCGCGTGGTCGCCGGCCGGTGGCCGACGAGCTTCCCGGCGCGCACCCGCTCGATCATGTCGTCCTCGATGCAGCCGCCCGACACCGACCCGGCGACAAGCCCGTCGTCGCGGATCGCCGTCATCGCGCCGATGGGCCGCGGGGCCGAGCCCCACGTGCGGATCACCGTCACCATCACGACCCGGTGGCCCGCGTCGATCCAGTCGCGCGCGCTTTTCAGCACCTGCAGGTCAACGCTGTCCATGGCAGTCCCCCGCCGCGGGGCCCGGGTTATATTCCATGGAATATAGCGAAGGAACCCCGCGATCACAAGAGGCGGGTGTGCGGGCACGCCGTTATTGCTCCGCCCGTGCCCCTTAAGCTAGCATCCGTCCATCCCGTCCCGCGCCCGGCGGGCACAATCCGGAGGACCCCCGAATGGACGTTGCCATCTCCCTCACCGTGAACGGCAGGCCGGTCAGCGTCACGGTCGATACGCGCACGCTGCTCGTCGAGCTGCTGCGCGCCAACCTGCGCCTCACCGGCACGCACGTCGGCTGCGACACCGGTCAATGCGGCGCATGCACCGTGCACGTCGAGGGCCGGACCGTCAAGTCCTGCAACCTCCTCGCCGTGCAGGCGCAGGGCGCGAGCGTGCTGACGATAGAGGGGCTCGCGCCGGAGGGCACCCTCCACCCGATGCAGGCCGCGTTTCGCGAGCACCATGGGCTCCAGTGCGGGTTCTGCACCCCCGGTTTCGTGATGAGCGCGATCGAACTCGCGCAACGGCAACCCGACGCGTCCGAGGAAACCATCCGTCGCGAACTCGACGGGAACATCTGCCGCTGCACCGGCTACCACAACATCGTCAAGGCGGTGCGGGCCGGGGCGGAGGCGATGCGCAAGTAACCGGTATTCAGTATCCAGTACCCAGTAATCAGGACCCGGTATTCGGCGGTAGCTGCTCATTGCTGGTTGCTGGTTACCGGCCACTCGTGAGGAACGAACGATGAATGCACCTCTGATCGGCCAGCCGGTGAAACGCAAGGAGGACGCGCGCTTCCTGACCGGCGCCGGCCAGTACACGGACGACGTCGCGTTGCCGGGACAGGCTCATGCGGTCTTCCTGCGCTCGCCGCACGCGCACGCGCGGATCCGCTCGATCGACACGGGGCCGGCACGATCCGCGCCGGGCGTGATCGGCGTCTACACGGGAGAGGATCTCGCCGCGACGAAGGTCGGTGGGCTGCCCTGCGGCTGGCTCATCACGGATGTCAACGGCCAGCCGATGAAGGAGCCGCCGCACCCGGCGCTCGCGCAGGGAAAGGTGCGCCACGTGGGCGACCCGGTCGCGGTGGTCGTCGCCGAGACAGCGCGCGAGGCGCGCGACGCCGCCGAGATGATCGCGGTCGATTATGAACCGCTGCCCGCCGTCGTGAAGCCGGCCGCGGCGCGCGCGCCGGGGGCGCCGGTGGTTCACGACGGTGTCCCCGACAATACCTGCTACGTGTGGGCGATCGGCGACAAGGCCGCGGTGGACAAGGCGTTCGCCGGCGCGCATCACGTCACCTCTCTCGACCTCGTCAACAACCGGCTGATCCCGAACGCGATCGAACCGCGGGCCGCGGTGGCGAGTTATGCGCGCGCCGAGGACGCGTACACGCTCTACGTCGCCAACCAGAACCCGCACGTCGAGCGGCTGCTGCTGACGGCGTTCGTGCTGGGCCTGCCCGAGCACAAGGTGCGCGTGATCGCCCCGGACGTGGGCGGCGGCTTCGGCTCGAAGATCTTCCTCTACGCGGAAGAGACGGTGATCACGTGGGCGGCGAAGCAGTTGAACCGCCCCGTCAAGTGGACCGCCGAGCGTTCCGAGTCCTTCCTTGCCGACGCCCACGGCCGCGACCACGTCACGAAAGCGGAACTCGCCCTCGACAAGGACGGCCGGTTCCTCGCGTTGCGGGTCGCGACCACCGCCAACCTGGGCGCCTATCTCTCGACTTTCGCCTCGTGTGTTCCGACCATCCTCTACGCGACGCTCCTCGCCGGCCAGTATACGACCCCGGCGATCCATTGCGAGGTGACTGCGGTGTTCACCAATACCGCGCCGGTCGACGCGCTGCGCGGCGCCGGCCGGCCCGAGGCGACCTACGTCGTGGAGCGGCTCGTCGAAACCGCCGCGCGCGAGATGAAAATCGATCCGGCCGCGATCCGCCGGCGCAACTTCATCCGCGAGTTTCCCCACCAGACTCCGGTCGCCCTCCAGTACGATACCGGCGACTACGAGGCGACGCTCGCCGAGGCGATGCGGCTCGCGGACGTCGCGGGGTTCGACGCCCGCCGCAAGGACGCCGAGCGGCGCGGGAAGCTCCGCGGGCTCGGCTACTCCACCTACATCGAGGCGTGCGGCATCGCGCCTTCCAGCGTCGCCGGAGCGCTCGGCGCGCGCGCGGGGCTCTACGAGGCGGGCGAAGTGCGGGTGCACCCGACCGGATCGGTCACCGTGTTCACCGGCTCGCACGCCCACGGGCAGGGCCACGAAACCACCTTCGCGCAGGTCGTCGCGGACCGCCTCGGGCTGCCGATCGAGCAAGTCGACGTGGTCCACGGCGACACCGGGCGGATTCCCTTCGGCATGGGCACCTACGGTTCGCGCTCGCTCGCGGTCGGCGGGACGGCCATCATGAAGGCGCTCGACAAGGTGATCGCCAAGGGCCGGAAGATCGCCGCGCATCTGCTGGAGGCCGCCGAGACCGACATCGAGTACGACCGCGGCAGCTACACCGTCGCCGGGACGGACCGGAAGAAGACGATCGCGGAGGTCGCGTTCGCCGCGTACGTTCCGCACAACTATCCGCTCGACAAGCTCGAGCCCGGCCTGAACGAGTCGGCGTTCTACGACCCGGCGAACTTCACCTTCCCCGCCGGAAGCCACATCTGCGAGGTCGAGATCGACCCCGATACCGGGTCGACCCGCATCGTCGGCTTCACGGCGGTCGACGACTTCGGCAAGGTGGTGAATCCCATGATCGTCGAGGGACAGGTGCACGGCGGGCTCGCGCACGGCATCGGCCAGGCACTGCTCGAAGGTTGCATCTACGACCCCGAGACGGGGCAGCTCCTCACCGGCAGCCTGATGGACTACGCCATGCCGCGCGCGGACGACCTGCCGAGCTTCCGGGTCGGCGCGAAGGAGACGCCCTGCACCCACAACCCGCTCGGGGTGAAGGGTTGCGGCGAGGCGGGCGCGATCGGTGCGCCGGCGGCGGTCGTGAACGCCATCACCGGCGCGCTGTGGTCGCGCGGCGTGCGCGACATCGAGATGCCCGCGACGCCCGAGCGGGTGTGGCGCGCGCTGCAGGGAGTCACCAAGAGCCCGCTGCGCAAATGATAGCCACAGAGACGCGGAGAACACGGAGAAATTCCCGGAACGGTCTTGCTCTGCGGGCTCTGCGCCTCCGCGGCAAGTCCGGAATCACGAGGCAGGAGGCGACATGCACGCATTCGACTATCACCGCCCCGGCACGCTGAAGGAAGCCACCGCGCTCCTGCGCAAAGTGCCGAACGCGCGCGCGCTCGCCGGCGGGCAATCGCTCGTCGCGGCGTTGAAGCTGCGGCTCGCCACCGTGGCCGCGCTCGTCGACCTCGACGCGCTGCGGGAGCTGCGGGGCATCCGTCTCGAAGGCGCGACCCTCACCGTCGGCGCGCTCACCCGGCACGCCGAGGTCGCCGGTTCGAAGGATGTCGCCATCGGAATTCCCGCGCTCGCGCGGCTCGCCGGGGCGATCGGCGACCGCCAGGTGCGCAACCTCGGCACGCTCGGTGGGTCGCTCGCCAACAACGACCCCGCGGCGGATTACCCCGCGGCCGTTCTGGGCCTCGGAGCGACCATCGTCACCAACCGCCGGGAGATCGCGGCGGACAAGTTCTTCGGCGGCCTGTACGAAACGACGTTGAAGCCGGGAGAACTGATCGTCTCGGTCTCCTTTCCGCTGCCGAAGCGCGCGGCTTACGTGAAGTTCCGCAATCCCGCGTCGCGCTTCGCCCTCGCGGGTGTGTTCGTGAGCGAGAGCGCCGGCACGGTGCGCGTGGCGGTGACCGGGGCGGGCAGGGACGGCGTGTTCCGCGCGAGAGCGATGGAAAAGCGCCTGTCGGAGCGTTTCGAACCGGAATCGATCGCGAAAGTCCGGGTCTCCCCGGACGCGCTCGCCGCCGATCTTCACGCCGGGGCCGAGTACCGCGCGCACCTCGTGACGGTGATGGCCCAGCGGGCCGTTGCCGCCGCCCTCGGTGGACACTGAAAGGAGCCGCCCATGACAGCCGACGAGCGCCCCGCCACGGCGCCCCGCGACAAAGCCGGTAGCCCGCGGTCCGTTCGCGACGCGAAGGGTCTCTATGAAGTCGAGCGGCGCGCACGGCACGCGGAGCGTCCCGGCTTCCGGATCACGGAACTCACGCTCTCGCCCGAACAGCAGGTCCCCTGGCACTTTCACAGCAGCGTCAGCGACACGTTCTACGTCCTCGAGGGCAGGCTCAGGATCTTCGTTCGCGATCCGAAGGAGGCCGTGGCGCTCGGCCCGGGCGAAACCCTGACCGTCGCGCCGCGCCGGCCCCATCTCGTGACCAACGCCGGCACCACCTCCGCCACGTTCCTCGTGCTTCAGGGCATCGGGGACTACGATTTCGTCCCGCTCGTCTGAGAGCCGCGCTCGCTGCGGCGCGAGCCTTGATCTGGATCAAGCGCCCGCGCGCGGGAACTGGCATCGTGCCTGTGGAGGCCGTTCGCGCGGAGGTGCCATGATCAATCGCAGGCTCGCATACATCGTCAAGGACCAGGACCCGGTCATCATGCCGGCGAGCGAGAGCGTGCAGCGCGCCTGCGGCCGCATGTGCGAGCGCCGGGTGGGCGCGGTGCTCGTGAGCGACGGCAAGGGGCGGCTCGTCGGCATCTTCACCGGCCGCGACGCGATGCGTGCCGCCGCGAGCGGCACGAATCCCGCGAAAACGACGCTCGCCGAGGTCATGACGCCGGAACCCCGCACCATCGCGCCCGAACGCACCGCGATCGACGCGCTGCGCGCGATGAGCGACGGCGGGTTTCGTCACCTGCCGATCGTCGCGGACGGCAGGATACTCGGCATCGTCTCGCGCGGCGACTTCAAGGGCATGGAACTCGACCGGCTGGAGGAGGAAACGCACCTCTGGGAGCGCATCTGCTAGGAGCCCGGCTGAATTTCCTGTTCCGGTACCGGAATTCGCCACGTTTCTTCGAGGCAGGTCTTGCTGGAGGAGTCTGCCGGACCCGGGTCCGGGGAACTCCTAACGGGGAGTGATTCCGATCTTCCTCGCGATCTCGGCCTGACGCGCCATCTCGTTTCGCAGGAATGTCGCGAACTCCCCGGGCGAACTGCCCACCGGTATGAGGCCGTTCGTTTCGTAATGCTTGTGAATCTCTGGCAGCGCGATCGCCTTCACCACTTCGGCGTTCATGCGGCGCACGATTTCCGCGGGGGTGCCGGCGGGAAACCAGATGCCGTGGTAGCAGGTCATGTCGAAGCCCTTCAACCCCGTCTCGTCGAAGGTCGGCACATCGGGCAGGATCGGCGTACGCCGCGGCCCGCCGAGACCGAGCGCCCGTACGCGCCCGGACTGGATGTAGGGCAGCGTGAACGGCGGGCTGGAGAACATCACCTCGACGTAACCGCCGATGACATCGGTGAACGCCACCGAAGTGCCCTTGTAGGCGACGTGCTCGAGCCTGATGTCCGTCATGGCGGCGAACAGCGCCCCGGTCGTATGCGGGGGACTGCCCACGCCCGCCGACGCGTAGTGGAGCCTGCCGGGCATCTTCTTCGCCAGGTCGATGAACTCCTTCACGGATCGCGCGGGCACCGTCGGGTGCACGACGAGGAGGTTGCCGTAGGTGCGATTGCTCATCGTCACCGGCGCGAGATCGGCGAGCGAGTCGTACGGCAAATTCTTCAGGTGCGACGGGTTCGATGAGTGCGAACAGTTGGTCCAGAGCACGGTGTAGCCGTCCCGCGGCGCCTTCACGACGACCTCGGTGCCGATCGTCCCGCTCGCCCCGGTACGGTTGTCGATCAGAAATTGCTGCCCCAGCGTCTCGGACAGGCGCTGCGCGACCGGCCGGGCGGGAATTTCCACCGGGCTGCCCGCCGTGAACGGCACGACGACGCGCACGGGCCTTGTGGGCCACGCCGCGGGCTGCGCCGAAACCGAAGTGGCGTGGATGGCGCCGGCGATGCACGCCGCGCCGCAGAAGCGGATGATGCGTGGAACGTGACGCGATTCCGCCATGATCGTCTGTCCTCCGCGCGGGAAATCTCCTTCTGCGTGCAGATCGGCAAGCCGCGCGCGCCGGGCCCGGGTTGCGCGCTGGAGGCGGTTACATTAACCTCGACGCCCGCCCCGCATTTTGTTCGATCTTAGCATGGCCTCGGCCGCTCCAGCACGCTCCCGCCTGCCCGGCTCGATCGACGAGACGGCGGCGCTCCTCGCCGCGGCGGGCTACGTCGCGGAGAGAAGCCTCGCCACCGCGCTCTTTCTCGCGCTGCGGATGGAGCGGCCGCTCTTCCTCGAGGGGGAGGCGGGCGTGGGCAAGACGGAGGTGGCGAAGGTCCTCGCGCGGGCGCTCGAGCGGCGGCTCGTGCGCCTGCAGTGCTACGAAGGGCTCGATATTGCCGCGGCGGTATACGAGTGGAACTACCCGCGCCAGATGCTGGAGATCCGGCTCTCGGAAAGCACGGGGCTCGCGACGCGCCCGGCGCTCGGTCGCGACATCTACTCCGAGCGCTTCCTCATCGAGCGGCCGCTCCTCGCGGCGCTGCGCGGCGGGGCAACGCCCCCCGTCCTGCTGATCGACGAGATCGACCGCGCGGACGAGCCCTTCGAGGCCTACCTTCTCGAAGTGCTCTCGGACTGGCAGGTCACCATACCCGAGATCGGAACCGTGTCGGCCGAACGCCCGCCGGTCGTTGTCATCACCTCGAACCGCACCCGCGAGATCCACGACGCCGTCAAGCGGCGCTGCCTCTACCACTGGGTGAATTACCCGGACGCGGAGCGCGAGCTCGCGATCGTCCGGTTGAAGGCGCCCGGCGCGGCCGAAGCGCTGTCGCGGCAGGTGGTCGCGTTCGTGCAGAAACTGAGAACCATGGACCTTTTCAAGCTGCCGGGCGTCGCGGAGACGATCGACTGGGCGAACGCGCTCGCCGCCCTCGACGCGCGCGCGATCGACCCGGAGCTCGTCGACGACACCCTCGGCGTGCTGCTCAAGTACCAGGACGACGTCGCGCGGGTACGCGGGGCCGATGTGCGGCGGCTCACCGCGCACGCCCTCGCCGGGACCGCGAGCTAGGGGGTCGCGCCATGTCAACCGGCTCCTTCCTGAAACGCATCATCGGCGAGATCGTGCACCCCTCCGAGTCGGCGCGCGCGACTCGCAGGGCCCGCAACGTGCTCGGCATCGCGCGATCGCTCCTCTCCGAGCGCGGCGAAGTCTCGGGCGCCGCGCTCGCCCGCGAACTGCTCGCCGAATACGAACGGCTGCCTCAAGCCGCGCACCCGGTCTTCTTCGACCTCCTCGTCACCGAGTTCGCGCCGCTCGCGGCGGAGGTCGCCGCCGCCGCGGATGCCTACCGCGCCGATCCTTCGCCCGGAAACCTGCTCGCCCTCCAGCGCGCCGTCGAGCCGCCCCGGCAGGAGCTCATGCGGCGACTCAACATGGCCCCCGGCGGAACCGCCGCGCTGGTCGGCATGCGCCGCCTCGTGCTCGCCGGGCTCGGCGAGCATCCCGGCTGGAAGCCGCTCGAGGCCGACCTCGCGCACCTGCTCACCTCGTGGTTCAACCGCGGCTTTCTCATGCTGAGGCGCATCGACTGGCACACGCCCGCGATCGTTCTGGAAAAGCTGATCGAGTACGAGGCGGTGCACGAAATCACGGGCTGGCACGACCTGCGGCGCCGGCTCGAAGCGGATCGCCGCTGCTTCGCCTTCTTCCATCCGGTGCTGCCCGACGAGCCGCTCATCTTCATCGAGGTCGCGCTGGCGCGCGGAATGAGCGACGCGGTGGGTCCCCTCCTCGACCCGGACGCGGCGATCGCGAATCCGGCGCAAGCCGACACCGCGGTCTTCTACTCCATCACCAACTGCCAGGACGGCCTGCGCGGGGTATCGTTCGGCAACCTGCTGATCAAGCAGGTGGTCGAGGAACTGGGGCGTGAGTTGCCGCGCGTGCAGCGGTTCGCGACGCTCTCGCCCCTCACCGGTTTCTGCGACTGGCTGAAGGCCGCGCGCCCGCGCCTGGAGCGTGCCGCGGGCGGCCGCGCCCTCGTCGCCGAGCTCGATCGGCTCGCGGACCCCGGCTGGAGCGGTGACGAGGCGGCCGCGCGCACCCTGCAGCCGCTTGTCATGCGGCTCGCCGCCCATTACCTGCTGGAGGGGACCCGCGGCGGCGCGGCGATCGACCCGGTGGCGCGCTTTCACCTCGGCAACGGCGCGCGCGTTGAGCGTCTGAACTGGCTCGCCGACGCGTCGGAGACCGGCATGAGGCGTTCGGCCGGCCTGATGGTGAACTACGTCTACGATCCCGCCGACGTGGAGCGCAATCACGAGGCGTACGCGAAGGAGGGCCGCGTCGTCGCGTCGCACTCGCTGCGCGCGCTCGCGCGCGCCTCTCCGCTCTCGCGCCGTCCGGCCCGCGCATGAACGCGCCCGCGCCCGGCGGCCGTCTCGCCGCGAACATCGCCGGCTTCGCGCGCCTGCTGCGCGGCGCGGGGCTGCCGGTGGGACCCGCCCGCGTGCTCGATGCGCTCGCGGCGCTTGAGCTCGCCGGCATGGAGCGCCGGGACGACTTCTACTGGACGCTCGCGGCGGTGTTCCTCGGGCGGCGCGACCAGCTCGAACTCTTCGACGAGGCGTTTCGCGCGTACTGGAGCGAATCCGGAGCTGCCTTGCACCGGCCGCAGCTCCCGCCGGTCGCGGCACGGATCGCGCCCGGCGAGCGCGCGCAGGCGGTCTCGCGGCGTCTTGCCGAAGCGCTCGCGCGGCGCCCGGGCGCGCACCGGGACGAACCGCGGGAGCGCACGAACTTCGAGGCGAGTCTCACGTTCTCCGCGCGAGAGCGGCTTGGCGGCATCGATTTCGAGAGCATGTCGGCGGAGGAACTCGCCGCGGCCCGGGCAGCGATCGCTCGATTGACGCTGCGCCTGCCGCGCCCGCGCACCCGGCGCTACGCGCCGCATGCCCGCGGCGAGCGGGTCGATCCCCGGGGAAGCCTCAGGGCAAGCCTGCGCTGCGGCGGGTCGGCGATCGCCCTCAGGCGCCGAACGGCCGTGCGGCGCGCCCCGCCCCTCGTGGCGCTTTGCGACGTGTCCGGTTCGATGAGCCGCTACACGCAGATGTTCCTCGCGCTCCTCCACGCCGCCGTGAACGACTGCGCGCGCGTCCACGCCTTCACGTTCGGCACGCGGCTCAATAACGTCACCCGGCAACTGCGCTACCGCGATCCCGACCTCGCGCTCGCCCGCGTCGCCCGTGCCGTCGGCGACTGGTCGGGAGGAACGCGCATCGGCTCCTGCCTGAAGGAGTTCAACGCGCGCTGGTCGCGCCGCGTCCTCGGGCAGGGCGCCGTCGTGCTGCTCCTCTCGGACGGCCTCGACGGCGACGCCGGGGCCGGTCTCGACGCGCAGATGTACCGGCTGGCGCGCTCCTGCCGGCGGCTCTTCTGGTTGAACCCGCTGCTGCGCTACGAAGGATTCGAGGCGCGTCCCGCCGGCATACGCGCGATGCTGCCGCACGTCGACGAGTTCCTGCCGGCGCACGACCTCGACAGCCTCGCCGATCTCGCGCGGCGGCTCGCCGAACCCGCTGGCGTGGAACGGCCGCGGCGTTCGGGTAGGATGGCGACTCACGCAAGCGAGGATGACCGATGGAGATGACGGGCGAGCAGGTGGTCCCCCTGCCACAGCAGGAAACCTGGGACGCGCTCAACGACCCCGCGATACTGAAGGACTGTATTCCGGGGTGCGAAAGCATGGAGCGCACGGCGCAGGACGAGTACGAAGTCGTGCTGCTGGCGAAGGTCGGCCCGGTGAGCGCGAGGTTCAAGGGCCGCATGACGGTCACCGATTCGGAGCCGCCGCGCGCCTACACGCTCCACTTCGAGGGCCAGGGCGGCGCCGCCGGGTTCGCCAGGGGCGAGGCGAGCGTTGTCCTCACGCCGCGCGACGGTTCCACCGTCCTCGGCTACGCGGCGAAGGCGGCGATCGGCGGCAAGCTCGCCCAGATAGGGTCGCGGCTCGTCGACGGGGTCGCGCGCAAGCTCGCGGGCGAGTTTTTCACCGCGTTCAACGAGCGCGTGGGCGGGACGAAGCCCTCCTGAGGCGCACCGGGCCGGCAGGGCGCGCGCCGTTCCATTCCGGTTTGCGGCAAGCGGGTGACGGGCGCAGAATCGACTCCGGAGCGCAGCATGCCGCAGCCGCCGGAACTCTCGCCCGATGACAAGGCGTACGTCGAGGAGAAGACGCGCCGGATGGTCGCGCTCGCCGCGGTGAAGCGCATCGAGCGCATCGTCCTCGACTACCGCAGCGGCGGGGCGCCGGTCGATTTCGCCGGGCGCGGGCTGCCCCGAGAACTGCCGCCCGCGGTGCGCGAAGGCGTGCCGCCGCGCGCGCGGCGGGTCGCGGGATTCGCGGCGATGTGGAAGCTCCAGCAGCTCTCCCGGCAGTACCGCGAGGAACGTGCCGCCGCCGCGCGCGCGGCGCGGCGGATCGCGCTCTTCTTCCTCGTGCTCCTCGTCACGGCATTCGCGCTCTATCTCGCGGCGCCCGAGCGATTCCAGGGGTTGCTCCGGATGTTCTCGTAGGGACGCGCCGCGCGCGGCCGGTTGTGGATCGCCGCGATCCTGTCTATCCTCCCCACCGGCCGCGGTGCGACCACCGGATCGCGGCTCACCGGAACCTGTATCAGGCGTCCCCCGCGCATGTCCCCCGCACGCTCGTACCGGTATTACGACCTCGTGATGGCGGGGTTCGTCACGGTGCTCGTCTCATCGAACGTGATCGGGCCGGCCAAGGTGGTGGAGGTCGATCTGCCGTTGCTCGGCGCGCTCACCTTCGGCGCGGGCGCGGCCTTCTTCCCGGTTTCCTACGTGTTCGGCGACATCCTGACCGAAGTCTACGGCTACGCGCGCGCGCGCAAGGTGATCTGGGCGGGTTTCGCCGGACTCGCGTTCGCCTCGTTCATGGCGGCGGTCGTGGTGGCGCTGCCGCCGGCGCCGTTCTGGCAGCATCAGGGCGCCTACGAGATCGCGTTCGGCAACACCCCCCGCATCGTGGCCGCCTCGATGTTCGCCTATTTCTGCGGCGAGTTCGTGAACTCCTACGTGCTCGCCCGCATGAAGGTGCTGACCGCCGGCAGGTGGCTGTGGACCCGCACCATCGGCTCGACCATCGCCGGCGAAGCGGTGGACTCGGCTCTGTTCTATCCCCTCGCGTTCTGGGGGAGCGGCATCATACCCGACGAGAAGCTCCCGCTCGTCATGACCGCGCAGTTCTTCTTCAAGGTCGGCGTCGAGGTCGTCCTTACCCCCGTTACCTACAGGATAGTCGCCTTCCTGAAGCGCGCGGAAGAGGAGGATCACTACGACCGGCGCACGAACTTCAATCCGTTCACCTTGAGAACGTGATGCCGGACGAGGGATGGGCGAGCGCGCTCGTCAATCCCCGGTGGGACGGATGCTGAACTCGCGCGCCGCCGCATCCCGGGAGAGCGCCTCCGACAGGCGCTGCACGTTCCGCGGCTGCCGCGTGCGGATGACCGCCCGGTACTCGAAGAAGCGCTCGTCCGCGCTGTAGTGATAGTTCACGTTGGCGATCGAGAACCCCTGCGCGGCGATGAAACGCGCGAGGTCCTCCAGCGACATCGTCCGGTCATGGGGAAACTTCACCCGCAACTGCGCGTAGAACTCGCTCGGCACGGCATTTTCCACCCAGCGGAACACCGAGAGCGTGCCGAGCGTGAGCACCGTCGTGAGCACGAGCGGAAAATAAAAACCGATCCCCGCGAGTATCCCGATGGCGGCAGTGGTCCAGATCGACGCCGCGGTGGTGAGGCCGCGCACCGTGAGGCCCTCCTTGAAGATGACGCCGGCACCGAGGAAACCGATGCCGGTCATGATGCCCTGCGCCATGCGCGTGGGGTCGAGCGTGACGCGACCGGTGAATTCCTCCGGGAACCACTGTCCCCCGTAGAGCGTGACGAGCATCAGCGCGCTCGAGGCGACGCACACGAGGGCGTGCGTTCGAAAGCCGGCGGGCCGGCCGTGAAAGCTGCGTTCGAATCCGATCAGCCCGCCGGCCACGAGGGCGGCGAGCAGGTGCTCGATGATGATGAGGTGCTCGCGATTCACCGGACACGCATTCGGTTGGTCAGGGTGGTGAGATTCGAACTCACGACCTCGTGCGCCCAAGGCACGTGCGCTACCAGGCTGCGCTACACCCTGAATCCATTTCCGGCGCCACGTCCGCCGGAAATGCAACAATTGTAATCCATCGCCCGCCATCTCAGGGGACGTGTCACTGAATCGGGAATTTCAAGTACGAACGAGATCCGGCGGATCCGGAGTCACGAGGGTCAGTTCCCGACCCGACACCACCAGTACCGGATCGTTCGGCGTGGTCGTGGCGGCTGCCTGGCAAGTGCAGGATCAAGACCCTGTGGGCCCTCGACTGACTCCGGCCAGAACTGCGGCAACTACGCGAAACATCGCCCGCTTCATCCTTTCACGAACGGGTATACGGCGAGACCGAGTGCCGCCGCGGCGGCGACCACGGGCGGCTCTGTCAGCTTCTTGAACTTAATGAGCACTATTACCGTGACCAGGGCAAACAGCAGCGTCGGCAGGTCGATGATCGAGCGCTTGCCGAGCACGACCACGGCGCCGGCAATGGTGCCTATGGCCGCAGCGGTCACGCCGTCAACGAAGGCGACGACGCCGGGATGCTTGCCGTGCTTCTTGAAGTAGGGCGCGGGAATGATCGTGAAGAAATAGCACGGCAGGAATGTGGCGAGCGAGGCGACCACCGCCCCCGGGAAACCCGCCACGAGATAGCCGATGAAGCCGACCGTGATCACGACCGGTCCGGGCGTGATCATCGCCACGGCGACCGCGTCGACGAACTGACGCTCGTTCAACCACTGGTACTCGTTGACCACGCCGCCGTAGAGGAACGGCACGATCGCCAGGCCGCTGCCGAAGACGAACGCCCCGGCCTCCGTGAAGAAGAGGCCTATCTTCGCGAGTACCTGCCAGTCCGCCGTTACCGGAACGAAGACGGCCGCCGACACCGGGACCAGCGCGGCGGCGGCCATCCCATTCATACGGTTCGTGCGTGCCCATCGCTTCGGCGGCGCCCTGACCAGCCAGACCAATATGCCGGCCGCGAGGAACAGCAGGACCCACTCCGACTCGGTCACGATCGTCAAAGCCGCGCCCGCGGCAAAGATCGCCCACAGCAGCTTGTCCTTGCCGACGGTCCTGGTCGTGAGCTTGTAGGCACTGATCGCGATGATGCCGATCACGCACGCGCCAACACCGTAGAAAACCGCCTGCATCCAGGTGATGCCGCCGTACTCGAGGTAGGCCGCGCCTATCCCCACGACCATGAGAAAAGACGGAACGACGAACGCTATTCCGGCGAGCGTCGCGCCCGGATTGCCGTAATGCACATACCCGAGGTAGATCATCAACTGTGCGGCGAGGGGACCGGGCATGAGCTGAGAGAGCGTCAGGCCTTCCTTGTAGTCCGCGTCGGAGATCCACTTGCGGTCCACCACGAGGTCGCGATGCATGTAGCCGACGAGCGCAACGGGCCCGCCGAACCCTATCGTCCCCAGCTTGAGCGCGTAGAGCACGAGCTGCCAGAGCGTGTATCCCGGTTCGGTTCGGGTCGGTTCGGTTGGCGTAGCCATTCGCAGTCTCCCTTCTCCTTTCAGCCGCGCAAAGCGGATGCCGCCCGCCGGGCGCCGGCATGGCGACGATCGACCTCTTCCCCTGTAAACGACGGCTCTCGAGTCATGCCAGATCCTTAAGCCGCTGTATCGGACGGAGCCCGCTCGCGATGCCGCGCAGTCCACCGGCTGTCATCGTCGGAAGTTGCGTCCGGAGCAACATCACCGCGATAGTGCATCCGGATTCCAGGTGCGGGCCTCATCCTGTCCTTCCTTGCACCAGCGGTAGAGCGCGTCATACACCACCATGCCGTGCCGCAACATCGCGAGATCGTCCTGAAAGAGGCGAGAAAGTCCGAGGGAAACAGCGAGCAGGCCAGATGACTGAGGAGCGAGTTCCGGACGGGCCGTATCGGCACCCCGCACTATGGTCGCCAGCCGCAGGAGCGCGGGATCGGTCAGCCGATACTCTCTGAGGAACGCATCGAAGCTGCACAACTCGCCCTGGTGCGAGAAGCGCACATCCGGCACGTCGTACGGCTCCGCACTACGGGCGGCCGCGATGTTCCTGACCTCCGCCGAAGGGACGTACAGAAACTCGGCATCCCGATCGATGAAGCGCGAGATCAGCCAGGGACACGCGATGCGATCAATCCTGGGCCGTTCACGTGTGACCCAACGCGTGCTTCCATCCACCGGTTTGGAGAAGAGCCCGCCCCCTTCGGTTTTCCACCCCTCTTCCAGCCCCCCTTCGAGGTACTGTGCACTGATCGCCCGGCCTCGCAGCGCACTGGCGACGCCCTGGCTCACCTGATGGCCGTGCACGCAATACACCACCACCTTGCATGCGAGTGGCAGCGCTTCCATCCACGATCCGACCTCGTCCGGGTCCCGGCGCAGAGCACCGGCGATCATGTCGGGCGCAGCCGTGAACGCTTTCTTCCGGCGAACATCGATGATGAGCGGCGGATCGCCGACGCGAACGGCCGACTGAAGGGAACGAGCTTTGATGGACGCGTCCATGGCTTCTCACTCGTTAGAGAGTAGAAGCAGAACTTGGACGCCAGGCGTCTTGACCGCACGGGGAGTCTGCCTATCCCCGCTGATTCATGAGCCTATTTCAGCCGGCATGCCGTGTCAAGATCACCGAACGAGTGTCAGTGCGTGTGAGGCGGAGGCGAGTGAATGCTGCGGTGCGGGAAGGAGCGTGGCGAGCACCGGCTGGAAGCGCAGCCAGGTGATCGAACGGCGCTGGCTGCGCCGTTACCCCAGCACCGCCGTCTTCGTCGGCTCGACTTGCAGACGGAACTGCCCCAAGCGCTCTCGCGGTGCCGGGAGAAACCGCTTCGCGTCCCCTTCGCTCGCACTCCATCTTCTCTATGAGCGCGGATTGTTCCTTCAGCTGCGTCTCGTGGCCCTGCCGCACCTGGCGCCCGGATCGACGCTCCTGCTCGTGCGTGCTCAACTGTTCGCACAGTGAAGTCGCCAACGCTTGCGGTTTCTTCTTCGAGTTCTGCAATGCGCCAGGCATATACGCACGACGCGCCCGCCAGCGGGGGCATTAACTGTGCGTGTGGGAGTTCGATCACCCCGCGCTCATTCAGCGCCGGCCACACGAAGCCCGCCTGCCCCAGACGCCGATACTGAATCCAGAACCCCAGCCCGTCGCATAGCAGCATCTTCAGCTTCCCCGCCTCCTTGCCCCGGAACACGAAGCACTCCCCGCTATACGGATCGCGCCCGAGCGCGTGCTGCACGCGCGCCGCCAGCCCATCGAACGAGAGCCGCATGTCCACCGGTTCGAGCGCGTGCCGGTTCGAATCACCCCGCTCAGCACGGCAGCACCCCTCGCATCAGGGGTGGGTTCGCGGAACGCTTACAACAAAACGATAGCCAATACCGGTTTCCGTCAAGAGGTGTTTCGGTCTGGCCGAATCTCGCTCCACTTTCTTGCGCAGGTTCGCCATATGCACCCGGACGTAGTGAGTATCGTTGGCATGTCCCGGCCCCCACACGGCCAGCAGCAGCTGCTTGTGCGTGAGCACCTTTTCCGGGTTGGCAACCAGATAGCACAGTAGCCGGTATTCGATCGGTGTCAGGTGCAGCGGCACATCGTCGCGCGTGACCGTTCGCTTTGCGGTATCAATGACGACATCCCCATAACGAATTTGCTGCTCGCGCACCTGGGCCTGTCCCTGGTGCCGCCGCAACTGGGCACGCACCCGTGCCAGCAGTTCGCCCGCGCCGAACGGCTTCACCAGATAATCATCGGCCCCGGCATCGAGCGCGGTGATCTTCTCAGCCTCGGCGCTGCGCGCCGAGAGCACGATGACGGGGATGGTTGACCAGTTGCGCAAATCGCGGATCAAGTCGACACCATCGCCATCGGGCAATCCCAGGTCCAGCACCAGAATATCAGGGCGGCGCGTTCCAGCCTCGATCAGGCCACGCTGCAAGGTGGCGGCCTCGAATACTTCGTAACCCTCTGCCTGCAGGGTCAATCGCACTAACCGGCGGATGTTGTCCTCATCCTCGACAATCAATACACGTATTTCATTCACTCTGAATCGCTCCGTGGCTCACGCCGGTGATTTGACTGCCATCCTCGGCGGGTGGCTCTCCGCGCGGAAATTCGATGGTGATGCGTGTCCCGCACACCTTGCCGTCGCGCAGCCGGTTTTCGCCCCAGATGCGACCGCCATGCACCTGCGCGATGGTGCGACAGATAGCCAGACCCAGCCCGACACCGGATGTTGCGGCCTCGTTACTCCCGCGCTCGAACTTCTCGAATACCGCAGCCTCGCGTCCTGGCGGCAGGCCGGGGCCGTCGTCCTCGATGTTCAGGCGTACCAGCGCTTCCAGCAACTGCGCCTCGATGCGCAGTTCGGTACTCGCCGGAGTGTACTTGGCGGCATTCTCCAGCACATTGACCAGCAAACGCTCGATCAAGCCGGCGTCGAGGAAAAGGAGCGGCAAGTCTTCCGGCAGATGAATCTTGATTGTCCGCTCGCCTAACGCCGTGGCGCAGGCAGTCAGGGCGCTGCCCACCACTTCTTCCAGTGGCAGCCACTCCCGTCGCAGTGTGACCGCACCCGACTCCAGGCGCGCCATGTCCAGCAGATTACCGACCTGCGCGTTCATCCGCTGCGCGGATTCACGGATCACGGCAACGATGCCTGCCTGGGCCTCCGGCAGCGACGGCGTGACCGTCGCCAGCGTATCGGTCAATCCCACCAGAGCGGTCAACGGCGTGCGCAAATCATGTGAAATGGTCGCCAGCAGGGCATTGCGCAAACGCTCCGTCTCCATTTGCAGCGTGCTGGTTTGTGCCACCTGGATGTAGTGAATGCGCTCGATGGAGATCGCCAGCAGCGAGGCACAGGTTTCAAGCAACTGGAGCTGTTCCGGCGTCAGAGAGTTTGCTTGCGTCAATTGCACGGCCAATACGCCGCGCAGACGCATCGGACCCTTGAGAGGCAGCATCAGGCAATCACTGGCCGGTAAAGTGTTGGTTCCGCGCCCGGCCATTTCACCTCGCTCGAAACACCATTGCGCCACGGCAAGATCGACCGCTGTCGTCGCATTCGGCTGCAATGCAAGTTTGTTGTCATCGTTGGCGACCAGCAACGCGGATTTCGAAAACAATTCCGCGCTCAGGAAGCGGGAAGTAATTTCGGCGACCTGCTCGACCAGCAACGCCGCCGATAGATCGCGCGACATCTGATAGAGGCCGCGCACGCGCCGTTCGCGCTCTGTTGCCGCCTGCGCTTGCATGCGCGAACCGGCGGTCAGTTGCCCGACGATCAGCGCCACCAGCAACATGACGACGAACGTGATCAGGTACTGCGCATCGCTCACATTGAACGACAAGACCGGGGGCACGAAAAAGAAATCGAACAGTGCCACTCCGAGGAAGGCCGCCAGAATCGCGGGCTTGCGTCCATAGCGTAGTGCCAGAACAACAACGGCCAGCAAGAACAGCATGACAATATTCGTCAGCTCCAGCACATTGCGCAGGGGCATGGCCACAAGCGTCACCAGACTGCAAATGGCAATGGCGGCAACATGGCCTGTCCACCGATGTGGAGATTCCTGCTCTGCGGTCGGCCAAACGCCGCTGCGCGCCGACTCAGGGCCTGGAACGGGAATCTGAAGAATATCCATCTCCGGGGTTTGGAAGGACAGATGTTCCATCAATGAGGGCCGCCAAAACCTTCTCTTCCGCCGCCACCCCACGACCAATCTCGACAGATTGTGTTCGCGCGCGTAACGGGTGATCGTCTGCACCACGCTCGCCCCGGTTGGCGTGGCGGTGCTGGCCCCCAGCTCTTTGGCCAATTTCAGGGCGCGTAACGCCTGCTCGCGCTCCCTGTCGCTGACGCGCTGCTGGGCCGGCACATCGACAAACACGGCGTGCCAGGGCAGATTGGTTTGGGCCGCCAGGCGCGCTGCGCTGCGCACAACCACTTCGCTCCCAACCCCCGGGCCGACACAGGCCAGGATGGCATCACGCGTCGACCACTGCGGCTGGTTTGGCAGCCTGCCGTCATTCGTGCGCCGCCAGAGCTGCATCTGGGAGTCAACCCGATCTGCGGTGCGGCGCAACGCCAGCTCACGCAAAGCAATCAGATTCCCCTTGCGAAAGAAGTTCGCTGCCGCGCGCCTGGCCTGTTCCGGCACATAGACCTTGCCCGCCGCCAGACGCAGCAACAGCTCGTCCGGCGGAAGGTCGACCACCACCACTTCATCGGCGGTATCGAACAGCGTATCCGGAACTGTTTCCCACACACGAATGCCGGTGATCCCCCCAACGATATCGTTCAGGCTTTCGAGGTGCTGCACATTCATCGTGCTCCACACATCAACGCCGGCAGCCAGCAACTCCTCCACGTCCTGCCAGCGCTTGGGGTGCCGGGAGCCCGGTGCATTGCTGTGCGCCAGTTCATCGAGCAGCACCAGTGGCGTTTCGGCACCGCCGCCGTGAGCCTTACCGAACGCGAGCGCGGCTTCGAGATCGAACTCCTTGAGCAAGCGACCGCGATGCCCAACCTCCTTGCGGGGCAACAGCGGCAGCCCGTCAACCAGCGCTTCCGTTTCGGCTCGACCGTGCGTTTCCACCAAGCCGACCACCAGCGGCACGCCTTCTGCTTGTGCCGCCCGCGCGGCAGAGAGCATGGCGTAGGTCTTGCCGACTCCGGCCGAGGCACCAAAGAAAATCTTCAATCGCCCCCGCCGGGCGCGCGCCTCCTCCCGCTGCACCTGCTTCAGCAGTTCATCCGGATCGGGGCGTAGCTCGTCGCTCGGCATGGTGCAATTGAAACCCGTCATTGAACATGATGGGCCGAGGTCAAAGAGACTTGCCCGCTTGCAAACGATACTCATCGACCCGATCGATACTGCCGGACCCCCTGAAATCGGCGTGAACCATCCCCGGAGCCATCAGGAACATGGCAGCACATGACGGCAAGTTTGAATGATGGGCGGCCACTTGGAATCCACTGAAAAACCGATATTGGCGGAACATTTCAAATCGCACGCGCGGCCACGAGTGTCATATCGATGAGCTTGATGCCGATGAAAGGAGCGATCACCCCGCCCAGCCCATAGACCAGCAGGTTGCGGCGCAAGAGTGCGGCCGCTCCGACGGCGCGGTACTTCACCCCCCTCAGTGCCAGCGGGATCAGGAAAACGATGATCATCGCATTGAAAATCACCGACGAAAGTATGGCAGAGGACGGGCTCGCCAGTTCCATGACGTTTAGTACTGCAAGTTGGGGGTAGGTGCCGACGAAAGCCGCTGGAATGATGGCGAAGTACTTGGCCAGGTCGTTGGCGATGCTGAAGGTGGTGAGCGAGCCACGTGTCATCAGCATCTGCTTGCCGGTTTCGACGATCTCGATCAGCTTGGTCGGGTTGCTGTCCAGATCAACCATATTGCCTGCTTCCTTGGCGGCCTGGGTGCCGGTGTTCATCGCTACGGCCACGTCGGCCTGTGCCAGCGCCGGGGCGTCATTGGTGCCATCTCCCGTCATTGCCACCAACTGACCCCTGGCCTGGTATTCACGGATGAGCGCCAGTTTGGCCTCGGGTGTGGCTTCAGCCAGAAAATCATCCACCCCGGCCTCGGCCGCGATGGCGGCGGCGGTGAGACGGCTGTCGCCGGTGATCATCACGGTCTTGATGCCCATGCGGCGCAACTCGGCAAAACGCTCCTTGATGCCGCCCTTGACGATATCCTTGAGCTCGACCACGCCAAGCGCGCGGTTGCCATCGGCCACTACCATCGGCGTGCTTCCTCGGCGGGAGACATCATCCACGGCTTGTTGCAAAGCCGGCGGGAACTGCCCTCCCCGGGCTTCGATATGACGGCGCACGGTATCCGCCGCACCTTTGCGAATGCCGCGACCATCCGTCAGATCGGCCCCACTCATGCGAGTCTGTGCCGTGAAGTGCACGAACTGCGCGCCGAGACTCTCGATATGACGCTCGCGCAGATTGAATTTCTGCTTGGCCAGCACGACGATACTGCGCCCTTCCGGCGTTTCGTCGGCCAGCGAAGCCAGCTGCGCGGCATCGGCCAGTTGTTCTTCGCTCACCCCCGGCACCGGCAGAAAGCGGCTCGCTTGGCGGTTGCCCAGGGTGATGGTGCCCGTCTTGTCCAGCAGCAATACATCCACATCACCTGCGGCTTCCACGGCCCGCCCCGATGTGGCGATCACGTTGGCCTGCATCATGCGGCTCATGCCCGCCACGCCGATCGCAGAGAGCAGGCCGCCGATCGTGGTGGGAATCAGGCAGACCAAGAGGGCGACGAGTACCGTGATGCTCACCACGCTGCCGCTGCCCGCCTGCGCCACGGCGAATCGGGAAAATGGCAACAAGGTGGCAATGACCAGCAGGAATATCAGCGTCAGACCCACCAGCAGAATCGTCAGGGCGATTTCATTTGGGGTTTTCCTGCGGCTGGCACCCTCGACCATGGCGATCATGCGGTCGACAAAGGTTTCGCCCGGGTTTACGGCGACCCGCGCCACGATCCAGTCCGAAAGCACTCGCGTGCCACCTGTGACGGCGGAAAAATCGCCACCGGACTCGCGGATGACCGGCGCCGATTCCCCGGTGATGGCGGATTCATCGACCGATGCCACCCCGTCGATGACTTCACCATCGGCGGGAATGACCTCACCCGCCTCGACCAGCACGATGTCGCCCTTACGCAAATTATCGGCTTCGATGGGCAGCCACTGCATCTCGTTGCGTTCGTGCCCGCGGGCCTCGTAGTTCCTGCCGTCGAGTTTCCTGGCCCAGGTGCTCTTCTTCAGACCACGCAAACTGGCTGCCTGTGCTTTGCTGCGGCCTTCGGCCAGTGCCTCGGCAAAATTGGCGAACAGTACGGTGAACCACAACCACAAGCTGATCGCCAGAATGAACCCCGCCGGCGCTTCGCCTTGCCCCCCCAGCGCCTGCACGAACAGCAAGGTGGTCAGGATCGACCCCAGATAGACGACAAACATCACCGGGTTGCGCCACTGGACGCGCGGCGAGAGCTTGCGCACAGCATCCAGCAGCGCCTGGCGTGTCAGGGCTGGATCAAACAGTGACAGGGAATTCCTACCGGACATGATGGTCTCCTGCGGCATTTCCGGATGCAGGCCGGGTGCTCTTGGATGCCTGCTCATCCAGTGCCAGATTCAAGAGGAGCACATTGACGCGCGGCTCCCCCAGCAATCCCAGCAGTCGCCCTTCGATGTGTTGTTCGATCAGGGCTTGCGCCTTTTCCAAGGGCAGTTGCCGCGCTTGGGCTACACGCCTGGCTTGCATCCGTGCATTGGCCACCGAGATATGGGGATCAAGACCCGAGGCCGAGGCGGTCACCGCATCCGCCGGTAACATTGCATCGGCAGGCAAGCCATGGCTGGCTCGATAGTCTTGTGTGCGCTGCCGCACGGCCTCGATCAGAGCTGCATTGGTCGGCCCCTGATTGCTGCCCAGCGACGCACCGGCGTTGTAGGGTTGACTGACGCTGCTACCGCTGCCGTCTGGATTGGCTCCGGTGGTGGCGCTCGGCCGCGAGTGAAAATAATGCGTAGCGGTGAAATGCTGCCCTATCAGGCGCGAGCCAACGACGCGCTCGTCTTGTCGAATCAGGCTTCCTGACGCGGTTTGGGGCAACAGCAGTTGCGCTACCCCGGTTGTGGCCAACGGGTAGGCTACGCCGGTGGTGAGCGCGACGAATGCCGCGCCGCGCAGGCAAGGCCCGAGCAACCCGCGCAGCAGGTCAGCGCTGGATTCATGATGCGCCGTGGTTGATGTATTCATGGCTGTTCTCGCGTCAGGGTTGGAGCTCGCCGGCCAGCATCTGCCAGTGTTCAACAATCGGGCCCAGTGCCAGCGCGGGCAGGAACGTCAGTCCGCCGACGATCAGCACCACGACTACCAGGAGCCCCATGAACAGCGGCGTGGCGGTGGGAAAGGTGCCCGTGCCATCCGCCACGGTTTTCTTGGCCGCCAGCGAACCAGCCACCGCCAGCAAGGGCAGCAAGGTGAAGTACCGTCCGATAAGCATGGCCAGACCGATGGTGGTGTTGAAAAACGGTGTATTGGCGTTGAAGCCGGCGAAGGCAGAACCGTTGTTGGCGGTGCCCGAGGTATAGGCGTACAGCACTTCAGAAAAGCCATGTGCACCGCGATTGGCCAGACTGGCCCCCGTGTCCGGCCACAGCATGGCCAGCGCGGTAAAACCCAGAATGGATGCGGGATGCGCCAGCATAGAGAGGATCACCAGTTTGATTTCGCGCGCTTCGATCTTCTTGCCCAGGAACTCCGGCGTGCGCCCGATCATCATGCCAGCCAGGAACACCGTGAGAATGGCGTACTGGATCAGGTTGATGAAACCCACGCCGTCACCGCCGAATACACTATTGAGCATCATCTGCGCCAGTGGCACGAAGCCACCCATGGGCGTAAGTGAATCGTGCATGGCATTGACCGATCCCGTCGTCGCCGCCGTCGTCGTGGTGACAAACAGTGCCGTGCCGGCGATCCCGAAACGCATCTCCTTGCCTTCCATGTTGCCGCCCGGTTGCGTGGCCGACAGTCTTTGCTCCGCGCCGGCTTGCGTCAGCAAGGGGTTGCCGCTTTGTTCCGCGCCATACACGAGCGCCAGGAACCCGATGAACATCACCAGGAACGCGCCGAAAAACACCCAACCCTGCCGACGGCGCGCCAGCATCAGGCCGAAGGTGACCGTCAGCGCCGAGGGAACCAGCAGCATCGACAGGATATGCAGCGTGTTGGTCAGGGGGGTCGGGTTCTCGAACGGATGCGCCGCGTTCATGCTGTAGAAGCCACCACCGTTGGTGCCGATGTGCTTGATGGTTTCGAAACTCGCCACCGGGCCGAGGACGATCTGCTGACGCGCGCCTTCCAGCGTGGTGGCGACGACCTGGCTGGCCAGTGTTTGCGGCATGCCTTGCCAGACATAGACCAGTGCCACGACAAAGCACAGCGGCAACATTACACGCCACAGTACGCGCATGAAGTCCACCCAGTAGTTGCCGATAACCTGGCTGCCGGCACGCGCCAGTCCACGAATAAAGGCACCAGCCGCAGCGACACCGGCGGTGGCTCCACAGAACATCAAGTAGGTGATGGCCAGCATCTGCGTGGCGTTGGAAAGACTCGTCTCACCCCCGTAAGCCTGCCAGTTGGTATTGGTAATGAAGGAGGCCGCAGTGTTGAACGCCAGATCCGGCGTCTGTGCTGCGTTGCCCAACCCGTTCAACGGCAGCACCCCCTGCAAACGCAGCACCAGATAACCCAGCCCCATCATTGCCGCGTTGGAGAGCAACAGTGCCAGGCCGTAGCGCGCCCAACTCATATGCTCGTCCGGATTGATGCCCAATGCGCGGTAGCTCAAGCGCTCCGCCGCCCAGTGGCGCTCATCTTCAAATGCGTGCGCCAGCCACCTGCCCATCAAGACAGCAAGTCCGCCCATGATGGCCAGCACAAGAACAAAACCTGCGATATTGAGTTCCATGCCCCTCCTCAAAGCCTGCGCAGCGCAAGCAACGCCCACGTTGTCACGGCAAAAAATGCCAGCGACAGGCCGATGAACAGCAGATCTCCCATGACAAGTCGTCCCGTTCAGAATTGCTCAGGACGCAAGAGGGCGTAGCCGAGATAGACGAACAAGCCCAACGCACCGGCCGCCGCCAGCCAGTGAATGAACGAGAGCGTGATCATGGGAGCCTCCCGCTACAGGAGGTGTGCCGGGGACGTGGGAATTTGAAGGACATGGCATCACTCCATTCTTTCAACGGTTCAATGCTAGGAATTCCAGTATCAGGACGGGGTCAAGAGTCTTTGGGGATCTATCAAGAAGTTATCAAGATGGCCGCTAAGCGCATCTCGTTATGCACTTCACGTATTCCGGATTGATGTCGCGGTAGTGACGCCAGCCCTCGTTGTGCCGCGCGTCGCGACGATGGATGCCGCGAAGCGGACCGGAGCGAGCCGCGACATCCTGAAGCCCCACTTCCGCGGCCTGACCGCGCGCAATCATCTGCAACAGCACGGCAGCCGTGAGCGGCGAGATGCTTCCCTTCGACAATGCGTTCGATGCGCGCGGTCCCGGGCTGCTTGCAGCGAGGGATGCGCGGATCGCGGATGCGATGCGAGACGCGCACAATCCTGGCGGGCGCGCCAGTCCTATCGCGGAGGCTACCGCGGCTTTTCCGCGCCAGACGAGATTCGGTGTGGACGAGTCCCTAGAGATCGCGCGCGATCCCGGTGATGAGCGACCGGAACCATCGATGCGGTTCTTCCCTGTGCGTGCGCTCGTGCCAGTAGAGCGCGGTGCGGCGCTCGGGCACCGCAAGCGGCACCGGCACCACCTGCAGCGGAAAGATGCCGCGCAGGTGCCGGGCGAGCCGCTCGGTCACGATGCCGATCAGCAGCGATCGCGACACGACGTGCGCGAGGCCATAGGCGTTCGGTACGCGCACGGCGACGTGCAGCTTCGCCGCCAGTTTCGCCACCGCGTGATCCACTGCGTTCATCGATACGCTGGTGCGCTCACGATGAATGCGGACATGCCGCGCCGCGAGAAAATCCTCGACGTCGATTCCGCCACGGATGCGGGGATGACGCCGGCGCGCGATACAGACGAGGCGCTCGCGTGAGAGCATCTTGTAGTGCAGCCCGGTCGCCGTCGTCGGCCAGTAGCCGAGCCGCAGGTCCACGGTCCCTTGCGCCAGCAGTTCGAAGGCGCGAACCGGGTCGGGCGCCCTGAACTCGACTTCCACGCCCGGAGCGTCGCGTTCGAGCCGGGAGATCAGCGCCGGCGCGAGCAGCGGCTCCACGAACTCCGGCAGCATCATCGTGAAACGCATGCGCGCCAGCCCGGGCGTGAACACGGCCGGCCCCTCGAGCATCCGTTCGAGTCCCCGCAGCACGGTGCCGACCTGCGCGCGCAGCTCCAGCCCCCGGCTCGTGGGGGCCATGCCGCCGGCGCGCTTGATCAACAACGGATCGCCGAAAACCTGTCGCAGTCTGGCCAACGCGTGACTCATCGTCGTCTGGCTCACGTTCAGGCGCGCGGCAGCGCGCGTCACGCTGCATTCGACCATCAATACCTCGAGGCACCGCAGCAGATGAACGCTGTCGATGCCCGGGCGCGCGGGGCTATGCACCGGCATGCATGATCTCCATGCAACCTCATGTATCGACACGAAAAGACCGCACGCCTATCATCGACATACGGGGTTGGCGGCGAACCGGGGAACGCTCGCCCCGGCCACGCCGCGCAAGTGGGGTGGTGAAGGCGTAGCATGGTACCACCGCTTGCATGACGTTCGACATGCCGGCCGCCCGGGAAATCATGGTCGCATGAGGTGACGTGTTCGCTTCATTGTGGAGCGTGTTCCCTCCACGGCGGCGAGCGAGGAGGAGAAACCGGCAATGCCAGAACCTGGCGAGATTGCATCTGGCCCGCAGTTTCCCGCAACGGAGCGACGGTTGCGCAAGCGCCGGCTGCCGGTCCTGGCCCTGGCCGTTGCCGCAGCCACGCCCGTTGCAGTGGCGCAGGCCCCGGACTACCCCGCCAAGCCGGTACGAATCATCGTGCCCATGGCTGCCGGCAGTCCGATGGAGCTGCCGTTGCGGACCATCGGGCAGGTATTTCAGGAGATGACCGGGCACGCACTCGTCGTCGATTCCCGGCCGGGGGCGAGCGGCACGATCGGCATCGATTCCGTCGCCAAGGCGCCGCGTGATGGCTACACCGGGCTCTTCTTCAGCTGCACTTTCGCGACCAACAAGTACAGCTACAAGAAGCTGCCCTTCGATCCCGAAAAGGACCTGCAGCCCGTTTCCCTGGTCGACGAGACCTACGGCAACATGCTGATGGTGCACCCCTCGGTGCCGGCGCGCACGCTCAAGGAGTTCATCGCGCTGGCGAGGTCACGCCCCGGGCAGCTCAATTACGCGTCGGCGGGTCTGGGCAGCGCATCCCATACGGCGACGGCTCTGCTCGCACTGCGGGCAGGCATCCAGCTCGCGCACGTGCCCTACAAGGGCACTTCGATAGCCGTAAACGACCTTGTGAGCGGCTACGTGCAGCTGATGGTCGCAAGTCCGACCGCAATCGCTCCCTACGTCAGGTCCGGACGCTTGCGTGCGCTCGGCATCGGCGGGCCGCGTCGAACGCCGATCCTGCCCGAGGTCCCGACACTGGAAGAAGCGGGGCTGTCCGGCGCGGAGTCGACCTGCTGGCACGGGCTGTGGTTCCCGGCTGGCACGCCGGCGAACGTTACACGCCGCCTCCAGGGCGTCGTCACAGGCGCCACCGGAAGGCAGGACGTCCGCAAGCGCTTCGAGGACTTCGGATACATCCCGGTCGGCAGCACGCCGGATGAGTTCAGCGCGTTTCTAACGAAGGCCTTCGCGCACGCCGGCGAAGTGGCGACGGCGGTCGGCATCAAACCGCAGTAGTCGCCTTGTCCATGACATCGCGAGGCAATCCGCTTTCCATCCCAACCCGAAGGAGAAGCTCATGAAGTACCGCAGGGCAGACGCGAAGGACTACGCGAAGAAGAACATGCACGGCGCATGGGGCGGCTCGCTCACGCCGTTCCGGCCCGACTACAGCATCGACGAGGACGGCTTCAAGTTCAACATGGCCCACTGCGAGCAGGTGCTCGGGCTGGGCGGCATGTACGTCAACGCGCTGCAGGGCGAATCGCTCTACCAGACGATCGCGGAGCGCAAGCGGGTGATCAGGCTGGCGGTCGATGCCACCAGGGGCCGGATGGCGATCCTCGCCTACACGGCGGACCCGGTCATGGAGAACGTCATCGACATGAGCCGGCACGCGCAGGAAGTCGGCGCGGACTACGTTGGCATCGTCAACCCGAAGTTCTACCTCGTGCCGATGACCGAGGAAGGCGTCTACCGGTACTTCAAGTACATCGCGGACCGGATCGACATCGGCATCTGCGTGCTCAACCAGATGGAGCACGGCTACCTGATGAGCCCGAGGCTGTTGAACCGCCTCGCCGATCTCGAGAACGTGATCGCCGTCAAGAACATCAGTTCGCCCCCGGAGCTCATGGCCACGCGCGCGCTGTGCGGCGACAAGGTCGTGGTGAGCGAGTCCTCCGAGGCGAACTGGCTCATCAACCTGACGGTGAGGGGCCAGCAGGCGATGATCGCGAGCCCGGATCCCTACCTGCTGCAAAGCCGCAAGTCCACGCTGGTGAAGGCATACACGGAACTCGCGATGAAGGGTGAGATCGCCGGGGCATGGGAGGCCTACCGCAAGCTCGAGCCCATCCGCATGGCGCTGAACGAAGTCATCGTGAAGACCAAGCAACACTCGTCGTACAAGTACTGGACGCAATGCACCGGCATGGTCGGGGGCGACGGACGGGTGAGGCTGCCGCACGTGGAGGTCAACGATGCCGAGAAGCGGGCGATATGCGAGGCCGTGGAAGCCTGCGGTCTGGCGGATACGCCGCAGCCGGTGAAGGCGGCGGCGTAGGAGCGGCACCCCCTCCACGGCAGCGTCGCAGGCTCATCATCGGTCTGCGACCCCGGATGCCCCGCCGGTGACGGCGCCGGCCCGCTCAGGCGGGCGGGCGTCACCCGCGTGGCACCGCAAGGCTTCAATACCGATCGGACCGCAGACGTACTTCCTGCGGGAGGGGTTTGTTGCGCCCCTCACCGCGCGCGAGACAACCGCATCAGACTCGAAAGTAGAGACATGGACTACAGGGAAACGGAAGAACAGAAGATGATCCGCGAGGTGGCGCACAAGTTCGCGCAGAACGAGATCAAGCCCGCCTCGATGGAGTACGACCACAAGCCGGACGCCAGGGATACCTACCCCTGGGCGCTGCTGAAGAAGGCGTCGAAACTGGGGCTGCGCACGATGTCCATTCCCGCGGAATACGGCGGCGGCGGCATCAACGATCTCACGACGATGATGCTGGTCGTCGAAGAACTGGGCTACGGCGACAACGGCTTCGCGGCCAGCATTCGGCACACGATCGGCCTGTCGGCCTGGATGAACGCGCTCTGCACCAGGGAACAGAAAGACGAGTTCTTTCCGCAAATCGTCAACGACGACACTTTCGTGACAGCCTACGCCGGAACGGAGCCCAACTCCGGCACGGACAACGCGATGATGTCGGAAGTACCCGGCGCCGGCATGCAGACGTACGCGGAGAAGGCCGGCGACGAGTACATCATCAATGGGGCGAAGCACTTCATCTCCAACGGTGGCATCGCCAAGCTCCTGCTCGTATCGGCACGGACCGACCGCAAACTGCCCCTTAGCCAGTGCCGCAGCGTCTTTCTCGTGCCTTCCGGCACGCCGGGGCTCACCGTCGGCAAGCACCACAACAAGCTCGGCCGGCGCCTGATCAACAGCGGGCAGCTTTTCTTCGACAACATGCGCGTGCCGGCCCGGTACATGGTGAGGCGCGAAACCGACGCGGCGAAGTTCCAGTCGTTCCTGATTCCCGCCACCATGATCGGCACCTTCCGGGATGCTTATGACGAGCTCGTTGCCTACTGCAAGGTGCGCATCCAGGGCGGTAAACCGATCATCCGGCACCAGCTGGTCGCGGCCGAGATCTCCAGCATGCGGGTGAAGATCGAGGCGGCGCGCGCGCTCCTCTACCGCCAGGCCTGGTGCTGGCAGAACCAGTACGAGTACGACAGCCAGCTCACGCTTCTGATCCGTCCCATGCTCAACCAGATCACGGGGCACATGGCCTACCAGATCCAGGAGCTGTGCGGCGCCCCCGGCGTCGACAGGGAAATGCGCTTTGAAAAGCTGAGCCGGGACCTGCTGACCATGGTGCATGGCCCGAGCACCTACGCCGGCTTCGTGCGGGGAGCCCCGGGTTACCTTCCGCAGACGGAACTGAACGGCTGACCGGCACACCGACGGGAGGGAAGCAGCGACCGGGACGCGACGAGACCCGAGCCTGACGGTTCGCGTCCACGTCGCTGATTCGTCGCGAACCGGCATGCCGCAGCGCGCACTCGGGACTTCGGGGGTACGCGTCTCCCGGGTTGGGCTCGGCTGCAACAGTTTCGGCAGCCGCAGAATGCCCTACGGCGACGGGATCCGGCCGGGATCGGGTGAGCCGATCATGCGCGCGGTCGAGGAAAGCCTCACCCGCCTCAATACCGACCGCGGTGCTGACTTGCACGCCGCAAGTCACCATCCGTTTCGATACGGTGGATTTGTCGGTCGCGGCGATGAGTTTTGTCGGTGCTTCGCTCCTGGTGGAGCGGCCGAGCGCTTGGCAAGTGGCAGACCCCTGGAGATGGCGTTAGCCGGGCCAAAGCTCGTTCAGCGCCACGCTTACGGCGCTCACCAGCGACGGAGAAGCGATGTCACCGCGATTTCTCTGGAGCGACTTGCGATACCCCCGCTCATCGGGATCCCGGTAGATCTCCATACAACCTGCCTGCAGATCGATGATCCAAACCTCCGGAATTCCATGCTGCGCGTAGATCGGGAGCTTGACCTGACGGTCGTAATCAATCGAGGTGTCCGACACCTCGACAATCAGCAGGACATCGGTCGCGGCAGGCAATGCGTTTCGATATCGGTCCTGTTTTGGCCTCAAAAGGGCTATATCAGGCTGAGGCTCGCTATCCGGCAGGAGACTCACAGGGTTCTGCGTCGAAACTATCGCGATATCCCCAACTTGGCGAGCAAATATCATCGTAAGCGTGTTGACCACGCTGAGGTGTACGCTGCCGATCGGAGACATGTCGATAAGCTCCCCTTCCAGGAGTTCCACGCGACTATCCTCGCGCAAAATTCCGACACGACCCATCTGGTGAAAATCCTCGACAGACAATTTGTGCCGAGGAAGCGTAAGAAGTGCGCCCATGGAGCAAAGTTTATCAGGAACTGCGCTAGTCGAAAAACGCTCGCTGAACAACGAAAGGCACGACCTTTGGCCTATGCACCACCGGTGCATGACCTGCTACCGTCCGACATCAGAGTTCTTGTAGGGGCGCGCCTGACACCCGCTGTCTGGATTCCCTGACCCACGGGCGCAGGTGAGAGGCTGTATCATTTGCTTCAAGGGACGATACGTCAGAGCGAGGTTTCTCTTGGGAACCAGCAGGCTCGTTGGCATCGTGCTCTTGAGCATTACGGCTGATTTTGTCGCAGCGCAAGGCGAAGCTCCGGCCATCCAGAGGTCTCAGGCTGCGGTGCCAGGCGCCGACGCGCGGCCAGTTCCGCCGGCGCCGCCCGGCGTGCGCTGGGCCGAGATTCGTGCGGACACCCCCGGCGAGCGAAACACCTTCCTGAAGCAGCGTGCGGCGAGCCAGCGCGCACGCGCCGTCAGCGCCGTACCGCCGCTCCCGGAGCAGGTCGTCTCGCCCCCTGCTGCTCGTAAGCGGTAGCCCCGTCCTTTGAGGCAGGCCGTGCCGTTGATTGCCATCAGATTCGTAGTCGCCCTGCTCGTGGCCGGGACGAGCGCGGGCTTGGGCACGGCGGCACTGGCAGCAAGCCCGACGCTTGTTCCGCAACGAGGCGTCACGGCACCCGCGTCGATCCCGGAGCTCGCGCGAGCGCTCAAGTACGACGTCAACCTGATCTACGAGTACGTCTACACGAATATCGAATACAGCCCGACCTACGGGGTGAAGAAGGGCGCGCTGGGGGCGCTGCTCGACGGGCACGGCAACGATTTCGATCAGGCCGCGCTCATGGTCGCGTTGTTGCGCCAATCGGGCTACACGGCAAGCTACGTCTACGGGAACATCAGGTTGACGCCCAGCCAGCTCACGAACTGGCTCGGCGTGGCTACCAGTGACGCCTGCGCCGTCAGCAACCTGCTTCGCACGCAGGGTGGCATCCCCGCAACCTTCACCGTGTCCGGTCCGCTGGTCTGCACGAGCCCCTTGGTCCACGCCGACATCGCCCACGTCTGGGTCTCGGTCACCGGCGGATCGCTCGGGACGAGCACCTACGTCTACGACCCGAGCTTCAAGACCCACACCACGGCCACAACCGGGATCAACCTCGCCTCCGCGATGGGCTACAGCCAGTCCGCGCTCCTGTCGACGGCCGGCGGCACTATCGCGTCGAGTCCACCCTCGATCCAGGGCATCAACACGGCAAACCTGCGCGCCGCGTTGACGGGGTACGCCAACAACCTCGTGAGCTACCTCCGCACGAACCTGCCCACTGCCACGGTCAACGACGTTATCGGGGGCCGCTACATCCAGCCGCTCACGCAGCCCTACACCCCGCAGACGAGCCTGCCCTACCAGACGCCCGGCGACACGCCTGCCGTCTGGACCGGGAACATTCCCGACGAGTACCGCACGAGCCTCCGCATCCGGATCGGTGGCATCGACAAGACCTACTTCTCGGACGAGATCTATGGCCACCGCCTGACGATCGTCTATAACGGAGCCGCCCAGCCGGTGATGTACCTCGACGGCGCCGTGCGGGGCACAGGCTCGGCGAGTGCGACCACCATCACATACGGCGTCGAGTTCCCCTTCTGCTTCGTCACCGCGGGAAGCGGGAGCACCGACTGCAAGTCCGTCGGCTCCAACTACACCAATGTGCTCACCTTCCAGAACGTGGTCCAGGCCGTCTCCGGCTACAGCTACGCGATCGTGAGCGGCTGGGATTACGCGGGGCGCGGCATGTTCGAGTTCCACCGCCGGCAGCTCCAGGCGAACCAGGCGGCGGGCGCCTCTCCGAGTTCGGAGCCCGTTTTCGGCGAGACGCTCAACATGATCGGTTATTCGTGGCTCGCGCAGGTCTCGGCGGCCGCGGAGCTCGCCGATCGTCTGATCGGCACGAAGTACGTCACACACTGCGCCATCGGCGTCGTCGGACAGGTCGGGGGCCCATATATCGACATGCCCGGCATTTTCGTGGGCGTATCGAGCTTGACGAGCGATACCAATCGCGCGGTGACCGCCTTCTACACGACCGGCGGGCACGGCAGCGCCCTCGAGTGGGGTACTCTCGACCAGAACCTCTCGAAACAGAATATCGGCGCCGTCTCGACGGTAAAGCTCCTCGACATCGCCAACAGCTCAAGCCTCGTCATCTACGACGCCGTGGACGCTGCGAGCTGGGCGAGCATCAAGAAGCTCCTGACCGGGTACACGAATCCCACGCCCACCGACATCGAGAGCCGGTACATCAACAACGGCTACCGCGTGATCCTCCCGCAGAACGGCAGCATCACCCAGGGCGCCTGGACTGGCGTGGGATACCTCACCGCCGGCACGAGCGCCGGGGGATTGAACGAGATCGGCTACCAGATCTCGTCCAACCTCAAGGGCGGCAACACCACCGGCGATATCGCGCCATCGCTCGTCACCCCCGCCGTCAATGCAACGACCCCCTGGATTCCGCCGCCGGTGCAGGTCGCGAGCCTGGAGCCGGTCGATATGTCGAGCGGGGCCTACCTCTACGACCGCGACGACATCGCGGTAGGGTCAACCGGCTTCCCGCACGGGCTCAACTTCCGCCGCTCATACTCCTCGAACAACCGCTACGCGAGCGGCCCGCTGGGGCTCGGCTGGTCGCACGCCTTCATGATCAACGCCACCGTCAACAGCGATGGCCTGAAGGGGCTTGCACAGGACTCCCCCATCGACGGCGCTGCGGCGATTGCCGCTGCCTACGTGGCGCAGGACCTCTTCAGCGATTCCGCCAAGCCGCTCCAGAAGCTGATGGTTGCAACCCTCACGCAGCGCTGGTTCATGGATCGGCTCATCAACAACACCGTCAACGTCGCGATGGGCTCGCAGGCCGAACAGTTCACGCTGCTCGCCGACGGGAGCTACAACCCGCAGTTGGGCTCCGCGAGCCGCCTGAGCTTGAGCGCCGGTGCCTACACCTTGCGCTCCAAGGACGGCACCCAGCTCGACTTCAACACCGCCGGGAACATCGCGGCGTGGAAGGTGCCCGCCGGCGTCACGGTCGCCTTCGGCTACGACAGCGCGACCCCGCCCAAGCTCACGACGATAAGCAACAATCTCGGACGAACGCTCACGCTCAGCTATAACGGCTCGAACCGGTTGACGAGCGTTTCCGACGGCAGCCGCAGTGTCTTCTACGGCTACGACACCGCAGGTAACCTCACCTCCTATACCAACCCGCTGGGCAATGCGACGGGGTACTCGTACACCCCGCCGGGCGGGACGCCGACGCCGGGATTACTCACCCAGATTTTCTATCCATCGAGTCCGTTGCCTTTCGTCACCAACACGTATGACACGCTTGGGCGCGTAGCGAGCCAGGCGAATGCCAGTAACGCCCCCGGCAACGACACGACCTGGAACTATTTCTTCGCGGGCTACCGCAGCGAAGAGGAGGACCCCCACGGCGTCCAGCGCGTGCTCTACTGGAATCCGCGCGGCAAGGCCAGGTTCGACATTCAGGACTATTCGGGATTGAACCGGGTGACGAAGACCAGCTATGACGGCCTGGACCGGCCGACACTCGTCACGCTCCCGGAAGGCAACAACGTCGCCACCGCCTACGACCCGAGCGTCAATGCCTGGGCGAACAACATCGCCTCGGTCACGCGCAACCCCAAGCCGGGCTCGGGCCTCTCCGCCGCCACGACGAGCTACACCTACGACTTCCGCTGGAATAAGCCCGTAACGGTCACGGATGCGCTTGGGCGGGTGTCCACCGTCTCCTACGACGAGAAGGGAAACGTAATTGCCGCGATTGCCGATGCCGGTGCCGCGCCGCACTTCAATGCAACGAGTCGGTTCACCTACACCGGAGCAGGCTTGATCCTGACCGCAACCGACCCGCTCGGTACCGTGACGCAGTATTCCTACGACACGCAGGGAAACATCACTCAGCTGACGGGCGACTATGGCCGGCTCAACCAGGTCACGAAGCTCGCCTACAACGCTGTGGGCAACGTGATCGCGGCCACAGATCCCAACGGCAACGTCACCCGGACCGTCTACGATCTCACCCGCCGCCCGGTGAGCATCACCTCGCCGGCGACACCGGCGGCACCGGCCGGAATCGTCACGAGTTTCACCTACGACCCGGACGGGCGTATCCTCCAGAGCGTGCGCGCGGCGGGGGACGTTTCGACGACCAGCACGGCGAGCTACACGCCGACGGGCAAGCTCGCGGCCACGACCGACGCCAACGGCAACGTGACGCGCTACG
>JADZGE010000004.1 GCA_020854035.1 Burkholderiales bacterium | reverse complement strand
GCTGTTGTGTGGTACCTTCTCGCATCAAAGGCCTCCTCACTGGTGCATTACGCTCTGTGGCAAGACGTTTTGTACCAGTCCGTGAGGCCTTTGTACATTCATTTCATGAATAATCCGGGCTAACGGAAGCACGAGGGGTCAGGCACGAGGGGTCGTCAGGCACGAGGGGTCAGTTCTTGATCTTGCATCAGCACGAGGGGTCAGTTCTTGATCTTGCATCTGTCGAGCTACTGCTGCGTGAGGGCACGCGCCATACGACGGGGTGGTGCCATGTCAAGAACTGACCCCAATACTCCCACTCCTCTGACCCCAATACTCCCACTCCTGACAGCCTCCCTGGTCTGCTGGGCGGCAAGACCAGCGTGCGCCACGTCCCGACCACCGTGAGTTCCCCGAGAGACACAGTGCCTTCGTTTCACGCTCCAGCCCAATCCTTCGCCACGAGAAATTCGGTGTACAGCTCGTCCTCCGGGCTGCCGGGCCCGGGACGCCAGTCGTAGCGCCACTCGACTCGCGGCGTCCCGACGTGCGCCTCGTTCCCGGGCACCCGGGGTTCGTCCCTTTGTACTTGACCAAGGTAGCTACCGGAAGCTACCATGACCGGCATGCGTGCAGTGGGTCTCAAGGTCCTCAAGAACAAGCTGAGCGAGTACGTGCGTCTCGCCGAGCGCGGCGAGACGGTGCTCGTGACCGACCGCGACCGGGTCGTGGCGGAAATCGTCCCGCCGGACCGAAGCCGCAGCGCGCTGCTGGCGGATGCGTTGCTCGCCGAGGCCATGCGCCAGGGCCTCGTCACGCCGCCCGCATTGCCCTCCACCGACGTGCCGCCACGCAAGCCGGTGGCGCCGCTGCGTGAGTTGGCGGGCGAAATCGAGCAAGACCGGGCGGATCGTTGATCTACCTCGATACCTCGGTCGCGCTCGCCCACCTGCTCGCCGAAGACCGGTGGCCCCCGGAATCCCTGTGGCGGGAGCAGTTGATTTCGAGCCGGCTCCTGGAATACGAAACCTGGACCCGCATCCACGCGCGCAGGCTCACGGGGAGCCACGGCAACGAAGTCCGGGCGCTCATGAGCCGCATCGCGTTCGTCGAGCTCGCTCCGCCGGTGCTCGCGCGGGCACTCGAAGCCTTTCCCGTACCGGTCCGCACGCTCGATGCACTGCACCTCGCGTCGATGGATTTCCTGCGCCGGCAGGGGCAGAGTGTGAGCCTCGCGAGCTACGACGAGCGGCAGATCGCGGCAGCACGCACGCTGGACTTCGCGATCCACGACGTCTGATGAGGCTCCCGCACGCGGCCCGTGGCTCGCAGCCGCGAAGCGTGTCACCGCCCCCCATTTCCCACCGGCGCATACGGCGCCCAGAAAAGCGGATGCGCGTAGGAAAAGAGGTACTTGCCGCCCACCTCCTTCGCACTGTCCTCCATCACCGCGAGAGTCGCCTGTCGGAGCGCCTCTGCCCGCGTGAGCTTCGAGTCCGCGGCATAAGGTGGAAAACCGAGGACAGACCACGTTTCCCGGCAGCCGGAAAACGTGGTCTGTCCCCGGTTCCTGTAGACTCGCGGGCGGATGCCCGCTGCCCGGAGGGATTCATGAAACGCCGCGCCTGCATCACGATTCTCGTCTTTCACGCCGCCCTCGCGCAGGCCGGCGGTTCCAATTACGGTGTCGTGCCGGGCTCTCGGCCCGAGCTCGCGGGCAGGGTGAGCGAATGGGCGGTGCCGACGCCGCGCTTCGCCCGCGACCCGGCCGTCGCTCCCGACGGCGCCATCTATATCGCCGTCATGACCGGCAACAAGGTGGCGCGCTTCGACGAGAAAACGACATCGTTCAAGGAATGGGATCTGCCCCCCGGCCACCGGCCGCACGGTCTGCTCGTCGATCGCGCCGGCACGGTGTGGACGACCGGTAACGGCAACGGCACCATCGGGAAGCTCGATCCGGCCTCCGGGAGGATGGTCGAGTACAAGACCCCTTCCGGCGGCGGTGGCCCCCACACGCTCGTCATCACCGACGACCAGGGCACGATCTGGTTCACCATGCAAAGCGGCGACAAGGTGGCAAGCCTCGACACGAAGACCGGCGCGATCAGGGAGTACCCGTCCTCCGGCGGCCCCTACGGCCTCGCGCTCGACAAGGCGGGCAACGTCTGGTTCTGCCGCATGGGAGACAACAGGATGGGACGGCTCGACCCGAAGACCGGCCGGATGAGCGAGGTAGACACGGGCCGCGGCTCCCGCCCGCGCCGCGTCGCGACCGCCCCGGACGGCATGCTGTGGGTCACGCTTTACGGCAACGGCAGGCTCGCGAAGCTCGACCCCGCGGTGATGAAGGTGGTGAAGGAGTACCCGCTGCCGGCGGGGAACGCGGGCCCCTACGCGGTCACCGTGGACGGCGGCGGGTTGGTCTGGGTGAACGAGATCAATACCGACACCGTGGTGCGGTTCGACCCGAAGAGCGAGGCGATGCGCGTCATCGAACTGCCGTCGAAGAACGTGGGCATCCGCAAGATGGTGACGGACGCGAGCGGGCGGCTGTGGTACATGGGCAGCCACAACGGCCGGCTCGGCGTGGTCGAATAGCCGTCCGACCCGGCTGCGGGGCCTCCCCGCGCTCCTCCTGCCCGGCGGGAACGAACCGGACGCCGAAAAATCCCGGGCCGGGTGCCCCGCTCGTTCCGGCGACGCGGTAAACTACTTCCGTTTCCGCCGATACGCCGTTCACGCAGCCACTCCCGCGCTTCGAGGTTCACCCCCGGTCCCGCGCCCCTCCAGGTTATGGAACTCGTCTACGTTCTTGCCGCTGCCGTCGTCATCGCGCTACCGTTCGCGCTCCCCCGGCTCTTCGCCGCATGGCGTACGCGGCGCGCCGCCGCGGGCCGCCCGCGGAGGGCGGCCGTTCCGCTCGCCATTCCCGGAAGGCCCGACGGCCTGCGGATGGAAGTCGCGAGTCTCCTCTCACAGGGCGGGAAGCTCGAGGCGATCCGGCTCGTGCGCGAGAGGAAGGGGTTGCCCCTCGCGGATGCCCGGATCGAGGTGGAAACCATCGCCCGCGAGGAAGCCATCGTGCAGCCCGCACCGGGACTCGCGGCCACCATCCAGCGCGCGCAGGAGATGAGCGAGCAGGTACGCCGCCTCGCGGCCCGGGGCAGGAAGTCGGACGCGGTGAAGCTGCTGCGCGAGAAGAGCGGGATAGGCCTCAAGGAAGCGAAGGATCTCGTCGATCGTCTCGGCTGAAGCCCTCGCGCGTGACCGGCGCCGCCGCGTATCCCCGGGAGCGGTGGCGCTCCTCGCAGCAGCCCCTCCGGTAGCCCGCGGCGCACGACGGCCGTCGCGCGCCATCGAGAACGCGCCGCGGTGCACGCCGTGCCGCACGAAGCGGCGCATCACGCAAGCCGGACCGGTCCCGGAGTGGCCGCCATGGACCTCTTCCTCCCCATCGCTCACACGGACGTAAGCGTCCCGCTGATTCTCGCCTTCGGGGCGGTCGTCGGTTTTCTCTCCGGGCTGGTCGGCGTCGGCGGCGGATTCCTGATCACGCCGCTCCTCATATTCACGGGCATCCCCCCGATCGTGGCGGTTTCGACCGGCGCGACGCAGATGGCGGGAACCGCGGCGGGCGCGAGCTACATCCAGTGGACCTACGGCAACATCGATTTCCGCATGGCGTTCATCCTGCTTGCCGGAAGCCTCGCCGGCAGCGGCGCCGGCGTCGCGCTCGCGCGGGCGCTGGTGCGCAACGGGGATTTCGGCACCGTCGTGGTGTTCCTCTACGTCCTGCTGCTGGGAGGCGTGGGTATCGCGATGTTCGTCGAGTCGCTGCGCGCGGTGCTGCGCGCCGGCGCCCTCGCGCCGCCCGCGCCGGCAACCCGTCCGCGGTGGCGCTTCCTGAAGTCCCTCGCCGGCAGCCTGCCGCTCCAGACCGGATTTCGCGCCTCCGGCATCCGGATGTCGGCGCTGGTGCCCTTCGTGCTCGGCGGGTTCGCCGGCATCCTCACCGCCCTCATGGGCGTGGGGGGCGGCTTCATCATGGTGCCGCTCATGATCTATCTCCTGCGCATGCCCACGCCGCTCGCGGTGGGCACTTCGATGTTCCAGCTGCTGTTCACGACCGCCGCGACGAGCGTCATGCACGCCGGGATCAACCACACGGTCGACCCACTCCTCGCGGGAATACTGATCCTCGGCTCCATCCTGGGAACGGCCGCGGGGGCCCGGCTGGGCAGACGGCTTCCCGCCGAAAAGCTGCGGTTGATTCTCGCGATCGTGGTGGTCGGCGTGGCGGTTCGGATGGCGCTCACGCTGGTGATCGCGCCGGTCGAGCCCTACGGGTTCGGCACGACGTCGCGCTGACGCCGCGGGAACCGCCGATGAGGTCGTCCTTCGTGCTGCTGGTGTCGCTGGCGTTGCTCGCCGCGCCGATCACCCGGTGCGAGGATCGCCTCATCGTCGAGCCGGAATCGGATCGCGTCGACGTGACGACGACCTTCACCGGGGCCGACGTGCGGATACACGGCGTGATCGAGCCGCACGCCGACCTGGTGATCAAGATCACGGGGCCCGCGCGCGACGTGACGCTCACCCGGGAGGTGCGGCGCGGCCCGTTCTGGATCGCGGGTGAAAGCGCGAAGGTGAGCGGCGCGCCGAGCCTCGTCTACGTCTACTCGACAAGACCGCTCGCCGCGCTGCTGCCCGCGCAGGCCCGGGCGAAGTACGGCCTCGATCTCGAGGCGACCGCGCTGGACGTCGAGCCGCGCACGGCCGCCATCTCCGAGGACCGGTGGCGACGGGCATTTTTCCGGCTGAAGGAGCACGAGCGAAGCTACCGGGAGGACGACCACGCGATCCGGATCACGCGCGAGCGACTCGTCACCACCGACATCGTCCTGCCGCCCGAGGCGGAGCTCGGCGGCTATCGTGTCGACGCCCTGCTCGTCCGCGACGGCCGCGTCACGGCGCGCGATTCGGGCAGTTTCGAATTGCGGCAGGTGGGCGCCGGCCGCTGGGTGAGCGACGCCGCGCGGCGCCACGGCTGGATCTTCGGCGTCGTGTGCACGCTCGCCGCCATGGTCCTGGGCTTCGGTCTCAATGTGGCGCTGCACCGCCCGCGCTGAGGCGCTCTTGCTTCTCGTGCTGCTCGCCGCGGCGGGAACGGCCTGCGCCGCGCCTGGCGATTTCCAGGCCTGTCTCTCGGAACTGCGCGCCGCCGCGGTACGTGCCGGCCTCGGCGGCGACACGTTCCTCGGTGCGACCGCCGGGATCGAGCCCGACCAGGGCGTGCTCGACGCAATGGACCATCAGCCGGAGTTCAGGACGCCCATCTGGGACTACCTCGCGGGGCTCGTGGACGAGGAGCGCGTCGCGGATGGGAGGGCACGGCTCGCCGAATGGGCCACCGTGCTCGGCGAGATCGAGCGGAAGTTCGGCGTCGACCGCCACGTCGTCGTCGCGGTGTGGGGCGTGGAGACCGACTACGGCAGGAGAATGGGCTCGCGCCCACTCGTGCGCTCGCTCGCGACGCTCTCCTGCTTCGGCGGACGCCAGCGCACCTTCCGCGGCGAATTCCTCGCGACGTTGCGGATACTCGAAGAAGGCGACGTGCCGGCGGCGGCGCTGAACGGTTCGTGGGCGGGCGCGTTCGGGCAGACGCAGTTCATGCCCACGACCTTCCAGCGGCTCGCGGTCGATTTCGACGGCGACGGCCGCCGTGACATCGTCGGCTCGGTGCCCGACGCGCTCGCCTCGACCGCGAACGTCCTCGCCCGCGCGGGCTGGCGTACGGGCGAACGGTGGGGCTACGAAGTCCGGCTGCCGCCCGGATACAACGGCCCGGCGGGCCGCCGCACGCGCCGCGCGCTGGAGGATTGGGCGGGAAACGGCATCCGTCGCGCCGATGGTTCCGCGCTTGCCGGGACCGGGCCGGCGGCGCTCCTGACACCCGCCGGCACGCGAGGCCCCGCATTCCTCGCGTTGCGGAACTACAACGCCATTTTTTCCTACAACGCCGCCGAGTCCTACGCGCTCGCGATCGCGCACCTCGCCGACCGCCTGCGCGGCGGCGCTCCGATCGCGACGGCGTGGCCGACCGACGATCCGGGAATCTCGCGCGCCGAGCGGCGCGAGGTTCAGGAACGCCTCATCGCGCTCGGCCACGACATCGGGGCGCCCGACGGCATCATCGGCGCGCGCACGCGCGCGGCGATCGAGGCCTTTCAGACTTCGGTCGGGATGGCGGTGGACGGCCGCGCGGGGAAGAAACTGCTCGCGGCGCTCAGGGCGATCGCTGAGCCGCCGCCCGCTCAACGCGAAGGCCGCTGAAAACGAGATGGCAGGTCGCGAACCCGAACGCAGTGACGCCGGGGGTCGCAAAGGATGTTCTTCGACCGAAGGGCTCGTCCTGGCGGTACCGGCGTGCGGCCTGTCCCTGTCTCTGGATGAAAAGCGGCGTGCGCCCGGGCGGCCGCCATCGGGAAGGCCATGTGGCGCCGATTCTCATCGGCTCAGCGAGAGCATGAGCTGGTTCAACCGCCGCACGAAGCCCGCCGGGTCGTCGAGGCTGCCGCCCTCGGCGAGCAGCGCCTGGTCGAAGAGCACCTGCGCCAGATCGCCGAATGTCTCCGCCTGCGCCTCGCCCCGTAGCCGCTCGACCAGCGGGTGGCGCGGGTTCAACTCCAGTATGGGCTTCGTTCCCGGCGACTTCTGGCCCGCTGCCTTGAGGAGCCGCTGGAGGTTCGAGGAGAGGTCGTGCTCGTCGGCGACGAGGCAGGCAGGCGACTCCGTCAGCCGCAGCGTCACGCGCACGTCCTTCACGCGCTCGCCCAGTGCCGCCTTCACCCGCTCGACGAGTTCCCCGAATTCCCCGGCCTCCTTCTCCCGCGCCGCCTTCTCCTGCGCGTCCTCGAGCTGGCCGAGGTCGAGCCGGCCCTTCGCGACCGACCGCAATTCCTTCCCCCCGAATTCGGCGAGGTGCGCGACGACCCACTCGTCCACCCGGTCGAAGAGAAGCAGCACCTCGACACCCTTCTTCCGGAATATCTCCAGGTGCGGGCTCGCCTTCGCCGCGCCGAACGTGTCCGCCGTCACGTAGTAGATCCGCTCCTGCCCCTCCTTCATGCGCGCGACATAATCCGCCAGACCGACGTTCTCCACTTCCGTGTCCGAGTGCGTCGATGCGAATCTCAGGAGCTTCGCGATCCGCTCGCGGTTTCCGGAGTCCTCGCCCACGCCTTCCTTGAAGACGCGCCCGAACTCCTTCCAGAACACCGCGTATTTCTCGGGCTCCTTCCCGGCGAGATCCTCGACGAGCGCGAGCACGCGCCGCACCGACGCCGTGCGGATCGCCTCCACGTCCTTCGACTCCTGCAGGATCTCGCGCGAGACGTTGAGCGGCAGGTCGTTCGAGTCGATCACCCCGCGCACGAACCGCAGGTACGCCGGGAGGAGGTGCTCGGCGTCGTCCATGATGAAAACGCGCCGCACGTAGAGCTTCACCCCGTGCCGGTGCTCGCGGTCCCACAGGTCGAACGGCGCCCGCGACGGAACGTAGAGGAGCTGGATGAACTCCTTACGGCCCTCCACCCGCGCGTGCGCCCACGCGAGCGGGTCCTCGAAGTCGTGCGCGACATGCTTGTAGAACTCCTTGTACTCCGCCTCGGTCACCTCGTTACGCGGGCGCGCCCAGATCGCGCTCGCCTGGTTGACGGTCTCGTCCCTGCCGGTGGTGCGGTAGACGCGGTTGTCCTTGTCCCATTCCTCCACTTTCATCACGATGGGCAGCAGGATGTGGTCCGAGTAGCGCCGGATGATGGCGCGGAGCCGATCCCCGTTCGCGAGTTCCTCCTCGCCTTCCCGCAGGTGCAGCGTCACCTCGGTGCCGCGCCCGGCCCGCTCGAGCGTCTCCACCGTGAACTCGCCCCCGCCGTCGGATTCCCAGCGCACCCCCTCGGCCGCCGGCAGCCCCGCGCGGCGCGTCGCGAGGGTCACGCGGGCGGCGACGATGAACGAGGAGTAGAAACCCACGCCGAACTGCCCGATGAGATGCGCGTCCTTCGCGCTGTCCCCGGTCAGGCTCTCGAAGAATTCGCGCGTGCCGGATTTCGCGATCGTGCCGATGTTCCGGATCACCTCCTCGCGTGACATCCCGATCCCGTTGTCGGACACGGTGATGGTCCGCGCCTTCGGGTCGTAGCTCACCCGGATCCCGAGCTCGGGATCCTCCTCGAGGAGCTTCGGATCGGTCAGCGCCTCGAAGCGCAGCTTGTCGCACGCGTCGGACGCATTCGAGATCAGCTCGCGCAGCGCGATCTCCTTGTTGCTGTAGAGCGAGTGGATCATGAGGTTGAGGAGCTGCCTCACCTCGGCCTGGAAACCGCGCGTCTCGCGCGCCTGTGTCTCGGTCATGTCGCCTCTCGTTCGGTACGGGAGTCCGGGCTCCGCGCGCTGCGGCCGCGCCGCGCGCCCTCGCCGGATGTATGGGGCGGCGCCCCCGGGATTTCAACCCCGCCGCGGTGCCGGTAGCCACCGGAGCGGCGAAACTGTAATATTTTCAATGCACATCGCGCAATATCCATGACAAAAGGAGGATTCCGTGCGCCCGTTCTCCCTGTGCGCCGCAGCCGCGCTCCTCGTTGCGTCCGCTGCCGCCCACGCCCAGCAGGTACTTACCATCGTCACCTCGTTTCCCAAGGATCTCACCGAGGTCTACAAGCGCGCGTTCGAGTCGCGCAATCCCGGCGTCAAGGTCGAGGTGCTCAACCGCGGGACCTCCTCCGCGATCGCGTACATCCGCGAGGCGCCCGCCGGCGGCAAGCCGGACATCTTCTGGGCTTCCGCGCCCGATGCATTCGAGGTGCTCGCAAAGGAAAACCTGCTCGCCAGGGCAACCGACCTCGCCAACCCGGCAGTGCCGAAGGCGGTGGGAACGTATCCGGTCAACGATCCGCACGGCTACTACCTCGGCCAGGCGCTCGCGGGCTACGGGCTCATGTGGAACACGCGCTATCTCAAGGCGAACAAGCTCCCCGTCCCGAAGGAGTGGGCCGACCTCGCGAAACCGGTTTACCTGGGTCATGTCGCGATCTCCTCGCCCTCGCGCTCGGGAACGACGCACCTCACCATCGAGACCATCCTCCAGGGCGAGGGCTGGGAGAAGGGCTGGCGGCAGGTGCTGATGATCACGGGTAACTGCGCGGCGATCACCGAGCGCAGCTTCGGGGTGCCCGACGGCGTCAACAACGGGCAGTACGGCATCGGGCTCGTCGTCGACTTCTTCGGCCTCTCGGCGCGCGCGTCGGGCTTTCCCATCGAGTTCGCCTATCCCACGGTCACCGCGATCGTGCCCGCCAACATCGGGTTGATCGCCAATGCCCGCAATGCCGAACTCGGGCGGAAGTTCATCCGTTTCGCGCTGTCGGAGGACGGCCAGCAGCTCCTGCTCGACCCCAAGATCAGCCGCCTGCCGGTGCTGCCCGCGACCTACTCGAAGGCGCCCGCGGGCTACCCCAACCCGTTCGGCGGCAAGATCAGGCCCAAGGTCAACTTCGACTCACAGCTCTCGCAGACCCGCTACTACGTGGTGAACGCGCTCTTCGACCAGACGATCACGTTCCGCCACAAGGAGCTCGTCGCCGCGACCCGCGCGATCGACGAGGCGAGCGCGAAGCTCGCGGGAAAGAAAAACCCGCAGGCGGAGAAACTCCTCGCCGAGGCGCGCGAGCTCGCGTTCTCTCCCATCGTGAGCGAGGAGAAGGCGAAGGACAAGGAGTTCCTCGCGCTCTTCAGCCAGACCAAGCGCGACGCCCTCAAGACCAAGCAGTTGACCGGGCTCGAGGAATACTGGAACTCGACGGCGCGGAAGAACTACACGCGCGCCGCCGAACTCGCGAACCAGGCCGCCGCGCTCGCGCGCTGAGCGGACGGCCCGCTTGAAGGCGGCCGCATTGCGGTCCGTGCTGCCCGGGGCCGGCGCCGCGGCGGGCTATACCGTGCCGCAGGCCGCGGTGGCGCTCGCCATCGCGGCCTTCCTCGTTCTCTTCCTGATCGTCCCGGTCGGGATCGTCGTGTGGGTGGCGTTCGCCGACGGGGCGGGCGGTTTCACCCTCGCCAACTTCGGCTCGTTCTTCGGGCTCTCGCTCATGCGCGAGTCCTTCTGGAACAGCCTCCTCGTCGGCTTGTGGAGCGTCGGCATCGCGACGCTCATCGCCGTCCCGCTCGCCTACTTCACTGTGCGCTTCGAGTTCCGCGGGGCGGCCCTCATCCAGACCCTCGGCGTGCTGCCGCTCATCATGCCGCCGTTCGTCGGCGCGGTCGCGATGCAACTGATATTCGGACGCAGCGGCGCCGTCAACCTCGTGCTCGAGGACTGGTTCGGCTTCACCCTGCCCCTCATGGAGGGGTTGAACGGCGTGATTTTCGTCGAAGCAATCCACTACTTCCCGTTCATCCTCATGAACCTGGTGGTGGCGCTGAACAACATCGACAGCTCGATGGAGGAATCCGCGCAGAACCTCGGCGCGAGCGGCTGGCGGCTGTTCCGCCGCGTGGTTTTCCCGCTCGCGATGCCGGGCTACGTGGCGGGGGCGGCGCTCGTCTTCATCAAGGTCTTCGACGATCTCGGAACGCCGCTCGTGCTGAACATCACCAACATGCTGGCGCCGCAGGCCTACCTCCGCATCACGTCGATCGGCATCGAGGATCCCATCGGTTACGTGGCGAGCGTCATCATGGTCGCGGCATCGCTCTTCGCGCTGTGGGCCTCGACCCGGGTGATGCGCGGGAAGGAGTACGCCACGCTCCAGCGCGGCTACGCCGGGCTCGCCCGGCGCCGGCTCGGTCCGGGGCAGACCGTGCTCGCCTACGGCTGGATCGGGCTCGTGCTCGCGGTCGTGCTCGCGCCGCACGCCGGCATCCTGCTGCTCTCGATCGCGAAGGTGTGGAGCTTCAGCGTGCTGCCCGACGCCTACACGCTCGATCACTACGCCTCGGTCTTCCACGACTCCCCGCGCATGATCTGGAACACGGTGCTCTATTGCGGCATGGCGGCGAGTCTCGACGTCGTGATCGCGACGGCGATCGCGTACCTGATGCTGCGCACGAAGGTGCCCGGCCGGCGGCTCCTCGACTTCACCGCCACGGTCGCCCTGGCGATCCCGGGCATCGTGCTCGGCATCGGGTATCTGCGCACCTTCCGCGGCATCGAACTGCCGTTCAGCGGCGAGCCGCTCACTTCCTCGTGGATCATCATCGCGCTCGCCTACACGGTGCGGCGGCTGCCCTACGCGCTGCGCTCCTGCGTCGCCGCGCTGCAGCAGATGCACGTCTCGCTGGAGGAGGCCGCCGAGAATCTCGGAGCCTCGAAGCGGCGGACGATCCTGCGCGTGGTCGTGCCGTTGATGGCGGGCGCCATGCTGGCGGGATTCATCACGAGCTTCATGACCGCGGCGGTGGAGCTGTCGGCCACGATCATGCTCGTCTCCGCGCAGAACGACGCGCCGATGTCCTACGGCATCTATCTCTACATGCAGAGCGCCGCCGGGCGGGGCCCCGGCGCGGCGCTGGGCGTGCTCGCCGTCGCGATCGTCGCGATCGGCACGTATCTTTCCTACCGGTCTCTCGGCGAGCGCGCGCGGGACGCCCGCGAGGCGCGGCCGCTCGCCTGAGACCGGGTGAAAAGCGACGGGTGGCGGGTGATGGATGACGGGTCCGCAATCGGGGCGCTGCGCAAGGTTCCGGTCGAGTTCGCGGGGGTGTCGCTTTCCTACGGCAGGACGCAGGTGCTGACCGGCGTCAGCATCGCGATCGAGCCCGGCGAGTTCTTCGCGCTGCTCGGGCCCTCCGGCTCGGGGAAGTCGACGCTCCTGCGGCTCCTTGCGGGATTTCTCGACCCGGGCGCGGGCAAGATCCGCGTGGGAGGCGAAGACGTGACGCGCGTGCCGCCGTGGCACCGCGACATCGGGATGGTGTTCCAGAACTACGCGCTCTGGCCGCACATGACGGTGCGCGGGAACGTCGCCTTCGGGCTGGTGGAAAGGAGGCTCCCTCGCGCCGAGATCGAGCGCCGCGTCGCCGCCGCGCTGGAACTCGTGGGGCTCGGCGAGTTCGGCGAGCGCCGCCCCGGGCAGCTCTCCGGCGGGCAGCAGCAGCGCGTCGCGCTCGCGCGCACCATCGCGATCGAACCCAAGGTGCTGCTGCTCGACGAGCCGCTCTCCAACCTCGACGCGAAACTGCGCATACACATGCGCTCGGAACTGCTCGCGCTGCAGCGAAAGCTCGGCATCACCACGATCTTCGTGACGCACGACCAGGAGGAAGCGCTCTCGATCGCGGACCGCGTCGCGGTGCTCGACCAGGGCGTCATCCAGCAGGTCGGCACGCCGGTCGAACTCTACGACGCGCCGGCGAACCGCTTCATCGCCACCTTCGTCGGAACGATCAATCTGTTCCCCGGAACGATCGTCGGCGCGGGCGAGGGGCCCGCCTTCCGGAGCGAAGTCCTGGGCGAAATCCCGCTCAAGGCCGATGCGGCCGGGACGGGGGGCGCCGAGATCGCCGTCCGCCCGCACGCCCTGAAGCTCGCGGCCGCGGGAGCGAGCCCGGCGCCCGGCGTCATCTGGCTGCCCGGCGCGGTGACGGAACGCGAGTTCCTGGGAGAGTTCGTGCGCTACCGGGTGAGCGTGCGGGGCGTGTCCCTCATAGTGGACCAGGCGCACTACGCCGGCGATGCAGGATACGCACCCGGAACCGAAGTAGCGGTCGGGATCGATCCGGCGCAGGTGAAGCTCCTTCCAGGGAGCCCGGCCCCCCGGCGGGCCCGATCTCCCTCCTGAACGGGCACACGCGGGAAGAGAGAGGACCTCCGACGAGGCTCCTTCGAATCGGTGGCGTGGAGGCCGAAGCCCGGCCCTCATGACGTGAACGAGGCGGCACGCTTATCATTCCATTACGCGCGGAACCGGAACACAACCAGAGGAGAACGCGATGATCGCAGGAAGATGGGTGGCAGCGCTTGCCGTGCCGGCGCTCATGAGCGTCGCGTGGCAGTCGGCGGCCCAGGCCCCGGAGTACTACAAGGGGAAAGTGCTCACGGTCATCGTGGCCGGGAGCGCGGCGGGTGGCCACACGCGCTTTGCGCGGATGGTCGCTCCGTACCTTCAGAAGCAGCTCGGCGCCTCCGAGGTCCGGATCAACAACATGCCGGGCGGCGGGGGCCTCAAGGCCGCCAATCACATCTGGCGGTTGAAGGCCGACGGCTACAGCGTGGGGTTCGGGAACGCATCGACACTCATCATGGCCCAGATGGCAAGCAGCGCGGGCGCGCAGTTCGATGTGACCCGGTTCACGTTCCTCGGCCGCGCCAACAGCCAGCCGAGGGTACTGGGAGTGGGCGGCAAGTCCCCGATCAGGACGATAGAGGACGTGGTGAAGCTCGGCCGGCCGTTCGTCTATCCGTCGCAGGGTACCGACGAGGATTTTTACGCCATGGCCGTGCTCGCCGATGCGCTCGAGTTCAAGTTGAAGGCGGTCACGGGCTATCAGGGCCTCGCCGACACCGAGCTCGCGGTGATCAAGGGTGACGGCGACGGCAATTCCGTCGGGCTGGCCGAGTCGATGGCATCGCTGCGCTCGGGCGACAAGCGTCCGATCCTGGTCCTCACTTCTCAACGCATACCGGAATTTCCGGACGTTCCGACGGCGATTGAAGCCGTCCCCGCGGAGAAGAAGAACCTGATGCGCGCTGTCGCGAGCATCCTGGAAACCAACCGCAGCTACTATGCTCCGCCCAGGACCGATCCGAAGGCCGCCGCGGCGTTCCGGGCGGCGCTCGGCGCGATCATGGCGGACCCGGCGCTGCTCGAGGAAATGAAGAAGAACGGCTGGCCGGCGACATTCATGTCCGGCGAGAAGCAGCAGGAGACGATCGAGCAGATCGCGAAGGAGAGCGTGAACCTCGCTCCGATATTCAAGGCGGCGGTGAAGGATGTCCAGTAGCTCGCGGCGCGTGTCTTCTAGGATGGTTCCGGCGGGCGAGGCGAGCCGTGGCGGTGTCGCCGTGCGGTGGAGTCACGGGACGACACGCGGGGGAGTCTCGCGTGAACACGCCTCCGCCGTGCGAGAATACGGGCGTGAGTGATTCGATTCCCGGCCGGGAGCCGCTCTCCGAGCCGGCGCTTTCCGACGAGCGGCGGACCCGCGACACGCGGCGCGCGGCGTGTCCGGTCGCCCGCTCGCCGGCTGGCGTCACCCTCCTCAGGCACGCGGACGTGGTCGCGGCGGCCGCCGATCCGGCGACGTTCTCCTCCGCGGTGTCGGCCCACCGTCACGTGCCGAACGGCCTCGACCCGCCCGAGCACGCGGCGTACCGCGCGGTCATCGACCCGTTTTTCACGCCCGGGCGCATGCAAACGCTCGAGCCGCGCCTGCGCACCATCGCCCGCGAGACCGTGGCCGCTCTGCCGCGACACCGCGCCGTCGATGCGATCACCGCACTTGGCTATCCGTTCGCCGTGCGCGCGCAGGCCGAGTGGCTCGGCTGGCAGGGCATCGAGGACGAGCTCCTCGCGTGGATGGCGGACAATCACGCCGCGACGCGCTCGGCGGAGCGCTCGCGGACGGCCGCGGTGGCGGCCGCTTTCGACGCCCTCGTCGCGGCGCAGATCCGGCGCCGTCGCGAGCTGGGCGATGCGGCTCCGCGGGACCCGACGACGGAATTGCTGCGCGCCGTCGTGAATGGCCGGGCTCTGCCCGATGCCGACGTCGTGTCGATCCTGCGCAACTTCACCGCCGGCGACCTGGCCTCCATAGCCGCGGCGCTGGGCGTCGCGGTTCACTTCCTGGCGACGCACCCCGCGGAGCAGGCGGCGCTGCGAGCGCGTCCCGGGGATCTGCCCGAAGCGATCGACGAGATGCTGCGCATCGACGACCCCTTCCTCGCCAACCGGAGGGTGACGACCCGGGCGACCCGGATCGCCGGTTTCGTGCTCGAGCCCGGCACCCGCGTCGAGCTCAACTGGACCTCCGCCAATCGCGACGAGACGGTGTTCGGCGATCCGGACGCGTTCCGGCCCCGCGACAACGCGCCCAACAACCTCGTCTACGGTACCGGCATCCACGTCTGCCCGGGCCGTCCGCTCGCCACGCTCGAACTGGTCCTCGCCGTGCGCGCCCTCCTTGCGATGACGGCCCGCATCGAGCTCGCGGCCGATGCGGCTGCGGAACGCGGAACCCACCCGCTCGGTGGCTGGACGCGGCTGCCGATACGGCTCACCTGACCCGCCCCGTGTCCGGCCAGCGGCCCCGGCCAGGCGGTCCGCCACATCGGGTCACGACGCGATCCGCTTGCTCCGCCCCGCGAAGAGGAGCACCACTGCCCCCACCGCCAGCACCCCGAGCCCCGTCAGCGCATGGGTACGATGGTAGGCGAGGCTCGAGTAGAGCAGGTAGCCACACATCAGCACGAAAATCGCCGGGATCACCGGGTAGCCCGGCACCCGGAACGGCCGCGGCGCCCCGGGTTCGCGCACGCGCAGCACGAAGAGCGCGATGCCGACCAGCAGGAAGAAGCCCCAGAACACCGGCAGCGAATACTCGACCAGCCCCTTGAAGCCCGCGCTGCGGATCGCCCCGAGCCCGACCAGCGCGAGCGCGATCGCGCCCTGCACCAGCATCGCGGCGCGCGGCGAACCGCTCGCCTCGTCCCAGCGGCCGAGCACGCCGAGCAGCGGCCAGTCGCGCCCGAGCGCGTAGTTCGAGCGCGCGCCGACGATGATCGAGCCGTTGACGGAGGTGAGCGCGGCGATCGCGATCATGACCGAGATGATCTTCTCGCCGGTGCCGCCCCACACCGCCTTCAGCAGATCGGCCGCGACCGCGTCCGAGCGGGCCATCGCCTCGTAGCCCAGCCCCTTCAGGTAGGCGACGTTCACGAGCACGTAGAGCACCGCGACGATGCCGATCGCGAGCAGGAGCGCCCGCGACATGTTGCGCTCCCGCCGGCGTACTTCCGCCGAGATGTAGGCGGCGTCGTTCCAGCCGCCGTAGGTGAACAGCACGAACAGCATGGCGGTGCCGAGACCGGCGCCCATGTACCATGGCCCGCCGCCGCCCGGCGCCGGGGCAGCCGCTGCCGGCGCGGCGGGCGCCGGGGCGAGCACGAGGCCGGCCACGACGATCAGGACGAGCCCCGCCACCTCCAGCGCCGTGAAGAGGTTCTGCGTGGCCTTGCCCTCCCGGATTCCCGCGTAGTTGACGCCCGTCAGTACGACCACGACGAACGCCGCCCAGATCGCGGAGGAATGCGCCCCGAGGTTGACGACGCGCGAGAGGTAATCGCCGAAGAGATAGGCGAAGACGGCGATCGAGCCCGCGACGATCACGGTCATCCGGGCCCAGCCGTAGAGAAAGGCGAGGGACCGGCCGTAGGCCCGGTGGATGAAGTGGTACTCGCCGCCGGGCGACGGGAACGCGGTGGCGAGCTCGGCATAGCACAACGCGCCGATGACGGAGAAGAGGCCACCGGCAACCCACGCCGCCAGTATGAGGGGCTCGCTCCCCATCGCGCCGGCGACGATGGCCGGCGTGCCGAAAATGCCCGCGCCGACGATCAGGCCGACGATAATGCCGACGGCATCGGGAACCGACAGGGTCTGGCGCGGCTGCCCTTGCGCGCCGCCGCTCGCCGCGCTCACCGGCCGCCCGCGGCGTCGTTGCCCATCTTCATTTCGCCGTGCGCGCTCTGCGTGGCCGTCCACGGAATCACGCGTGGCCCCGGCGCGTCACCGGTGACCGTGACGTTGCCCTCGATCGTGCCGTCCTTCACGCGGCCGTTGAAGCGGTGCGAGACGGGCTTGCCGCCGAGGTTCGCGGTGATGACGAAATTCACCGCATCCCCCGCCAGCCGGAACCGGGAGAACTTGGCCTGGCGGCCGTTGACCGTCACCTTGCCGCTCACTTCCTGGAACTCCTGGTCGAAGTAGAAGGCGTACTGGCGGGCCTCGCCGCCCGCCGCGAGCCGCGATTCCCACACGCCGGCCACCCGCGCCGGCACGAGCCAGAGGTAGATGTAGCTCTTGCCGGGGTCGCCCACCGTTTTCTCGGGGACGATGAGCACCCGCTCCTGGTCCGCGCTCCACTCGCCCATGTGGTAGTCGTGGGCCACCACGCGGGTGCCGGGCTTCAGCGCGAGGATCTTCGGGCGCAGTTTCAGGTTCATCTCCGGCAGCAGGTAGGTCGTGATCACCGTCGCCTGCGTGAGATCCGTGTTGAAGAGGTTCTCCTCGACGAACTTCGCGCGATCCGAGACGCCTTCCTTCTGGGCGCCCGCGTTGGCGAGCTTGAGGAGGTAGCGGTCGAGATCGACGCCGAAGCCGCGCGCGCCGTGTTTCTTGGCCGCCGTGATGACGATGCGACCGTCACCCGAGCCGAGGTCGATCAGGAAGTCCTTCGGCCCGACCTTCGCCATGTTGAGCATCTCGTCGACCACGATCTGCGGAGTGGGCACGTAGACAACGTCGCCCTGCCCTTCCTGCGACGCGACGGGCGCGGCAACGAGCGTGAGCGCCGCCGCCAGCGCTTTCCACCGGTTCATCATGAGGTTCATCCCGATTCCTTTCGAGTCAACGGCCGGCAGCCTGCGCGCGCGCCGGCCCCGTTCCAATATGCCCGGCACGGCCCTCGTCGCCGGCCTCCGGTCTTCCGCCCGCGATCACGGGGCACTCCCGCCTGCAGCTCGCGCGGCATTCCAGACGACTTCGCCCCCGCCGTCAAGCCTTGCCGTGCCGGCGATCGTGTCCCCCGAGATGCGACCGGCGAACTCCGCGCCGCCCGCCTCCCCGGCAACGCGCAGCCGGATCTCGCTCCCGCGCAGCCACGCGCTCTCCAGGCGGGCCGGGCGGCCGCCGGCGAGCGCCGTGCCTTCGAGCATCTGGAACCTCTGGCCGAGCGTCACTTCGGTGAGCACGCTCCGGCCGCCGCCCGCCTCGTACCGCCAGCGCCACCGGCCGGCCGCGTTCGCCGGAACGACCCACAGGAACACTTCGCTCTTCGGCTCGCCGTAGGGCTTGTCCGGCACCTTGACGCTCGCGCGCTCGTCGGGACGCCACTCCCCCAGGTCGAACTCGTGCGAGACGACCCGCGTGCCGGGCTGCAATTCCGCCAGCAGGCGCGGGCGCAACTGCGCGAGCACGCCCGGGAAGAGGTACAGCGTGAGCACCGTCGCTTCGCGGATCTCGGTGATGAAGAGATTGCGATGGTGGAACGCGACCCTCGCCGCGACGCCCTGCCGCCTCGCTTCGCGGCGCGCCGTGTCGACGAGTCCCGCATCGATGTCCACGCCGAAACCGCGCGCGCCGTGCCGTTTCGCCGCGGCGATGACGATGCGCCCGTCGCCGGAACCGAGATCGATCACGAAATCGCCCGGCCCCACCTTCGCCATGCGCAGCATCTCGTCCACCACCGCGGGCGGGGTCGGCACGTACGGCACGTCGGGGTCCTGCGCGCGAGCGCCGCAGGCGAGCGCGGCGAGCACAAGCCATCCGGCGCCGCGCGCGCGGGCGCTCACGAGCCGAGCCTTCGCGCGCTAAAGCGCACGGTGGCGCGCGTCGCGCCGACCCCGCGCGTCACCTCGCCCTCGATCGCATCGCCCGTGACGCGCCCGGTGAAATAGAGGCTCGTGTGATTGTCCCGGTCGGTGGTATCGACCACCACGAAGCTCAGCCGCTCGCCCGAGAGCTTCGCCTCCCAGACCTGCGCCGGCACGCCGTTCAGCCGCGCCGTTGCGCTCAGCTCCTGGTAGCGCTGGACGAGATCGAGCTCGAGCAGGCGCTCGATCGGCGGCAGCGGCAGCCGCGCCCGCCAGCGGCCCGCCACCTTCGCCGGCACGATCCAGAGGAACGTGTTCTTGCGTATCGTCGTCCTGCGGTCCGCTCTCCAGTCCCCGAGGTCGAAGTCGTGCGACACGATGCGCGTGCCGGGCCGCAACGCGAGCAGCGCCGGCCTGAGCTTCATGTTCACCGCCGGGAGGAGATACATGGTGATCACGGTCGCCCGCGAGAGGTCGGCGCGGAAAAGATCCTGCTCCAGGAATGTCACGCGATCCGCGACGCCCGCCTGGCGCGCGTTCTCCTCGCTCTGGATGAGGAGCGTATCGTCGAGCTCGATCCCGATGCCGCGCGCCCCGAACTTTACCGCCGCGGTGATGGCGAGCCGCCCGTCGCCGGAACCAAGGTCCATCACCACGTCCCGATCGGTCACTTCGGCGAGCCGCAGCATCTCGTCGACCGTCACCTGCGGCGTCGGCACGTAGGGGGGCTTGAGCGTGATGTCGGGGAACTGGGCCCAGGCCGGCGCGCACGCCGCGGCGAACCAGAGCATCGCCACCGCCGCCGCACCCGCGGCAATGCCGGAGCGATCAGCCGCGGCAGCACCCGGAAGAACACGGAATCCGGGGTGCGTCGGGATCATGGTCGAAACGCGCGCGCGCTCCGGCTGCCACGTGCCTGCACGGTCGGCCACCGGCTACCCCTCGTCGGGGACACCCAGTACGCGCGTCGCCCGCCAGCGGCCCGTGGCGCGCTTCAATCCGGCCCCCGAGCGCACCGTGCCTTCCATCTCGTAGCCGCGCACATGGCCCTCGAAATGGTGGCTCGCGTCCTCTTCGACCAGCACAAAGGTGATGCGATCCCCGGCGACCCGCGCCTCGAACGCGGGCAGGTAACCGCCCGGGACGCGCGCGCCGCCGCGCACCTGCTGGAAAGTCTGCTCGAGCTCGAAGTCGTAGCCGCGCGCGCCGCCGGGAAGGTCCGCCTCAAGCCGCCACTTTCCCCCGACCCGCGCCGGCACCACGTACAGGTGGTAATGCTTGGAGATGACGACCGACCGGTCCGGGCGCCAGTCGGCGAAACCGAAGTCGTGCGCCACGATGCGCGTGCCCGGGCGCATCCGGAGCAGCCGCGGCTTCAGCTGCTCGACGAGTTGCGGCAGCAGGTAGAGCGTCACCACGGTCGCCTCGGAGAACTCCGCCTCGAGGACGTCGCCCTGGCGAAACGTCACCCGCTCTTCCACTCCCGCCTTGCGCGCGTTCTCGATGCTCTCGCGAACCAGCCCGCCGTCGATCTCGATGCCGAGCCCGCGCGCGCCGTAGTCCCGCGCCGCGGCGATCACGATGCGCCCGTCGCCCGAGCCCAGGTCGACGACGAAATCCCGCGGCCCGACGCCGGCCGCCCGCAGCATCTCGTCGACGGCGATGCTCGTCGAGGGAACGTAGGGCGTCGGGATGCCGGCATCGCGCGGCGCTTGCGCCGCGACGCCCGGCACGATCGACAGGAGCGCCAGCGCGAGAGCGGCCCCGGCCCGCCGCGGGAGAACCGTCATTTCGCCGCGCCCGCGGCCTCGCGCGCGAGGTGGCGCGGGACGCGCAGTTCCGTGCGCGTCGCCTCCCACGCGGGCGCCGCGGGCGCGGCGCCCGGCCCCGCGCCCGTGGCGAGCCGGACGGAACCGGCGATGGCGTTGTTGTGGATCCGGCCGGCGTACTCGTAGCGCGCGCCGGCCACCACCGCGGTGAAGGTGATCTCCTCTCCGCGCAACGCCGGGTCCGCGAGCTTCGCCGGCCGCCCTCCTGCCGCGAGCGTGCCCTCGAGCTTCTGGAAGTTCTGGTCGAGCACGAGCTCGTAGGTCTCGGGCTTGCCCTCGCGGGCGAGCGTCCAGCGCCACTTCCCCGCCGCGTTGCCCGGCACCACCCAGAAGAAAACCTTGCTCACCTGCCGCGCGCCCACCGTCTTGCCGGGCGCCGGCATCTCCGTCTCGAAGTCGGGCCGCCACTCGCCGAAGTCGTAGTCGTGCGAGACGATCCGCGTGCCGGGCTTGAGCGTCGCCAGCAGTCGCTCGCGGATCGCGAGGTTGACGTCGGGCAGGAGGTAGAGCGTCAGCACGGTGGCCGGGCTCACGTCGGTCGCGAAGAGGTCGCGCTCGTAGAACACGGCGCGCTGGCTCACGCCGGCCTTCGCCGCGTTGCGGTTGGCGAGGACGACGAGCCGCCGGTCGAGGTCCACGCCGAAGCCGCGCGCGCCGTAGCGGCGGGCCGCCGTGATCACCATGCGCCCGTCGCCGGAACCGAGATCGATCACGTAGTCGCCCGGGCCGATCTTCGCGAGCTCGAGCATCCTGTCCACGACGTTCTGCGGCGTCTGGACGTACGGCGTGTCGAGATCCTTCTCCTGCGCGCCCGCGCCGCCCGCCGCGAGCATTCCGCAGACGAGCAGGGGGCCGGCCACCCGGCCGATGGCGCGCCCCGGCATCAACCGGCCACGCCCGGAGCGGCGCGGGCAGCACCCTTCCCGCCGCGCTGCGCGCTCCACTCCTGCTCCCCCTGCACGCGCGGGCCGGAAACCGACACCGTGCCCGCGATGCGCTCGCCGTCCACCCGCCCGGTGAACTCGTGCCGGAGATCGTGGCCGTTCACCTCCGCGGCGAACGCGAAGCGCAGTTCCCCGCCGGCGAGGCGGATATTCTGGAGCTTCACCGCGCGGCCGCCCGCCTGCCCCTGTCCCGTCACGACCTGGAAGCGCTGCTCGAGCGTCGCCTGGTAGGAGACCGGTTTGCCCGCGATCGTCAGCTCCCACCGCCACGTTCCCGCGACACGCGCCGGCACCACCCAGAAATAGATGTCGCTCTTGCCGCCGGTGCCGCCCCACTTGCCGGGCGTATCGACGGTGACGTGGGTGTCGGGTTTCCAGTCCTCCATGGAGAAATCGTGCGAGACGATCCGCGTGCCGGGCTTCAACGCGAGCAGCTTCGGGCGCAGTTCCATGTTCACGCGCGGCAGCAGGTACATCGTGATGACCGTCGCCTCCGAGAGATCGGTCTCGAAGAGGTTCCTCTGGTAGAACGCCACCCGGTCCGTGACGCCCTGCCTGCGCGCGTTCTCGTTCCCCTCGCGTATGCGCTCCGGGTTGAGATCGACGCCGAAGCCGCGCGCCCCGAACTGCTTCGCGGCGGTGACGACGATGCGCCCGTCCCCGGAGCCGAGGTCGATCAGGTAGTCCTGCGGGCCGACCCGGGCGATCTTCAGCATGCGCTCGACGACGTCCTGCGGTGTCGGCACGTAGGGGACGCTGGGCTCGGCGCCGCGCGCGGAAGGCGCAGCTGCGATGAGCGCGGCCGCGACGATCGCCGCGCGCGCCGGCGGCACGGAATCCATGAACGGGCGCATGTCGAAATCAGCGCGAAATGAACGTATAGTCCGCAGTCGCAATCGAGCGTGCGGGATTATACCGGATGTTCCTTCATTCGATCCTCTTCGTGACCGGCGCCGCGGTGCTCTCGCTCGAGCTCCTCGCCTCGCGCATCATGACCCCTTACTTCGGGGTAAGCCTGTACATCTGGACGGGCATCCTGTCGATCACGCTCATCGCGCTCGCCCTGGGCTACTGGCTGGGCGGCCGGCTCGCGGGCGCCCGCCCGCCCCGCCTCGAGCGCCTGGTCGAGCTCTACGCGCTCATGCCCGCGGTGGCGGCGCTCGGCATCGTCGCCGCCTGCCTCGCCTACCCGCACCTCTTCGGCGCGCTCGCCGCCGCCGACCTCGTCGCCGGCGCGTTCGCCGCGTGCCTCATCCTGCTGCTCGTGCCGCTCGCCGCCGCCTCCGCCATGAACCCGCTGCTGGTGGCGATCGCGCTGACCCGCGGCAGCCGCGCGGGAGGCGACGCCGGCGCGGGCATGGTGTTCAGCATCAGCACCGCGGGCTCGGTTGCCGGCGTGCTGGCGACGGCATTCCTGCTGATCCCCCACGTCAGCAATTTCTCCGGCGTGCTCACCGTCGCACTGGTCCTCGCGCTCTCCTCGCTCGCCGTGCTCGCGCGCCCGCCCGTCGCCGTCGCGCGGCGCGGGCGCGCCGCCGCCTTTTCCGTGGCGGCGGTGCTCGCATCCGGCGTGCTGCTCTGGCAGGCCGACGCCTACACCGGGCGCATGTGGCCGGCGCGGCACGCGGGCGCCGACTGGCGCGTCGAGGCGACCTTCCGTTCGTTCTTCGGCACCGTGAAGATACTGCGCACCGAATCGGACCCCGTGACCGGCCGCTTCGTGCGGATGTATTTCCACGACGGCCTGGTGCAGAACCGGGTGCGCTCCGACGGCGTATCGCTGTCGTTCTACACCTGGGCGCTCGAATCCCTGGTTCTCGCCTACGCGCCGCGGCCGCGCTCGGTGCTGGTGCTGGGTCTCGGCGCGGGGGTCGTGCCCATGCGTCTCGCCGGGCGGGGCATCGCCGTCGAGGTCGTCGAGATCGACCCGGCCTCGCTCGCCGCGGCGCGGCGCGTATTCGGCTACCGGCCCGAGCGCGCGCCCGTGCACCTCGCCGACGCGCGCACCTACCTGCGCGGGTGCGACGCCGGCCACGACGTCGTGGTCGTGGACCTCTTTCACGGGGACGGAACGCCGGACTACCTCGTGACCCGCGACTTCTTCCGCGACCTGCGGCGCTGCCTCGCGCTCGGCGGCGTGGCGGTGTTCAATACCTTCGCCGACCTCGAGCGCCCCGCCGCCTACGCGGACCTCCTCGCGACGCTGCGCGCGGAACTCCCCTACATCGTGCTCTACCGCCCGCGGTGGGCCGGCGCCGCGCAGGTGAACGGCTTTCTCGTCGCGGCCCTCGCGCCGCTCCCCGACCCGCAGTGGATGCGCCTCGACGACGTCCCCGAAGCCCACGTGCCGGCGCTCTCCGGCATGCTGGAGCACCCGCGGCCGCTTTCGCGGGAACTCCTCGCCGAGGGCGAGGTCGTCACCGACGCGAGGAGCGTCGCGACCTACGACATCGCCGCGAGCCAGATCGCGTTCCGGCGGGCGGTGGTCGAGGGGATGCCGAAGGCGTTTCTCCTGAACTAGGTGCGGCTCAATCGGCGCCCGCGGATCAGGGCTTCACCCGCGTCGCGCTGAAGCGCGCGGTGCCCTTGCCGCCGGCGCGCTCCACCGCGCCTTCCATCGCGTCGCCGGTGACGCGCCCGCGGTAGATGTTGCGCCCGCCGCTCCCCGGCAGCGAGAACATGATGTCCCCGCCGCGCAGCCGCGCCGCGATCACCCTGGCGCCCCGTGAATCCGTGCCGTCGAGCTCCTGGAAGCGCTGGCGCAGCGTCAACTCGTACTCCTCCGCGGCGCCGCTGCCCGTGACCTTCACCTGCCAGCGGCCGGCCACTTTCGCCGGGACGATCCACAGATACACGGTCGCGCGCGGCACGCCGTTGATCGCCTCCTTCTCCGGGACGTCCCAGGTGTACTGATCGTCCGGCTGCCAGTCGTCGAAATGGTAGTCGTGCGAGACGACCCGGGCGCCGGGTCGAAGCTCGCTGTAGATCTTCGGGCGCAGGTTCATCATCATTCCCGGCAGGAGATAGAGCGTCACCACCGTCGCCTTTCCGAGGTCCGCCTTGAAAACGTCCTGCACCTGGAACACCGCGCGATCGGCGATGCCGCGCCGCTTCGCCTCGTTGTTCGCGAGCAGCACGAGCTCCGGGTCGATCTCCACGCCCATGCCGCGCGCCTTCAGCTTCTGCGCTGCGGTCAGCACGATGACGCCGTCGCCGGAGCCCAAGTCGATCACGAAGTCCTCGGGGCCGACCCGCCCGAGGCGCAGCATTTCGTCCACCACGACCTGCGGGGTGGGCACGTAGGGCCCGCCGGTGCGTTTCGCGTCGATGTCCGCGGCCGCGGCGAGCCGCGCCACCGGCAGCGCCGCGAGCGCCCCGAGCACCCGGCGCCGGTTCCAGCAGTGTCTCCGTATCACGTCGTCGCCTCGCGGAAGGGTTCTTCTCGTGATTGTAAACCAGCACCGGCGCGCGGTCCGCCCCCGGTGCCGGTAGAATACGTGCCATGAGGCTCCCCGCCGCCGTCGCGCTCGCAGCGCTCGCCGTAACCGCCCCGGCGCGCGCCGATATCTGGGGCCGCGTCGACGAGAACGGCGTCGCGCACCTCGCGAACCACCGGGTCGACGATCGCTACTACCTCTTCAAGAAGGAGCCGAAGCCCGGGTCGGCGGAAACCGGCCCGGGCGCGATCGACCCCGGGCTACCGGCACTGCCCGGCGCGCGCTTCGGCGCCGCCGGGCGCAGGGAGTACTCGCCCCTCATCGCCGCGGTCGCGCGCGAGCACGAGATCGAGCCGGCGCTCCTGCACGCCGTGATCACCGCGGAATCGGGCTACAACCCAAAGGCACGCTCCCCCAGGGGCGCGATCGGACTCATGCAGCTCATGCCTGACACGGCGCGCCGCTACGACGTGAAGGACATCTGGGACCCGGGCGAGAACCTGCGCGGCGGCGCGCGCTACCTGCGCGACCTGATCGCCCTCTTCGGCGAAAACCTCGACCTCGCGCTGGCGGCATACAACGCGGGGGAGGCGGCCGTCATGCAGCACGGCAACCGGATTCCGCCCTACGCGGAGACGCGGAGCTACGTGCCGCGCGTGCTGCGCTACTACCGGGAACTGTCGCACGGCATGGGCGGCGCACCGGCCGCGGCGCGCTGAGCTGACCGGCGGCAGCCCGGGGAACGGCTTCCCGGCGCGCGCTACCGGGCGCGCTCCGCGCTCCACTTCGACGCGGCGCCCTCCCCCCGGATCTCCCCGCTCATCCGGTCTCCGTCCACGGTGGCGATCCAGGTCTCGGTGCCACCGCCGGAACGCGCGACGCTGAAACGCACGCCGCGTCCCTCGACTACCCCGTCGCGGAGCGACACCCGCCCGCCGGCGCGGGTAAGCCGCCCCTGCACGCGCTGGTAGGACTGGCTCAACTCGAGCTCCAGGCGCGCGCCGTTCTCTCCCGCACCCGAGCCGCGCCAGCTGCCCTCGACCGACGCGGGCACGATCCAGAGGTGCACGCTGGAGGTCCACGCGCCCGAGAGGTCGTACTTCTCCGGCGTCTCGACCTCGATCGTCCGGTCCGGCTTCCATTCGCCCAGTTCGAAGTCGTGGGACACGATGCGCGTGCCCGGCCGCAACTCCGCCAGGAACTTCGGCCGCAGCGCCGACATCATCCCCGGCAGGAGATAGAGCGCGAGCACCGTCGCCCGGGAAAGATCGGCCTGCCGCACGTCCTGCCTGACGAACTTCACGCGGCCGGCGACGCCCAGCCTGCGGGCCGAGGCGTTGGCGCGATCGACGAGTTCCTGGTCGATGTCCACGCCAATCCCGCGCGCCTTGTGGCGCGTCGCGGCGGTGAGCACGATGCGCCCATCACCCGAGCCGAGGTCCATGACGAAGTCCTTCGGCCGCACGGCGGCGAGATCCAGCATCGCCTCGACGACCTTGTGCGGCGTGGGCACGAACGGACCGCCATCCTTCACCTCCTGCGCCCCCGCGACCGGCGCGGCGAGCATCAGCGCACCGGCTGCGCCAGCGGCAAGAAAGCGCGACCGGCGCCCGCCGAGCGTCGGTTCACCGTTCATCATCCGGATCATCCCTGCTCTTCGTCCAGCCCGATCTTCGCGCGCCAGTGCGTGCGCCTCGCCAGCAGGGGCCTGAGACTCAGCGCGAAGAGCACGACGCCGAGGGCGAGCATGGTGGCGGAAATGGGCCTGTTCACGAAGATCCCGTAGTCGCCGGCGCTCATCGCGAGCGACTGCCGGACCGAAAGCTCCAGCATCGGCGCGAGCACGAGCCCCAGCGCAACGGGCGCGAGGTCGAAGCCGAACTTGCGCAACGCGTAGCCCACGCCGCCCATCGCGAGCATGATCCACACGTCCACCACGCTGTTGCTGACCGAGTAGCAGCCCAGGATGCAGAAGCACAGTATGCACGGGTAGAGGTACGAGTACGGTATGCGCAGGATGCTCACGAACGCGCCCACGAGCGGCAGGTTGAGCACGAGGAGCACGACGTTGCCGACGTACATGCTGGCGACGAAGCCCCAGAAGAGATCCGGGCGCTCGTTGATGAGTGTCGGCCCGGGGATCACTCCATGCACCATGATCGCCGCGATCATCACCGCCGTGACGGGACTCGTCGGCACGCCGAGCGCCATCATCGGCACGAAGGCGCCGGTGGCGGCGGCGTTGTTCGCGGATTCCGGACCGGCCACCCCCTCGATCGCGCCCTTGCCGAAACGCTCCGGATGGCGCGAGAGCCGCCGCTCCATGCCGTAGGCGACGAACGAGGAAATGATGTGGGCCGACCCGGGAATGATGCCGATCACGAACCCGAGCAGGCTGCCGCGCGCGATGGGACCGGCGGAATGGAGGAGCTCCTCGCCGGAGGGAACGAGCTCGCGCAGCGTCGGCCGTTGCACGCGGTCACCGCCCGGCTGGCCCGCGGTCATCAGTATCTCGGAGATGCCGAAGAGCCCCACGGCCACGGGAACGATGCCGATGCCGTCGCCGAGCTCGACGATGCCGAAATTGAAACGCGTGTAGCCGCTCATGACGTCGATGCCTATCATCCCGAGCAGCAGCCCGAACGCCGCCATCGCCAGCGTCTTCAGCATCGAGCCACCCGACATGTAGGCCAGCACGAGGAAACCGAGCAGGAGCAGCCCCGTGTATTCGGGCGGACCGAAGCGCAGCGCGAATTCGGCGAGGGTGGGCGCGAGGAGCATGAGACCCAGCACCCCGAGCGTGCCCGCGATGAACGAGCCGATCGCGGCGATGGCGAGCGCCGGCCCGGCGCGACCGCGCTGGGTCATGGCATAGCCGTCCACGCAGGTCATCACCGAGGCGGCCTCCCCCGGGATGCGCATGAGTATCGAGGTCGTCGAGCCGCCGTACATCGCGCCGTAGTAGACGCCCGCCAGCATGACGATGGCGACGATCGGGTTCAACCCGAAGGTCGCCGGCAGCAGCATGCTGATTCCCGCGAGCGGCCCGACGCCCGGCAGCATGCCGACGAGCGTCCCGATCACGCAGCCGACGAAGGCGTAGACCAGCACGGACGGCTGCAGCGCCACCGCGAAGCCCAGCATCAGGTTCTGGAAGGTCTCAGCCATCGCCGGCGAGCGCTCGGCCGTCCACCTAGATTCCCCCCGGCCCGACGGGCAACGGCACCTTGAGCCAGGTCGCGAACACGAGGTAGGAAACGAGCGAGAAACCGAGCGCCACCGCGGCGACGAGCGCCGGCCGCTTGCGCTCGACCACACCGAGGAAGAACACCAGCAGCGCGATCATCGTCAGGCGATAGCCGAGGCGCTCCAGGGCGAGCGCGCCGAAGCCGCACGCCCCCAGCACCACCGCGGCGCGCGCGAGTTCCGGCCAGCGCAACTCGGCGAAGCGCGGGCTCGAGCCGCCGGTCGCGGCAACGAGCATCCCCGTCGCGCCGAGAAACACGGCGATCGCGAGCGGCATGAAGCCGGGGCCCGGATCGATCATCGTGCCGACCGGGTACGCCAGGTTGGCCCATGCCGTGAACACGGCGAGCGCAACGAGCGCCAGCCCCGATACCTGGTCGCTGCGCAGCCCGTCGCGGAACACGGCTACTTCCCGCCCTCGACCCTGCCCACGACCCGCACCAGCGCGGCGAGGCGCTTCGCGTCCTCCTGCCAGTACTTGTGGAACTCCGGCGCGTCCTTGTACTGCACCAGCGAATCGACCCTCGCCATCGCCGCCTTGAAGTCGCCATCCTCCACCGCGCCGCGCGCGGCTTCACGCAGAACCTTCATCACCCCGTCCGGCGTCGCGCGCGGCGCGAACATGCCGGCCCAGATGTAGTACTCGACGTCCTTGTACCCGAGTTCCCGGAACGTCGGCAGGCCGGGATAGGACGGGTGGCGCGTCGCGCCCCAGCCGGCAATCGCGCGCATCTTGCCGGCCTTGACGTGGGCGCTGATCGCCGCCGGGCCGCCCGCCGTCAGTTCCACGTGGCCGCCGAGGAGCGCGGTGATCGCCGGACCGCCGCCGGTCGTCGGGATGTGCCGCATCCTGAGCTTCGTGGCGTGCAGGAAGAGCTCCACGGGCATGTGCAGTGCCCCGTAGATTCCGGAGGAGGAATACGAGAGCTGCCCCGGCCGGGACTTCGCGAGCGCCATGAGCTCCTTCAGGTTCCCGACCGGCAGTGACGGATGGACGACCAGTATGGTGGGGTCCGCGGAGATGAGTGCGATCGGCGCGAATTGATCGAGCGAGTAGGCCGGCTTGCGGCTGAAGAGCTCGTCCGCGGCCGGAATGACCGAAATGCTGGATAGCGCCATCAGGACGGTGTAGCCGTCCGGCTTCGCGTTGGCGAGCGCCGCGTTGCCGACCGCGCCCGCGGCACCGGGCCGGTTCACCACCGAGACCGGTTGCCTGAGTACCTTCTCCATCGCCGCGGCCGTGGGCCGGGCCGTGGTGTCCGCCACGCCGCCGGGGGGGAACGCAACGAGCATGGTGACCGGCCGCGCGGGAAACTCCTGCGCGGTGGCGGGAACGGCCGCGAGCGCGACCCCAAGCGCAACCAACGTCGTGCTGCCATTCATGTGGATGCGTCTCCTCCGGTGGCGTTCTTCTCCCGGATCGTGATCCGGCGCTGGCGGCGCCCCGCGTGGCGCGCGTCCGCATTGTATACGAACTCGCCTTACGAAACGTGCAAGCTCGCGCCGGCCGCCACCCTTCGTGCGACCATCCGGCATGGCCCCGCACACCTACGCGGCGGAGCGCTGGCTTGCGCGGATCTCCGGGGCGCGACCCGGGGAGGTCCGCGCGCTCCTCTGGTCGTTCGCCTACTTCTTCTGCCTGCTCGCGGGCTACTACGTGCTGCGCCCGCTGCGCGACGAGATGGGAGTCGCGGGCGGCGTGCGCAACCTGCAGTGGCTCTTCACCGCGACCTTCGTGGTGATGCTGGCGGCGGTGCCGGCGTTCGGCGCCGTGGTGGCGCGACTGCCTCGCCGGCGCTTCATCCCGCTCGTCTATCACTTTTTCGCGGCCAATATCGCGGTGTTCTGGGTGCTCCTGACGCTCGACCCCGGCGGGGTCGCCGTCGCGCGCGTTTTCTTCGTCTGGGTGAGCGTGTTCAACCTCTTCGCCGTGTCGGTATTCTGGTCGTTCATGGCGGACCTCTACTCCTCCGAAGAGGGCAAGCGCCTCTTCGGCTTCATCGCGGCCGGCGGCTCGGCCGGCGCGCTCGCGGGTCCGGCGCTGGCGGTTGCCCTCGCGCAACCGCTCGGTCCGGTCAACCTGCTGCTGGTCGCGGGCCTGCTGCTGGAAGCCGCCGTGCTGTGCGCCGCGCGGCTGGAGCGCGCCGCGGCGCGCGCGCCGGCGCAGCGGGCCGCTCCGGCCCCCACGGCGAAGCGCGACGCGCTAGGTGGCGGCAGCTTCGCCGGCTTCGCGCTCCTCGTGCGCTCGCCCTATCTCGCCGGGATCGCGCTGGGGGTGTCGCTTCTCTCCCTCGCCGGCACCGTGCTCTACTTCCAGCAGGCAAGCATCGTCGCCGCGGCCTCCGACGATCCCGCGGTGCGCACGCGCCTCTTCGCGACGATCGATCTCGCGGTCGGCGTCGTGACGCTCGTGGTGCAGGGCCTCGCGACCGGGCGGCTCATATCGCGCTTCGGGACGGGACCCGCCGCCGCGCTGCTGCCGCTCGTCTTCGCGGCCGGCTTCGCCTCCCTCGCGATCTCCCCCGCGCTCGCCACGGTCGCCGCCTTCCAGGCCGCGCAGCGCGCGGCGAACTTCGCCGTCTCCAATCCCGCCCGGGAGATCCTCTTCACGGTGACCGGACGCGAGGAAAAGTACAAGGCCAAGTACGTGATCGACGGGGTCGTGTTCCGCGGCGCCGACGCGGCGAGCGGTTGGGTATTCGCCGCGCTGCGCGGCGCCGGGCTCGATCTCCCGGCCGTCTCGTGGCTCGCCGTCCCCGTGGCGGTCGCCTGGCTTGTTCTTTCACTTGCGCTCGGCCGCGCGCAGGAGCGCCGGGCGGCGGTGGCGGCACGCGATTCGAAAAGTGGAGGCAACGATGACATGCGACCCGGGAACTGACGCCCGCCGCCCGTCGCGGCGCGAATGGCTCAAGCTTGCGGCCGGGGTGGCCGCCGCCGTCGCGCTGCCGCGCGGCGCGGCGCTCGCCGCCGCGCCGGTGCGCACGCGCCCCATACCGCGCACGGGCGAGCCCCTGCCCGTCATAGGGCTCGGCACGGCGATCGTGTTCGACATCGGCGAGGACGCCGCACAGCGCGCCGAGCGCGGCGCGGTCATCCGGACGCTCCTCGAAGGCGGTGGGCGCGTGATCGACACGGCGCCGTCGTACGGTAGCGCCGAAAGCGTGCTCGGTGACCTGCTCGCGCAGATGAAGTTGCGCGACCAGGTGTTCCTGTCCACCAAGTTCAGCCGGGCCGGCCGCGACGGCGCCACCGCGGAGATGCGCGAGTCGCAACGCCGGCTGCGCACCGACCGCTTCGACGTGATGCTGCGCCACAACATCGGTTTCGTCGACCGCGAGGCGTCCGCCGGGCATTTCGCGCTGCTGCGGGAGTGGAAGCAGCAGGGAATCTGCCGCTACATCGGCGCCACGCACTCGCAGGACCAGGAACGGGCGAACGAGCGCCTGATCGAGATCATGAAGCAGGAAAAACCCGACTTCATGCAGGTCAACTACTCGCTCGCCGAGAGAAGCGTCGAGGCACGTCTGCTCGGAACTGCGCGCGACACGGGCACCGCCATCATGGTGAACCTGCCCTTCGCGCGCGCCCGGCTCTTCCGGGCGGTGCGTGGCAGAGAGCTCCCGGATTGGGCGAAGGCGTTCGAGGCAGTCACCTGGGGCCAGTTCTTCCTCAAGTACCTGCTCGCGCACGAGGCCGTCACCTGCGTGCTGCCGGGCACCGACAGGACGGAGCACATGCTGGACAACCTCGGCGCCGGACGCGGCCGGCTTCCGGACGCCGCCATGCGCCGCGGGATGGCCGGGTTCGTGGACGCGCTGGGGTAGCGAATCCCGGACTCAGGAGAACCGGCCGCCGGTGAGGAGCGTAAGCGCCGGCTCCACCGCCTCGTCGGCGAGTTTCTTCAGTTCTTCCGCGGTGCGGTTCTGGATCGGGTGCGGCACGAAGAGCACGGCGGGCTCGAATCCGAGCGCCCGCGACTGTGTCGCCACGGCGTCGGCGAACCCGGTGGTGACGACGGAAATGCCGGGGATCCCCAGCGCGTCGAAGTTCATGAGGTCGTGCAGACTGCACGAGGTGCAGGAGCCTCAATCGGATAACCCGATCAGCACCACGTCGACTTCGGACGCGACCTTCCGCAGGTTCTCCGGGGTCGCGACCTTCGCGTTGGTGGGCTTGCCGCAGCGCACCGTCGCGAGCCCGCGCTCGTGGAGGCGCCGCTCCACCTGGTCGAGGAACTCTCCGGTGCGGGTCTTGCCGATGTCGAAGAGCCCGATCCGCTTGCCCTCGAGCGAAGGCGGCGGCGCGCGGCGCTGGCGTTTCACGGCGGCGGTCTCGGCGGTCGGGTCTCGCATCCAGTTCGTCATGCTCGCACCTCGTTCAGGGTAACCCTGGCCACGGAATCACACGGCAACACGCGGAAGCTCGCGGATGGATACGGTGGAGTTCCCGCGCCGGCATGGTCGTTCGGGTCTCCGTGTTCTCCGCGAGCCTCCATGGTTCTACCCGCCGATCTCCCTCGTGACAGGACGCAGTTCGTCTCGATTGCGGCCGGCGAGCCACCCCGGCAGGATCGCCGAAAAGAGCCCCGCCGGCCCGCCCGCGCGCACGACCATGAGGCCGTCCTCGTGGAATTTCGGGATCATCTCGCCCGAGCGTCCCGGGGCCACGCCCTCCCCGACGCCGTCGCGTCCCGCCACGATTTCGTGGCCCGGACGGATGGTGGCTTCGTAGAGCGCGCGCTCGATGCGACGGCGGTTCCAGCCCGCCTCGCGGTAGATCGCGTAGTGCTCGGGCGAGAGCACGAGCACCGCGCGCGCCGATTGCACCAGATTGGGATGGCCGATCTTCACGAGCGCGAGCGCGGCCGAACGCGTAAGACCCTCGGGCGTGCGCGATTTCTGGTCCACCCACGCCTCGGGCCCGTGGCCCTGGAAGAGCGTCACCGTCGAGGCGCCGCGCGGGAAGCCGCGCGCGACCGAGAGCGGCTCCCACTGCGCGTCGGATTCGTCCTCGGCGAAGCACAGCGTGATCTTGCTCGGCGCGCCGAGGGTGGAGCGATCCGCTTCCCCCGGGCGGGCGCCGCCCACGTTCTGCACGATGAGGTTCAACGCGCGGCCGATCGTGCTGTTCGCGCGGTTGCCCTGTCCCAGCGCGTTCAGCCCCGGGTTCATGCCGATTCGTTTCGCGATCGGGCCGTTGACGATGACGACGGGACTGGAGAAGTAGGTCGTCGCGAGCACGCCGTGCAGCGTGAACTCGGGCTCCAGCGCCGCCTCCAGCGCGGCGATGACGACCGGGAGATACTCCGGGCGGCAGCCCGCCATCACGGCGTTGATCGCGGCCTTCTCGACGGTACAGGCGCCGAGGTAGGGCGGCACCTTGCCGATCACTTCGTCCGGGCGCCGCGTCGTGCCCTTCAGCATCGCGAGGATGCGCGAGTCGGTGGGCGGGACGACCGGCAGCCCGTCGGTCCAGCCGCGCCGGTAGCCGATCTCCACGGGGTCGTCGTCCGCGCCATACTCGATCCTGCGGGAGACGAGCGTGCCGCCGCGGTGTTTCGCCTCCAGCCGCTCGGCCACCCCGGGCTCGAGTGAGCGCGAACCTCAACCGGGCCGGGCGGCCGGCAGCCCCTCGCCCAGTGTCGCGACGCCGGTCAGGCGCCGCCAGCCCTCGCGATCCCACCCCACCACGCGCTCCACCTCGCGCCCGCCCGCGTAGCGGATGAGCGTCGGCGTCACCTCGATTCCGTTCAGCCAGGAGTGGTCGAGTTCCCGGTCGTCGATCACGCCCGCCACACCGGGCGGAAACGCCGGATCGTCCTGCGAGACGACGCGAAACGCGCGGTTCGCCCCGGCCGCCGCCCGCATCACCGGCTCGATGAGGACACAGGTCGGGCAGGCCCGCTTCGCGAAGACGACGAGACCCTCGTTGACGATCATGAGCGCACGCATCCGGGAATTCCCGGCGATGCCGCCAGTCTAACGGGCCGCCGCGAGCGGCGCCAGCGGGCCGCCGCGAGGCCATCGTGACGAGTACGCGATCATCAACGTGGTCCCCGCCCCGGTGCTCCGGGATAACGGCGGTCGTGCTCGCGCTCGCCGGCTGCGGCGGGCAGCACTGGCACAGGCCCGGCACGAACGACGCCGCGCTCGAGGCGGACCTGCAGGATTGCACGCAGCGCGCGCGGCTACGGGCTCGTGCCGGATGCGCCGCAATGAGTTCTCGATGGCAGGCATTCGACGCGGGTCCCGCCGCTCCCGGGCGCGCCGACTTCGGCTAGGAAGCCGCGGGCGGCGCCTTTTCCTTCCACATCTCCACGTAGAGCGCCTCGAGCTCTCGCGTGATCCCCCCGGTATCGAAGAGCGGCGCCGTGGCGCGGTTCGCGGCAATCCTCCGGCGCAGGTCGGCGAGCGTGGCGGGATGGCTCATGAGCTCGAGCGCCCTCGCCTCGTATTCCTCGAACGAGCCGGTCACCATCTCCGGGAAACCCGCGGCGCGCACGACGCTCCCTGCGGCGCGGGAGACGAACGTTTCCCCGGCGCACGTCAGCACCGGCAGGCCCGCCCAGAGCGCATCACTGGCGGTGGTGTGCGCGGTGCACGGAAACGTATCGAGGAACAGATCCGCGGCCGCCATGCGCCGGAGGTGACGCTCCGGCGCGACGGTCGGCGCAAACACCAGGCGGCCGGCGGCGACACCGCGATTCTCCGCTTCACGCCGCAGGTTGGCCGGTGCCGCGGCGCTCGACGCCCACAGCCACAGCACGCTCCCGGGCACCGCGCGGATGAGCCGGCACCAGATGTCGAACACGTCCGGCGTGATCTTGTAGGTCTGGTTGAAGCAGCACAGGACGAGTCCCGTCTCCGGCAGCCCGCACTCGGCGCGCGACAGGGCGGCCGGGACCGGGCGCCGGTCGTCGTTGCACTGATAGCAATGGGCGAGGTATTTCACCGTTTCGGTGTAGGCGTCCTCAAGGCCCTCGGGGATCACGTAGCGGTCCGCGATCAGGTAATCGATGAAGTCCGTGCCGGTCGTGCCGGGGTACACGAGCCAGGCCGCCTGCACCGGTGCCGGACGTCGCGCCAGCACGCCCGGGCGCGCCCCGCGGTTGTAGCCCTGCCCGTCGATCAGGAGGTCGATGCCCCGGGCGTGGATCGCGCCGGCCGCTTCCGCGTCGGTCATGGCCCGCAGGTCCATGAGATCGTCAAGCGCCGCGCGTACGCGGGGCGAGGTTAGACGTGGCGTGTCGGGATCGCAGGAGATCCCCACGATCTCGAAACGGCTGCGGTCGTGCCGCTCCAGCACGCCCACGATGAGCCGGGTGGTCGCGTAATCGTGGAAATGCGCGGTGAGGTAGCCGACGCGCAGGCGGCGGCGCGGCTTGCCGCCGGATTCGAAGCCGGGAGCGCCCGCCCGGCTCCGGCGCGCCCGCGAGAGAGCGCGGGCGTACTTCTCCGCGCAAAGCCGCTGCTCCCGCGCGGTCGTTCCGGGCAGCACCATGAAATAGAACGGCGCGACCGCCGCGCGGGGCGCGGCGCCGACATAGCCGCGGATGCGGGCCGTGTCCCCGGCGAGCCCTGCCCAGTCGCATACGTGCTGGCGCATGTGCACGAGGTCGGCGAGGATCTCGATGCGGCCGGGATCGAGCTCGAGCGCCCTGGAGAAATGCCGCATCGCTTCGACCGGGCGCCCCAGCATGCACAGCGCGGCGCCGAGCGTGCCCTGCGCCTCGGCCGAACGCGGATCGAGATGAACCGCCCGCGCGAGTAGCGGCAGCGCCGCCCCCGCGCCCCGCGCGAGCAGCATCGCCCGGGCCGCCTTGCGGCAGGCGGCCGCATCATCCGGATCGAGCTCCGCCGCACGCCGGTGGCAGGCAAGCGCACCCGCCGCATCGCCGCTCGCCATGAGGAGCGAGCCGAGGTTGCCGAGCGCCGAGCGGTAATCCGGCTTGAGCTCGAGCGCCTTGCGAAGATGAGCGATCGCCCGGTCGGGTTCGCCCAGTTCCATCAGGGCGACGCCGAGATTGTTGTACGTCGCCGGCGCCTCGGGATTGGCCGCGAGGGCGCGCTCGTACCAACCCGCGGCCTCGCGCAATCGCCCCGAGCGCGCGGCGATCACGCCGAGATCGTGCAGGGCCGCGGCGTGGGCGGGTTCGAGGGCGAGAATCTCGCGGTAGCGCAGCTCCGCCGCGGCAAGATCGCCGGCCCCGCGCGCGCGCGCCGCGGCCGCGAGCAAATGCTCTATCATCCGGTCGGGCACGGTGCGGGCGGGAGATACGCGGAAACCAATGGGCGTCGGCGCAGTCGGATGGGCCATGCGAGGTTCGAAGGCATTGTCCTGCCTCCCGCGCGGGTCGGCAATAGCCGCGGCGCTCGCGATCGCGGCCTCGCTCGCCGTGCTGGCGGGCTGCACGATGCTGCGTCTGGGCTATGGCCAGCTCGACACCTTCGCGGTCTACCGCGCCGACGAGTACTTCGACCTCGACCCGCGGCAGCGGCAGGACTTTCTCGCCCGCTTCGAGCGCCTGCACGAGTGGCATCGCCGCGAGCAGCTCCCCGAATACGCCGCCTTTCTTACCGAGGCCCGGGCGAGGCTCGAGCGCGGCGTCACGCGCGCGGACGTGAGCTGGCTCATGGCGGGCGTCGAAGAGCGGTTCCGCACGCTGGCGCGACGCGGCGCCGACGATGCGGCCGCCCTCCTCGCCACTGTCACGCCACGGCAGATCGAACACCTGAAGGCGCGCTGGGAGAAGGACAACCGGCGCTTCGTGCGCGAGCACAAGCTCGACGCGAGCCGGCAGGAGCGCCGGTCGGCTCGCGTGAAGCGTCTCGTCTCGCGGATCGAGAACTGGACCGGCGACCTCGAGCCCGAGCAGCAGCAACGGGTCGCGGCGGCCGTCGCCGGGACGCCGTCGCTGGAGCGCCTGCGCCACCACGAGCGGCTGCGGCGCCAGCGCGAGTTCCTCGAACTCTTGGAGCAGCGGGACGATCGCTCCGCCTTCGCCGCGCGCCTGCGCCACTGGCTCGCCAACTGGGAGGAGGGCCGCGCGCCGGAGGAAGCGCGCCAGTTCCAGGAGGCGCGCGAACGGAGCATCGACGCCTACTACGCGGTAGCGCGTACGCTCTCGCCCGCGCAGCACGCCCACCTCGCGAACCGTGTCCAGGGCTACGTCGGGGACTTCACGGTACTCGCGGGGCGTTAGGGGAAGCGTCGTGAAACCCGCCGCCGTTCGTCACGGGACAGCATGCAGGCGGCGTCGAAGGAGAACGGCGACACCGGCGGCCGACTGCCGGCGGCCGGCGCCCGGCCTCCGGGGGCTGCCCGCGTCTCGCTGCTAGAATCGGGCCGGTAGCATCGCTCTCCGGTCCCGCATGCCGCAGTTTCCCGGCCGCATCGCCTCCAAGCTCCCGCGAGCGGGCACGACCATCTTCACGGTGATGTCGCGGCTCGCGGCGGAGCACGGCGCCATCAACCTTTCCCAGGGTTTTCCGGATTTCGACTGCTCGCCGCGGCTGCGCGAGCTCGTCACGAAGTACTTCAACGCGGGCCTGAACCAGGACCCGCCGATGGCCGGGATCATGCCCCTGCGCGAACGGATCGCCGAGAAGATGGCGGCGCTCTACGGCACCCGCTACGACCCCGAGCACGAGGTGACGGTCGTGCCGGGCGCGACCTACGGCATCTTCAACGCCGTGGCGACGCTGGTGCGCCCCGGCGACGAAGTGATCCTGTTCGAACCGACCTACGACAGCTACGGCCCGGCCGTGGAGGTGAGCGGCGGCGTGCCGGTGTACGTGCCGTTGCGCTACCCGGACTATGCCGTCGACTGGGCGGCGCTCGCCCGCGCGATCACCCCGCGCACGCGCGCGCTCGTCGTCAACACGCCCAACAATCCGACGGCGAGCGTGCTCTCGGGCGAGGACATGCGGATGCTGGAATCGGTGCTGCGCGGCACCGACATCGTCGTGATCGCCGACGAAGTCTACGAGCACATCGTGTTCGACGGCATGCGGCACGAGAGCTGCGCGCGCTACCCGGGGCTCGCCGCGCGGAGCTACGTCGTGTCCTCCTTTGGCAAGACCTACCACGTCACCGGGTGGAAGATGGGCTACGTTGTCGCCCCCGGGGAGTTGATGGCGGAATTCCGCAAGGTCCACCAGTTCAATGTCTTCGTCACCAACGGCCCGCTCCAGTACGCGCTCGCCGATTACATGAAGGACCCGGACGCCTACCTTGCCCTCGCCGCGTTCTACCAGAAGAAGCGCGACTTCTTCCTCGCGGGGATGCGGGGTTCGCGCTGGCGGCCGCTGCCTTCGCGCGGCACTTTCTTCCAGAACCTCGCCTACGACGAGATCAGCGACGAGAACGACTCCGATCTCGCCGTGCGCCTCACCGTCGAGCACGGCGTGGCCGCGATCCCCGTCTCCGCCTTCTACCGCGAGCCGCCCGGGCACAAGGTGCTGCGGTTCTGCTTCGCCAAGTCGGAAGAGACTCTCGCTCGCGGGGCCGAGATACTTTCGAAGCTGTGATCCTCCGGTGCCCTCGAGCGGCCGGCGCCGGCGCCGGTCGCGTTCGCCCGCGGCGCATGAAGGATCCGCGCACCCGGCGACGGGGCATCCCCGGTGCGCGCGCCTGCCTCGTTCCAGCACGTTGCCACCCTGGCTTTCCGGTATGCTGGACGCCCGCCCGCGCCGCCTTGCGCCCATGCCCTCCCGCGATGCATTCGACACGCTGAGAAGTTTCAACCCCGGCCGCGGCGGCGGCCGCTATCACAGCCTCGCCGCGCTGGAGGCGGCCGGGCTGGGACGGATCTCCCGCCTGCCCCGCACGCTCGCCATCGTGCTCGAGTCGCTCGTGCGCAACTGCGACGGCCGGCGCGTCACCGCCGAACACGTGCGTGCGCTCGCGGGATGGCGCCCGGATGCCGCCCGGACGGCCGAGATTCCCTTCCTCGCCGTGCGCATCGTGTTGCAGGACATGATCGGCTTCCCCACGCTGAACGACCTCACCGCGATGCGCGCCGCGGCCGCGCGGCTCGGGCACGATCCGCGGATGATCGAGCCGCTCGTCCCGGTGGACGCCGTGGTGGACCACTCGGTCGAGGTGGATTTCCACGGCACCCCGGACGCGCTGCGCCGCAACATGGAACTGGAGTTCCGCCGCAACGAGGAACGCTACCGGTTCGTGAAGTGGGCGCAGGGCGCGTACGCGAACGTACGCGTGATCCCGCCCGGCAACGGCATCATCCACCAGGTGAATATCGAGCACCTCTCCCGTTGCGTGCGCGAACGTGACGGGCTGTGGCACCCCGATACCGTGGTCGGCACCGACTCGCACACGCCGATGGTGAACGGCATCGGCGTCGTGGGCTGGGGCGTCGGCGGGATCGAGGCCGAGGCGGCGATGCTCGGACAGCCGGTCACCTTCCTCACCCCGGATGTCGTCGGCGTGCACCTCCGCGGTCGCCTGCGCGAAGGCGTGACGGCGACGGATCTTGCGCTGACCGTGACCGAGCGGTTGCGCCGCGCGGGGGTCGTCGGCAAGTTCGTCGAGTTCTTCGGCGGGGGCGTCGCCGCGCTTGCCGCGCCCGATCGCGCCGTGGTCGCGAACATGGCGCCGGAATACGGCGCCACGATGGGCTACTTCAGCGTCGACGAGCGCACGCTCGAGTACCTCAGCGCGACCGGTCGCGACCCCGCGCTCGTCGACGCCGTCGAGCGCTATTACCGCGCGCAGGGCCTCTTCGGCGCGCCCCGCGCGGGCGACATCGACTACTCGGAGGTCGTCGAACTCGACCTCGGGCAGGTGACCGCGAGCGTCGCGGGGCCGCGGCGCCCGCAGGATCGCGTCGACCTGCCGCGCGTCAAGGCGCGGTTCGCGGAACTCCTCGCAAGACCGCTCGGCGAAGGCGGCTACGGCAAGTCCGCGCCCCGCGCCGCCGCGCGCGTCCCCGTCGAGGGCGCGGCCGGCGACGTCGGGCACGGCGACGTGCTGATCGCCGCGATCACCTCCTGCACCAACACTTCCAATCCGGCCCTGCTCCTCGCCGCGGGCCTCATGGCGAAGAAGGCCGTCGAGAAGGGGCTTGCCCCCCATCCCCGGGTGAAGACCTCGCTCGCGCCGGGCTCGAAGGTCGTGACCGCCTACCTGCGCGCCGCTCGCCTGCTGCCCTTTCTCGAGGCGATCGGCTTCGGGGTGGTCGCCTACGGTTGCACGACCTGCATGGGCGCGGCCGGGCCGCTTGCTCCCGGGATCGAGGAGGCGGTGGCGCGCGAGGACATCGTGGCCTGCGCCGTGCTCTCGGGCAACCGCAACTTCGAGGCGCGGGTTCACGCGAACATCAAGGCGAACTTCCTCGCGAGCCCGCCGCTCGTCCTCGCCTACGCGCTCGCCGGCACCGTGAACGTGGACCTCACGACCGAACCGCTCGGCGCCGGCGCGGACGGTCGCCCCGTCTTTCTCCGGGACATCTGGCCCACGGACGCCGAGGTTGCCGCGACGATGGAATACGCCGCGAACGCGGCCGATTATCTTCGCGAGTACGGTGAGCTCTCCGGCATGCGCGAGCTGTGGGACGCCATTCCGGTCGCGCCGGGCGCGGTGTATCCGTGGGACCGGGAGTCCACCTGGATCACGGAACCGCCCTACCTCCTGGGGTTCGGCCCGCGTCCCGCGCCGCCAGGCGACATCACGGGCGCGCGCGCCCTCGCCATCTACGGCGACTCGATCACGACGGACCACATCAGTCCCGTGTCACGCATTCGACCGGGGACACCCGCCGGCTCCTGGCTCGCGGCGCGCGGTGTCGCGCCCTCCGACTTCAGTCATTTCGGCACGCGCCGCTGCAACCACGAAGTGATGATCCGCGGCGCCTTCACGAACGCCCGCATCCGCAACCTGCTCGCCCCGGGGACGGAGGGAGATGTCACCGTGCACCAGCCATCGGGCGAGAAATGCCGCGTCTTCGATGCCGCGATGCGCTACCGCGGCGAGCGCGTGCCGCTCATCGTCGTCGCGGGCGAGGACTACGGCATGGGCTCCTCGCGCGACTGGGCGGCCAAGGCGCCGCTGCTGCTCGGCGTGAAGGCCGTCCTCGCGCGGAGCTTCGAGCGCATTCATCGCGCGAACCTCGTCCACATGGGAGTGCTGCCGTGCCAGTTCCAGGCGGACGACGGCGCGCGCTCGCTGGGGCTCGACGGCACCGAGACGTTCGATCTCGCGGGGCTACGCGGCGGCGTCCGGCCGCGCCAGGAGGTGACGATGACGGTACGCCGCCGCGACGGCACCGCGCGCGCGGTGACGCTCACCGCGCGCGTCGACATCCCGATCGAGGCCGAGTACTTCGCGCACGGCGGCATCCTGCCCTACGTGCTGCGCCAGCTCCTGCAAGGCTCGTGAGGCGAACCGGCTGCGCGAGCACGCGCAATCGCACGGGCAGGCTCTTCCGGGTACCGAACCGCCCGCGCCGCCCGCGCCCCGGCCGCGACCGCGATCCGGTCGTCGCTGGCCGGTTTTTGATGGTGATACCATCCGGCATTGCATTTCGTGCGGGTCGCCGCGCGTGATTCCGCGGGTGAAAGGATTGCAACATGGCTGATTCCGGCGGCACCGCGCTCATCGTGGGCGCGGGACCGGGGCTCGGTTCGGCGCTCGCGCGCCGCTTCGCCGGCGCCGGCATGAAGGTCGCGCTGGCGCGCCGCACGGCCGCCGAACTCGCCGGCCTCGTGCGGGCGCTCGGCGCGGGAGCGCGCGCCTACGGCTGCGACGCGATCGACGAGGGCGCCGTGCAGCGGCTCATCCCGGCCGTATCCTCCGATCTCGGCGCGCTGCGGCTCGTCGTCTACAACGCGAGCGGGTCGATACGCAGGGCGGTACTGGAGACGACCGCCGCCGAGTTCGAGCGCTGCTGGAAGGCGGCCTGCATGGGCGGCTTCCTCGTCGGGCGCGAAGCCGCGCGCGCGATGCTCGCGAACGGCATGGAAAACCGGCACCGCGGCACGATCATCTTCACCGGCGCGACCGCGAGCCTGCGCGGGAGCGCCAACTTCGTCAACATGGCGGTCGGCAAATTCGGGCTGCGGGCGCTCGCGCAGAGCATGGCGCGCGAATTCCAGCCCCGGGGAATACACGTCGCGCACGTCGTCATCGACGGCCAGATCGAGAGCGACCGGCCCGGGCGCAGCCAGGCGGAGCGGGGCGCGGACGCGGTTCTCTCCCCGGAGGCGATCGCCGAGGCGTACTACCAGCTCCACCTGCAGAAGCCGAGCGCGTGGACGCTGGAACTCGACCTGCGTCCGTACCTGGAGAAGTTCTGAATCACCCGGCGCCTTTGTTCGCCACCGGCGGTCGACGCCGGTCGGGACAGGAGAGCGGTCAATGAGCGTACTGGAAGTGGAACGCGGCGACGGCATCATGGTCCTGCGCATGAACCGGCCCGAACGGCCGAACGCGCTCAACACGGAGCTTCGCGCGGCGCTTTGCGCGGCGTGGAACGAATTAGCTGGCGTTCGCGTTCCGCTTCTCTTCCGAGCGGCTGCACGAACTCGGCTTCATCAACCGGCTGCTCGCGCCCGATCGACTGCTCCCGGCGGCCCGCGAAATGGCGGCGCACCTCCTTGCGCTCCCGCCGGCATGCCGGGTGAATACGCTCGCCATGATGCGCGCCATGCGCGCGAGCGTGCCCGGGCGGCTCGCGCGATTCGCCGCGAGGCTCAGGGATCACGGCGCGAAGGGCGACCTCATGGAATCGCGCAAGGCCTTCGCCGAGAAGCGCGCGCCCGCGTTCAAGGGCTGGGAGAGCCCCGGGGACCGCGCCCGCACGCCGAAGCTCGAGGACATACGGTAGAAGCCCTCAGCCGCAAGCCGTCAGCCGTCAGCGGTCGGCCGCCAGAATTCGGAGAACGCTTGCTGCCACCTGTCCACTGACAGCCGCCAGCTTTCAAGATGATCATCGACTGCCACGGGCACTACACCACCGCGCCGGGGGCGCTCAAGTCGTTTCGCGAACGGCAGGTCGCGGCATTCGACGCGAAGCTCCCGCCCGTCAGGCCCGACATCCGGGTGAGCGACGACGAGATACGCGAGACGATCGAAGCGAACCAGCTTCGCATCCAGCGCGAACGCGGCGTCGATCTCACGATCTTCTCCCCGCAGGCGGGCGCCATGGCGCACCACGTCGGCGACGAGACCACCAGCGCCGACTGGACACGCGCGTGCAACGACATGATTCACCGCGTCGCGACGCTCTACCCGGCGAGCTACGCCGGCGTGTGCCAGTTGCCGCAGTCCCCGGGCGCGAGCCCGGCGGGCTGCGTGGCGGAGCTCAGGCGCTGCGTCGGCGAGCTGGGATTCGTCGGCTGCAATCTCAACCCCGATCCATCGGGGGGCTGGTGGAAGGAACCGCCGCTCACGGACCGCTGGTGGTACCCGCTGTACGAGGCCATGGTGGAGCTCGACGTGCCCGCGATGGTGCACGTCAGCAGCTCGTGCAACCCGGCCTTCCACTACACGGGCGCGCACTACATCAACGGGGACACGACCGCGTTCATGCAGTTCATACTCTCGGATCTCTTCCGGGATTTCCCGGCGCTGCGGTTCGTGATTCCGCACGGCGGCGGCGCCGCGCCGTATCACTGGGGCCGCTACCGCGGGCTCGCCCAGGATCTGAAGCGCCCGCCGCTGGTGGAACTCCTGAAGAACGTGTATTTCGACACCTGCGTCTATCACCGGCCGGGCATCGAGCTCCTGCTCAAGGTCATCCCCGCCGAGAACATCCTCTTCGCCTCCGAGATCGTCGGGGCGGTGAAGGGGATAGACCCCGAAACGGGATTCCACTACGACGATACCAAGCGCTACATCGACGCGATCACGTGGCTGGAGCCGGGGGACCGCGAGAAGATCTTCAGCGCCAACGCCCGCCGCGTCTACCCGCGCCTCGACGCGCTCCTCAAGCGCCGTGCGCCCGCCAGGTGACGGCCGGCTCGCAGCCGGGAGCCGCCCGGGCACGGCGACACGCGGGTGCACCCGGAAGTTGAGGCACGGCGCGGACGAGGACCGCGTGCGGGCCGGCGGTCCGTCAAGGCACGGCCCGCGACGAGGCTTCGCACCGGTCGTTCGCCCGGCGCTCCACGGCGGCCACGTTCCCTCCGGGTATTGCCGTGGCGCACGTGAATCCGACCCCACCGAACGGAGGCAACCAGGTGAACATTCCACGACTTAACGGCATCGTCGGGGTCCTCGAAGAGGGCTGGAACGTCTTCGTGAGTTTCGCACCGGCGGACCCGGCGAACGCGCAGCTCGTCGCGACCGACGGCTACGACGGCGTCGTCTTCGAGATGGAGCACGGCGCCTACGACGCGCGCGCGCTGCGCGACTGCCTCCAGTACCTGCTCAACCGCCGGCAGATCGTGGAATCGGGTTCGCTCGCGCCGGCGGTGACCCCGATGGTACGCATCCCGCCGAACGGGTGCGAAATGAACCAGTGGGTCGCGAAGCAGGTACTCGACAGCGGCGTCTACGGCATCGTGTGGCCTCACGTCAGCACGGTGGAGGAGGCGCGGAGCGCCGTCGCCGCGTGCCGCTACGCCCGGCCCGCCGGCGCCCCGCGTTACGAGCCCGCGGGGCAACGCGGCGACGCGCCCGCCTACGCCGCGCGCTACTGGGGCCTCTCGCAGCAGGAATACTACGAGCGGGCCGACCTCTGGCCGCTCGACCCGAAGGGCGAGATCCTCGTCGCGATCATGTGCGAGGACGTCGTGGGTCTTCGGAACCTGCCGAAGATCCTGAAGGAGGTGCCCGGCATCGGCGCGGTCATCGTCGGCGAGGGCGACCTCTCGCAGAACCTCGGCTTCCCGCGCCAGTACTCGCACCCGGTGGTGGCGGGCGCCATCGCGGAGATCCTCGCGATCTGCAGGGAAGCGAATGTCGCGTGCGGCCACCCGCACGTCGAGAAGGAAAACCTCGAGGAAGTGGTGAAGCAGGGCTTCCGGTGGCTCATGCCCCGGCCCGCGCGCTCGAACGCCGTGCTCGCGACGGGATTGAAGCTCTCGGGGCGGAGGTAGCGGTCACTCGCCTTGCGGTTGCGCATCGCCCTCGTGATCGATGTACGCGGACGCGATCTTCCTGAATTCCGCCGCGATCTCGACGAATGCGTCCACCACGTCCGGATCGAAGTGCTTTCCCCTGCCTTCGCGGATGATCTCCACCGCTTGCTCGTGCGGGAACGCCGGCTTGTAGACGCGCCTGCTGATGAGCGCGTCGTAGACGTCGGCAACCGCCATCAGCCGCGCCGAAAACGGGATGAGCGGCCCCACCAGTCCCTCCGGGTAGCCCGAGCCGTCCCATTTTTCCTGGTGCGAATACGCGATCTCCCGGGCAAACCGCAGGAACGAGCTCGGCGCGTCGAGCTGCTTCTCGGCCGCCGCGATCGCGTCGCGCCCGAGCGTCGTGTGCGTCTTCATGATCTCGAATTCCTCGGGCGTGAGCTTCCCGGGCTTGAGCAGGATGCGGTCGGGTATGCCCACCTTGCCGATATCGTGCAGCGGCGCCGACTTGAAGAGCAGTTCCATCGTGTGATCGTCGAGCTCCGCGGCGTACGCCGGGTTCTCCCGCAGTTTCGCCGCGAGCGCCTTCACGTAGTGCTGCGTGCGGCGGATGTGATTGCCGGTCTCGTTGTCGCGCGTCTCCGCGAGCGATCCCATCGCCATGATGGTGATGTCCTGGACGCTCTGCACTTCCCGGGTGCGGCGCGCCACCTCCGCCTCGAGGAACGCGTTCTGGTCCTTGAGGAAGTCCCGCGCGCTCTTCAGGAGGAGGTGCGTCTTCACCCGCGCCAGGACGATGGGGGGGCTCACCGGCTTGGTGATGTAGTCCACGCAGCCCGTGTCGAAGCCCCGCTGCTCGTCCTCGACCTCCGTCTTCGCCGTGAGAAAGATGACCGGAATGTCCGCCGTCTCGCGCGCCGCCTTCAGGCGCCGGCAGACCTCGTAGCCGTCCATGCCCGGCATCATGATGTCGAGCAGGATGAGATCCGGGTACGGCAGCGACGCCGCCACCCGCAGCGCGCGCTCGCCGTTGTTCGCGACCTTCGTCCGGTAGGCGTCCTTCAGCAGCCCCGTCATCAGGGTGAGGTTGTCCGGGGTGTCGTCGACGATGAGTACGGTCTGCTTCTCCGTGAAGTCGAGCGCGTCTGCCATGTCCTCCCTTTCCGCGGGCTGCCGCCCGTCATCTCGCCACGCCGTTCGCCGCCCGCAGTCTCTCCAGCGCGGCCTCGAAATCGTAGTCGTCGACCGCCTTGCGGAGGGCGGCGAAATGCTGCGCCCCCAGCGCGTCCTTAAGGCTCGCCGCGTGCTGCGCCAGGTAGTCCGCCGTCGCGCCGTCCGAATCCGCGAGAAGGGCCGCCAGCCGCTCGACCATCCGCGCGGCATCCTCGCCGGCGGTGGCCCCGCCCGCTGCCGGGCCGGGCGCGCTTCCCGGCGCGCCGCGCAGGGCGGAGATCACCGGCCCGAGTACCCGCGCGAGCGCCGCAAGCGGCGCGTCGACCGCCGCCCCCTCGCGCACGGCGCGCTCCACCTGCGCGGCGGCCTCCTGCACTTCGCGCGCGCCGATGTTCCCGGCCACACCCTTCAGCGTATGCGCCAGCCGCTCGGCGCCCGCACCATCACCGGCGGCGAGCGCGTCGCGCACCGCATCCGGCGTGCCGGCCTGGCCGTCGGCGAACCGGGCGAGCAGGTTGCGGTAGAGCGCGACATTGCCGGCGACGCGATGCAGGCCCGCTGCCGTGTCGATACCCGGGATCGCGGGCGGCGCCGCCTCCGCGCCCGGCGCGGCGCGCTGCGCGTCCTTCCGCGGCTGCGCCGGCACCGCTGCCGGCGCGCGGCGAACCCAGCGCGCAAGTGTCCGGTAGAGCACCGCGGGCTCGATCGGCTTGGTCACGTGGTCGTTCATCCCCGCCTGGAAGCAGCGCTCGCGCTCCTCGACCATCGCGTGCGCCGTCATGGCGATAATCGGGAGCTCCGCGTGTCGCGCGTCGGCCCGGATCTCCCGCGTCGCGCTCAACCCGTCTAGCTCCGGCATCTGCAAATCCATCAGCACCGCATCCCACCGCGGGCCCGCCTTCACTTTCTCCACCGCCTCGCGCCCGTTCCCGGCGGTTTCCACGGCCACGCCCGCCGACTGCAGCAGCTCGATCGCGATCTGCTGGTTGATCTCGTTGTCTTCGGCGAGGAGCACCCGCATGCCGTCGAGGCGATGCCCGTCGTCCGGCGCGGGCGCCTCCTCGTGCCCGCCCGCGCGCGGCGCGATGACGCCGACGATCGCGTCGAAGAGCGTGGACGCGCTCACCGGCTTCACCAGGAAACCGTCCAGTCCGGCCGCCTCGGCCTCCTCCCGCACGTCCTCGCGACCAAAGGCCGTCACCATGATGATCGCCGGCGGCTTCGCGCCGTCGTGGCTGGCCCGGATCGCCCGCGCCGCCTCGATGCCGGAGAGGCCCGGCATCTTCCAGTCCATGAACACGAGCCGGTAGGGCTGCCCCCGGGCGGCGCCGCTCACGGCGGACACCGCCTCCTCGCCGGACGCGACCTCGTCGACCGCGACGGGCAGCGCCGCCAGCATGTCCGCGAGCACCCTGCGCGCGGCCGGGTTGTCGTCCACCACCAGCACGCGCGCGCCGTGAAGCGCCTCGGGCACGACCCGGAGCGTGCCGGCGTCCTCCCCGATTCCGAACCACGCGCTGAAGGAGAAGGTGCTGCCGGCGCCCGCCTCGCTCTCGACCCGGATCGTCCCGCCCATCATCTCCACGAGCTTCCTGCAGATGGTGAGCCCGAGCCCGGTGCCGCCGTACTTGCGCGTGGTCGAGCCGTCGGCCTGGGTGAACGGCTGGAACATCCGCGCCGCCTGCTCCGGGGTCATGCCGATGCCGGTATCGCGCACGGAGCACTGGAGCTTGATCGTGTCGCCGAGGCGCTCGGCCACCCTCACATCGACCCGCACTTCGCCCGCTTCCGTGAACTTGACCGCGTTGCTCACGAGGTTGGTGAGGATCTGGTTGACGCGCAGCGGATCGCCGACCAGCCGCGGGGGAATGCGCGGATCGACGTCGAAGATGAGTTCCAGTCCCTTGTCGAACACCTTCTGCCCGATGACCGTCGATACGCCCGCCATCACCTCCTGCAGATCGAAGGGCACGCGCTCCATGGTGAGCTTGTCGGCCTCGATCTTGGAGAAGTCGAGAATGTCGTTGATGATGCCGAGGAGCGCCGTGCCCGCGCCGTGGATCTTCTGCACGTAGTCGCGCTGCTTCGCGTCGAGCGCCGTTTTCAGCGCGAGGTGCGACAGGCCGATGATCGCGTTCATCGGGGTGCGGATCTCGTGGCTCATGTTGGCGAGGAACATCGACTTCGCTCTCGTCGCCTCCTCCGCCGTCGCGTGCGCGGCCCGCAGCTCGTCCTCCATGCGCCTGCGCCCGGTGACGTCGTTCACGATCGTCGCGGTGGCGACGAGCCTCCCCGCTTCGTCCCGGATCGCGCTGGTGACGACATGTCCCCAGCGCACGCTCCCGTCCTTGTGGCGGTACTCGCGTTCCATCGTGTAGGCCGGGAGCTCGCCTCTTTCGAGCCGCGCGCGCGCCTCGCGCGCACGCGCAAGGTCCGCTTCCGGCATGAGCGCCGCCGGGTCCACGCTCTCCAGTTCCTCGCGCGTGTAGCCGAGGAACTCCAGATAAGCGGCGTTGACGCCGATCATGCCGCGCTCGGCGCGCCGCGTGATGATGCCGACGCCCGCCGTATCGAAGATGGCGCGCAAAAAACCCTCGCGCTCGGCGAGCTCCCGCGTGCGCTGCGCGACCCGCGCCTCGAGCTCGCGGTTCGCGCGCGCGAGCTCGGTCATGGAGTCCGCCAGCGCGACCCGCATGCGTTCCTGGGTCGCGACCAGCGCCATGACCTCGGTCAGGCGCGAACGGATGGCGCTCGGGTGCTCGAGGTTCATGCCGGCGATGCGCCGGCTCTCGCCCACCAGCCCCTCGAGCGGCAGGCTCACCCCGCGGGCGAGCCGCGCGGCCGAGTAGACGCCGAGCGCGATCACGGCGGCGAGTATCGCGAGGAAGGTCGCGACGAGATCGCGGGAGGAGGCCGGGAGAAACTCGCCGGCGGGCGCCACCGAGGCGACGATCACGTGCCCGTTGCCGATCCGCGCCGACTCGAATCGCGCGAACCATGTTTCGCCACCGACGGCGACTCGATCCACTCGCCCGTAAGGACGCGCCGCGTGCTCCCATTGCGCCAGCGCCGCGGCGATCACGGGAAACCCGCTCTCCGCGGGAGTCCGGAGAATGACACGCTTGATGTCCTCTTCGCCGCGAATGCCCGGGTGTGCGGGCGCGCCGATCAGCCTGCCGTCGTCGGTCAGCAGCGCGGCGCGGCCCCGCTCGCCAACCTTCAACCGGGAGGTAAAGCGCGAGAGGTCGAGCAGTTTCACGTCGAAAGCGACGACCATCGCCTCCGGCGAGCCCGGGGCGCGCCAGCGGATCGAAGCGGTGATGCCCGGCTCCCGGCTCGCGAAGAAAACGTAGGGCTCGGTCCAGTAGACCTCGTTCTCGCGTTGCGCGACCATGGCGCCGATGTGCCACGGCCGCTGCCGCGGGTCGTACTCGCGCTCGGACCACTCCTCCGTGTCACGCCCCGCGATCGACTTCACCCCCTTGCGCCGCCCACCCCAGCGCGCCGGATCGGTAATCCACAACTGCCACTCGTCCTCCCGCTCGCGCGCGAGATGGAGCGCGCGCCCATGCGGGTCGGCCACGATCGCGGCGCTGATGCCGGGGCGGTTGCGAAGGAAGGGCTCGAAGAGGCGCCGGAAGTCGGCGGGATCGGATACGTCGTATTCGCCCCCCGTGCCGAGGTCGCGTGCCGTCAGCACGACGCGCTCGATCTGCTCGACGAGCGCCGTGAAACGGGACCCGACCTGCGCCGAGGCGCGCACCATCTCGGCCGCGGCGAGCTCGGCGGCCGCCGGACGGATCACCAGGTAATAGAGCGCCGCCGAGAAGAGCGCGAACGTGAGCACGATGAAGCTCACCATCCGCGTGAGCAGCGCGCGCCGGATGCTGATCCTGCCGTACCTTTCGAGCGACTCGGGGCTCTCCCGTTCCACGAATGCCACGCCCGGTGGACAGATGCCCGCCACTGTAGCGGCGGCGCGGGCGTTTGGCCAGACTGCTAGAATCGGTCATGATCGTCGCCATCCCCGACGACTACCACGACCGCGTGGCGGGCCTCGCCTGCCTCGCGCGGCTTTCCGGGCACGACGTGCGCATCTCCCGCGAGGTCGCACCGGCCCCGGAACGGCTCATCGCTTGCCTGCGCGACGCGGAGGTGATCGTGCCCATACGCGAGCGCAGCCGCTACACGCGCGAGATCATCGAGCGGCTGCCGCGCCTTGCGCTCATCAGCCAGACGGGGCGCAGCACCCATCACATCGATGTCGCGGCATGCACCGAGCGCGGCATCCCGGTCGCGCATGGCACGCACGATTCGCCGCACACGGTATCCGAGCACACCTGGGCGCTGATCCTCTCCTCGCTGCGGCGCATACCCGAGGAGACGGCGCTCATGAAGCGCGGCGGCCTGCGCGCCTCGTTCGGCGGATCCCTCCATGGCCGGACCCTCGGCATCTACGGCCTCGGCAGGATCGGCGTGCTCGTTGCCGCGACGGGCGCGAGCTTCGGCATGCGGGTGCTGGTGCACGGGCGCGAGGCCTCGCTCGCCGCGGCACGTTGCGCCGGCTACGAGCCGGCGGCCTCGAAGGAAGAACTCTTCGAGCGGGCCGATGTACTGTGCGTGCTGCTGCGCATGACGGAGGCGACGCGCGGAGCGGTCACGGCGGCGGATCTCGCCCGCATGAAGCCGACCGCCCTCTTCGTGAACACGGCGCGCGCCGCGCTGGTCGCGCCCGACGCACTGGTCGACGCGCTGCGCGGGGGACGGCCCGGTTACGCCGCGGTGGACGTGTACGAGAACGAGCCCGTGGTGAACGGCGAGCACCCGCTCTTGAAGATGGACAACGTCCTGTGCACGCCGCACACGGCATGGCTCACGCAGGATACCTACGAGAGCTATTTCGGCCAGGCGTTCGACAACATATCGGCTTTCCTGTCCGGACGACCGGTGAGTATCGTCAACCCGGAGGCGCTGGCACGAAGAAGGACGTGATCGGCGATCCGCGATCCTTCCGCGGCGGCGGAGCGCGGGGCGCGACAGCCGGACTGCGCCGGAAGCTTCACCGCTCACGAACACCGATCACTCATGACCGGAGTAGCGAGACCCATGACCAAGCTCTTTGACCCGGAACTGAACGACGCGATGGACCAGCTCTTCGACGAGACGATCGAGGCGATCCTCCTCGCGAAGAAAAGTCCCGATCTCGACGACCTCTCCGCGACCTTCGCGGTCGCGCTGCTCAAGCTCGGGCTCGCCACGGGCTTCGTGGAGCAGCGCCACCCCGGGTTCGCGAAGGAGATCGAGGTCAAGCGCCAGCGCGTCATCGCGGCGCTGCAGCAGGAACAGCAGCAACAGCAGCAGGGGCAGAAACACTGACGTGGAGCGCGTGGCCATGGCCGCACGCCGGGCCCCGCGGACCAGCACCGATCGCGATTCATCCATCGCCCATCGTTCATCACCAGGAGGACATCGACATGGCCGACGCCAGCGTCCGGGGAAGCTGCCTGTGCGGGACCGTGAAGTTCGAGATCGCACCGCCCTACTCCGCCTTCCGCTACTGCCACTGCTCGCGCTGCCGCAAGGCCTCGGGCTCCGCGCATGCGTCGAACATATTCGTTCCGAAGGCGCAGTTCGGGTGGCTCGCAGGGGAGGCCGCCGTGAAGCGCTTCAGGCTGCCCGGCGCGGAGCGCTTCGCCGTCTGGTTCTGCGGGACCTGCGGCACGCGGGTGCCGCACGAAGTGCCCGGCCGCGGCGACTGGCTGATCCCGGCGGGCATCCTCGACGGCGACCCCGGCGAGCGCCCGCAGAACAGCATCTTCTGGGGCTCGAAATCACCGTGGTACCTGGAGCCCCACGAGCACCCGCGATTTCCGGAGTACCCGGCGTGACGGGGCCGGCGCCGATACCGGCTCCGGGGGCGTCTCCGCGCTACCCGCGCCGCGCCGGCGAAACGAAACCTACTGCTTCGCCATCCCGAGCTCGGTCAGCATGACCTTGTATTCGTCGAACTCGCGGTCGAAGATCCGCTTCGCCTCGGCGGCCGGCGCGTAGGCGTTCACCCAGAAGTTCGACTCGAGGTCCTGCTTCCACTCCTCGGTCTGGACGATCCTGCGGAAGACGCCGTCCCAGAACGCGAGCTGCGCCGCGCTCATCCCCTTCGTTCCCTGTATGCCGCGCCAGCTTCCCGCGACGGCCTTGACACCCTGCTCGACCCAGGTGGGAACGTCGGCGAACGGCCCCCACAGGCGCGAGGGTCCCGAGATGCCGAGGGTGCGAAGCTTCCCCGCGCGCAGGAACTCGACCATGTTGCCGGGACCGGTATTGACGACCTCGACGTGACCGCCGAGCAGCGCCTGCGTGGTCGCGCCCCCGCCCTGGAAGATGACCGTCTTGACGCGCCTGATGTCCACGCCGCCGGTGCGCAGCACCGTCATGAGCGTGGTGAAATTGCCGCCGGAGCGGCTGGTGGAAATGCCGATCGGCAGCCCCTCCGGGTTCTTCCGGATCCGTTCCATGAACTCGCGCCCGTTCTTCATCGGCGAGCCGGCCTGCACGTTGATGCTCATCCACTCGTCGAAGAGCATCGCCACGGCGGTGAAGTCGTTGTGGTTGTAAGGGACCGTGCCCACGATGTAGTTGCTGAGCGAGCCGCTCGTGCCGATGATGAGGAAATGGGGATCGCCGGAGTGCTGGTGGAGGTAGTTGTAGCCGATGGTGCCGCTGCCCCCGGGCTTGTTGACGACGTTCACCGGCACCTCGACGAACCGGTACTTCTGGACGATGCGGGCGATCACGCGCGCCGTGCGGTCGGTGGTGCCTGCCGGGCCGGAGGGCGCGATGATCTCGACCGCCTTCTCCGGCTTCCACTGCTGCGCGGCGGCCGCCCCGGCGGCGGCGCCCGTGGCGAGGAACGCGGCCGCAACGATCGTCCTGAGTGCCGACATGCGCGTTCCTTTCGCGAATCCGGCCGGCGCGCGGATCGCGCCCCGGCGGGCTTCGCGACTATAGCATGCCGGTCACGTATACTCGCGCGATGGGATTGACGGCGGCCGAAAGGATCCTCGCCCGCGCCAGCGGGCTTGCCGCCACCCGCGCCGGCGACATCGTCCACCCGGCGGTCGATTTCGCGATGATCCACGACGGCGTGGTGATGGGCGCCAAGGAGACCCTCGACGCGCTCGGCATCGACCGCCTGTTCGACCCGGACCGCGTGCTGATGGTGACCGACCACGACGTGGTGTACCTGAACGAGCGCGCCGTCGCGCGCGGCGCGTTCAACCGCAAGGCGGCCCGGGCATGGGGCGTCAGGCATTTCTACGACGCCGGGCGCGGCGGGCACGGCCACATCTTCCCCATGGAGCGCGGCATCGTGCTGCCCGGGACGTTCTATTTCGACAACGACCGCCACTGCACGAATGCGGGCGGCATCGGCGCGCTCGCGATCCGCGTCGGCGCCGACATCGCGAGCGTGCTCGCGACCGGCACGACGTGGACGCTGGTGCCGAGAACCGTGAAACTCACCATACGGGGGCGGCTTCCGCCCGGCGTCTACGGCCGCGACCTCGGCTACCTGATCGGCAGGCACCTCGCGCCCGGCGGCGCCTTCGGCGTGGACATCGACTACCGCGTGCTGGAGTTCGCCGGCGATCTCGATGCGTTCACCCTCGCACAGCGCGTCGCCCTGTGCAGCACGCCCACCGAGATGCGGGCGATCGGCGTCTTCTTTCCGCCCTCGGAGTCGATCGTGGCATGGGCGCGCGAGCGCGCGACCCGGCCGTTCACGCCGGTATATCCCGATCCGGACGCGGACTACGACGCGTGCGTCGAGATGGACGTGTCCCGCCTCGAGCCGCAGGTCGCGCTCCCGGGCGGCCCGCACCGCGCGGTGGATCTCGCCGGGGTGGCGGGCACGCCCGTCGATCACGCCTTCATCGGCTCGTGCGGCTCGGGCATGTACGAGGACCTGGAAGTCGCGGCGGACATCCTGCGCGGGCGCCGCGTCGCCGGCGGCGTGCGCCTGCTCGTCACGCCCGGCTCCGAGGATTCGACGCACCGCATGCGGCGCGAGGGCCTGCTGGAAGTGTTCCAGGAAGCCGGGGCGTTCGTGCTGCCGGCGGGCTGCGGGCCGTGCGCGAGCGGCCGGATGGGACTCCTGCACTCGGGCGAAGTCTCGATCGGCACCGCCACCGCCAACGCGCCCGGCCGCATGGGGGCGAAAGACGCCGAAATCTACCTCGGCAGCCCGGCCACCGTCGCCGCTTCCGCCGTGACGGGCCGGATCACCGATCCCCGGGTACTGCTCGATGAGCGGCGACACGGGCGTTGAGATGCATTCCGGTCCCCCGTACCCGGTCCTGGGCCCCGGGTTGCCCGCCTCCGGTCCCCGGTCACGGAGGGTTGCAGCATGAGCGAATTCCACTGGCGCCTCGCGGGCCGCTGCTACCGCCTCGGCCATGACGTTCCCCACGCCGGCGGCGTCATCCCCAACAGCTTCATCGCGGGACGCTTTTTCGACCCGAAGGATCTCGTTGCGCATCTGTTCGAGGAAACCGACCCGGGCTTTCACGCTCGCGCCCGGCCGGGCGACATCATCGTCGCGGGCCGCAACTTCGGCATGGGACCGAAGATGAACGGCTACATTGCCATGCAGGCGCTGGGGCTCGGCCTCGTCTGCGAATCCATGCCGTTCCTCGCCTATCGCGCGGCGATCGGCGTGGGCCTGCCCACGATGACCGATTGCCCCGGGGCGAGCGGCACCTGCGAGACCGGCGACGAACTCGAAGTGGATTTCTCGACCGGACTCTTCGTGAACCACACGCGCGGCGTGACGCGCGAGTACCCGCCGCTGCCGCAGGCGCTGCGCGAGATGGTCGCGCTGGGCGGCACGAGCGGCTGGCTCAGGAAGTGGTGGGAGACCCGGCGAAACGGGGCCGTGAACGCCCCTTAAGCCGCCGCTGAGCGGCTTTCACCGGCGGCCTCGCCTTCCTCCCGCGGCCGCGAGCGCGCCGAAGGACGCGCGCGTCGCGGCGAACTTCTCGCCACGAGGTCCGCAAGAAAGAGGAGCAGCGCCACACCCGCGAGGGCCCGCCAGCTGTCGCTGCCCCGCGAGGCACGGCCGGGCGACGGCGTGTAGAGGCGGCGCAGCCCCGCCGCCGGATCGTCCGGATCGAGCGTCTCGCCACCCGTCTCCGCCGCGAGACGGGCAAGCAACGCGAGGTTGGGCCTGAGTTCGCGGTACTCGCCCGGGTACGGCGCGACATAGGGAATGGTCACCACGGCGGAGGGCGCCTCCGCCGCGCCGCCCTCCGCGAAGAGGGTCACGAGGTGGATGCCGCGACCGGCCGGAGCGAACGTCCCCTCGTAACGCCCCGGCGCGCTCTGGAGCAGGGCCTCGTGCTGTGTCGTGCGATCGGGCCCCGCGATCCTCGCATGCAGCTTCAACTCGTTCACGAAGCCGCCCTCGCCCGAAACGAAGTCCGCCACGATCCGCACCGCGCCGCCCTCGGCATGAAACTCGGCGCGCACGCCGCTCTCGAGCGTGCGCCGCATCGTGACGCGCGCGATCTGTCCTGCCCACAGGGGCAGTCCCCGCCACGCCGCCCAGTCCCTGCCCCAGCGCCCGCTCAAATCGGAGGTAAACGCCATGACCCGGCCGAGTCCGTAGCGCCAAGAGACGAGCAGCGGATCCTCGCCCGCGCTCATGAGGCGTTCCGCGCGCGGCTTGGGGTAGGTGAGGACGTAGCCGCGCAGCGCCGGCAGGGTGTCGGGCGCGATACCCCGGAGCGGCCCGGCCCCCGCCGCCAGCCGCGGCGCGACCGTCTTCTCGATCAGGAGATCGCGCGAGACGAGCAGCGTCTCGGCGGTGAAGATCCGCGGAACGAGCTGCGGATCGACGGCGACGTAACCGCGGCCCCGGCCCTCGCGCGCGATCTCCGCCAGCAGCTTCGAGTCGGCGTCCTCTCCCACCGACACCGTCGACACGGTGACGCCGGCCGCCGCCAGTTCCCGGACGAGCGGCTGAAAGTCCGCCTTCTCGGCAAGCCCGTCCGAGAGCACGATGACGTGCTTCACCGCGGCGTCCTTCTCGAGGATCGCGCGCCGCGCCTCGACCATCGCCTTGTAGAGGTCCGTCCCGCCGTCGGAGCGCAGCGCCGCGAAGCTGCCGCTCACCCACTCGCCCCTGCCGACGCGCCGGAAGGGCACCGTCCAGTTCCACGCCGCGTCGAACGAGAGGATGCCGATCTGGTCGGCGGGATTCATGATGTCCGCGGCCGCGATCGCCGCCGCCTTCGCGAGATCGAGCTTGGTGCCGCCTTCCGCGCCCACGCCCATGCTGCCCGACTTGTCGATGACGAACACGAGTGCCACGTGCGGCAGGTCGAGACGCGCCGGGGGCCGCATGTCGACCGGCAGGACGCGCTCGAGCGGCGTGCGGAGATAGCCGCCGGCCCCGTAGCTGCGCGAGCCGCCCACGACCAGCAGGCCGCCGCCGAGATCGCGGACGTAGGTCTCGACGTTCTCCATCTTGGCGTGCGTCAGCTGGAATGCCGGCACGTTATCCAGCACCAGGAGGTCGTACGAGGCGAGTTCGGGCAGCGCGAAGGTGCTCGCTTCCGGCGCCGACTCCACGACGGCGTAGCCCTGAACCCGCAGCGCGCGGGCGAGGAAGCGCTGGCTCTCCGGCTCGGAGGAGACGAGCAGCACGCGCGGCGGACCCCTCACTTCGACGACGCCCTGCAGGAGGTTGTTCTCGGCGAAAGTGTCGTCCTGCGCCTCGACCACGAGCTCGTAACCATGGCTACCGCGCTCGCCGAGGCTGTCGCCGAAGCCGACCTCGTTGGTGCCCGCCCGCAGCGCGAGCTCGCGCTCGCCGACCGGAACGCCGTCGCGCAGCAGCGTGACGCGGGCGGGAGCGGCGCGCAGGCTCTCGATCCTTCCCGACACCGGGAACGCCTCGGCGCTGTCCACCCGGCCGGGCAGCGCAAGCTCGCTCACGAAGACCTCGTTGCGCCCGCGCGCGAGATTCACGGGCAGCGTCCAGACCTGCGTTCCACGCGAGCGCAGGAGCGGCACCAGGCGGGCGCTCGAACCGCGATTCTCGTTGCCGTCCGAGACCACGAGGATCCTGCCTTCGCGCCCCTCGCCGAGCTGCGCGAGCGCCGCGCGCAGCGCCGACTGAAGATCGGTTGCATCGCGGTCGAGGCGCGCGGCGGGCTCCGCCGGCGGAAGCTCGCGCCGCGGCAGGAACTCCCATTCCGGCGTGCGCGCGAACGTCAGCAACCCGGTGCGGGTGTCCGCGCCCTTCACGCGGCGCACCTCGTCCAGCAGGCCGCGCGCCATGTCCGTCCCCTCCTGCCCCACGCTGCGCGAGACATCGACGCTCAGTATGACGTCGAGCGCCTCGCCGCCGCGGAACATCCGCGGATTCACGCAGGCCGCGGCGAGCGTGGCGAGCGCGGCGGCGCGCAACAGGAAGGGCAGCGCCGCGAGCCCCGCGCGGCGGGCGAACGCGATCTCGACGAGGAAGAGGAGAAGCACCGCCGGGAGCAGGAAGGGCCAGAGCTCGAGGCCCCCGTTCGCGCCGCCTTCGCCTGGCTCCCCGGCGGGTTCGCCGGTGGCCGCGGAGCCGATGCGGGACCGGATATCGGATTCCGCCTCGTCGAACAGATTGACCGCGAACCGTCCTTCGCGCCCGGCGCTCCGGTAGGCGTAGACCCCCGCCTCCAGGGTATCGCCGAACACAAGCGGGTTCGCGCTCACCGCCAGCTTCTCCTTCCGGCCCGACGGCGTGGTCACCTCGACTTCGCGATCACCGGGCGCGGCGAAGAGCGGCAAGGCGGCGCCGGCGCGCGCGCTCTCCGCGGGAAACTCGCCACGCCCCGGCCGGAACCACTCGAAGGCGTTGTGGAACAGTAGCGGGAACGCCACGCGGTAGGGGAGATCGGAGGCCGCGAGGTCGAAACCGATGAAAAGTGCCCGCAGCCTCGCCCGTTCGAAAGCCACGAGGAGCGGGCCGTCCGTCCCCCGCGCCAGCACCACGCTCTCGCCCTGCGCCGATACGCGCAGCGCGGCGCGCACGGCGAGGTCGGCGAGATTGACACCGGCGGTCACCGGGTGCCGCGCCAGCGCCCCGGTGACGCGCGGGTTCCGCGCCTCGCCGAGGACGCCAAGCGGCAGGTTCGGCGCCGTCGTGTTGACGAGGATCACGTTGCCCTCGGTGAGCTCGGGCACCGCGACACGGTCGAAAATGATCGCATCGTAGCCGCCGCCCGCCCGCCCGGCCTCGCCCCGCGCGGCGACTTCCTCCCAGTCGGTCACGGCGCTGAACTGCACGTCGGGGAATACCCGCAGCAGTCGCGCGAGGGCGGGGTTGCCGGGGCCGACGTAGAGCAGTCGCAGCGGCGGCGCGGCCCCCGTCGTGAGTACCGCGCGGTTGTCGGTGGCGAAATCGTCGTCGATCTCGAGGGCGGCGACGAGCGTCCCGGCGGGATCGCCCTTCCAGGGACGCACGATCACGCGCCGGGCGCCGGGTTCGAGGACGAGTTCCTCGCGGGCAACGAGCGTCGAGCCCAGCGAGATGGTGAGCGGCACGCGCACCGCGGCCGTGCCGAAATTGCGCACGTGCGCCATCACCTCGTGGCGCCCCGCGCCCTCCGGCCGGCGCCTGAGCGCGAGCGAGACGATGCCGACGTTCTGCGTGCCGCCGCGAACCGGGATCAGGCGCACCCGCGCGGATTCCCGGGCAAGTTCCTCCGCGCCGTCGAACGCACCGTCGCTGATGACGACGATCCGGTCGCGATCGCCCTTGCGCAGGAACGCATGGGCGAGCAGGACGGCGTCCTTCACCGCGCCGGCGGCATCGGAGGGGGCGAGCTCGCGGCCCGCCTCCCGCAGCCGTTGCCGGTCGCCGGTGAAAGGCACGATCAGGCGGAACTCGGCGCCCGCTCCGATCAGCATCATCCTGCCGCCCGCGGGCAGCGCGTCGACGAGCGACAGGAATTCACGGCGCGCGGCGTCGAAGCGCGTGCCGGCGGTGCCCCGGGCCTTCATGCTGGCGGTGAGATCCATGACGACGACGGTGTCGCCGGGGGAGGCGCCAAACCGGGTGAGCGCCGGCTCCGCGAGCGCCGCGACCAGCAGGACCGCGGCGAGGAGCTGCAGGACGAGGAGGAGGTTGCGGCGCAGGAACCAGCCGAGCCGCGTCGCGAGCGGCCGCTCGTTCAGGACGCGCTCCCAGATGAAGAGCGCGGTCGTGCGCACCCTTCGCCCCCCCGGCCTGCGGCCGTGCAGGAACACGATGAGGGGCACCGCCGCGAGCAACGCGAAAAGCGCGTATGGCATGCCCCACAGCATGGTTCAGCTCACGCTCGCCGCCTGGCGCAGCGCCTTCAGCACGAAGTCGTCGAAGGCAACGCGCGTCGTGGTGCGCAGGTAGTCGATCCCGAGATTCGCGCAGGCCGACTCGATTTCGCCCAGGTAGCGCGCCATCTGCTCCCGGTAGCGGCGCGCGAGCGCCGCGTCCACGAACAGCCGGCGCTCGCGCCCGGACTCGGCGTCAACGAGCGACAGGTCGCCCGCGACGGCGGGCTCGATCTCCGCTTCGTCGAGCACATGGATCACCAGGACCTGGTGCCTTCTGCGCGCTAGCTCCTCGACCGCGGCGCGCCAGCCCGGCGGATCGAGCAGATCGCTCACCAGAACCGCGAGGCCAGGCCGCGGGAACACGGCGGTGAAACGGCGTATCGCGGCGGCGAGATCGGTCGGCCCGCCGCACGGCAAGCCCGCGAGGAAGGCGAACAGGCGCAGGATGTGCGCGCGCCCGCGCCCGGGCTTGAGCGGCGACTGCAGCGCGGCAGCGAAAGCCGCGCCGCCGACCCGGTCGTGATTGCGCAACCCTACGTAGCCGATCGCCGCGGCGACCTTTTTCGCGTAGTCGATCTTCGCCGCGCCGGACGCGGGGAGCGCGCCAGTGGCGTCCATCGAGCCGCTCGCGTCGACGAGAAGGTAGATGTTCATCTCCTCCTCCGCCGTGAACACCTTCAGCAGCAGCCGGTCGAGGCGGCGGTAGATGTTCCAGTCCACGTAGCGCAGGTCGTCGCCGCGCTGGTAGCGCCGGTAATCCGAGAACTCCAGGCTGTGGCCCTTGCGCGAGGCCGCGTGCTCGCCCTTCACCCCCGCCCACTCGATGCGTCGCGCCCGCAGGCGCAGGCGTTCCAGCTTCCGCAGGAACTCGGCGTCGAAGAACGGTGTCACGGCGCCTCCGGCACGCGCCGCACGACCTCGGCGAGGATCGCCTCCGGGCCGATGCCGTCGGCATCCGCCTCGAGATTCACGATGAGCCGATGGCGCAGGCTCGGCGTCGCCATCGACCGGATGTCATCGAACGACACGTTGGGCCGCCCCGCGAGCAGCGCCCGCGCCTTTCCCCCGAGGATCAGGCTCTGCAGCCCGCGCGGGCTCGCGCCGTAGAGCATGTAGCGGCGCGCAAGCTCCACCCCGGCCTCGCCCGCCTCCCGGCCGGGACGGGTGGCGAGCACGAGGCGCACGGCATAATCCTTCACTGCGTCGGCGAGCGGGGTCTCGCGCACCCAGCGGCGGATTTCGAGGATGGCCGCGCCGTCCAGGACCTGCCGCAACGGCGCCGGCGGGCCCGCGGTGGTGAAATCGGCGATGCGGGCGAGTTCCTCGCGGCCGGGCTGCGCGAGCACCAGCTTGAAGAAGAACCGGTCCACCTGCGCCTCCGGCAGGGGATAGGTGCCCTCCATCTCGAGCGGATTCTGGGTGGCGAGCACCATGAACGGATTGTCCAGGCGATGGCTCCTGCCGCCCACCGTGACGCTCGCCTCCTGCATCGCTTCCAGCAGCGCCGACTGGGTCTTGGGTGTCGCGCGGTTCACCTCGTCCGCGAGCACGATGTTGGCGAAGATCGGGCCGCGCTGGAACTCGAACACCTTTCGCCCCGACGCGTCGTCGGCGAGAAGATTCGTCCCCGTGATATCCGCCGGCATGAGGTCCGGCGTGAACTGCACCCGGGAGAAACTCAGCCCGAGTACTTCGCCGAGACTGCGCACCAGCAGCGTCTTGCCGAGACCCGGGACGCCCTCGAGCAGGCAGTGACCGCCGCACACGAGGCCGATGAACACGTGCTCGACGAGCGCCTCGTGGCCGACGATCGCCCGCGCCATTTCGGCCTTCAACCGCGCGAACGCGCCGCGCGCGCGCTCCATGCGGGCCTCGATATCCGCCACGGTCTCGCTGCCTTCGGTCATCGCATCCTCTTCAGTTCGCGTGGTCGAGCGACATGAAATAAGCCCTGATCGCGTCCTTCATGCCCGCGGGTATCGTCTCGGTGCCAAGCTCGGCTTCGGCCTGGCGCCGGTACGCGGCCAGCACTTCGTCCCGGGGAACTTCGCTTCGCCCGGGAAGCGGATTGCCCTTGAACTCGATACTGCTCGTCTCGCCCCGGCCGATCACGCCCTTCAGGCGAGAAGGCCCGCCGCCCTGCGCAAGCGGCGGCGGCGGCGAGGCGGCGCCCGCACTGCCCGCGGGCTCTTTCCCCGCGGTGGAGGCGGCGTTGCGCTCGCGCGCCCCGTCTCCCGGGCCATCCCTCCCGCCTTGGCGTCCGGGACGCCCCGGCGCGTCGCCCGCCTCCGCGGTCCCGCCCCGCGCAAGCTCTTCCAGACGCTGCTCGGTTTCCATGAGCGCGCGCCGATCGAGTTCGGCGCCGACCCGCTGCTCCAGCTTGTCGAGGAACGCCTGCAGATCCTCGCGGGCGAGCCTGCGCCCGCCGCGCTCCTGCCGGTCCCACTGCCGGCGAAGCTGATTCAGGCCAGCGAGGAGGTCCTGCAGCGCTTCCTCTCCGCCGCCGGCCGTCGCGGCGCGTTCGCGCGCAGCCTCCACTTCGCCCCTGAGATCCTCGAGTTCGCGGCGGCTCGCACCCGCGCCGAACGGCGCCTCGCCCGCTGCCTGCCTCGCGGCGGCCATTTTCCCGCGCACTCCCGCGAGCCCGCGCCGGAATTCCTCGTCCGAGGTCCCGGCATCGATGCCCTGCTGCGCGATCCGTTCGAGCGCGCGCCCGGCTTCGAGCGTCCGCGGCAGGCCCTCGCCGCGCGCCTTCTCCTGCAACCGGCGCGCGAGCTCGCGCAGCTCGCGGGCGACCGATGGCGCGGGCGTCGTCGCGGGCGCCTCGTGCTGGAAGCGCGCCTCGAAGAAATGCAGCGCGAGCCACAGCGCGAGGAGCAGCGGCAGCAGAACCGCATGGCGGTCCCACTTTCGTGGAAACAGCTCGCGCACGTCGGCGTCTTTCACCCGCTCGCCCGCCTGGCGCAACACCAGCCGCGCCACGGCCATCGTTTCGCCCCGCCGCACGAGATCCCACGCGGTGGTCACGCGTTCGTCGAGCCCGAGTGCCCGGTCGAGGGACGCGAGCGCGCGCACGGTATCGCGCTCGCGCCAGCGCCGCGCATGGAGAAACCACGGGGCGAGCAGCACAAAGCACGCGACGGGCGCGGTCCACGCCCAGCCCCGCGGAATGGCAACGACGAGCGGCACCGCGAGCGCCGCGAGAAACGCATACGCGAGCGCGGCGATGACGGCACTCTCGCGCCGCTTGCGCTTCTCCCAGCCGAGCAGCCCGGCAACCCGGGCCGCGAACCCGTCCCTCTCGGCGTCCACGGTCAGCGCACCCGCCCGAGCGCCCAGCGGTGGGCGGCGAGACCGGTACCGCCGAGCGCCAGGTGAAACACGATATTGGCGATACCGGGGGGCCACTCCAGTCCCGCGGCAAGCCCGAGCGCGGCCGGCGCCTGCTGCCCGGCCAGGGCAAACACGTAGGCGACCGGGTTGAGCGGCAGGTAGAGTGCCATTGGCGCGATCAGCGCGCCGACGACGAAGCTGCGCACGATCACCTCGCGCGCGTCCGCGTCGTGCTCCCACAGCGCCAGCACCACGAGGCCCCACACCCCGTAGCAGAGGGCATAGAAGGGGATGAGCGCGAGGATGGCCGCCAGCGCGGGCGCGGGCACGTGCGCGATCGCCGCGGCCCACGCCAAGAGGGGCGCGACGAGCAGCGTGGCGCCGGCCGCGTGCACCGCGAGGAACGCGACCTCGCCGCGCGCCACGGTCCCGGGAGACTCGCCGCGCTCGCGCACCCAGTACTCGACCGTTCTGAAACGCGACGGAGCGTATTCCCGGTTCGCCACCCGCAGCGTGCAGTAGAGGACGAGCAGCACGGCGAGCGATGCGCACACCGTCAGGAGATGGCCCGCCCCGCTCCACACCTGTACGCCGAGAAACGGCGTGCACAGCGCCAGGAACTGGATCAGCGCGAGACCGGCGAGAACATGGAAGTAGGCGGGCAGGCCGCGCCCTTCTCCGAACGAGACTTCGAGGTGCTCGCGCAGCACGGGATTCATTCCTCCTCCGGCACGGGAAGGGCGACGATCGCCCGGTAGAGCGCGTGGGCGCGCACGAGGATGCCGGGATCGCCGGGTTCGACCCGCGACCGGGGATTGCCGATCCAGCAGAAGAATACCGCCGCGCGGCCGCGCCACGCCGCACCCGTTGCGTCCCTCGGGAAGAACGAATCGTGGAACAGGATATCGTGGGCGCGCTCGCGAAACGCCAGCCCGCGCGGGAGAATTGCGTCGGTGCCCGGCGCGGGATCGCGCGCGTTGCCGGCGATCTCCGCGCCGGGCGCGACCCGCTTCGTCCAGCTCGCGCCGCGGGGCAGGTCGCCCAGCCGCGCATCAACGCCCGGCGCCGCCACGTGGCAGTCAGCGAGGTCCGCCGCGCCCTGGTTGCGCACCGTGAGCAGCACCTGCCCGTCCCGCTGCTCGATCTCGGTGCTCACTCCCATGCGCTCCATCGCGCGGGCACGCAGGAGCCGGTAGCCCCACGCCGGCACCGGCACCTGCACGCGGGTGACGCCGCCATCGTGTCGATACGCCACGGATCGATCGTCGTGCGCGGGCCCCGGCGCGGCGAGCAACATGAGTTCGAGCCAGCCGTGCCCGAAACCGAGGCTCAGTTCGCGCGGCTGCGTCGAGAAGAGCGCGAGGCCGGTTTGTGCCTCGACGTAACCGTCGCCCGCATGATCCATCACGGTCGCCTCGATGAGAACGCCATCCGGCTTCCCGCCGCCGCGGCCGAAATAGAGGTGCCCGCCCACCGCGGCGCAGAGCGCCCAGCCGCACGACGCCGCGGCGAGCGCGGGCCACGCGATGCGCCGCCGTTGCCAGAGCCGCACGAGCGCCACCAGCACGGCGAGATAACCGAGGATCGCGAAGAACAGCGCGCGCGTGGGAATGTAGGAGGCGACGAACCAGGGATCGAGCAGGAGCCGGGAGAATACTGCCTCGTTCCACTGCGGGCGGGGTACCGGGTTGTCCTCCCCGTAGGGCGCCAGCAACCCCTGCACGAGCCGCGGCAGGCCGCTCCAGGCCGCGAGCGGCGGCCGGCCCGCGTCGAGCGCGAGGTAGACCACCTTGCCCCTGCCCCAGTCGCTTTCGACGAGCACCGGCATGCCCTGCGCGCGCGCGAGGACCCGGCCCCGGAGCACGGTCGCGCTCTGGACCCAGGCGCCGGCGACGGCAGCGCTCGCGCCCGCCCCGCCTTCCGGAGCGAACGTCGTGCGGCCCACCCCGGTCACCCGCACGGGCAGGTACCGCTCGAGTTGCGGCTCCTGGTAGAGCTTGAAGTTCAGGCTGCCGATCACCACCATCCTGCCGCCCGCCGCGAGCCAGGCATCGAGCGCGAGCAGCTGCACGCGGGAGAGCTCCCGCAGCGATTGATCGTAGAGAACCAGGTGGGACACGCCGGAGAGCGCGCGCGCCTCCGGCGGCAGCTCCGCCAGGCCGAGCGCCACGATCCGGTTGGTGAACGACGCCGTGAGCGCGGCAAGCGGCACCGCGCCGCCCTCGCCCACGGACAGGATGACCGGAGCGGGAGAAAAATGGCGACGCAGGTCCACTTCCCGCGACGCACTCGCCGCCGCGCTCGTGAAGCGGATGCCGAGCGGTCGGCTCAGCAGGTCGGGCTCGACGGTAAACTGCACCGTCCGCCGCGAACGCGCGGTGAGGAACACGTCGCGGCGGTAGCGCATCGGGTAAGGCGCACCGCCCTGGACCGCGCCGCGTTTCCAGACCTCGATTTCCAGCACTCCGTCGGCGGGAGCCCCGACGCTCTCGAGCGTTACCGCCACCGGGAACGGACGGCCAAGCTGAAACACGCCGTGGAAGCCGATCCGGGGCTCGATCCGGATCTCGGCCGCGGGCGCCGGGAACGACAGCAAGCCCAGCATCAGGCAGGCGGGCAGCAGGCGGTCCATACGGCATCGATGCAGGCGCGGTCGCAGAGCAGACTCCCTGATGGCAGCCTCACTTTCGCGCTTTGCGCAGGTAGCGGCCCTTCGCGCGACGTTACAGTGCGTCGCAACCAGTTCGCCGTTTCCCGCCGACGAGCGCGCGCACCCGGTTACCGGGAGGTCAGCGGCGGGTCGACGCTTCCTGGACGCCGATGAAGCTGTGGTCGCAGAAGCCCGGATCGGACAGGTCCTTCAAGGCTTCGTACACCGCGTCGGGGTCGTGCACGACGCGCGCGTCGAAGTGGCGGGACTGCACGGCGCCGAAGGTGAGGCACACGCCGCCGCCGTCACGATCGATACAGCCGTAGACCGTCGTCAGCAGGTACATTCCCTCGATCCGGTCGATGAAGTGCAGGAACCGTGCGGTCTCGATCACGCGCACCTCGCGCGAACCGGCCATGCGCGTGGAGATCTGGCTCGCCCGGCCGTCCCGGATCGACTGGAAGTGCGTGAGCGAGTTCGAGCGCCCTTCCGTCAGCACGTGATCGCCGTTGCGGCGATCCACCTCGTATTCCCGGTAGAACGCGCAATGAACCAGCCGGGACTTCACCAGCATGGCGAACTGCGAGGCTCCCTCCTGCCCCGGCGCCCACGCGGGCGCGAGCGCCGTCGCGGCGCCCAGCGCGGCGAGGACGGCATGGCGGCGAAACGCAGGCGGCATGCGGGCTAGTCTGACCCCATCACCGGACCCTGTCCACCTCGCGATCCACCCAGGCAACACGGAGGGCGGGCCGGCACGCGCTCTCCAGCGGGTAGCCGGCCCGCTGCGCCGCGCCGTTCGCCCCCGTTCGGATCAGACTCGTCGCCTCGCCCGGACGCGGGCGCCTTCCAGGATGGCGGCGATGAGCGTCCCGTATGGCACGCCGGAGAAGCACCCGTTCCGGTTGAGCGACTGGGGATGCAGGTCGGGATTGGGATTGGCTTCCAGGAAAACCCAGCGGCCGTCCGGCGCGAGGCGGAAATCGAGCCGCGCGTAGTCGCGGAGTTTCAGCGCGTGAAAGATGCGCCGGCTCGCCGCCTCGAGCTCGCGCCCGACCTCCGGCGCGAGCCACGCCCGCCGATAGTGCACGCCCCACCGGCTGCGGTAGCGGGCATCGGTCTTCAAGCGCCGCGTCGCGATGCGGGGCGCGCCCCGGCCGCGGCCGCGCACCACGAGTTCCACCGGCGGGAGCACGCGCGGGCCGCGGCCGAGCAACCCGACGTAGAGATCGCGTCCCGGGATGAACTCCTCGCACAACACGGGCCCGCCCGCGCGGGCCCGCGCCACGCGCACCCGTTCGCGGAGCTCGCGCCCATTGCGGACGACGGAGCCGCGCGCCACCGCGTCCGATCCGTCGCCCAGGCGCGGCTTCACGATCAGAGGGAACGGCAGGCCGCCGATCCGCCCCGTCGATTCGATCGGAAAAGCGCGCGGCACCGGAACGCCGAGCGAGGCCACGATGTCGCGCGCGAGCACCTTGTCGCGCGCGAGCGTGAGCCCGTCCGGACCCGTGCCGGTGTACGGGATCCTCAGCATTTCGAGCAGACCCGCGATGGCCGCATCGAGGCTGCGGTCGCCCTCCACCCACTCGGTGAGATTGAACACCATGCGCGGCGCAAGCTCGGCGAGCCGCGCCACCGTCCCGGCCACCGGCGGGGCGAAGGGCACGACCTCGACCCGCCGCCGATGGCGCCTGATCTCGCGCAGCACCCGCGCCTCCACGCTCCGGGGCGCCGGGATGAACCGTCCCGAGGCGCCGCGCTCTCCGGTTTCCTCGTCCACGAGCAGGACGATGTCGCAGCGCGGCACCCGCGTCTTCTTCATGCGGAAATTCTAGCTTCATTTCCGCCACGCGATCCTGCGGAAGCCGATAGAATCAGCGATTCCGGGCCAGGTTTTCCGAACTCGACCGGGGGAGGGCGCTCATGAAAGTGGATGGGGCGTGTCACTGCGGCGGTATCCGCTTCGAGGCCGAGGTCGATCCCGCCACCTCGGCGCTTTGCCACTGCACCGACTGCCAGACGCTCTCGGGCGCGGCCTATCGCGCCAACGTGCGCACGGTGAAGGGCGGCTTCCGCCTGCTCGCGGGCACGCCGAAGATCTACGTGAAGACCGCCGAGAGCGGAACGAAGCGCGCGCACGGCTTCTGCCCCGATTGCGGCACCTCGCTCTACTCGACCTCGGTGAGCGACCCGCAGATCCACGGCTTGCGGCTCGGCACGCTGCGCCAGAAGAACGAACTGCCGCCGCAATCGATGGGCTGGTGCCGCTCGATGCAGCCGTGGGCCGCCGACATATCGGCGCTGCCGCGCTTCGAGAAGCAGAGGCCTTGAAGCCGCCGGGTCCGCGGCGCGAGGCGTGCGCCCCGGCTACCGCGTCGTCCGAATGGCCGGCCGGTCCCATCTCCCGGGGACTCCCGCAGGGCCTTGCGCCGACTACGCCTGCGCCGGGCGTCCCTCCCGCAGCGCAACCCTGACGCGGTCGGGCAGCATCGGCTGCTCGCGCAGGCGCGCGCCGGTCAGCGCGAAGACGGCGTTCGAGACCGCGGAAGCAACGAGCGGCGTCGCCATCTGGCCGACGCCCGTCGGATGGTTGCGCGTCGGGATGAGCCGGATGTGCATCCGCGGCACGTCGAGCTGGCGCGGCACATGGTAATCGAAGAAATTCGACTGCCGCACCGTGCCGTTCTCGATCGAGATGCGCTCGGAGAGCGCGAGCCCGAGCCCGTAGACGATCGAGCTCTCGGTCTGCGCGATCACGTTGTCCGGCTGCACGATGACCCCGCAATCGATCGTGCACCAGAAATCGTGCACGCGGATCGCGCCGCTGCCCCGATCGACGGAGACCTCGGCCACCCCCGCGACCTGGGTCCCGGAGTAATCGAGGTAGGCAAAGCCGAGCCCGCGACCCGCCCGCTTCCGCTTCCAGTCCGCCATCCGCGCCGCCTCCTCGATCGCGCGGCGGGCGCGCCGGGCGAGCGGGGTGTTGTCGAGAAGGCGCAGGCGGTAGTCCACCGGATCGACGCCCTGCCGCGCCGCGAGTTCGTCGATGAAAACCTCGTTCGCGAAGCTGTTCTGGCCCACGCCGATCGCGCGCAGCGGGTTGGTGCGCATGCCCGTTGGTTGCTGCAGGCCCTCGCACAGCCGGTCGGCGATGGCGTAGGTCGGCAGCTCGGTGCCGCGCATCGCGATGTTGTCGCGGCCCTTCGACGCCTCGTAGCGAACCGGATCCATGAACGCGAGCACCTCGTCGCAAACCACCCGGTGGTGCCACGCAACGAGCCTGCCGGAAGCGTCGAGCCCGGCCCGAATGCGGTTGACGTAGAGCGGGCGGAACCTCCCGTTCTTCACGTCATCCTCGCGCGTCCAGATCACCTTCACCGGCCGTCCAGCGGCCTTCGACATGAGGACCGAGTCGACGATGAACTCGACGTCGCGGTTGCCCCGCCGCCCGAAACCGCCTCCGAGCAGCATGTCGTGGAACCTGACCCGGTTCTCGGCGATACCGAGAGCGCGCGCGACCGCGGCCACGGTGATCGTCTGGCTCTGGGTGCCGGCCCAGATTTCCACGGAATCGCCCGCCGGGGACACCGCCGCCACCGAATTGAGCGGTTCCATCTGCGCGTGATACGCGTACTCGGCCCGGTACTCGCCTTCGACGATCGTCGCGGCCTTCGCCAGCGCCGCGGCCACGTCGCCTTTCGTTTCCCAGGCAACGCCCCTCGTGCCCCCGTTCCTCGCGACCGCCGCGAAGCGCTCGTAACCCGCCTGCGTGGAATGGCTCCAGCCGCGCGCCTGGCCTCCCCAGGTCACCTTGAGTGCGTTCTTCGCCTTGAATGCGGCCCACGGCGTCTCGGCGAGCACGCCCACGCCGTAGCGGAGCCGCACGATGCCGATCACCCCTTCGATCTCGCGCGCTGCCGCGTCGTCGATGCGCTGCGGCCCGGCGCCTTCGACGGGCTCGCGCAGGATCGCGCCGTAGACCATCCCCGGCACGTGCACGTCGATGCTGTAGCGCGCCGTGCCGTTCACCTTCGCCGCGACGTCCACGCGCGGCAGATCCGTGCCGATCAGGCGGAACTGCGCGCTCGCAACCGGTTCCACCGTCACCTCGGGTGCCTGGCGCGGCACCGTCGCGAACGCGGCGATCTCGCCGTAGGCGAGGCGCCGCCCGCTCGCCGGATGGATGACGGCGCCGGGCTGCGTCGCGAGATCCGCGAGCGGCACGCCCCAGCGGCGCGCGGCATTGTCCATCAGCACGTAGCGCACCTGTGCGCCGAACTGGCGCAGACTGTTGAAATAGCCCCGGATGGTGGCGCTGCCGGCGGTGTACTGCTCGCCGCCGAACGCCGGGTTGCCGTAGAGTTTCCCCCGCGGGGGCGCCGGCTCGATTCTCACCTTCGACCAGTCGGCATCCATCTCCTCGGCAACGATCACCGCCAGCGCCGTGCGCGACCCCTGCCCCATCTCCGAGGCCGGCGAGAGAATCGTGACCGTGCCGTCGGTGTGCAGCGTGACCCAGGCGTTCATTGCCACGCCGCGGCCCGCCTGCGCGCGCGCCGCGGGCGCTTCGAGGAACCCGGGGATCGTGGCCGCGATTCCGAACGTGAACCCGCAAGCTCCGCGCATGAAGCGGCGGCGCCCGGGATCCGGCGCGATGCGAGGCGCCGGCGCGGGGAGCGGGGACCCGCCAGCGGCAGCGGGCCGTGTACCTGCCTTCTTCATCCTCGCGCTCATGCCGCCTCCTTCGCCGCGCGCTCGATCGCGCGCACGATACGCGCGTAGGTGCCGCAGCGGCAGACGTTGCTGTTCATGTAGGTGACGATTTCCTCGCGCGTCGGGCGCCGGTTCTCCGCGAGGAGCGCCGCGGCGCGCATGATCTGCCCCGACTGGCAATAGCCGCACTGCGGCACCTGCTCCGCGTTCCACGCTTTTTGCAGCGGGTGCGTCCCGTCAGGGGAAAGCCCCTCGATGGTGGTCACGGTGCGGCCCGCGAGGTCCTTGATCGGGTTAAGACAGGCGTAGTTGGGTTTGCCGTCGATGTGCACCGTGCATGCGCCGCACTGGCCCACGCCGCAGCCGAACCGGGTGCCGGTCAGCTTGAGATCCTCGCGCAGCACCCACAGGAGCGGCGTATCGGGCAGCGCGGTGACGGTGTGACGCTTGCCGTTGACGGTGAGCGTCGTGCTGATTTTCGCGGACATGGCGCCTCCATTCGAGTTTCATGCGACTGGCCGTGCCGCCACTCGCATCATGACCCTGCTGCACCCGCCCCCTCGGAGGCGCCTTGTGTACGTCCATCTTGCGGGCGCGCAAAAAAAGTCTACACGCCGTCCGATTCGCTGTAAACCCGGGTGAGAAGCGTTTGCCGGACTTTACCCCGGCGCAATCCGGCAGCAGGCCCGACCGCGCACAAGGCAGGGCGACCCCCGGTTTCAGGGGAGGGAAACGGGGTATGCTCAAGCCGTGACGGGTGGTGAAACCGCTTTTCCAGTCGTTTGCGGCAGATTGCCGGGCGGTCGGGCACGCGGCGGCCCACCGGGGAATGCGGGTCCGGCCGGCTGCCGGCATCGAACCGTGGGATCCTTTTCCCGCATCGCGCAGGAGAGTCCGCCTTGAAGATCGTCGATATCCCGCCGTACCGGCGCGCCGGAGTGAACTACAGCCCGACCGAAGGGCACTTCATGATGCAGGAACTCATCGCGGACTTGCGGGCAAAGGGCCAGCTCGAAGGCGTCGAGATCGACATCGACGAGGGCGAACCCACCGAGCACGGCGCGGAAACGCGCGACGACGAGGTGGTGACGAACATCGCGGTGGGCGTCGTCAAGCGCGTGAAGGCCGTCTGCGCGACGGGCAAGTACGACGCGATCGTCACGCAGGCCGGCATCGAGCCCGGCTTTCTCGCCGCGATGTCGGTGTCAACCCTCCCCGTCGCCTATCCCGTGCACTCGGCGATGCACTTCGCCTCGCTCCTGGGAGAGAAGTTCTGCGTGCTCACGACGACCGACGCGCAGGCGATGATCGTCCGCCGGAATGCCCACCTCTACGGCATGAACCACAAGCTCACGAGCGTGCGCTACGTGTCGCGCTCCTCCACCTACACCATGGCCCTCGTGCGCAAGTACCCGAAGGCGCGGCGCGCGGATGCCCCGGAGGTGCGCGAGTTCGCGGGCGCCATCGTGCGCGAGTTCGCGCGGGCGATCGAGGACGAGGGCGCGGACACGGTCGTCATAGGCTCGCCGCACCAGCAGTGCTTCCTCGACGAAGTGCGGGCGGGGCTCGACGAGAAGGGCTATCAGGAAATCAACCTGATGGGCGCGTTCGGCGCGGCGGTGGAAATGGCGAAGGCGATGGTGAACATGAGACTGCGGCAATCAGCGCGCGCCTTTCCGACCGATGCGCTCCGGGCGAAGCCAGCATACCGATGAACCGGCCGCCGGGGCGCGCGGAGGGAGCATGAAGATCGATGGGGGGAATGCGGGATGACCGGCACAGGGGGCCCGGGATTCGTCGCCGCGCTGATCGGCGCCGCGCTCGCCGGCACGGCGATCGCCCAGGGTTATCCGGCGCGACCCGTGCGCATCGTCACCACCGTGCCGGGCGGGAGCCTCGATTTCACCGCGCGGATGATCGCGCCGAAGCTCGCCGAGCGGCTCGGCCAGCCGGTCGTGGTCGACAACCGCGGCGGCGTCCTCTCCATGGAGCTCGTCGCCAGGGCGCCCGCGGACGGCTACACGCTCCTCCTCGCGAGCGCGAGCCTGTGGACCTCGCAGTTCATCCGGGACGACGTGGGCTGGGACCCGCTGCGCGACTACGCGCATCTCGCGCTGCTCGCGACTTCTCCCAACGTGCTGGTCGTTCACCCCTCGTTGCCCGTGAAATCGGTGAAGGAACTCGTCGCGCTGGCGCGGGCGCGGGAGGGCGAACTCAACTATGCCTCGGGCCAGTCCGGCGCGTCCTCCCACATCGCCGGCGAGCTCTTCAAGGCCATGACGAGGGCGAACATCGTGCGCGTCGCCTACAAGGGCCAGGGCCCGGCGATGCTGTCGCTCGCCACGGGCGAGACGCAGCTTGGCTTTCCCAACGCGGCCTCGGCGACCCCATTCGTGAAGAACGGCAGGATACGCGCGCTTGCCGTCACCACCGCCCGCCGCTCGGCTCTCGCGCCGGGACTGCCGACGATGGCCGAGGCGGGGCTCCCGGGCTACGAGTCGAAGGCGGTACTCGGCATGTTCGCGCCGGCGAAAACGCCCGCCACGATCGTCGAGCGGTTGAACGCGGACATCCGCTTCGCGCTGAACAGCCCCGACGCGAAGCAGCGGCTCTTCGACTCCGGGGCGGAAGTCGTCGCGAGCTCGCCGGCGGAGCTGACGGCGGAAATCAAGGCGGACATGGCGGTGACGGGGAAGCTTCTGAAGGCGAGCGGGATCAGCGCGCGCTAGGAAACGGGGTCACGAAACGGGGTCAAGCTTTGACATGGCGGATTCAGCCGCGGTGGCGTCCGAGCACGGCGCGGCCGCCGGGAGCGGAGTTTGCCGGGGCGATCCGGCGATCGGGACGCACGCCATTTCCTCCGGACCGTAACTGCGCCCTGCACGGCACAAGGTCGCCGGCTCCCGCGCCGAGGGCATTCATTGCCGCAAACGTCTTCCCGCCACACCGCCGTCAAGTCAGCGCTCCGGCGAACGCTCCCTGACGCCGGAAAGCAGTCTGCCGACCTCCTTCCGCACGGAAAAAACCCGCGTGGAGTCGAACCTGAAGTCGCGATGCACATAGTTGCCATCCGGCAAGCGCTCATACTGAGTCGCATAGAAATCGCGCCGCGCGCCGATGTCGCGTAACGCCTCCGCGAGCGCATCCACGTCCTCGCTGGTCGTGTAGATGCCGAAGCTCGCGCGCACCATGCCCCTGTGCAGTTCCGCGAGCTTCTCCAGCGCTTCGTTGTCCAGCATATCCGCGCTCTCGGAAAGACTCAGCATCACGAGTTCACGCACGTACGGGTGTGCGCAAAAGCACTGGTTGCGCACGGCGATGTTGAAATAGTCGTTCAATATCGCGGCCGTGAGCGCGTGATCCATCTCCTTCAAATTGAAGGCGATCGCGCCTGCCCTGCGGCAAATTCGCGTATCGGTCTCGCCGTAGACGATCACATCCGGCACCTGCGCGAGCCGGACGAGCGCGTGGCGCATGAGCGCTTCTTCCTCTGCCGCGATCGCGTCCATGCCGATGCCTCGCAGCGCGCAGAGCGCCGCGGCGAGCCCGATCGCTCCCGGAATGTTCGGCGTACCCGCCTCTTCCCGATCCGGGAATTGTTCCGACTCCGTATAGCGATCCTCCCAGACGGTATCGACCATGCCGCCGCCCACTTCCTGCGGCGGCACACCGGAGAAAAGCTCCTTGCGGGCAACCACCACACCGGGTGAACCGGGCGCATAAACCTTGTGTCCCGAGAAGACCACGACATCGAGGCTCGCGGCCTGCGGGATGTCGAGACTCGTGCGGATCGGAAGATGAGCCGCCATTTGCGCGGCATCGACGACGATCAGCGCGCCGTGGCGATGAGCCAGTCGGGCCGCCTCGTGGATCGGGTTGACGATGCCGGTGACGTTGGACACCCCTGTCAGCGCCACATAGTTCACCCGGCCGGAGTTCTCCAGAAGCGCGCGCTCCAGCTGCCCGAGGTCCACGCCGCCCAGCGAGTTTCCGGATACCGAGGGCGGCACGTGAACGACCTTCGGAAAGTGCGCCCGGTGCGGGAGGTCGTTCGAATGATGTTCCATGAGGGTCGTGATCACGACATCGCGCTCAGGCCGCTTCGCGCGCAGCGTGCGTGCCACGCGGTTGAAACCCGCGGTCGCGCCGCTCCCGATGAAAAAACAGAAATACCCTCCCGCATCCGCGTTGACGAAACGCAACACCATTTCATGCGACCATTGATACTCGCGGGTCGAGATCAGCGCCCCGAAATGCAGCAGGCTGTGAGTGTTCGAATAATGCGGCTGGAACCGGTCCAGCACTTCCTGCACGAGTTTCAGCCGCAGGGTGGTGGCGGTGCTGTCGAGATAGATCCGGCGCATGGTGCGTCCCGTTGCAACCCGGTACGTGACATCGAGTCCAACCGCGTCCTTGATCGCCGCGAACGCCGATGCCGTCGGCGCCGCCCCCGTCACAACTTGATTGTCCATATCTCGAGTAGACCTGTATCGTTTGTCCGCCTGGCTGTGGATGGCTGGTGTGCTTTCCCGACAGCAAGCGGCATGATAACGGTAACCGGCAATCCGGACGTAACGATCGATGCAGCGATGGCACAACCATTGTCGCGCTGCAGGGTCCTGGCGCAACGCTCCCGGCGTGGCGCGGATCAAGTATTGCTGGCCAGCCCACGCTCTCCACGGTTTCCCTTTGCCCTTTCTCCGGCCGCGTGCCTGATTCGGCGCACCGCCGGCCCTTCCCGGTAGGCCCCTACCGGTTGCGCTGGAGCATCGCTCGGGCCGATCAGTTCGGCTTGCGCCGCGAGGGCAGTGGCCAACGCTGCGTCATCGGACGGACCGCGAGAAATGGTGGGACGGATCAGGGCAGGGGTGACAAAGGTGACGAGCGCCGCACAGCCACCGGCGATTCTTCCGCGGTCAACTTCCTCGCCTCGAATCTGGGTGGCCGCGCGGACAGGTCCTGGCGAAGAGCGGGATCCGCGACCGCCAAGAGCCACGTTGAGTGACGATACAGAAATCCGTATCATTCGCCCATGAAGACCACTCTCGACATCAACGACACCCTGCTCGCCAACGCCAAGGCGCTGGCGGCCAAGCAACGCACGAGCCTGACGCGCCTGATCGAAGAGGGATTGGAACTGCGGCTGCGTTCGGCGCGTGCTGTCGCCAAGGTTCGCGCGCCGAAGATCCCGGTCTTGAAGGGTCGTGGCGGGTTGGTGGCCGGCATAAATCCCCTCAGCAACAAGTCCATGCTGGACGCCGCTGACAATGACGCCTGACGTCAATGTGCTGATCGCCGCGTCACGCAGCGATCATCCCCACCACCGAGTCGCGCGCGGCTAGCTGAACGAGGCGGTCGCCGCCTGCGAGGTCGGAGGAAGTCTCAAGTTGATGCCGATGGTCGCTGCGAGCTTCCTGCGGCTGGTCACGAATCCAAGAGTTTTCGTCGAGCCGACGCCGGTCGAAAGCGCCGTCGAATTCCTGGAGGCGCTCTTCGCGGCACCGGGCATCGAGATGCCCCTCCTGGGCGGGGAGTGGCCGACGCTGCGTGAACTATGCGTGGCGAACAAGCTCGCTGCCAACGATATCCCGGACGCCTGGCTCGCGGCTTCGGTGATCCACCAGAGCGAGCACCTCGCCACGTTCGACAACGATTTTCAGAGGCTGCTCAGGCCGGCCCAGCTGACCGTATTGACCCGAAGCGCAAGACTTGCGGCTGAAACGACGAGATCCGACCGAGATCCGTGACGAGGCGCGTGAAGCCCGCGCGCAGACGCGCGAGAATTTCAAGAACGTCTTTCACGTGGCCGCGTTGGCGGAGATCCGGCCCGGGCTGGTGGAACCCGGCGTGAACGACGTGATCGCGGGCGCGCCACGAAACGTCCCGGGCGCTGCGCGACTGGGGCGAAACCTCATCCTCGGACCCGTGCCCAATTCGACACCATGACCATGAACTTCCGGCGGAGTCACAGGCCGCGGAGCCACCCATGACGGGAGGCACGGCGCATTCCGTTTGCACGGAATTGGAGAAGGAATGATCCTCAACCTCCTGAAGAGGCTCTTCGCCGCCTTCCTCGATAGTCATTCTCTCGCCCGTCACTTCCGCCGGCTCGCGCCGCTGGAGACAGTCACCCGAACGGGTGTCCGCAGCGAACTGCCGCCGGACCTCGCCCGCGAGCTGACTGCTGCCGCCGAACGCGATGCCGATGCGCTTTTCCCCTGGAAGGGGCACGACTACGTCTCGGTGCTGCACGACGTGGTCGGCCGACGCGTGCTCGACGTCGTTGCCGAGCGGTGGTGGTTGCCGAGCACGACGAGCGCCACCTGCTCATCTGCAAGGGTGCCGTGGAGGAAATTCTCGGAACGTGCAGCCGGGTGCGCCACGGGAATGTCGATGAGCCTCTGACGGCGGGGCTCCCGACGCGCGTGCGCGCGGCAACCGCCGGTTTCAATGAGGAGGGACTGCGCGTGGGCGCGGTGGCCGCAAGAGAGTTGCCGCCGGTATAGGGAGAACGCCCGCCCGGGATGATGACCGCGTAGTTGCAAATGCCCGCAGCCGTCACCCCCGCAAATGGCGATGTGCCGCACGTCCCCGGGTCCAGCGTTTCCTTCCAATCCCAATCCGGCCGTATCCGTACCAGGCGCTCGACCAACTCGTCAGCCTCCGGCAACTCGGCCGCGGGCACACCCAATCCCAGTTCATCCGTCAGGCGCGCTGCCTCCTCCGCGAGCTGCGTCCCGTAACCCATCGCCATGCTGCGCAGGAACTTCGCGTTGGGCGTCGGCACATGCATCGTCGATGCTCGGCGCTTCGCCGTTTACCTCCGGAAGCAAAACCGGCCACATCATTACCGGTTCCACGAAAAAACCGCGGTCGTCCGCCGCGTGCTCGAAGACCTGCGCTGCGATCGGTTCGTGGACGAGCTGCTGCTGCAGATCGCGAGCACCGATGTCGAGCGGACGACTTCCGAGACGCTGCAGTCGATTTCGGAGGCCGACGTGCGCGCGATCCTCGCGGGTCTCGCAGAGCAGTTCGAGGAGGCCGATCGCGAGGGTCTGAAGGACTTCCTCGCCGGCCTGGTGGAGCGCATCGACTTGACGGCCGACGGTTCCCGGTGCGTGATCCACTATCGGATCAGCACCGGGGATAAGCTGGCGTCCCCACGGAGAGCCGGGCTTATCCCCGTGCTGCGGATTTCACGGACGCTGTGGTGTCGAGGCTAGATTCCGGCCAACAGCATCGGATAGCAAGTTCAGGTACCTTCTAAAGCTACTCGTCCGGCTCCGCGTACTGCGGCGGGCTGTCTCCGACCCGGTGCGTCACCCTCAGCGGACCGGTGCGTTGCGCGCCTTCGGCAATCGCAATTACCCGGACCTGATGCCACCAGTCGTCCCCGAAATCGAACCAGTAGCCGAACACATCGCCGATTGCCAGGCCGAGCGAGTCGAGAGTGGTCCGCTCCGCGTCGGCACTGCCGTCATTTTCACCGAAGGGATCGAACATGGCCGCCGGGGGCCCGTAGCGTCTCGCTTCGGGGTCCATTGGCCGCTTGCCGCCGAACTGGAACTCGTACAGGTGCTCTTCATAGCGGTCGAAGGCGTCGAAGATCGCGTCGTGGAGGTCGGCGAGCGTGCGGCCGCCTTGCGCCTCGATCGTGCGCGAAATCGTGCGGTTCTTCCGGGCGAAATCCCTGGTCACCGGGCCGCTGAGGAGGGCGATCTCGAACGTATAGACCTTCTTCGCCCGGGGTCTGGTGGCGGTCGCAGGTTTCTTCTGTTTCAGCCTCTTCACGGCAGTCCCGGTCATCTGGTTGAGATTCTAGCCCGCGCTTACCATGCCATCACCGGAGCAGCGGTATCCCCGCGCGGATCGCCCCGAGTCTTGTCTCGTTGAGACTTGAACCTCGGACAAAAATGTCCGATAATTCGCCTTGAGATCCTTGGCGCCTGACTGATGCGCGGAAACGAGTTCATCAAGAGAGTCCGAAAGTACGCGAAGACTGCCGGATTAGCCTACCACTGGCGTCCCGATCTCGGGAAAGGCTCCCATGGGGTGCTCATTCTCGGAGACCGGAGAACCGTCGTCAGAAATCTGAGGGACGAACTGAAGACGGGAACGTATCACGCCATGCTAAAGCAACTGGGGATCACCGACCACGATATTCGATAAGCCGGGCAACACCGCAAAGGAGTGCGAGCTATGCTGCGATTCACCTACCCCGTCAAACTCACTCGTGACCGCAAGGATGGCGGCTACGTCGTGACCAGCCGGGATCTCCCCGAAGCCATCACCCAGGGGAATACCGTCGAGAAGGCCGTGAGCGAGGCCGAGGGCGCGCTGCAAGCGGCCATCGAGGCACGAGTCGAGGACGGACTCGATATTCCCGCCCCCTCGCGCGCCAAGCGGGGTGAGCGCATGGTCCCGGCGCCGATCACCACGGCGCTGAAAGCCGCGGTATATCTCGCAATGCGTGAGGAAGGCGTGTCAAAGTCGGAACTCGCCCGCCGCATGCGGGTGCATGAGAAAGAGGCCCGCCGGATGCTCGACCCGCATCACCCGACGCGGGTACCGACCCTTGAGCGTGCTCTCGCGGTGCTCGGCCGGCGTGCCGAGATCGCTGTCAGCTGAGCGACACCTGATCGCGGTACTTCAATGAAGACCACAGGAAAAAGGAGCGAGCCATGACGTAGCTATCCCTCAAAGGAGCTCGTCATGTCTCGTACTTATCGCCGCCGCGGCCAGCGCCACGAGTATCGCTGGGTGCTGCGGGATTGGAAGTGGAAGACTTTCGTCCTGGTTCCCGTGCTGATTGAAGCGCGCTCGCCCGAAGGGCGGCGTGCAATAGCGCGTTTCCACTCGGACGCCGAATCGACCATCCACAGCAGCGCCCCGCGCCGCTACCGGCGTACCTTCGACCATCGTCTGCGCACACTCAACGTGAGGGAACTGCGCCGCTGGATCGACGATCGCGACTACGATCCAGTATTCCAGGTGAGGCACTGCCACAACGCGACCTGGAGCTGGTGGTAACGGACCGAACGATGACGGTTGCTCGCGCTACGGACAGCGCGGAGTCCTGACGCGTGGAGTCCGCGTTCAGCCCACAGCTGGGCGTCCTACGGCAATTGAAAAGATTCGTGTTGTCGTAGCGTGACTACGACAGTCTGAATATTTTCAAATCGGCGGCGAATCGTGCGCTCTGCCGTGTGCGCCTGTGCGTCCTACCCCCCGCCTGAATTGGGTGCTAATGGGTGCTTCAATGGATAAACGGCATGAATGGGTGTGAATGGGTGTATAATCGGGCGCCATGATCCGATCCAACACTATCCAGATCACCCCGGAGTTCCTGGCGCTCATTGCCAGGATCGACGAATTCAAGGGCGCTTGGCGCGCTCTGGGCACGCTCGCGCCCGAGCGGCTGTCGGCGTTGCGCCGGGTGGCGACGATCGAGAGCATCGGTTCGTCCACGCGGATCGAAGGCAGCAAGCTCTCCGACCGGGAGGTGGAGCGCCTGTTGTCCAATCTGCACATCAAGAGCTTCGCCACGCGCGACGAGCAGGAGGTCGCCGGCTACGCCGAGGTCATGGAACTGCTGTTCTCATCGTGGCAGGACATTCCGCTCACGGAGAATCACATCAGGCAGTTGCACCGCGACCTGCTGGTCCACAGCGAGAAAGATGCCTGGCATCGGGGCAACTACAAAACGTCCTCCAACAGCGTCATGGCGTTCGACGAGCGCGGCGCCGAAATCGGCGTTGTTTTCCAGACGGCGAGCCCGTTCGACACGCCGCGCTTGATGGAGGAACTGGTGACGTGGTTTCGCGACGCAAGCACGGCGGGCCAACTCCATCCCCTGTTGCGGATCGGCCTGTGGGTGGTGGTGTTCCTGGAAATCCACCCTTTCCAGGACGGCAACGGCCGGCTCTCCCGGGTGCTGACCACGTTGCTCCTGCTGCAGGCGGGCTACGCCTACGTGCCGTACAGCTCGCTGGAAAGCGTGATCGAGCACAACAAGGAGGCTTACTACCTCGCCCTGCGGCAGACCCAGGGCACGATCCGCTCCGAGACGCCGGACTGGCAGCCGTGGCTCGCGTTCTTCCTGCGCTCGCTCGCGGAGCAGGTGAATCGCCTGGACAAGAAAATCGAGCGCGAAAAACTGGTGCTGGCCCCGTTGCCGGAGTTGTCGCTGCGGATAGTCGAGTTCGCCCGCGAGCATGGACGCATCACGATGGCCGAAGCGATCAAACTCACCGGCAGCAATCGCAACACGCTCAAGCAGCACTTCCGGGCGCTGGTCGAACGGGGCCAGCTCGTCCGCCGCGGCGGCGGACGGGGGGCGTGGTATGAGCTTCGCTGACGAGTCCGATCTCTACGTCAGTCGGAACTGCGACTTGATCGTCGCGATGTTTTTTGCCGGCACCTTCCATTTCCTGGCGAGGCGGTCCCAGTTCTTCAGGGCGGCACGTATCTTCTCGATGACCGGCTCGCCGTCCTGCTTGATGCCGAATTTCTTGCCGAGGTCGATCAGATCACGGGACGTGAATCCGTCGCGCTTGCCGCCGAGGCTCATCTGGTGCTGGCGCGTATAGCCCTGGCCGCGCGCGTAGGTCAGGTCGTAGGCGGGCGCGAGCCGCCACTTGCCCGCGTCGTCCATGAGGAAGGCGATGTTCTTGACGTGGTCGTCCTGGTTGACGGCCATTATGTTGAAGCAGATCCGGCGGTAGGCCTGCTCCAGAGCAGGGTAGCCGAGTTGAAGCTCCAGGATGATCCGCAGGAACTGCTCGTAGGAATACGTTCCCGGCGCGTTGTAGTCCGCATGGTCCAGGCCGCCCAAGCTGTGCAGGTGTAGTTTCGCCGCGCCGACGCGGTCGAACCGCTTGACCATGAAGTGAGCGTAGTTCCGCTCCGTCAGGAGATGCGTCTCCTCCATCTCGATGCCGGCATCCCGGGCCATCATGGCGTAGACGTACTCGATGCGGTTGTAGGGCTGCGGTTTGGGATTGGGCGCATCGATCAAGCCCACGCCGTCGAACTTGATGATCCAGTGCTCATCACCGGGTTTCGGTGGGGCAAAACTCGATCGCACTTCCCCCTTGTCGCGGTTCCACAGGATCACCGCCTTGGGCCGCGCCCCGCCGGCGGAGGAACCGATGCGCATGATCTCGGCCACCGCCACATCGGTCTTCCCCTCGATGAGCCGCCGCGCCTGTTCGACGAGATCGGCGACCTCCAGCGACTGACGCTCGTGCGCCGTGGCGCCGCCGCGGATGGCCGGGCGGAATTCGAGGGCACCCATCCCGCGTTTGCCGATGTAGAGGAGCTTCTGCACCGGGCTCATCGCGCTCTCCGGCTGCCCCCTGTTTTCGAAATAGGCCTTGATGATGGCGTTGCCAAATCGATCGGGCAGTGAGTCGGCGAGGACGCCGGGCAATCCCGCAAACGCCTCGACTCTGTTCAGGTCCGGAAAGGTCACCGGTCCACGAAGTTGTAGCGGCAGCTTCCGTGGCGAGATCTCGAGGCCGCTGCGGCGGAAGGCCTCGTCGTATTCGAACGTGACCCGCCCATCGTCCTCCTCGGTTACTGCGCCGACGAACTTGTCCCAGAGCCACACCTGGGCAAGGGCCAGGACGCTAGCCATCGGCGGGCTTGCGCGCGCGCTGGCGCGGCTTCTTCCCCTGGCGCTTCATCAGTTGAATCGGAGACACCGTGGGCGCCGGCGCGAACGCGTCCAGATCCCCCAGCCGCCCGAGCGCGCGTAGGAGCTTCACCAGGGTCGAGAGCTGAGAATCCTTGCCCAGCTCGGCATCGCGGACCGTCGTCCGGCTGATGCCGGCGCGTGTCGCAATCTCCTCCTGGGTGAGGTTCAACTGCAGACGGTAGCCTCGGAGGCAGCCGCCCAGTTCCTTGAGAATCTCGTCGTCTGTTTTAGAGGCTATAGCCATCGTTATGACGTACTGATCAGCGTAGTGGTCATTTTACCCATCACAATCTTCATACACAAACAAGATCGTTATAAGCATCTTTATATGACAATATGTCTGTTATTGATGTTTATACGCATCATATTTCTGACACGTTCCGCAAGCACAGATTACCCATCTTCTTCAAGGAGTTAGGCAGATTCTCCACCGGTCCGTCAGCGGAAAAGCGTTTTGTGCAGAGCAGGCGATGCAAAGCATGTGGCCAGTCGTTTCGGCCACGTTCCCAGGTTCCCCAACGGCGCTTTTGCCCGGCGCAGGTATACCAGCGCGAGCGCCGGCGCTCATGGCAGACGGCCAAGCGCGAGTGCGATCCGGATTACCCGGACAACCAGGCACGCGCGCAACGGGCATGGATCGAGCGCAACCCTGACTACTGGCACGATCAAATCCGCCGAAATCTCAGGGAGCGGTCGAAGCCGTTGCCGCGTTGACGAGCCGCGTCGAGTTCACGCGGAGGGCGCGAAACGACGCCGCGGCACGGTACGAAGTCCGCCCGCCCGGCCTGGGTGAGGCGTTTGTAGAAGCCGCGCGCGCGACCGCCAAGAGGATTGCGGCGCACCCCAGAGCGTTTCAAATCATACGTCCAGGATAACCGGCAGCAACCGCAACACGCTCAGGCAGCACTTTCGGGCCCTGGTCGAGCGCGGCCAACTCGCCCGACGCGGCGGCGGGCGGGGCGCGTGGTATGAACTTCAATGACGTATCCGGTTCCAGTGGTCAGACTTGAGGCACCCTGATGCCTGCCAGCGGCAGTGTCAAACCAACGCCCTTACCGTTGTCACCGGCGGTCATAATGTCGCCTTGCGTGCCCATGAAAGGACACAAAATGGCAGGCGTCTTCATCACTCGCGGAATGACAATTGCGATACCGCCCGGCGGATTCTCGATTGGAATCGGCGAGGACGGCGGCATGATCAGTAATCTGACGATTCACGTTAGATTCGATGTTTGCCCGACGTGGTGCGAGCTGGCGCTGAAACATCTCGCGGATGCCAGGACGCGCCGCGCCGCCCGCGAGGCAGCATGGGGCGGAACTGATGAAGCGCAGAAGGCCGCGGCGCTTGAACGGGAATTTGAAGCATCCATGCAGGCAATGATGGCCGCCGCGATAGCAATTGATGCGTTCTACGCCGTGTTGCAGACATGCGTTCAGATTCCGCAGACGCTGAAGGACCAGTGGCGCAAGACGAGAACAGCGCGTTACTCGCAAGTCACCGAAGTTATTCGACGGGCATTCCAACTCAAACCAAAGGCAACGCAGTCGCTCAGAAAGACCTTGCAGGAGATTTACCGCCTACGTGATATCGCTGTGCATCCAGTCGGAAAGATCGAGGCTCCGCTGCTGCACCCCGAACTTAATGTCGGAATGGAGTGGCGATTCGTCTGGTTCCGCGCTAGCAACGCGGAAGCTATTGTGAAGAATGCGACTTGGATACTGTGGACTCTATCCCACGACAGTAAACCCAAGGACGGCAAGGTCGGGGAGTATGTCGGCGCGCTGCGTGATCGTTTGGCACTGCTGTTTCCGGACGGGCATCCCGTCGCAACGGCGCGGCAAGGCTCGAAGAGTCCTCCCGCAGGAGACAACTCATGAGTGCATGGGAAACGATACTGCTGGCTATCGGCGGCAATGCGGCGTTGCTCGCCGTTCTTGGGCTGATCGGGAAGTCGTTCCTGGACAAACTAATCCAGCGTGACACGCATAGATTTGAGGCCGATCTAAAGGCAAAATCTGATGCTGCGATTGAGCATCTCCGCAATGCGTTGCAGCTACAGGCAACAGAGCATCAAATTCGTTTCTCGCGCCTCCACGAGAAACGCGCGGACGTAATCGCCGAGCTGAATGGATATCTGGTCGAAGCATTGTGGAAGAGCTATTGTCAAGTCTGGTGTATGACAGGTTGATCAGGCGGCGACCTGCTGGAGCCGTTCCTTCACCTGTTTCTCCTGTCTGACACCATCAATGAACTTCATACCGCGCACGACGTCGGCCAGAT
>JADZGE010000003.1 GCA_020854035.1 Burkholderiales bacterium | reverse complement strand
GCCATCGTCTTGATGGCCACCACCCGGTTGATCTTCGGATCGCGCCCGAGGTACACGACGCCCATCGCGCCCTTGCCGAGCTCCTTCTCGACCTGGTAGCGGCCGAGCATCGGCTTCTCGGTCCCGCCGCCGAGCATCATCGTCCCGCCGGGATGCGAGCCCATACCGCCGAGGATGACGGTCTCGCTCATCGCCTTGGCGCGACCGAGGCGCTGCTCCAGGTCGCGGAACTTCGGATCGTAGTCGGCCATGTAGCGGAACACCGACTCGGCCTTGTTGAACTGGCGCTTGCGCTCGAAGTCGAGGGCGAGGTTGTAGAGCAGCTCCATCACCGAGCCGTCGAGCGGCAGCTTGCGGAACATGTCGAACGCCATGTCGAGCTGTCCCTGGCCCTGCAGGGAGAGACCGAGCATGCGATTCGAGTGGGCGGACTCGACTTCCGTCTTCTCCTTGCCGCGCTCGGTGACGAGGAAGCGCTTGGTGGTGAGGAGCAGATGCCCCACCACCAGCAGGAAGAGCGCGGTCATGAACTGCAGCCACATGAGCTTGGAGGTCATGAGCGCGAAATGCGCGACGATGAAGGCGACGAAGATCGCGGCGGTGACCGCCGCGCCGGGACCGGCCTTCAGACGCGGGAGCACGCCGATGAGGTAGGCGGCCACGAGCACGATGGCGAGCAGCTTGACCCAGAGGCCCCACGAGGGCTCGACGAAGAAATGCTCCTGCAGGATGCTGGAGACGGAGTGGGCGAGCGTGACGACCGGCGGCATGGCCGGAGAAAGCGGCGTCACCTGCGGGGTCCCCAGGCCGGCGGCCGTGGCGCCGATGAGCACGATCTTGTCGCGGTACTTGTCGGCCGGGATCTTGCCCGAGTACACGTCGAAGAAGGAATCGACCGTGAAGGCCGGTTTGCCGTCCTGGTCGGCATAGAAATACGTGTACATCCTCAGCTCGGGATCGGTGAGGATGCGCAGCTTGCCGAGGCGGACACCCTCCCCGGGGAGCACCTTGATGTCGGCCACGGCACGGTTGAGGCTCTTGGCCGCCAGCATGGCCGAGAGCGAAGGCACGCCGCGGTCGTAATAGCGCAGCACCAGCGGCTCGGTACGCACGCTGCCGTCGACGTCCGGCGGGGAGTTCAGGTGGCCGATGCCGGCGGCGATCGAACCCAGCTCGGCGATCGGGTAGAGCGGATTGATCGCCGGGATCGGCAGGTACTCGCCGCGGTCGATGCCGGCGATGGTCGCCGCCAGCATGTAGTCGGGGAGAGGTTTGTCGGGGTTGCCCTGGGGCTCGACCAGGGCCTGAAACACCATGGGCAACAGCACGTTGCCCGACTTCTTCACGCTGGCCGCGAGTTGCCGATCGGTGTTCAGGCTTTCCGCGGCCGCGGTGAGCAGGCGCTCGAACTCGCCCGCCGCGGGATCGTCCGCCGCGCGGAACCTGGAAGCGCTGAAGACCTGCTGCAACTTGCTGATGTAGGCGAAGCCGGGATCGACCTGCGGCTCGAAGAAGAAGGCGGTGTGGCCGATGATCTTCGCGTTGGCGCCCGCGAGCTTGTCGATCATGCGGGCATGCACGTCGCGCGGCCAGGGCCAGCGCCCGATGTTGGCGATGCTCTGGTCGTCGATGGCGATGACGGCGATGCGGTCGAGCGGGGTCCGGGAGGCGGCGGCGACCCCCCAGTCGTAGGCCTTGCGTTCGAGGCTCTGAAGCAGATCCCGCCCCGAGAAGATCAGGACCAGGAGCGTGATCGCGACCCCGAGAAACCAGTCGGATTTCCAGAAATCGAGCTTCTTCATGCCCGCCCCGTTTTTATGTTGTTTTTCTAACGGTTAACGCCGATGGATTAACTATTCTACGATATTCCGCAGAAAAGCATATGATTATTTGGGATCTACGGGCATTCGGAGCGCCGTTGTGCGATCCGCGCAACACCTGTTGCATGCCCTTCCGGGACGACATCGGCCACCCCTTCCCGCGTGCGATCCTGCCCGGATGCTACTCTCTGTCCGGCCCAGCGAACAGAAGAAGAGCCGCGGTGAACTGCGGCTTTTTTCACGATGGTGGTCCGGCGCTCAGGTGCCGAGAAAAGCACCCGCGGCGAGCCCCAGCGAACGCGCCACCTCGGCGGCATCGGCTTTCTTGCCGTCCTCGGACTTGGCGCGCAGGACCTCGATCTGGCCGCCCTGGGCGGTCACCCGAATGCTCTTCTCCCCGATCATCGTCACCTCGCCCATCTTGCCGGTGACGTCCGCGAACCGGCGAAACGCGATCTTGCGAGCATCGAAGATCTGCACCTTCCTGCCGCCGAAGGTCGTCCACGCGCCCGGCGCCGGGTTGGTGCCCCGGATCAGGTCGTAGACCTGGTCCACGGGCTTCGCCCAGTCGATCTTCGCCTCGGCCGCACGGCACCAGCCCTCGTAGCTGGCCTGGCTTTCGTCCTGCACCGTTTCGGTGTGCTTGCCGGCGCAGACCAGGTCCGCCGCTTCGAGCATGGCCTGCACGCCCAGCGGGAAGAGCTTGTTGAAGTAGACGTCGCCGATGGTCTCGTCGGGGCCGATCTCGCAGGTCTTCTGCAGGATCACCGGCCCTTCGTCCAGGCCGTCGGTCGGACGGAAGATCGTGAGCCCGGTCCGGGCAGCCCCCTGGATGATCGGCCAATTGATCGAACTCGGCCCGCGGTGCCGGGGCAGAAGCGAGGGGTGGAACTGGATGGTGCCGCGCCTGGGAATGCTCACGAACTCCTGCGGAGCGAACAGCAGGACGTAGGCCATGACGCCCAGGTCGACGTCGAGCGCCCGCAGCGCCGCCTGCGCATCCGGCTTGCGGTAGGAGGGGAACTGGAAGACCTCGAGCCCCTTGTCCTGCGCGGCGACCTTGAGCGGGTCCGGCCGGGCGCCTTCCTTGTCGGGGGCCACGAACACTCCGGCCACCTCGTCACCGCGGGCGAGGAACGCCTCGAGCACCGCCTTGCCGAAATCCTGCTGTCCGATGATTGCGATCTTCATTGCTCGCTCCTCGCTGCGGGGCATCGCCGGCTGGCGTCGGGCACGCGGCACTGCGCCGCCCGGCCCCGTCGTTCGTCAGTCTCCATTCGCGCCCCGGCAGCGGCGAGCGCCGCGCGGGCCGCGCCGTCGCCGCGGCGACGCACTCGCGCCGGGATCAGGGCTTCGCCTTCTTCGGCGGCGCACTGAAGGCGCCTGCCTGTCTCAGCGCCGCCACCTTCGCCTCGTCGTAGTCGAGGACGGCCTTCAGCACCTCCTCGGTGTGCTCGCCCAGCAGGGGCGAGCGTTCGATCCGGGCCGGCGAGGCCGAAAGTTTGATCGGCATGCCGACGTTGTACCACTTGCCGCGCTGCGGGTGATCGAGCTCGACGTACATCTCGCGCAGCTTCACGTGCGCGTCGCCGGCGAGGTCCTCGGTGCTCATGATCGGGCCGCAGGGCACGTCGATGTCGTTCAGGATCGCCATGAGCTCGCGCTTGGTGTGCTTGAGCGCGAACTCGCCGATCAGCTCCCACACCTCGGCCTGGTTGCGCCTGCGCTCCCCGATGGTGGCGAACTTCGGGTCGGCCGCCAGCCCCGGCTGGCCGATCTCGGGCCCGATCCGGCGCGCGAGCGGATCCCACACGGCCTCCTGGACCACGATGTAGATGAAGTCGTTCGGGCCGCCGGGCTTGCAGCGGATGGCGTTGCCGAGCTGACCGCCGCCGGAGTCGTTGCCGGCGCGCGGCGTGGCGCCCATCCCCTGGTGGGTCGGCACCGAGTACTCCGAGAGCGGCCCGCGGGTCAGACGCTGATGATCGCGCCACTTGACCCGGCACAGGTTCATCACGCCGTCCATCATCGCGACCTCGACGTACTGCCCCTGGCCGGTGCGATCGCGCTGGCGCAGCGCGGCGAGCAGTCCGATCGCCAGGTGCAGCCCGGTGCCGGAATCGCCGATCTGGGCGCCGGTGACGAAGGGCGGGCCTTCGGGCGTCCCGGTGGTGCTCATCGCACCGCCCATGGCCTGCGCGACGTTCTCGTACGCCTTGAAGTCGGCATAGGGGCCGCTCGAGCCGAAGCCCTTGATCGAGCCCATGACGATGCGCGGGTTGATCGCGTGGATCTTCTCCCAGGGAAAGCCGAGGCGATCGAGCACGCCGGGCCCGAAGTTCTCCATCACGACGTCGCAGATCTTGAGCAGATCGACGAACACCTGCCTGCCCTCGGCCGTCTTCATGTTGACGGTGATCGAGCGCTTGTTGCAGTTGAGCATGGTGAAGTAGAGGCTGTCGGCGTCCGGGACGTCGCGCAACTGAGCGCGCGTGGCGTCGCCCTGCGGCGGCTCGAACTTGATGACGTCCGCGCCCATCCAGGCGAGCAACTGCGAACAGGTGGGACCTGCCTGCACATGGGTCATGTCGAGGACGCGCACGTCCTTCAGTGCTTCCATCGCGGTCTCCAGAATGGCGGTGGCCGGCGGTCCGGCGACCTCGTCACTTCTTCTTGGCGCTCTGCGGGTTGAGACTGGTGATGCGCCCGCTCTCCGTACCGGCCGTCTCGTCGATCACGGCGTTGATCAGCGTGGGCTTGCGGGTACGGATCGCTTCTTCCATCGCCGCGCGCAGTTCGGCCGGCGTCGTCGCGTGCACGCTCGTGCCGCCGAACGCCTCGATCACCTTGTCGTAGCGCGCCCCCTTGACGAACACGGTCGGCGCGACGTCGGGCCCGCCGCCGGCGTTCACGTCGGTGCCGCGGTACACGCCGTTGTTGTTGAACACGACGATGCAGACGGGAAGATGGTAACGGCAGATCGTCTCGACCTCCATCCCGGAGAAACCGAACGCGCTGTCGCCCTCGATCGCGATGACCTGCTCGCCGGTG
>JADZGE010000002.1 GCA_020854035.1 Burkholderiales bacterium | reverse complement strand
GCGCCAGCGCGAGAAGCCCCGCCGCAAGCGCCCAGTAGAGCACGCCCAGCGCGCGCAGCACGGTGTCGAGCCCAGTGAATTCCAGCATCGCCTTCCCCGCCCTCGCGGATTACTGTAGGCGCGTGCGTCAAGGCTGTCCATGTGGTTTGGCGCACCGCGCGATCCCTTGCGCGGCGTTGCTGCGCTGCGGCATCCTCCCCCGGGATCGTGCCAAGCCCGGAACGGGCCCATTTCTCTCGGCTGTCCCACGTGCACTGCTTCGTCGCGGAGAGCGCCGGAATAGAGACGACGGGCACGCATACCGTCCTCCCATGACGGAGCCCCGCGTGCGTCCCGTTGATTCTGGAGGGTGAGCGGTGACCGGTGGTGTGCTGACCCCGACCGTTATGTCAAGGCCCCACGTGCATTCGGTCTAGCCCGAAGTTCCCTCTGAGTTTGGCACGGCTTTCGGGTAAGAGCTGATTCGATTCAGCGGGGTGGTGGCGCAACGAGGGTGACACGGCGTAGCCATGTACGGTCAGCGCAGTGGTCGGCTTGCTGGTAGTCTTCTGGTTCACTGCCGGCATCCTGGCCGGGAGCGCAGCGCTCACGCCGCGGCCGGGAAGGACCTCGCATGAACAGCCACTGGCCGAAAGCGGCGAGGCCGCAAATGCAAAGGTTTGACGGCGGCCTGCGAGGGCGGCATCGCGTCAAGCAGTCGCTGGCGTGACCTCGCGTTTGATGCGCCTGGCGTTCTCGATCTCGGCGACGCGAAGATCGTACGCTGCCTGCAGATTCAACCACGATCGCGCATCTCCGCCGAAGTAGCGCGCGAGGCGCATGGCGGTATCCGCGGAGACACCGCGACGCTCCCGCACGATATCGTTGATGCGGGGCGCCGGCACGCGCAGCGCCTTCGCGAGCGCATTGACGCTCATCCCGGTCGGTCCGAGGAAATCTTCCCGTAGCACCTCGCCGGGATGCACTGGACGCATACCGTTCTTGAACATTCCCGTTGCTCCGTCAGTGATAGTCAACGATCTCGACGTCTTCCGGCCCGTCATCCGTCCAGCGGAAACAGAGGCGGTACTGGTCGTTGATCCGGATGCTGTATTGTCCTCCACGGTCCCCCTTCAAGGCCTCGAGCCGGTTTCCAGGGGGCGAACGCAGGAACTCCAGAGTCTCCGCAGCGTCGAGTTGCGCCAGCTTGCGCATGGCCACATTGGCAATGCCCGAGAACCGCCGGCTCTTGCCGGTTTCGAACAACGCCCGGGTTTCCGCGCTACGGAAACTCCTGATCATGCTGCCGCAGCGTATAACGCTAAACGTTAAACGTCAAGAGCGGGATCTCCCGGATGCGGTGCGCTGTCGTCGAGAGCGCTTCGGTCCTGGTCGCGCCGCTCGTGACCGGAAAGCCGGACGGCCGAGCCGGTCGCCCATTCCGGCGGATCGGTACCCCGCTTGTAAGCCTGTCGGCGCCGCCTTGGCGCGAAGTGTTCCTTCGTCCGTTCCCTATCGCGGGAGGCGGGATGGCCGGAGCATCCCCGGCTATGCCTCACGATGGGGCGTGCGACCCTGTGGACGGGGCAGGGAAACGATGTTGGTGGGGCCAGGCAGAGGGCAAGAGCCGCGAATCGGCACCCAATCGGTATACAACGTACTGGAAACTGATTCGGCGAAGCCATCCGGGGGGAGCGTTTCGTGCCGTGTGTCTCCGACCAAAGTGAACGCGGTCAGTTCCTGACCATGCATGTCGAAAAGCGCGCCCGGAGTGTAAGGTCGATGCCTTTCTCTTTCCGGAAGTTGAGATTCACGCCGCAATGATATCCTCTTCCGTGACGTGGTCGCCCGTCGCATGGTCCCCGAGTTCGAAAGTCAGCCGCGCCGCCGCCTTGTCACGCGCGACTCCGGGGAGTGCCCCGCCGACGATGCGTTGCGCGCAAGACAGTTATGTCAAGACCTGACCACGGTGGGATGATCCAAAGGAGAGAACCATGAGCGTGAAACTTGCCGTCATCTATTACTCCACCTACGGCACCAACCACCAGATGGCGGAGATTGCCGCAGAGGCGGCCAGGGCCGCGGGCGCCGAGGTGCGCCTGCGCAAGGCGCCGGAGACCGCGCCGGCCGACGTCGTTGCAGGCGTGGATGCGTGGAAGGCCCAGGCGGAGAAAACCGCGCACATCCCGCATGTCACCGCGGCAGACATGGAATGGGCCAGTGCCTACCTGATCTCGGCGCCGACGCGCTTTGGCATCATGGCGAGCCAGATGCGCGCGTTCATCGACACGCTGGGCGGCATCTGGGCCAAGGGGGCGCTCGCCAACAAGGCGGTATCGGCGATGACTTCGGCGCAGAACGCCCATGGTGGCCAGGAGACCACGCTGCTGTCGTTCTACGCCGCCATCATGCACTGGGGCGGGATCGTGGTAGCGCCGGGCTACACGGATTCATCGATCTTCGAGGCAGGCGGAAACCCTTACGGCTATAGCCACACCCAGGGGAAGGAGTTCACCGACGGCATGAAAGCGGCAATCCGTCATCAAGCGCGTCGACTCGTGGAGATTGCCGCGAAGCTCGCTTGAGCCTCGGCGGCCGGTGTGGTGGCGCGTGCCGATGATGGGGCCCTATCGAAAGAAACGGTCACCCATCAGGATCAAGGCCTCAGCCCCCGTCGGCCGGGGCGCAAGCCGGTAGGCTGTGCGCCACGTCGAGGAGTGCCGCCGCGCCTCTGGCGGGAGCTCTCGCGCCAGAAAACCGTGGGTGCCCGAGTGCATCGATTCGCTGTCGCTCGCAGATCGATGGCTACGTTGTGCTGCGCCAGCCGGAGAGAACAACCCGGCCCGAGGGAAAGGCCTCTCCTCTGTTCGGCCTGACATCGGCGTTCAGCGGCGGAAGCATTCCATCGGTCCCGGCGGCCCCGGCGCGCTGGCGGTTCGGTGTCCGCCGGTCAGGCGAGCTCCGCGAATGCTTCCCGGATCGCCGCCACCCGCGCCCGCACGTCGGGCAGCGGCTTCTCGATCCGCAGGCGATCCTGCCCCGCGAGCCGGTAGTTGCGCCGCGACTGCACGAGCGTCAGCACTTTCGCCGGCTCGATCGGCGGCCGGGGCACGAACTGGAGCACGATCGCGTTCTCCGTCGCGTCGATGCGCGCGACACCGAGCGGCGCGCCGAGGATGCGCAGGCGGTGGCTCTCGACGAGCGCGCGTGCCGCCTCGGGCAGCGCGCCGAAACGGTCGACGAGCTCCTCGCGCAGGAGATCGAGTTCTTCCTGCGTCCCGCAGTTGGCGAGCCGCTTGTAGATGACGAGGCGCTCGTGCACGTCCGACGCGTAGTCGGACGGGAGGAGCGCCGGGGCATGGAGGTTGATCTCGGCCGCGACTTCCAGCGGCGCCGCGAGGTCCGGTTCGCGCCCGAGCTTCAACGACCGGACCGCCGTGTCGAGCATGCGCAGGTAGAGGCCGAATCCGACCTCCTGCATCTCGCCGCTCTGCTCCTCGCCGAGCACTTCGCCCGCGCCGCGGATCTCGAGATCGTGCATGGCGAGGTAGAAGCCGGAGCCGAGCTCCTCCATCATCTGGATCGCCTCCAGGCGCTTTTTCGCCTGCGCCGTCACGCTGCCCTCCTCGGGCAGCAGGAGGTAGGCGTAGGCCTGGTGGTGCGAGCGGCCGACGCGGCCGCGCAACTGGTGGAGCTGGGCAAGGCCGAACTTGTCGGCGCGGTCGATGACGATCGTGTTGGCGGTCGGGATGTCGAAGCCGGGTGCGATGATCGTCGTGCAGAGGAGGACGTGGAAGCGCTGCTGGTAGAAGTCGCGCATGACGTGCTCCAGTTCGCGCTCGCGCATCCGGCCATGGGCGATCCGGATGCTCGCCTCGGGGACGAGCCGCGCGAGCATCGCTTCGACCTCCACGATCGTGTCGATGTCGTTGTGGAGGAAGTAGACCTGCCCGCCGCGCTTCAATTCCCGCAGCATCGCCTCGCGGATCACCGGTCGTCCGTAGCGCGAGACGAAGGTCTTGATGGCGAGCCGGCGCTCCGGCGCGGTCGCGATGACCGAGAAATCCCGCAGTCCCTCCATCGCCATCGCCAGCGTGCGCGGTATGGGCGTGGCGGTGAGGGTCAGCACGTCCACTTCCGCGCGCAGCGATTTGAGCCGCTCCTTCTGGCGCACGCCGAAGCGGTGCTCTTCGTCAACGATGACGAGCCCGAGGTTCCTGAACCGCACCTCGCGCGAGAGCAGCTTGTGCGTGCCGATGGCGATGTCGATGCGCCCCTCGGCAAGCCCTTCGAGCGCCGCCGCCTGCTCTTTCCCGGTGCGAAAGCGCGAGAGCTCCGCGAGCTTCACCGGCCAGTCGGCGAAGCGGTCGGAAAACGTGTTGAAGTGCTGCTCGGCGAGGAGCGTCGTCGGCACGAGGACGGCAACCTGCTTGCCGTCCGCGACCGCGACGAAGGCGGCGCGCAGCGCCACCTCGGTCTTGCCGAAGCCCACGTCGCCGCAGATCAGGCGGTCCATGGGCCTGCCCGCCGCGAGGTCCTCCAGCACCGCCTTGACGGCCGCCGCCTGGTCGGGCGTCTCCTGGAAGGGAAAGCCTTCGGTGAAGGCATCGTAGTCGTGCTGGTGCAGCGTGAAGGCGTGACCCTTGCGCAGCGTGCGCTGCGCGTAGAGGTTCAGGAGCTCCGCCGCCGTGTCGCGCGCCTGTTGCGCCGCCTTGCTCCGCGCCTTCTCCCACTGGCCGCTGCCGAGCTGGTGCAGGGGCGCGGCCTCCGCCGGGGCGCCGGTGTAACGCGCGATGAGATGCAGGCTCGACACCGGCACGTAGAGGTTGTCGCCCCCCGCGTATTCGAGCATGAGAAACTCGGTGTCGCCCTCGCCGAGGTTCATCGTGACGAGCCCGCGGTAGCGGCCGATGCCGTGCTGCTCGTGCACCACCGGGTCGCCGAGCCGCACTTCGGACAGGTCGCGCAGCATCCCTTCGGCCGGCGTGCGGCGCGCCCCCTCCCGCTCCCGCCTCAGGCGCGCCTGCTCTGCGTAGAGCTCGTTCTCGGTGACGATGGCAAGGTTTTCGCCGGGCAGCGCGAAGCCCCGGGACAGCGGCCCGATACCGAGCATCAACGGGTCGGCGGCGGCCGCGAACTCCGGGAAGCCCCGGACGGGCGCCGGCCGCAGGCCGCTCGCCGTCAGCAGTTCCTGGAGCGTCTCGCGCCGGCCCGCGCTCTCGGCGAGCACGAGCACGCGGCCGGGAAACGTCCCGACGAAGGTTTTCAGCCGGTGCAGCGGATCCTCGGCGCGCCGCTCGACGCCGAGCGGCGGGAGCGGTGCCACCGGGGACGGGAGCCGCGAGACCGGCGATTCGGCACGGGAGACCGGAGGCGCGAGCGGCGTCCCCGCTCCCGGTTCCCCCGTCGCGCGCCCCGGGTCCTCTGTCCCTCGCGCCGAGTCTCCCGCCTCCGGTCCCGGGTCACCCGTCTCGGCTTCGCCAGGGAGGGGAATCCCGACGCGGGCGAAAGGCTTCAACGCGCCGAAGAGCTCGTCGGCGGTGACGAAGAGATCGTGAGGCGGCAGCGGCGGGTGCGCGGAGTCGGTGAGCAGCATCGTGTAGCGTCCGTGGGTGTCGCTCCAGAACTGCTCGACCGCCGCGGCGAGATCACCGCGCGTGACGACCAGCGTCTCCGGCGGCAGGTAGTCGGTCAGCAGCGCCGTGGATTCGAAAAACAGCGGCAGGTAGTACTCGATGCCGGCCGTGGGCACGCCCTTCGAGATGTCCTTGTAGACCCGGGCGCGCGAGGGATCGCCCTCGAAGCGCTCGCGAAAGCTCGCGCGAAAGCGCGCCTGCGCGTTCGCGTCGAGCGGGAATTCGCGCGCCGGCAGCAGCCGCACCTCGCCCACCTTGTAGATGGAACGCTGCGTGTCCGCATCGAAGCTGCGGATGGATTCGACCGTCTCGTCGTCGAGCTCGATGCGGTAGGGCACGGCGCTGCCCATCGGGAAGATGTCGATCAGGCCGCCGCGCACGCAGTACTCGCCGGGAGCGACCACCTGTGTCACGTGCGCGTAGCCGGCGCTCACGAGCTGGCGCCTGAGCTCCTCGAGACCGAGCCGGGCCCCCTGCCGGAAGTGGAACGAGCGCGCGGCAAGATAGTCGACCGGCGCGAGCCGGTGGAGCGCGGTCGTCACCGGCACGATGGCGATGTCGAACGCGCGCTGCGTAAGCTGGTAGAGCGTGGCGAGGCGCTCGGAGACGAGGTCGTGGTGCGGGGAGAGCGGGTCGTAGGGCAGCGTTTCCCAGTCCGGGAACAGATTCACCCTGATTCCCGGATCGAAGAACGGCAGCTCTTCCAGCAGCCGCTGCGCGTCCGCGGCCGCGGCCGTGAGCACGGCGAGCGGCCGCGCGGCCTCGCGCGCGAGGCGCACCACGGCGAGCGCGTCGGCCGAGCCGGCGAGGGGCGGCGTGCGCGCACGGCGCCCCGCGACCGGCAACTCTGCGGGGATCAGCATTGCAAAAGGGCGCTATTATACCGGCGCTTGCGAGGCATCCGCCTCACGAGCGGCGGTCGAGAAAGCGCGAACGACGAGCAACGCGCGATCCATCGCTCATCACCCATCACGCCTCTCGAGGACCCATTTTCATGCAGCGCAAGTTCGATCTCATCGTCGTCGGCGGCGGCAGCGGCGGCATCGCGATGGCAAACCGGGCGTCATCCTACGGCGCGAAAACGGCGCTGATCGAGGCGGGGCGTCTCGGCGGCACGTGCGTGAACGTCGGCTGCGTGCCGAAGAAGATCATGTGGAACGCCGCCGCCATCGCGCACGTCCTCGACGAGGCAGGCGACTACGGGTTCACCGCGCGCGTCGAGAAGTTCGACTGGGCCGCTCTCAGGAAGAGCCGCGATGACTACGTCGCGTGGCTCAACGGGCGCTACCAGGCTGGGCTCGAGAAGAACGGGGTGACGATCGTGCGCGGACGGGGCCGGCTCGAGGGCGGGGGAACGGTCGCGGTGGACGGCACGCGGTTGCACGCGCCGCACATCGCGATCGCCACCGGCGGAAGGCCGATCCTGCCGTCGTGGAAGGGCGCGGAGCTCGGCATCGACTCGGACGGGTTCTTCGAACTCGAAAGGCTGCCCCGGCGCGTCGGCATCGCCGGCGCGGGCTACGTCGCCGTCGAGCTGGCGGGGGTCATGCGCGCGCTCGGCTCCGAAGTGGTCCTCTTCGCGCGGCGTGCGAGCGTGTTGATGGGTTTCGACGAGATGCTGCGCGAAGCCGTGATGCGCGAAATGACCGCGGAGGGGATCGAGATTCACGTCGATACGCGAGTCGAGGAGGCGGTGCGCGAGCCGGGCGGAATCGCGCTTCGGTGCACCGGGGGACTGCGGGTCGCGGGGTTCGACTGCGTGTTGTGGGCGCTCGGGCGCGGGCCGAGCGTGGCGGAGCTCGGGCTCGCGGCGGCGGGCGTGCGAACCGATGCGGCGGGCCACGTCGTGACCGACGAATTCCAGTGCACGAACGTGCCGGGTGTCTACGCGGTCGGCGACGTCACCGGGCGGGAAGCGCTGACGCCGGTCGCCATCGCGGCCGGTCGCCGGCTTGCCGACCGCCTGTGGGGCGGCCGCCCGGAGCGCAAGCTCGCGTACGAGAATATCCCGACGGTGATCTTCAGCCATCCGCCGGTTGGTGCCGTCGGATTGACCGAGGCGCAGGCGCGCGAGCGCCACGGCGACGCCGTGAAGGTCTACCGGACGGAGTTCACGCCGCTCTACCACGCTTTCACGCGGAAGAAGTCGCGCGCCGCGATGAAACTCGTGACCGTGGGCGCCGAGGAAAGAATCGTCGGCTGCCACGCCTTCGGCCCGGGCTCCGACGAGATGCTGCAGGGCTTCGCGGTAGCGGTGCGCATGGGCGCCACCAAGCGCGACTTCGATGACACCGTGGCGATCCACCCGACGAGCGCGGAGGAAATGGTCACGATGCGTTAGGAATTCGTCGCGGCGCGCTCCGACAGGTTCCTCAAGAGGGGAACTCCTCTTGCCCGGAACCGGACCCGCGCGGGAACGCCGTCTCGGGAAACCGCCCCTGCGCCCCGGTCATTCCGCCCTGGCGCCCGAGGCCGCGATGACCTTGCGCCATTTGGCGATCTCGGACTCGATGTGCTTCGCGAAGTCCGCCGGTCCGCTCTCGGCGGGTTCCATGCCGAGTTCAGCGAGCCGCTCGTTCGTCGCGGGCAGCGCGAGGGCATTTGCCACCTGCTCGTGCACCCGCTCGATCACCGCCCAGGGCGTACGCGCCGGCGCGATGAGCCCGTACCACGCCGCTGCATCGTAGCCGCGCACCCCGGACTCCGCGACGGTCGGGACCCCGGGCAACATCACCGAGCGCCGCGTGCCGGTGACCGCCAGCGCGCGCGCCCGCTCGCCCCGCACGAGCGGCAGCGCCGCGGGCAGCGCCACGAACATGACCGGCACCTCTCCGGCGGCGAGGGCGGTGAAGGCGGCCGAGCTGCCCTTGTACGGCACGTGCGTCAATCGGATCCCCGCGAGCGTGGCGAAGAGGACCGCCGCGAGGTGAGGCGGTGAGCCGTTGCCGGCCGACGCGTAGTGGACTCGGCCCGGGCGCGCCTTCGCGAGCGCGACGAGCTGCCTCACGTTGTTCGCCTTGAGGGACGGGTGCGCCACCAGCACTCCGGGAGCGGACGCGAGCAGCGTCACGGGAGAGAAATCGCGCAGGGCGTCGTAGGCGAGCTTGGGGTAGAGGCCCGGGTTCACCGCGTGGCTCGCGTTCACGACCCCGAGAACGTAACCGTCGGCGGGCGCGCGGGCGACGATCTCGGTGCCGAACGCACCGCCCGCGCCGCTGCGGTTCTCGACCAGGAACTTCCCGCCCGCGAGCTCGCCCACCTTCGGCATGAGCAGGCGCGCGACCGAGTCCGTCGCCCCGCCGGGCGCGAACGGCACGACGACGCGCACCGGCTTTGCGGGGTACTCCTGCGCGGGCGCCGCGTCGCTCGCGCACCCGAGTGTCACGGTCAAGGCCGCCGCGAGGAACGCCTTGCAGCGCGCCATCGCGCTTCTCACGCCCACTTGAGCCTCAGCGCGCGCACGAGCGCGATCGCGGAGAAGGGCAGCACGAGGCCGATCGCGATCTGCACGAGGAGGATATCGCCGAGCTGGCTGTAGTCGGCCGCCACCCTGATCGCCCCGGCGGCCGCGTCGCGCACTTCACGCGTGACGACGAAGACGTGATTGAGGTACTTGGTCCCGAGCTGGGACGCGGACAGGGCGAGGTTGCTGAACGAGGCCATGATCGCGAAATAGGTCGCCTTCAGGCTGGCGGGGGCGGAGTTCGCGATCCAGGCGAGCATCGGGATCATCGCGATCTGCCCGAGCGGTGACTCCAGCGCGGTGTTGACGAGTATGATGAAGTGGGCGTCCACCACGCCGCCCGTCAAGGCGGCGGTGAAGCGGTGCAGGCCGTGGTAGATGCCGAGGATGGGGAGCGAGAGCGCGGCGCCGACGAGCGTGAGAAATCCGACCACGTAGGCGATGGAACGCTCCGCCATGAAGCGGCGGAAGATGAACATGCCGAAGAGCGTCAGCACGCTGCCGATCAACGAGAGCACGGCGAGGAATTGCTGGTCGAAGCGGAGCTCGTCGATCATCCACCACGTGAGCCCCTCGCCGGGACCGGGAATCGCGCGGTAGACGAAGATCACGATGGCGGTGCCGAGGAGGGTCGCCCGCGCCTCGGGCTCCAGTTCGCGCGTGAGCCTGCCGATGAGGAACACGACGATCCCCATGGAACCGGCGAAGATGATCTCCTGGTTGAACGGCAGGCTGCCGAAACCCATTCCCAGGGTGAAGGCGACGAAGACGAGGCTGCCGCCGAGGATCCACCAGTTGGGCGCGGGAGGATCCTCGTGACCGGTCACCGCACGGCGCGCGCCCGCCTCGTCCATTCCAAGCGAGCGGAGCTGGCGGATGGCGCGGCGCCTCAAGAACGCGGCGAGGACGACGCCGAGGACGGACACGAGCGGAATCACCATCGCGGCGGTATAGATCTTCCGGTACACGGCGAGCTTTTCCGCTTCGGAGAGCTGTTCGACACCCGCGAACATGTAGAGGTTGATCGCGGCCACCAGCGCAAGGCCCCCGATGAGGGCGACGCGACCGAGCGTCTGCATGGTGGTGTTCATGAGCTTGCGCTCTTCCTGCGAGACCGGCCGCCCGTCTGGGTGCACGCGCGGCACCGCCTCGACGGTCATCGCGTCGGCGACGACGTCCTGCACCACGTAGCCGACGGGCGAAAGCAGGGCCGCCAGCACGTACCAGGCCTCGGCGGACATCACCGCCGTCATCGTGGCGCGGTCCGCGAGCAGCCCCACCATGATGGCGAGGCTCGCGGCGATCAAGCCGGCGCCGACGAAGACGAGCACGCTCTTCCAGCGCCAGAGCAGATCGACGAGGTGGCCGAGCGGCATCTTGAGCGCCCACGGGATGCCGGCCCAGAAGCCGAGCGCCGCGAGGAACTCCGCCGAAAGACCGAGGTATTCCTTGACAAAGAACGTGCCGACGATCCCGGTGAGACCCGAGATGCCGTACGCCACGTACACCATCAGCGGAGGAAGATAGGAGAGCCTGAGCTCGCGGCCGAGTGCGAGGATGTTGACGTCGATCCAGCGGAGAATGCCGGCGGGCATGGAGCCGGGATTCTACCGTCAAAACCGGAGAGGGCCGCCGCGGCGGAACCCGCCGCCCGCCGCCCTCAGGCGTGGTGGTCGATGGCGAGGGGGATGCGCCGCGGCCCGAACGGGCGCTCGAAGAGCTCGTAGCGACCGTCGACGGTGGCGGCGCAGTCGGGGCATTTGCCCTCCGGCGTGACGCGGTAACGGCGGATGCGGTACCAGTCGCGCACGATGAGCGCCCGCCGGCATCCGGGGCAGTAGGTCGTGCCGCCCTCGTCGTCGTGGACGTTGCCGGTGTAGACGTAGCGCAACCCTTCGGCGAGCGCGATGCCGCGCGCGCGGCGCAGCGTCGTCGCCGGGGTGGCCGGCACGTCGGGCATCTTGTGGTCGGGGTGGAACGCCGTGAAATGGAGCGGCACGTCCGGACCGAGTTCCCTCGCGATCCAGCGGCTTTCGGCCTCGATCTCGGCATCGGAGTCGTTGTGGCCGGGGATGAGGAGCGTGGTGATCTCCAGCCAGACGCCGGTTTCGTGGACGAGAAAGGCGAGGGTGTCGAGGATCGGCTTGAGCCGCGCCCCGCACAGCCTGAAATAGAACTCGTCGGTGAACGCCTTGAGATCGACGTTGGCGGCGTCCATCTTCCCGTAGAACTCGCGCCGCGGGGCATCGTGCATGTAGCCGGCGGTCACCGCCACCGCCGCGACGCCGCGTTCGCGGCAGGCGTCGGCGATGTCCATCGCGTACTCCGCGAAGATCACGGGGTCGTTGTAGGTGAACGCGACGCTGCGGCAGCCGTTGGCGGCCGCGGCCGCCGCGATGGCTTCCGGCGAGGCCCGGTCGGCGAGCCGATCCATGTCCCGCGACTTCGAGATGTCCCAGTTCTGGCAGAACTTGCAGGCGAGGTTGCAGCCCGCGGTGCCGAAGGAAAGGATGCTCGACCCGGGATAGAACTGGTTGAGCGGCTTCTTCTCCACCGGGTCGATGCAGAAGCCCGAGGAGCGCCCGTAGGTCGCGAGCACCATGCGATCGCCTTCGCGCTTGCGCACGAAGCACGCGCCGCGCTGCCCCTCGTGCAGCCGGCAGTCGCGCGGGCAGAGGTCGCACTGCATCCGCCCATCGGGCAGCATGTGCCACCAGCGTGCCGGGTACTCGTCCGCGCTCATGTCGTTTCGGGTCTTCAGAGCTTCCCCGGTTGGTAGTGGGCGGCTGGCGGCGCGGGATGTTGGCTCTTGACGGCTGACGGCTCTCAACTGCCTGTTTCGCGCCACTTGGCGACGGTGTAGCGCGCGATCCTCACCCCCCGGTCCCAGAAGTCGGGCGGCAGTCCCGCCTTGTACTTGAGGCTCGCGAGAAACTCCGCCGGCTCACGTATGCTTTCCCAGACCTGCGGGAGGTAGGTGCTCGAGTGGTGCCCGTATTCGAGGACAACGCCGTCCACGCCCGGGCGCAGTTGCCGCAGGGCGTCGTCTTCGTCCGAAAACGAGAGCGGTTCGAGCGCAGAGAGCACGGATACCTCCAGGGAGATCGTCCCGAACTCGGCGGCCGCGAGCGGCGCGAAGCGCGGATCCCCGAAGGCGGCGCTGACGGCGTTGCCCCGGACGTCCGCGGCGAGCGCGCGATGCGGGCGCAGGGTGCCGATGCACCCGCGCAGGCGCCCGCTCCCGGTCACCGTGATGAACGAGGCGCCCTGCTCGTTCAGCCACGGCGCGTTCTCCGATGCGCCGTGGGCGATGCCGAGCCGCGCCGCGATCGCCGCGCGCGCGAGGGGCAGCAGCACCCGGCCGGCGTCGGGCGGCAGTCTCTGCTCGTGCGCCTCCAGCACGACGTAACCGGAAGCCGCGGGCATGATGATCGGGTTCGGCGACATCGCTCAGCTCGCCCCGGGCGCGTGGAAGGCGAACGAGCCGTAGCCCACGACGCGGCTCCGGTCGCCCGCGGTATCGCCGGAATTCCTGAGGTCGATGAGTTCCGGTGTCAGGCCGAGGCGCCGCGCGGCGAGATTCAGCCCCGCGATGGGCGTCGCGCCGCATGCCTGTTCGTGCGTGATGTCGGTCGCGAGGTCGAGAATGGCGCGCGCCGTCTCGCGGTCGAGCGCCTGCGCGTGCCGGTAGGGGAGGTAGTGCGACAGGTCGGAACTGACGACGATCAGCGTCTCCGGGCCGCCCCAGAGGCGCTCGAGCACCGCCGCCACCTCGGACGCCGTGGCGTGTCCGACGGCGAGCGGGACGAGCCGGAAAGTCCCTAGGACCTCCTGCAGGAACGGCAGGTGCACTTCCAGGGAATGCTCCAGCGCGTGGGCCTGCGGGCTGAGGACCACCTGCGGCAGGTCGCGCAGCGCCCCGATCGCGGCACCGTCGATCTCCACCGTGCCGAGAGGCGTCGCGAAGGCGGCGGCCCCGGGCGCCGCGAGCCCCCGGACGGCAACGCGGTGCGTCGGACCGAGCAGCACCACGCGGTCGATCCGCCCGCGCAGTGGCGCGAGCAGCGCGTAGGCGCTCGCGGCGACCGGCCCGGAATAGACGTATCCCGCGTGCGGCGCGATGATCGCCTTCGGCGCGGCGCGATCGGACGCCGTGCCGCGGGCCGCGTCGAGCAGCGAGCGGACATCACGCGCGAGCACGCGGGCATCGCCGGGGTAGAACGTCCCGGCCACGGCTGGAGGTCGAACGGACGCGTGCGGCGCAGTCATCGAGGAGGCCTCTCGTTCATTATGCGCCCGCTCGACGCCATTTCAAGGGGCGGTTGCCTTCTCGAGAGGCATTCTTCGGCGCGGCTGCTAGAATCGGGAAGCCTTGTTGCCCCACTCCGTCGTGTCTCCTGCATACGCACTCGTTCCCGCGGCCGGCAGCGGCAGCCGCATGGGCGCATCCCTGCCCAAGCAGTACCTCGAGATCGGGGGCCGTCCCCTCCTGCACCACGCGCTGCGTACGCTCTGCCGCGACCCGCGCATCGAGCACGTGTTCGTGGTACTGGCGGCGCAGGACGAGCACCATGCGAGCTGCGACTGGCGCGAGTTCGCGGGCCGCGCGACGCCCCTTCACTGCGGCGGCACGACGCGCGCGGCGAGCGTGTTCAACGGCCTCATGGCGGTACGCGGCGCCGTGGATGCCGAGGACTGGGTGCTCGTGCACGATGCCGCGCGGCCTTGCCTCGGTGCGGCGGAGCTCGACCGGTTGTTCGCCGGGCTCGCGCAGGAGGACGCCGGCGGATTGCTGGCGGTCCCGGTCGCCGACACGCTGAAACGCGCGGGGCCGGATACGCGCGCCGAGGGCACGGCGCCGCGAGCCGACCTGTGGGCGGCGCAAACGCCGCAGATGTTTCGCTACCGGCTCCTGGTGGAGGCGCTGCGCCGGGCGGCGCCGGAGGCGATGACCGATGAAGCGAGCGCGATCGAAGCGCTCGGGCTGCGGCCCCGCCTCATCATGGGGGATCCCCGCAACCTGAAGGTGACCTACCCGGAGGATCTCGCGCTCGCGCGGCTCATACTGCAGGCGAGGGAGGCCGCCGATGAATGGCGATAAGCGTCGATGCGCTGGGCCGCCAACGCCGCTTCCGGAACTTTTTCGGCGGTATGCCGGGCGACTCGCGACGATGGACCGGCGGCGCGCGGGCGGGTTGCCGGTTCGGCACGCCAGCGGCCGCAACCGGCGGCCACGGGCGTTCATCGGCGGCTGCAGGGAGACGGCATGAGAATCGGCCAGGGTTTCGACGTTCACGCGCTGGTCGAAGGGCGGCGGCTTGTCATCGGCGGCGTGGAGATCCCGTACGAACGCGGTCTTGCCGGACACTCGGACGCCGACGTGCTGATCCACGCCGTCTGCGACGCCCTGCTCGGGGCGGCGGGCCTGGGCGACATCGGCGCGCATTTTCCGGACAACGACGCGCGCTACCGGGATATCGACAGCCGCAAGCTCCTCTTCGAGGTGCGGCAGCTCCTGCGGGACCGGGGTTTCCGTCCGGTCAACGTCGATGCCACGATCATCGCGCAGGCGCCACGCATGGCGCCGCACGTCGCGGCCATGCGGGCCAACCTCGCGGCCGACCTCGGCGTGACGCCGGAGGCGGTGAACATCAAGGCGAAGACCACGGAGCGGCTGGGGTTCGTCGGCCGCGGCGAGGGCATCGCGGCCGAGGCGGTCGCGCTCATCGACGGCGACACCTGAAGCGGGTGCGCGCGCGCACCGCCCGCGAGTAGCGCCCGGGAGCGGCTCCCCGTTCCGCGATTGTCGATGAATCCGGCGCGCTTGTTCTTTGCCGCATGGCCGCCGCCCGAGGTCCAGGCGCGGCTGCACGCCGTCGCCGTGTCGGCCCGGCGCGAGTGCGGCGGGCGCGCGGTGGCGCGGGAGAACATCCATCTGACACTCGTGTTTCTCGGTGAAGTCGAGCGCGGGCGGCTCGAGGATATTGCCGCGGCGACGGCCGGCGTGACAGGCGCCGGCTGCGATCTCGTGGTCGATCGGCTCGACTACTGGCGACACAACGGGATCGTCTGGGCCGCGGCGGATAGCTGCCCGGACGCGCTTGCCGGGCTCGTCGAGCGGCTTGCCGCCGCGCTGCGGGGGGCCGGGTTCCGGCCGGAGGGCCGGCGCTACGTGCCTCACGTCACGCTGCTCCGCAACGCGCGCAGGGCGCCGGCGGCATCCGCCTTCCCGGCACTCGTGTGGCCGGTGCGGGAGTTCGTGCTGTTCGAATCGCGGCCGCGGGAGCGCGGGCGAGCGTACGAGGTTCTCATGCGGTGGCGACTCGAGTGGTAAACCGTGTATGCTTTCCGCGTCGGGGCAAGGAGCGGCAGGTGCATGGATCGGGCGGGACATATCGCGGTTTTCCTGGAGCAGGAAGGCTCCGCGCCGCGCGCCGATGACGTGCTGCGGCTCCCGGGCTGGACCGTTTCCGATTGGGACAATCTGTTGCGCCGCACGCGCACGCTCCCGGTGCGGGCGAGCGAGGTGGTGATCCAGCGCGGCGCGATGGACCGGACCATTTCGTTCGTGGCGGCCGGGTTGTTCGAGGTCGGCATCACGCAGGTCGACGGGGTGAGCATCTCGCCGCTCGCGCGGATCGGCCCGGGCAGCGTGATAGGCGAGCAGTCGTTCTTCGACGGCCTGCCGCGGTCGGCCAACGTGTGGGCCGTTGCCGGGGGCGAACTGCTTGCGCTCGACTTCGACGACTTCGCGCGTTTCGGGCGGGACGAGCCGGCGCTCGCGCGCGATCTCCTGTTCGCGCTCGGCAGGGTCCTGTCATCGCGGTTGAGGAACACGACCTTCCGCGTCCGCCGTTGATTCGCGGGCGAAGCGCGGGGGCGGAAAATCGGGAGCGCGCCCGGCGGGAGGTGCGTTTCCCGTCCGGCATAAGCGATTGCCCCGGCGAGGAGGACAAGGCACATGTCCTGGAAATTCGAGTTGCTGATGAAGCCGACCGGCGTGCCGCTGACGGAGGGCCCGGCCTGGGACGGCGAATTCCTGTATTTCACGCATATCCGGGCGAGCCGGATCATGCGCTACGCACCGAGGAGCGGGTTGCTCGCGGAGTGGCGCAGCGGCACCAACCGGACCAACGGTCTCGCATTCGACGCTCACGGGCGGCTTTTCGGCTGCTGTGCCGGCGGGCGCTCGATCGTGCGCTTCGACCGGGACGGCACGACGGCAACGATTGCCGACCGGCTCGACGGCAGGCGGCTCAATACCCCCAACGATCTCGCCATCGATCGCAAGGGCCGCATCTGGTTCACCAACCCGGTGAACGAAGGCAACTGGGACAGCACGGAAGTGAAGGATCTCGACCACAACTCGGTGCTGCGCGCCGATCCCCGGCCGGACGGAAGCTACGCCGTGACGCGCGTCACCTTCGACACCACGCAGCCGAACGGCATACTGGTGTCGCGCGACGAGAGTACCCTGTACGTCGCCGAGAGCGGTTACGCCCGGGGCATCGCCCGCGAGTTGCGCGCCTACCCCATCGGGGAGGACGGGAGCCTCGGCCGCTACACGACGCTCTTTACCTGGGGCGAGGATCACCGCGAGATCCATCGCGGCATTGACGGCATGTGCCTCGATGCCGAGGGCAACATCGTCGCCACCAACGGCTGGGAGAGAGCCGGCCCGGGCGCGATGATCACGGTGTTCTCGCCGACGGGCCGTGTGCTGGAGACCCATCCCGTGCCCGCCGACCGCCCCACGAACTGCTGCTTCGGCGGGCCCGGCCTCACCACGCTTTACGTCACCACCACGCAGGGGCATTTCCTCCGGGCGGAAACCGGAAGGAGGGGGTGGGCGATCTATCCCTGAGCGGCGTTCGGCAAGCCGTGGGCCCGCAATTCCTCCTGCCAATTCACTATGCCAAATCACTACTGCCAACTCACTACTGCCAACTCGATACCGCCAACTCGATACCGCCAACCGATTACCCCCGAACGGGCAGCGGCAGCTCCACCCGCGCACGCAACCCTCCCCCCTCGCGCGCGAGGAGCCGCACCTCGCCGCCGTGCATGCGGGCGATGCGCTCGACAATGGCGAGCCCGAGCCCGGTGCCGGGCCCGGTGCGAGCGGCATCGAGCCGGGTGAACGGGCGCAGCATGTCCTCGGCCCGGTCGGGCGGGATGCCCGGCCCCCGGTCGCGCACCTCGATCACCGCGCGCCCGCCCGCCACGCCCGTTGCGACTTCCACCTCGGGCCCGCCGTAGCGTATGGCGTTCTCGATGAGGTTCGTGATGAGGCGTCGCATGGCGCGCGGCGCGAGCGGGACGGGCGGCAGCGGCGCCAGGTTCATGGCGACGGCGGACCCGCCGCGCGCGGCGTGCTCGCAGGCCGCGCGCACGATCGCATCGAGATCGCCCCGCGCATCGAATGGTTCGCCCTCGGTCACGCGCGCGAAGTCGAGGAACTGGTTGATCGCGCCGTCGATGTCCTCGATGTCGCGTTCCATGCCGGCCTTCAGGGCGGGGTCGGCCTCGCCGTCGATCAGCTCCAGTCCGAGGCGGATCCGCGAGAGCGGCGTGCGCAGGTCGTGAGAGACGCCGGCGAGGAGAAGGACGCGCTCGTCGTCGAGGCGCTTGAGGTCGGCGGCCATCTGGTTGAACGCGCGCGCGAGCGTCGCGATCTCCGCGGGCCCCGTTTCCGGCACCCGCGGCGGCAGCCGGCCGCGGCCCATGACCTCGGCCGCCCGGGTGAGGTCGTTGAGAGGGCGGTTGATCCGCAGCACCACGAGCCACGCGCCGACGAGCGCCAGGGCAAGCACCACCGCGCCCCACCAGATCCAGCGCACCGGCTCGGCGCGTTCGAGACGCGCGCGCGGGATGCGGACCCAGAACTCTTCGCTGTCTATCGTGAAGCTCACCCAGGCGCCAGGCACTCCATCGCGCACAACCGCGAAGCGCGTCCCCGGGCCGAGGTTCGCGCGAAGGTCGCGCTCGATCAACCGCAGGAAGGCACGGTCGGGAAGCGGGGAGACGCGCTCGCCGGCGCGCGCGAGGTAGACCTGCACCTGCTCCTCCTGCGACAGGTCGCGCAGGAGCTCGATGCGGCGCGCGGGCTGGGCGCTGATCAGGGCGGCGCGGGTGAGATTGACGATGCTCGCGATCTGGCGCGCGATCTGGCGCGCGCGCGGGCCGCGCTCGGAGGCCTGGAATATCTGCAGCCATGCGAGGTGCGCGAGCACGAGCAGGAGCGCGATCAGCGCGACGCTGCGCCAGAGCAGCGTGCGCGGCCAGAGGATCATGGGGAATCGGGGCTCAAGACCGGGGACCCGGGAATGAGGGCCGGAGACTGCCCCGTCTCTATCCTCGAGTCTCCGGCTTCGCCTCGCTGCCCTTGCCGTCGGGCACGAACACGTAGCCGAAGCCCCAGACCGTCTGGATGTAGCCGGGCCTCGCGGGGTCCGGCTCGATCAGGCGCCGCAGCCGCGAGACCTGCACGTCGATCGAGCGGTCGAACGCGCCGAACTCGCGCCCGCGCGCGAGTTCCATCAGCTTGTCGCGCGAGAGCGGCGTGCGCGGATGCTGGACCAGCACCTTGAGCAGGGCGAACTCGCCGGTGGTGAGCGGGATGTCCTCGCCCTCGCGCGAGAGGCTGCGGCTGCCGAGATTGAACCGGAACGCGCCGAACGCCACGACCTGGTTCTCCTGCACCGGCGCGCCGGGCGGCCCGGCGGCGGGACGGCGCCGCATGACAGCCTGGATGCGCGCGACGAGTTCGCGGGGGTTGAAGGGCTTGGGCAGGTAGTCGTCCGCGCCCACCTCGAGGCCGACGATGCGGTCGACGTCGTCGCCCTTCGCGGTCAGCATGATGATCGGCATGTTCTCGCCGCCGCCGCGAAGGCGCCGGCAGATCGAGAGCCCGTCCTCTCCCGGCAGCATGAGGTCGAGGATCATGAGGTCGTAGCGCTCGCGCGCAAGCTGGCGGTTCATTTCGGTCGCGTCGGCGACGGTACGCACCGCGTAGCCCTGCTCGGTGAGGTAACGGTTGAGCAGGTCGCGCAGCCGGCGATCGTCGTCCACGACCAGCAACCGGGTCTTGTTCTCCGCCATGTCGCGCATCCTAAACGCGCGGCGCGCGCGGCGCCGCCTGTTCTTGTAAGAGTTTATTGCTTCGACCGGGGACGAAACAAATTGTTACAAAAAGGGACCGCGGCGACTTTCGCGCAGCCCGTCCGTGTCGCTAACATGCGGGAAACTCCGGCCGCGGCTCGGCTGGCCGGAGACGGAAGGGCCGTATCCTTGTTCGAGAGCCGGATCATGAACGCACGCGCGGGGCTCGCGATGGTGGTGCTCTCGGGCATGCTGCTCGGGAGCCCGCTCGCGCACGGGCAGCGCTGGCGCCAGGACTTCGGGCCTGGCGCGCAGGCGCAGGACCAGGCGAAGAAGGGCGGGGAGCCCCGGGGCGGGCGCGAGGGCCGTCCGCCGGCGCGCGGCGAACGTCACCACGGCCGGTTGTCGGACGAAGATCGCCGGGGCCTGCACCAGGACCTCGATCGCGCCAATCGCGAGATCTACAAGCCGGCGCCGCGGCGCTGACGGAGCAGGCTTCCCGTCCGAGGGGACGAAGGACGTGTCGACACTGGGTATCGCACCGGGCTTATGGTTACCGCGATGGGCGCGGGCGGTGCGGGCCGGCGCGCTCTGCCTGCTGGCGGCGCTCTCCCCCGCGGGCGCGTGCGCCGGGGACGCTCTCGGTTTCGACGACGCGCGCCACCTGCTCAATCGCACGGGTTTTGCGGCGAGCCCGGCGGAAATCACCGCGTTCGCGCGCTTAACCCGCGCCGAGGCTGCCGACCGGCTGCTCGCGAAGGTGCCGCCCGAGGCCCTCACCCCGCCCCCCGATTGGTCCGGGGCGCCGTTCGAGTCGCTCCGGCGCTTCCGCGACATGAGCGCCGAGGAGCGCAAGCTCGCGCGGCGCGAGACGTTGCGGCAGGCCTTCGAACTCCAGTCATGGTGGCTCGCCGAGATGCTCGCGACCCCGGCGCCGCTGCTCGAGCGGATGACGCTCTTCTGGCACAACCATTTCGTCTCGAGCTTCCAGAAGGTGCGCTCGCCGCAGCTTCTCTACCGGCAGAATCTGCTGCTGCGCCGCCACGCGCTCGGCAACTTCGGCGCGCTGCTGCGAGCCGTCGCGCGCGATCCGGCGATGCTCGTCTATCTCGACAACGCCGTGAGCCGCAGGGGACAGCCCAACGAGAACTTCGCGCGCGAGCTGATGGAATTGTTCACGCTCGGCGAGGGCAATTACGGCGAGGCGGACGTGAAGGAGGCGGCGCGCGCGTTCACGGGCTGGAGCATCGACTACGAGACCGGGGAGTTCCGCTTCCGCCCCGGCACGCACGACGACGGCGTGAAGACCGTCCTCGCCGTGACCGGCCGCCTCGACGGCGAGGCGGTGCTCGATCTCCTGCTCGCGCATCCGCGCACCGCGGAGCACATCGCGGGCAAGCTCTGGCGCGAGTTCGTGTCGCCCCGGCCCGCGCCCTCGGAGCGCGCGCGCGTTGCGCGGGCCTTCCGCGAATCCGGTTACGACATCCGCGCCGCGTTGCGCGCGATCTTCGTCTCCGACGCGTTCTACGCACCGGAGAATCGCGCGGTGCTCGTCAAGTCCCCGGTCGAGCTGATCGTCGGCACGCTGCGACAGTTCGAGGTGCGGACCGGCGACGTGATGCCGTTCGTCGTCACCGCCAACCAGCTCGGGCAGCGGCTCTTCGCGCCGCCCAACGTCAAGGGGTGGCCGGGCGGGGAGTCGTGGATCAATTCCTCGACTCTCCTTGCCCGCAAGGCGTTCCTCGAGCGGCTGCTCCGGGTGGAGGAGCCGCGGGAGATGCCCCGGGAGGCGATGACCGTGGGCCCGGCTCGCCCGGCCGGCGTGCCGGTCCTCGCGGGTGGGGTGGAGCGCTATGTGCGCGGCATGCTCGAAGCGCGGTTCGACGGCGAGCGCTGGCTCGCCGAGTTCGGTGGCGGCCGCGATGTCGAGAAACTCAAGCGGGTGGTGTTGGCGACGGCGCCGGCGGGTCCCCCGCCCGGCGAGATACGGTACGGGATGGATCTCGCGCGGTATCTCACGCAGGATGCCGCCTACCAGCTCCGGTAGCCGGCGCCGCCCGGTCGCGGGAATCGTGCGAGGGAACGAGGCATGAACAGGCGCGAATTCGTGGGCGCTCTCGGGGCGGCATCCGCCGGCGTGATGGCGCCCGCGAGCTTCGCGCTCGGCAAGAGCACCGGCTATACACGCACGCTGGTGCTGGTGGAGTTGAAGGGCGGCAACGACGGGCTCAACACGGTCGTGCCCTACACCGACGAGAACTACCACGAACTCCGGCCCACCATCGCCATCGCGCGCGACCAGGTATTGCAGCTCGATTCGCGCACGGGACTGCATCCCGCGCTCGAGCCGCTCATGGCGTCGTGGCGCGCGGGGGAACTCGCGATCGTGCAGGGCGTGGGCTACCCGGGCGCGAATCTCTCGCATTTTCGCTCGATCGAGATCTGGGACACCGCCTCCCGGAGCAGCGAATACCTGTCGACGGGCTGGCTCACGCGCGCGTTTTCGGCGGCGCCGGTGCCGGATGACTACGCGGCGGACGGCGTGGTCGTGGGCGGGGCCGAAATGGGACCGCTCGCCGGTGGATCGCGCACGATCGCGGTCACCAGCACCGAGCGGTTCCTCGAACAGGCGCAGCTCGCAAGACCCGGCGCGGATGCGGGGAATGCCGCGCTCGCTCACATACTGCGGGTGGAACGCGAGGTGGTGCGGGCGGCCGGGCGGCTGAACGCCGGCTACCCGTTCGCGACCCCGTTCCCGTCGAATCCCTTCGGCAATGCGGTGCGCACCGCGGCGCAGGTCATCGCGGGCCGGCACGGCGTGGCGGTGGTGAAGCTCGCGTTGAACGGCTTCGACACCCACGGTAACCAGCTGCCCACCCACGCGCGGCTCCTCGGGATCCTGGCGGAGGGGCTCGTGGCGCTGCGCGCGGCGCTGATCGAAATCGGCCGCTGGCGTTCCACGCTCGTCATGACCTACGCCGAGTTCGGCCGCAGGGCGCGCCAGAATCGTTCCAACGGCACGGATCACGGCACCGCGTCCGCGCACCTGCTGCTCGGCGGGAACGTGAAGGGCGGCCTCTACGGCGCGCATCCGCAACTTGCGCGCCTCGACGGGAACGGCAACCTCGGGTTCACCGTCGATTTCCGCGACCTCTATGCCACCATCCTGCGCGGCTGGTGGAGCGTGGACCCGGCACGCGTGCTGCACGGCAGCTTCACACCCCTCGACGTTCTGCGCGCCTGAGCGGCCGTACCGCCCGCACGGGCGGTTTTTCGCCGAGCGCGGCAGCTGCCCCGGCGCGGCAGGAGTTTTGCTCGCAATGACGCGGGGCGGAGGCTAGAATTACCCCGTACTATCGTCGGATTGGCTCGTGGAGCGGTGACACGGCAGCAGGAAGCGTCGGTAAGGGATTGAAGAATAAGGGATAATACATGCTTGCGACTCGCATACGCCAGAAGGACGGGATCTTCTATTTTGCGAGCGCCCCGGCGATCGAAGTGCTAAGCCGCGTGCGCTTCATCAGCCGTTTCTACGGGGAGGGCGGCGAGATCACCCCGCAGACCGTTCCGCAGCACGACGAAATCGCGCAATTCATCGCGCGCATCGAGCGCACCGACGAAGCGTTCCAGCGCGAGCTCTCGCGCGCCAAGGTGCGGGCGCTCAAGAACTTCTACGAGCTCGCGCAAGGCCAGCCGCCGATACCCGGAACCGTCCTGCTCTTCACCGCCGAGCGCCTCCAGTTCAAGAGCGACGGCATGCACGAGGAAGTCGGCATCCTGCAGGACCCGGCTTCGAAGTTCCTCATCATCGACGGCCAGCACCGGCTGGCGGCGCTGCACTTCTACGTGCGCGAGCATCCAGCCGAGGGCCGGAACATCCAGGTGCCGTGCGTGATTTTCGACGGGCGCAGCGAGGACTTCGCGGCGGAAATGTTCGTCATCATCAATTCCACCCCGACGCGCATCAACAAGAGCCACCTCGTCGACCTCTACGAGCGGGTGTCCTGGGCCGATCCCGACCGGCGCTTCGCCGCGCGCATGGTCGAGGACCTCTACGGCGAGGACGACAGCCCGCTCCGCTACCGGATCAACCGCCTCGGCGGGCGCAGCCTGCAGGACAAGTGGATACTGCAGGCGGAACTCTTCAACGAACTGCACCGCTGGGTGAGCGGGGACTGGAAGCGCATCCGGCAGGCGACCAACACCTACCGCGAGGAAGAGCGCTACTACGGCATGATCCGCGACTTCTTCAAGGCCGCCCAGCGCGTCTGGGGCGATGCGTGGGGCCACGACGGCTACATGGTGACGAAGCCCGTCACGCTGAAGGCGATGGTACGCGTCTGCGCCGACCTCGCCCGCGACGACGCCGACCCCGCCGAGGGTCGGGTGAATCGGTGGGAGCAGCGCCTGATGCCCTGGCGCGACCACGTGCGCGACTTCCGGTCGGAAGGCTTTTACGAGCGCTTTCCCGCGAAGGGCCAGGTGGAGCGCGTCGCGCGCATCCACCGCGACCTCGCGCGCATGGCACACATCGAGGTGAAGGCGCGGGGCCGGGAACAGTAGTCGTTCGCGGCGAACGGGATTTTCGTGACGGCTGACGAAGCGTACCTGCGCAACGCGGGTGAGGATTCGCGTGTCCCCGGCCTGGTGAACCGGCCTCCGCGGTAGCGCCCCGCCTGCGAAAATCGCGGCCGCGACCTGACCCTCGCTCGCGTTTCCCGCGCGCGGGGCTGAACCGCATCACCCGCCCCGCGCCGCGCGCCCACGTGTGACGCAAATCGCTATTTTGCGGCCGTCACCATGATCTCGACGCGCGTCTCCGGCGTGGCGAGGCGCGACTCGACGCAGGCGCGCACGGGCTTGTTCTCCGGATCGACCCACGCCTTCCACGCCGCGTCCATCTGCTCCTTCTCGCGGATGTCCGTCATCCACACCTGCGCCCACAGGAGCTTCGACTTGTCGGTGCCGGCGGCGGCGAGCGCGGCGTCGATCTTCTTCAGTATCTCCTCCGTCTGCGTCTTGCATGGCGCGGCGCGGTTGTCGGCGGTGGTGCCGGCGACGTAGACCAGTCCGCCGTGCTCGACGGCGCGGCAGAGTACGGGGCCGGGATTGTGACGCTTGATGGTCATGCGCGGTCTCCTTGATGTAATGGCGGGCTCAATGTTAAATGCCCACCGGGTGCGATGGGAAGGGGGTGAACGTGAGTGTCAGGCCGCTGCCGCTGGAAGGCATACGGGTCGCCGAATTCTGCCACGTCGTGATGGGGCCGACCTGTGGACTCATCCTCGCCGACCTCGGCGCCGAGGTGATCAAGGTGGAGCCGCCGGAGGGCGATCACACGCGCAAGCTCGTCGCCTCCGGCGCCGGTTTCTTCCCGACCTACAACCGCAACAAGAAGAGCTTCGCGGTGAATCTCAAGTCGCCGAAGGGCCGCGAGGCGGTGCTGAAGCTGATCGCCTCGAGCGACGTGGTGACCGAAAACTTCCGGCCGGGCGCCATGGACCAGCTCGGCTTCGGCCCCGACGCGATGGGGCGGCTCAATCCGGGCCTGGTGTACTGCTCGCTGAAGGGTTTTCTGCCGGGCCCGTATGATCACCGCACCGGCCTCGACGAGGTGGTGCAGATGATGGGCGGGCTTGCGTACATGACGGGCGGGCGCCACGGGCCGCTGCGCGCGGGGGCGTCCGTCATCGACGTGATGGGCGGGATGTTCGGGGCGATCGCCATACTCGGCGCGCTCCACCAGCGCGCGAAGACGGGCACGGGCCAGTACGTAAAGAGCGCGCTCTACGAGAGCTGCGCGTTCCTGATGGGGCAGCACATGGCGGAGGGACTGGCGAGCGGCAAGGGGGTGACGCCGATGCCGGACCGCGTCCGGGCGTGGGCCGTCTACGACAACTTCAGGACGAAGGAGGGCGAGCTCGTGTTCGTGGGCGTGGTGACCGACACCCAGTGGAAGATCTTCTGCGAGTCCTTCGGTCTCGTCGATCTCCTCGCCGACCCCGCGCTGAAGACCAACCCCCAGCGCGTCGAAGCGCGCCCGCGCATCCTGCCTGTCGTCACGGCACTCTTTGAGAAGATGGGCAAGCAGGAACTCATGGATCGCTGCGAGAGGCTCGGCCTCCCGTTCGCGCCGATCGCGAAGCCGGAGGATCTCTTCGATGACCCGCACCTCAACGCTTCGGGCGGACTCGCCCCGGTGACGCTTGGCAACGGCGTGCGGACCCGCGTGCCCGGGCTGCCGATCGAAATGGATGGCGTGCGCTTCGGCACGCGCACCGACATTCCCCGGGTGGGCGAGCACACCCGCGATGTCCTCGCCGCGCTCGGCTACGACCACGCGGGAATCGAGGCGCTCTTCGCCGAGGGGGTCGCCGCGTGAAGCGCCGCGTGGCCCCGGCCTGCCGTGCGCCGCGCAGCCCCGGTCAGAACGAGCCGAAGATGACGAGCTTCCCCAGGAAGTAGACGCCGGAGGCGATCATCGCGTAGAAGACCACTGTCGCGGCCTTGCCCTGCTCGCGCTGGGCCCTGCGGTTGCGCCGCCACACGAAGCCGAGCGTCGACGCGCAGACGAGCACCACGAACGCGATGAACGGCGAGGCCATGATGAAATCCCATATGCCGCACGTCACCGTGTTCGCCAGGCCCTCCTCGCGAAACAGGTGGTAGGCGAACCCGGTGAGACCCACCAGGATCAGCACCAGCACGGCGAACGATTCGAGGTATTCCAGCGCCTGTTTCACGGACGGCCTCGGCTGCGAACGGTCTGTCGGGAAAGGGCGCGTTCTCCCTCCGGGAGCCCGCGGGAATCGGCCAATACGGGTCGAACGGGGGATTCTAGCAGCGTATCGGCCGCGGGAATGCCAAGTACGACACGAATGTAGAATCCGCGGATCGTGCGCATACTCGCCCTCGACACTTCCACGGAGTACTGCTCGGTAGCCCTCGCGCTCGGCGACGAAATCGACGCGCTGGAGGCGGCCGCGGGGCGGCGCCATTCGGAGATCGTGCTCGCCATGGTGGACGAACTCATGCGCCGGCACGACTGCCGCGTGAACGGACTCGACGGCATCGCGTTCGGCGCGGGCCCGGGGTCCTTCACCGGCCTGAGGATCGCCTGCGGTGTGACGCAGGGCATGGCTTACGGCGCCGGCCTGAAAGTGGTGGGCATCGGTACGCTGCTGGCACTCGCCGAGGCGGCAGGCGCCCCGCGCGTCCTCGCCTGCCTGGATGCCAGGATGGGGCAGGTCTTCCACGCCGCCTACGAGCGCGCGGGAGCCGGGTGGCGCGTGACGCATCCGCCCGCGCTCGGCGCGCCGGCCGGGATGCCTCTCTTGCCGGGTGCCGGCGCGTGGGTCGGCTGCGGCAGCGGTTTCCGGGCGCACGCCGGGGCGCTGCGGGAGCGCCATGCCGGACGCCTGTCCGCTATCATGCCCGACGTGTACCCGCATGCGAAGCACATCGCGCGGCTCGCCCGGCCCGAGTTCGAGGGCGGGCGGGCGGTGGCCGCCGCGGCGGCGGTGCCCGAGTACCTGCGCGACAAGGTTGCGCTCAAACCCGGCGAGCGGAGCCCCGGTTGAGCGCGCGGCTCGACGAGGCGCCGCGCTATCGCCGCATGGGAGCGGGCGATCTCGACGTGGTGACGGCGATCGAGCGGGACATCTACTCCCATCCCTGGACACCGGGCAACTTCCGGGACTCGCTTGACGCCGGCTACCACTGCTGGATACTGGAATGCGCGAGCGTGCTGGCGGGCTACACGATCGTTGCCGTGGCCGCGGCGGAGGCGCACCTGCTCAACCTCAGCGTCGCGCGGTCGTGGCAGGGCCGGGGATACGGGCGAGAGCTGCTCGCGTTCGCGCTGCGGCTCGCGCGGGACTACGGCGCCGGGGTCGTGCTGCTGGAGGTGCGCCCGTCGAACGCCGCGGCGCGCGCGCTCTACGCCGCGGCCGGTTTCGCCGAAATCGGCGTGAGACACGGTTACTACCCGGCGGAGCAGGGGCGGGAGGATGCCATCGTGCTGCGGCTCGCGTTGCGGTAGCGAGGCGTGACGAGTAACGACTGGCGGGTGACGGGTGATGGGGGCGGCGTGAAGAGTCGGCGCGAGCTGGTCCTGGAAGAGATGGGGCTTGCGCCCCTCTGGCGAGTGCGAGCCCCCGCGGCCGCGGCGCCGGCCATCGTGCAGCCGGAGCATTCGCTCGCCGGGCGCGCTGCCGCGGCTGGCGTGGTGTCGCCTCCCGTTGCGCCCCGCTCGTCACCCACCGCGCGTCACCCGTCACCCATCACCGGCACGGACGACCGGCGCACCGCGATCATGGCCATGGACTGGGCGTCGCTCAAGGCGCGCGTCGCCTCCTGCACGGACTGCGCGCTCCACCGCAAGCGCACGAACACGGTGTTCGGCGTGGGCGGCGAGAACGCCGACTGGCTCTTCGTCGGGGAGGGCCCCGGCGCGGAGGAGGACGCGAAGGGCGAGCCCTTCGTCGGACCGGCCGGGCGGCTCCTCGACAACATGCTGCCGGCCATCGGGTTGAAGCGGGGCGAAGGCGTGTACATCGCGAACTGCGTGAAGTGCCGCCCTCCCGGCAACCGCAATCCCGAACCCGGGGAGGCGCTCGCCTGCGAGCCGTTCCTGCACCGCCAGATCGAGCTGATCCGGCCGAAGCTCATCGTTGCGCTCGGCAAGGTCGCGGCCGCGAACCTGCTCGCGAGCGACGCGAGCGTCGCGAGCATGCGGGGGAAGGTCCATCGCTGCCGGGATACGCCGTTGATCGTCACCTACCACCCGGCCTACCTGCTGCGCAACCTCACCGACAAGGCGAAGGCGTGGGAGGACCTGTGTTTCGCCGTGCGCGTGATGCGGGACTTGCGCGAGGGCGCGGCAGCCCATACCTGAGAGGGCGTGCCGGAACGCACCCGGAGCCAACCAAGGAGACGGACCATGGTCAAACGAGTCATCGCCGCGGCGGCGATCGCGGCCACGATGCTGGTGTCCGGCTGCGGCTACAACAGGCTGCAGTCGCAGGACGAGGGCGTCAAGGCCGCGTGGTCGGAGGTGGTGAACCAGTACCAGCGGCGCACCGATCTCATCCCCAATCTCGTCGAGACGGTGAAGGGATTCGCCGCGCAGGAGGAGAAGGTGCTGCTCGGCGTGACGAGCGCGCGGGCGCGCGTGGGCTCGATCCAGGCGACGCCCGATCTCGTCAACGACCCGCAGGCGTTCGCCCGCTTCCAGCAGGCGCAGGGCGAGCTCACCTCGGCGCTCTCCCGGCTGCTCGTCGTCGCCGAGAACTACCCGCAACTGAAATCGGACGCGAACTTCCGCGACCTCCAGGCCCAGCTCGAGGGCACGGAGAACCGCATCACGGTCGCGCGGAACCGCTACATCAAGGCGGTGCAGGAGTACAACACCACGGTCCGGCAGTTCCCCTCGAACCTGACGGCGATGGTGTTCGGCCACAAGGAGAAGCCGCAGTTCATGGTCGAAAACGAGAAGGAGATCGCGAAGGCGCCGAAAGTCGACTTCGGCAGGACCGCCCCCGCGCCGTCTCCCGCGAAGTAGGCGCCCGTGATCAAGGCGAGGGCACTGCGAGCGGCGCTCGCCGCGGTGTTGCTGTTCATCGCGGGGTGCGCCGCGGCGCAATCGCCGGTGCCGCCGCTCGCGGCGCGCGTCACCGATCTCACCGGTACGCTCACCGCCAGTCAACGCGCGGCGCTCGAAGCGAAGCTCGAGAGCTTCGAGCGGAGGAAGGGCAGTCAGGTAGCGGTGCTGATCGTGCCCACCACGCAGCCCGAAACGATCGAGCAGTACGGCATCCGGCTCTTCGACGCATGGAAGCTCGGCCGCGCCCGGGTGGATGACGGTGTGCTGCTCCTCGTGGCGAAGGACGATCGCAGGCTGCGCGTCGAAGTGGGTCGTGGACTCGAGGGCGCGATCCCGGACGCGGTGGCAAAGCGCATCGTCTCCGACACGATCGCGCCCCGCTTCCGGTCGGGCGACTTTTACGCCGGGATCGACGCCGGCGTGGATCGGATCGTCCGCCTGATCGATGGCGAGCGCCTGCCCCCGGCCGGGTCCCGCGCGGCGCCGCCGGCCTCCGGCGGCTTCACGGACTGGATCTTCGCGGGCTTCGTGCTCGTCCTCGTGGTCGGCGGGTTCCTGCGCGCGGTGTTCGGCCGCCTGCTCGGCTCCGGGATCGTCGGTGCCGGCGCGGGCGCCATCGGCTATCTCCTCGCCGGCCTCGCCGCGGCGGTCGCGGTCGGCGCGATCGCGTTCATTCTGACGCTCCTCGCCGGCGGCGGCCCGCGCAGCCGGTGGTCCTCGGGCCGCGGGTGGGGCGGCGGCTACGGCGGCGGCTTCGGCTCGGGCGGGGGCATGGGTGGCGGATTTCGCGGCGGGGGCGGTGGCGGCGCGGGCGGCGGCGCATCGGGGAGCTGGTGATGGACGTGACACGGCTGTTCAAGCACCTGCTGACACCGGACTGGATCGCCCGCCGGGCCTTCCCGGAAGCGGCGCTCGCGCGCGTCGAGGATGCGATCCGGAAATCCGAGCGCTCGCACACGGGCGAGCTGCGCTTCGCGGTCGAAGCGGGGCTCGATTTCATGCCGCTCGCGCGGGGCGAGACGGCCCGCGCGAGGGCGCGGGCGCTCTTCTCGCTGCTCGAAGTGTGGGACACGGCCGCCAACAGCGGCGTCCTCATCTACCTGCAACTGGTGGACCGCCGCATCGAGATACTCGCGGACCGCGGCATCGCCGCGCGGGTCGACCAGGCGACGTGGGACGGCGTGTGCCGCCGGATGGAGGCGGCCTTTCGCGCGGGCGACTTCGAAACCGGCGCACTCTCCGGCATCCGGGAGGTGACGGCGCTGCTTGCCCGCCACTTCCCGCCGGCCGGGGAGAACCCGAACGAATTGCCCGACCGGCCGGTCATCCTGTAGCCGCGGCCGCGCCGCCGTCTCAAGCCTCCGGCCCGGCGTACTTGCCGGCGGTGTCGGGGAACAGCGTCTTCACGATCTTGAAGCGGGTGATGTCGACCGTGCCATCCATGTGCAGGAACATCGTGGCGTCGCGGTAGAGCTTCTCGATGCCGAAGTCGAGCATGGTGCCGTTGCCGCCGTGAAGTTCCACGGCGTGCTGGCAGACCTTGAGGATTTCCTCCGAAGCGAAGAGCTTCGCCATGCTGCAGAGGTAATCCGCGTCCGCCGCTCCCTCGTCGACCGCGCGCGAGGCGTCGCGCAACAGCCCGCGCGCGGCGCACAGGCGGGTCGCCATGTCCGCGAGGCGGGAGGCGACGACCTGGTGCTTGATCAGTATGCGCCCGCCCTGGACGTAGTTCTGCACGTAGTCCGCCGTGCGCTCGAACGCGGCGACCCCGATCCCGATGTTCTTCGAGGCCTGGATGATGCGCCCGGGCCGCGAGTAGTGGCCCGCGCGCCGGGCGAGCGCCTCGTTTTCCACGAGGCAGTGATCGTGCGGCAGCCGGCAGTCCTCGAATACCATTTCCCCGTTGTTCATGAAGCGACCGCCGAGCGTCTCGTTGCAGCGCTGTATGGTGAAGCCGGGCGTGTCGCGCGGCACGAGAAAGCTCGAGGTGCCCTCGATCATCCGCGTGCCCGGGCGCGTGTTCGCGTAGACGACGTAGAGCTTCGCGTCGTAGCCGTTGCTCACGAACTGCTTGCGCCCGTTCAGCACCCACTCCCCGCCCTTGCGGACCGCGCGCGTCTGGAACGCCGTCTCCGGCGTGTCGTAGCCGAGCCAGCGGTCCGAGGCGCCGCGCGGCTCCGTCGAGCAGTGCGCGAGGAGAAAAGCCGGGTCCTTCACGATCTCCGGAAACCAGCGCTCCTGCAGGTGGCGGGGGGCGATGTTCCGCAGCAGCGTGGAAACCTTCCAGACCTGCACCAGCTTGTCGGCGAGCCCCGAGTCCCCGCGCGCGATCTCCTCGGCGATGATCGAGTAGGTGCGCACCTGCGTCGCCGGGTCGAGAGGCGTGCCGCCGAACTCCTCCGGCACGCCGAGCGTGCGGATGCCGATCTCGCTCGCGACCTCCAGGATGCGGCGCGGCAGGCGTTCCTCGGGCGTCATGATCCATTCGCGCGCCCAGTGCTGGCGCGTGAAGGGAATCACGTGCTCGTCGACGAAGGCGCGGCAGGCATCGCGCATCATGCGTTGCTCCTCGGTGAGTCCCCGATCGTCCGTCAGCAGCATCCTGGCCTCCGTGATTGTCCGCAACGTGGCGCGCGCGGTGGGCGCCCGCGCGGCAGGATAATGGCCGCCGCGCCGCCGGACAAGTGCTTCGCCGGTTATCGGGAGCACCGGGCGGGCGCGCCGCGTCGCCGCGAGCCGCCGGCTTCTGTTATCCTCGCCGGCCATGCTCGAGGCAATCGCAGGCGGGCTCGCGGCGCTCCTCACGCCGCAGGCGCTCCTCTTCCTGGTGATCGGGGTTCTCTACGGCCTCGTGATCGGCATCCTGCCGGGGCTCGGCGGCGTGGTGGCGATGGCGCTGCTTCTCCCCTTCACCTACGGCTTCGAGCCGGCGGCGACCCTCGCGCTCCTGCTCGGCGCGCACATCGCCACGATCTGGGGCGACTCGGTGACGAGCATTCTCTTCAGCGTGCCGGGCTCCGCGAAGGGACTCGCGCTGTGCTTCGACGGCTACCCGATGACCAAGCAGGGGCAGGCGAAGCGCGCGCTGTCGGCCTCGGCCACCGGGGCGCTGATGGGGGGGGTCATCGGCGCCGTGTTCCTGGCGCTGTGCATCCCCCTCATCCGGCCGGTCATACTCGCGCTGGGCCCCAGCGAGTACCTGATGATGGCCCTGTGGGGCCTCACCGTCATCGCGACCTTCAGCGAGGGATCGCTCATGAAGGGGTTGATCGCGAGCCTCCTCGGCATACTGGTCGCTTTCGTCGGAATGGACGTTGTAACCGCCACGCCCCGTTTCACCTTCGGCACCGAGTTCCTGATGGACGGCATCTCCTTTCCGGTCGCGATGATCGGGCTGTTCGCCGTCTCGGAAATGATGAAGCTCGCGATCAGGGGCGCGCCGATCGTGGACCGCACCCTGGTGACGGAGGTGAGCACGGTGCGCCAGGGCATCGGTGACGCGCTGCGCAACTGGTGGCTCGTGATGCGCTCGAGTCTCCTCGGGTTGTGGATCGGCGTGCTGCCGGGCGTCGGCGCGAGCGTGGCGGGGCTCGCGGCCTACGCGCAGGCGGTCCAGACTTCGGCGACTCCCGAGCGCTTCGGCAAGGGCGCGGTCGAAGGGGTGATCGCGCCGGACGCGACGATGGGAGCGAACGAGGGCGGCGGGCTGATGCCGACGCTCGCATTCGGCATCCCGGGCGGGGAGAGCATGGCGCTGCTCCTCGTCGCCTTCATCGGGCTCGGCGTGGTGCCGGGCCCGGAGATGCTCTCCAAGAACCTCGCGCTCGTGTTCAGCATGGTCTGGATCATCGTGCTCGGCAACATTCTCGTCACGCTGATCGGACTCGGCATCACGCCGTGGCTCGCGCGGCTGCCCTCGCTGCAGGCGAACCTGATGGTGCCGATGGTGCTCTCGGTGTGTTTCGTGGGCGCCTACGCGACCCGTGGCTATATCGAGGACGTGCTGGTAGCGGTGGTGTTCGGCGCGCTGGGCTATGTCATGGACAAGTACCGCTATTCGCGCGCCAATTTCGTGATCGGCATGGTGCTCGCCGTGATGATCGAGCGCAATCTCCACATCTCGCTGACGCTCTACGGCAACGATTTCCTGCTCGACCGTCCGATCGCGCTCGCCATGTTCGTTTTCGTGATCGTCACCGCCGCGCTGCCGTTCGTCCGGACCTGGCGCCGCCGCCGGCGCGGGGGCGCCTGAGCCGCCGCGCGCAGGAGAACGTCGTTGCCGCCGGGCTGCTGGCGTTTTTCACGCTGGTGCTGTGGCTCACCCAGGACTTCGGGCCGCGCGCGCGCATGATCCCGCTGCCGCTCGCCGTGCTCGGCATCGTTCTTACCGTGATCCAGCTCGTCTGGCAGAACCTGCGCTCCACCGACGAGCTGCGCATGGACATGATCTCGGTCGGCGCGGCGCCGCGCGCCGCCGGTCCCGGCACGGCCGCGGAGGGCGAGGGCGGCGGCGGGAAGCGGCGCGAGGGCTGGCGCGAGGAAGCGCGGGCGTTCGGCATCGTCCTGGCGCTTTTCGGGCTCATCCTGGCGGTCGGTCTCATTCCCGCCGTGTTCCTGTTCACGTGCGGCTATTTTGTGCTGACCCGGGAGTATGCATGGCGGGAGAGTCTGATTTACACTGGCTGCCTTACCGCCGCGGTCTACGCCTTGTTCATGGTGGCGCTGGAGGTCCAGCCGTATCACGGCCTGCTAAGACCGTTCGTCGAACTGGTGAAAGCCGCGCTGCACTGATCGCCGTCCGCCCGCGGGGCGAGGCGGCGAGGGGCCGGCGTAACGACAAGCTGAGGAGAGAGGCGATGGATACGACACGCAGGAAGATCCTGATCGCGGGTGCGACGGCGCCGGCCCTGGCGTCGATTGCCGGGGCCGCGCGGGCGCGGGCGGCGGGCTTCTACAGGGACAAGCTCGTCGTCGTCAACGTCGCGGGCAGCGCGGCCGGCGGCCACACGCGCTACGCGCGGCTGATCCAGCCCTACCTCCAGAAGCATCTCGGCGCGCGGGAGGTCCGCATCACCAACATGCCGGGCGGCGGGGGTCTCAAGGCCGCCAATCACATCTGGCGCGTCAAGCCGGACGGACTCAATATCTTCTTCGGCAACGTCTCGACCCTGCTGCTCGCGTCGCTCGCGGGCAGCGCGGGTGCGACGTTCGACCCGACCCGGTTCGTGTATCTGGGGCGCGCCACCAGCGAGCCGCGGGTGCTGTGCGTCGGCGGCCGGTCGGCGGTGAAGTCGATCCAGGACGTGCAGAAGCTGAAGCGCCCGTTCGTCTACCCGTCGCAGGGCACGGACGAGGACTTCTACACCATGGCGGTGCTCGCCGATGCGCTCGGGTTCACGGTGAAGGCCGTGACCGGCTACGAGGGCAATGCCGACACCTCGCTCGCGGTCATCAAGGGCGACGGCGACGGGCATATCACGGGGTGGAGCGAATCGCAGGCCGCGATCCGGTCGGGCGACAAGCACCCGATCCTGATGGTGAATTCGTTGAAATCGCCCGAGTACCCGTCGATTCCGGTGGTGACCGAGATCGCGCCGGCGGCGAAGCGCGACACCGTGCGCGCGATGGCGGCCATCCTGGAACTGCACCGCAGCTACGCCGGCGCCCCGGGTATGGACCCCCAGGCGGTCGCCGCATTCCGCGCCGGGGTGACGGCCGCGTTGAAGGATCCCGAACTGCTCGCGGAATCGAAGAAGGGCGATCGGCCGGTCGCGCCCATGGAAGGGGCGCGCCAGCAGAAGGTGGTCGCGGAGATCATGAAAGTGAGCGCATCGCTCTCGCCCATCCTGAAGGGCGCGGTGAAGGCGATCCAGTAGATGGCGCATCCCGACTACGCGCCACCGGTCACATGAATGGCTCCCGCGACGGCGACGAGGATGATCGCCAGGGCGACGGCTTCAAGCCGCGGGCGCTCGTGCGCAAGGGCCGGGCGGGGAGCCTCGGGGCGAACAGCATGAAGAGCGGGCTCGCGTCCGCGCTCGTCGCGTCCGGGCCGTGCAGCCGCACGGCGGATGACCGGCGGCTCGCGGCGTCAATCCGGGGAGCGACCGCATGAGGCGTGCATACCTTTGCGCCGTGCTGCTCGTGGCCGCCGCCACGCTCGCCGCGGTGGCGCAGCGGGCCGGCGCGCAGAGCTACCCTTCCCGGCCGATCCGCTTCGTGATTCCGTTCCCCGGGGGCAGTTTCTCCGAGGTGACCGGCCGGCTGATCGGCCAGAAGCTCGCGGAGTCCGTCGGGCAGCCGGTCGTGATGGATGTGCGTCCGGGCGCGAGCGGCAACATCGGCGCCGAGATCGTCGTGCGCTCCGCTCCCGACGGCCATACCCTGCTCCTCAACAGCTTCAACTACGTGTCGAACCCGGGAGTGATGCCCCTCTCGTTCGATCCGCTGCGGGATCTCTCGGCGGTGAGCCTCGTTGCCGACGGCGTACCGCTCGTGTTCGTCGTCAGCGCCGCGGCGCCGTATCGCACGGTCCAGGAACTCATAGCGCAGGGCAAGGCGAAGCCCGGGCAGCTCAACTGGGCGAGCTCCGGGCGCGGCACCTCGTCGCACCTCGTGATCCTCATGCTGAAGCAGCTGACCGGCCTCGAAGTGAACCATGTGCCGTACAAGGGCACCTCGCAGTCGTTCAATGCGCTGTTGGGCGGCGAGGTCACGGCGGCGACCCCCTACCTGAACGTGGCGATGCCGCTCATCCGGTCGGGGCGCCTGCGCGGGCTCGCCGTCACCGGCAGGCAGCGCAGCCCCGCGCTGCCGGATCTGCCGACGATGGTGGAGATGGGCTACGCGGGGCTCGCGATCACGGGTTTCGCGGGGCTGCTCGCGCCGGCGGGGACCCCGGCGCCGGTCATCGCGCGGCTGCACCGCGAGATGGTCGCGATCGGCAAGCAGAAGGATTTCGCGGACCGGCTCGCCGTCTACGATCTCCAGCCGGTGGCGAGCACGCCGGAGTCGTTCGCGAAATACCTCGCGGCCGAGATCGCCAAGTGGAAGAAGGTGTTCCACGATGCCGGCGAGAAACCGGGCGTGTAGCGGCGGCGGGAATTGGGTGCGGCGCGCGGCATCCGGACCTACTCGATGGCGGAACGGGCCGCCGGGCCCGATTTCGCGATCCGCGACGAGGCGAGCGTCACGCGCATAGCCGAGGCGCACCGGCACGAGTACTTCCAGATCCAGTTGAATCTCGCCGGCGAGACGCGGCAGCACATCGCGGCGACGGTACGCCCGCTGGGACCGGGGCACCTCTCCTTCGTGCTGCCCTACCGCGCGCACCGCATACCGCATCCGCCGGGCTCGAAGTTCTACGTCGTGAGCTTCAACCTGCGTTTCCTGCGCCCCGAGCTCGACGTCGATCCCCTCGACCTGGAGGACGTGTCGCTCGCGCGCGCGCCCGAACTCGCGCCCTTCCTGTACCAGGAGTATCTCGATTTCCGGCTGGATGGCCGCGATCTTGCCGCCGCGCGCGCCGCCTGCCGGTCGATGACCGCGGAGCACGAACGCCGCGGTTATTGCTCGCGCGAGCTCGTGCGCGGCCACCTGCTGCTCCTCATCGGCACCGTGTGCCGCCGCTACGAGGGCGAGCTGCGGGCGCTCGCGGCGCGCCGGGCCGGGCACGCCAGCCGCAAGGCCGCGCTCGCGCGCGTCGTGCGCCATGTCCGCGAGAACCTCGCCGGGCGGCTGACGCTCGCCGCCGCGGCCGCCGCCGCCGGTCTCTCACCCGGGTACCTCGCGCATCTCATCAGGAAGGAGACCGGCCGCACCTTCGTCGACCTCGTCACCGAGCGGCGCATGGAGCGGGCGAAGGAACTCCTCGCGCACACGCCGCTGCGGGTGGGCGAGATCGCGCGGGCGGCGGGCTTCGGTGACGAGGCCTATTTCGCGCGCCGCTTCCGGCAGCGCTACGGGATGGCTCCGCGCGAGTTCCGCGGCCGCGCCGCGACAGCAGGATAATCCAGGAAAACCGCCGGTACGGTACTGGCGGCGGCCGCCGGAGCTTCCTATCATCCGCAGGAGCGGCGCGGCTATCCCCACGGAGCGCGGGCGTGAACGGAAACTGGACGACCATCGAAACCGATTGCCTCGTCGTCGGCGGCGGCGTCGCCGGCACCATGGCGGCGATCCCCGCGCTGGAGGCGGGGCTGAAGGTCGTCCTGTGCGAGAAGGGCAGGGTGCTCGACCACTGCGGCAGCATCGGCTGCGGCGTGGACCACTACCTCACCGTCATGGACAGCGGTCCGGAATGGGACACGCCGGAGTTCCTCATCCGGCACGTCCCCGAGCTCACCGATTACATCGTCGACATGGCGGTGGCCGGCCGCGTCATCCGCGAGATGCCCCGCATTTTCCGGCGGCTGGAATCGTTCGGCGTGGATTTCCGGGACCGGAAGACGGGTGACTACTACCGCCTGCGCTCGTTCGGCCTGCCCGGCACCTACCACATCAATTTCGACGGCACGGAGTTCAAGAAGCAGATCGGCGAGCGGGTGAGGAAGGGCAAGGCGACCGTCCTCATGCGCACGATGGTCGTCGAGGTGCTGGTCGAGGAGAACCGCGCGTACGGCGCGCTCGCGTTCAACTTCCGTAGCGGCGAGTGGTACGCGATCCGGGCGAAGGCGGTGGTGCTGGCGGCGGGCGATGTCAACCGCATCTCGCGCAACGCCTCGGGGCTCGCGTTCGACTCGTGGCACTTCCCGTACAACACCGGTGATGCGCAGGCGATGGGCTATCGCGCCGGGGCGGCGCTCGCCAACATGGAGTCGGTGGAGACGACGCTGACCCCCAAGGGCTTCTCCTGCCAGGGGCTGAACGCGCTGGTGAGCCTCGGCGCGCACTTCGTGAACCGGCGCGGCGAGCGCTTCATGTTCAAGTACGATCCGAAAGGCGAGAACGCGCGCCGCGCCGTCATCGCCGACGCCGCGATCAACGAGTACCTGCTCGGCAACGGGCCGGTCTACCTCGATTGCCGCCACCTGCCGCGGGAGATGCTCGATCGCATGGAGTACACGCTTCAGGTCGATCGCTACACGCTGCCCGCCTTCTACCGCCAGAAGGGAGTCAATTTCCGCGAGGAGCTGGTGGAGGTATCGGTCGCCGAGCTCTCGATCCGCAGGAGCGGAGTCTACTTCCGCGGCAGCGGCCTCGCGGTGGATGTCAACGCCGAGACTTCGGTCGAGGCGCTCTTCGCGGCGGGCGACTGCGCCACGGTGAGCGGCGGCATTTCGGGCGCGGCCGTGCTGGGGCACATCGCCGGCGAAGGCGTGGTCGCGCGCGTGCGCTCCGGACACCGCGCGCTGCCGCACATTCCCGCGCCGGCGATGGCGGCGGCGCGCGCGCGGGCCGAAGCGCACCTCGCGCGCGCGGGCGGCGTGCCGTGGATCGCCTTCGAGGACGAGATTCGCGCCGCGGTGACCGACTACGTGGGCGTGCGGCGCACGCAGGAGGGGCTCCGCCTCGCGCTCGCGAAGTTCCGGGAGCTGGAAGAACGCGAGCCCCTGCTGGTGGCGGACGATCTCCACGGCCTCATGCGCGTGCACGAATCGAAGAACATCCGGATGAACGTCGAGATGATGGCGAGCGCGTCGCTCGCGCGCCGCGAAACGCGCACCGGTTCCTCGCACCGTCGCCTCGATTTCCCGGAGCCGGACGAGCGCAACTGGCGCCGGTTCGTGGTGATCGAGCGCGGCGCCGGCGGGCCGGTGGTGCGCGCCGTGCCGGTCGAGCGGCCGCTCTCGGATTCTTTCGCGCGGCGCGGGAGCGCCCTCGCGGAGGCGCGATGACGGCGCATCCGGCGATCGTGCCGCACGAGCCGATCGCGATCGATCCGGAGAAGTGCGTGCGGTGCGATCTCTGCGACTGGATTTGCCCGGGCGACCTGATCCACCACGAGGAAGGCAACAAGGACAAGCTGCCGGTCGTGGCCTACCCCGACGAGTGCTGGTATTGCGGCCTGTGCCAGGCGATCTGCCCCGTGGACGCCATCACCGTGGTGTTTCCGGATCGCATGGTGAACTGCCGCACCGACGTAGCGAGCCTGCTCGGCAAGGTCGTGGAGTAGGGCACGGCGGCGGCCGGCCCGGAGGGCGCGCGTGCGCCCGGTTTCCCTCCCCCGGGGCTCTGCCCTACAATAGGGACAAACCCGCGAAGTTCAAGGATTTTCCCGCGCGCCGGGCTGCCGGCCGGGGGCGCCGGGCGCAATCCACGGCCACATCGAGGACTGAATGAAGACAGCAGCGGTGAATCGCCTGCGCGGCGTCGAGCGTGACATCGTGCAGTTGCCCCAGGCGGGCGACGTGGCGCCCTACTACGAGCCGCAGGGCAACGAGGTGGCGGTGTTCGAGGCGGCCTTCAAGAAGCGGCTGCCGGTCATGCTGAAGGGGCCCACGGGCTGCGGCAAGACGCGGTTCCTCGAGTACATGGCGTTCCAGTTGCGCCGCCCGCTCGTGACCGTCTCCTGTCACGAGGACCTGACGAGCTCCGACCTCGTCGGGCGGTTCCTGCTGGAGGGCGCGGAGACGGTGTGGCAGGACGGGCCGTTGACGCGCGCCGTCAAGACGGGCGCCATCTGCTATCTCGACGAGATCGTGGAGGCGCGCACCGACTCGACGGTCATCATCCACTCGCTCACCGATCACCGCCGGCGGCTCACCATCGAGAAGAAGGGCCAGGAGATCGACGCGCACGAGGATTTCATGCTGGTCATCTCCTACAACCCCGGCTACCAGACGGTGCTGAAGGACCTCAAGCCCTCGACCAAGCAGCGTTTCGTCGCGCTGCAGTTCGACTTCCCGGGCGAGGAGATCGAGCGCAGGATCGTCGCAACCGAGGCGCCGGGCGTCGCGCCCGATATCGTGCAGCAACTCGTCGCCGCCGGGCGCAAGGCGCGCCTGCTGAAGGATCACGGGCTGGAGGAGGCGACCTCGACGCGCGCCCTCGTCTACGCGGCGAGCATGATCAGCGCCGGGCTCGACCCGGTCGCCGCCTGCCAGGTCGCGATGGTGAATCCCGTCACCGACGACCCGGAGCTCGCCGAGGCGCTGATGGAGGTCGTGCAGGCCCACTTCAGTTGAGTCCGGATGAAGGTGAGCCACGGAACCTCGCGCAAGCGCGCGGAGGGGTGGGTGAATGCTCCGGCTTTCCGTGCGGTTGCGCGTGTTTCCGCGGCTCACTTTCGTTCCCGGTTTCCGACATGAGCGACATCTCGACTCGCAAGGACGAGATCGACGCCGAGTTCGCGCGCATACGCGAAGCAGGCCCGCCCGGCTTGGGCGAAGTCGAGCGGTCCCTGCCCGCGATCCGCCCCCACGGCGACGAAGTGACGCTCGCCTGGCTCGCCGCCTGCCGCCGGCTGCTCGATTACGACCGCGAGGGCGGGCTCGCCTTCGCGCGGGGGAGCCGCGAGGCCGAACGCGTTTCGGAGGCGGTGCTGCCGTGGACCGAGCAGGCGCTCGCGTTCCTGCGCTACCGCAACGCGTGGCGGGCGCTCGAGGGGTTCATGGCGAACCTGCCGCGCGCCTACGGCTCGCTCGGCCACGCCGGCGAGCGGCGCTGGGCGGAGATCGGTTTCACCTGGTGCGGCCGGCAGGTCGAGAGCGGCGGCGCCTACTTCGCGACGCCCGTGGTCGAGCTCTCCGGGCGGCACGGTGTGACCGGTATCGAGCAGTTGACCGGGCCCGCCGAGGAGCTCTACGAGACGCGCAAGCTCCAGCTCGCCACCTATCTCGCCGGCGCGATCCGCGTGCGCAACCTCGTCGGGCCGCAGGCGATACTGCCGTGGGCCGTGCGCGGCGCCGACATCATGCAGTCCGGCCGCGCGCGCGGCGAGGCGTACTTCAGGCTCGAATCCGAGGAGAGTCTCGCGCTGCTGCTCGAGCACCTGCCGGGCTTCCGCATGGCCGACCGGAACCACCTGCTCGCGATGCTGCTCGACGTGTGGTATGGCGAGGGCGGCATCGAGCTGAAGGAGAGCAGCTGGTCGCCGGAGAAGGGGCGCCCGTTCGTGGAGACCGACGGGCGCAACATGTTCTTCCCCGCCGTCATGAAGAACCGGGACGAGGCGGTGATCGCGGTGCTGCACGCCGCCGGGCACATGCGTTTCGGCAGCTTCGACCGCGAGGCGCTGAAGGGGCTCTTCGCGCAGGCGGGCGTGGCGCTCCCGGAATCGGGCCCGGTGTCGTGGGCGCCGCTTTACTCGGGCTTCGGCGACGACGCGCTGCGGTTCCAGCTCATTTTCGACCTGTGCGAGGACCTGCGCGTGGACGCGCGCGTGCGGCAACTGGTGCCCAACCACCTGCGGCGGATCGCGGACACCGCGCTCCAGGGCGTGCGCCACCCGGAGTCCGCGCCCTATTACCTGCTCGCGCTCGCCAGCGTGAACGCGGCGATCGCGGACCCCGCCGGCAGCCGCGGCGGGCGTTTCGCGCCGCTCTTGCGCCCCGGCGCCACCGTCGCCGACGCCTGGCGCATCGCCCGCGAGATCTACGACGAGGACGAGCTCCCGCCCGTGCTTGACCTCGAGGCGTTCCACGCCGGCTACCTGCCCGGTCGCGGGCCCAATTCCTCGCGCCTCGTCCATCCGCAGGAATCGCAGAACCAGCAGCAGCAACAGTCGCAATCGGGCGCCGAGGGCGAGGAGCAGCGGCGCGAGAGCGGGGAGGAGGAGAGCGAGTCGGCCGATACCGCGGAGAACGGCGAGCAGCAGGACGCCGGGCAGAAGCAGGAGGTCACCGGACAGGGCGAGACGAGCGGCGCGACCTCGCAGGTCGCGAGCCGGCAGGGCGAGCGCCGGCGCGACGAGCGCGCCGGCGAGAAGGGCGTGCCCTATCCGGAATGGGACTACCGCGAGTCGCGCTACAAGCGCAACTGGAGCTGGGTGCAGGAGAAGAAGCTCGCCGAGTCGAACATTACCGAGACCAACCGGCTGATGAACCAGTATTCGACGGCGCTGAAGCGGCTGAAGAAGGCGATACAGGCACAGAAGCCCACGCGGCTCGCGCCCCTGCTGCGGCAGCTCGACGGCGAGGACATGGATTTGAACGCCGTGGTGAGCTTCATCGTGGAAAGGAAGGCGGGGCGCTCCCCCGATCCCGCCATCTACCGCCGCCGCGAGATGCGCCAGCGCGAGATCGCGGTGACGCTGCTTGCGGACATGTCGACCTCGATCATGCAGCACCTGCCCGAAGGCGGCGGGCGGCTCGTCGACCGCGTGCGCGCCGGCGTGCTGCTCTTCGCCGAGAGCATGGAGGAGGTCGGCGACGCGTACTCGATCGCGGGCTTCTGCTCGAAGTACCGCGACAACGTGAGCTACTTCGCGATCAAGGGTTTCGACGAGCCGCTCACGCAGGACATCCGCAGCCAGATCGGCGGCCTGTCGGGACGGCTCGCGACGCGCATGGGGGCGGCGATCCGGCACGCGACGGCGTGCTTCGATCGCGTGGAGAGCCGGCGGCGGCTGCTGCTCATCCTCTCCGACGGCCGGCCGGAGGACTACGACGACGGCGGGGACCGGCGCTACCTGCACGAGGACACGCGCATGGCGGTCAAGGAGGCGGTGGCGAAGGGCGTGCACCCGTTCTGCATCACGGTCGACACGATGGCGAACCAGTATCTGCCGCAGATCTTCGGGCGCGGCCACTACCTCGTGCTCGATCACATCAACTCGCTGCCGAAGAAGCTCCCCGAGATCTATTTCCGCCTGCGGCGCTGAGCGGCGCCGCCCGCCCGCGTCTCTTGCCCGCCGGGCGGCATCCCGTAACATCACCGGCGGCGGCACGAGCCCGGCGCCGCTCCCGCATCGTGGCGGGCGGCCGGCGCGTTGCCGCGCCCGCGACCCGGACCGAAGGTGCTCCCATGGCCGGCATGCATGCACTGCACAAGATCATGGCGAATCGCGCCCGCCCGCGGCCCGGGACGGTCGTGCCGGGCGAGCACCTCGAGATCGAGCCCGACATCTTCGGCGTCATCGTCGCGGTGAACGGTGCCGAGGCGAAACGCATGGAAGCGGACCTCGAGGAACTCGGCATCGGCGAGGTGCCGCTCCGGGAGCGCATCTTCGCGATCGCGGACCATGCATTCCCCGCCCGGACCGTGGCGATCGCCGCGGCGCAGAAGCTGTGGCGCGATTTCTTCCGCAGGCACGGCATACGCACCTTCGACGGCGGCGCCGGCGTCTCGCACCTGGTGCTCTGCGAGCAGGGGATCGTGCGCCCGGGCATGCTGGCGATCGCCATCGACTCGCACGCGCCGACGATGGGCGCGATCGGGATGTACGCGGCCTCGCTGGGGGGCGGCCGGTTGACGCTCTACGCCATCGGCCGCCACGTCATGCAGGTGCCGGAGGTGACCCTGGTGCGGGTGAGCGGCGGGCTTGCGCCCGGCGTGCTGGGGCGGGACGCCTCGCTCTACGTGAACGGGAAGCTCGGGCAGCGCGGCGCGTACGGCAACGCCGTGGAATTCGCGGGTTCGTTCATCGAGGGGCTCTCCATGGACATGCGCTTCACCTTCGCGAACATGGGCACCGAGATGGGGGCGGTGACCTCCTACATCCAGCCCGACCGCGTGACGCTCGAGTGGGTCGATCAGCGGGGCGGCGGACCTTACACCGTGTACGAGACGGACCCCGGCTTCGAGTACGACGGCGTCCACGAGATCGACGTTTCCGGGATCGCGCCCCAGATCGCGGTGCCGCACGCCCCGGACGACGTGCGGCCGGTCGCCGAGGTGGCGGGGCGCCGCGTCGACCAGGCCTACATCGGGTCCTGCGCGAGCGGGCGCCTCGAGGACATGGCGGCGGCGGCGCGCGTGCTGAGCGGGCGCAAGGTGCACCCGGACGTGCGGCTCGTCGTCACGCCGGGCTCGCGCGAGGTCCTGAAGGCCGCGAGCGCGCTCGGCTACATCCAGACGATGCACGAGGCGAACGCGATCGTCACGAGCGCGAACTGCGGGGCGTGTCCGGGGCTACACGGCGGCATACTCGCCGCGGGCGAAGTCGCCATCACCTCGATCACGCGCAACTTCGAGGGCGCATGGGGCCGGGCGCCGAAATCTATCTCGCCTCGCCGGCGACCGTGGCGGCCTCGGCGATCGAAGGGCGGATCGCGAGCCCGCTCGCCTATTTCCGAGGGGGGAGCCGCCGGTGAAGCTCGGCGGCAGGGTCTGGAAGTTCGCGCGGGACGACATCAATACCGGCTTGATCCGCAAGCAGATGTACAACCACCTGCCGCCGCGGGAGCAGGGCAGGTATTGCATGGCAGCGCTCGATCCCGCGTTCGCCTCGAAGGTGAAGCCGGGCGATTTCATCGTCGCCGGCGCCTACTTCGGTTGCGGGTCGTCGACCCCGGCGCATTATTCGATCGTCGCGCTCGGCATCCCGGCCGTCGTCGCGGAGTCATTCGGGCCGCTCTTCTTCTCGAACTGCGCCGGCGCCGCGTTGTGGCCGATCGCCTGTCCCGGCATCCTCGGCCTCGTCGAGACGGGCGACAGGATGGAGATCGACACGGATACGTACGAGGTGAGGAATCCGCGCACGGGCGCAACGCTGCGGGGGCGGGAGCTGCCGGAAATGTATCGCGCCATGATCCTCGCGGGAGGGGAGAAGCCGTATCTCAAGGCGCGGCTCGAGCGGGAGCGCGGATCGTGAACGCTTTCCGGCGGGCGATGGTCGTGGCGGCCGCGGGGATCGGGCCGCAGTAGCGCCCGCGCATGGCCACCGCGTTCATGGCGATCGCGCACCGGGGCGCCTCCTCGTACGCGCCGGAGAACACGTTCGCCGCGTTCGATCTCGCCCTGGAGGTGGGAGCGCGCGAGCTCGAGTTCGACGTGCAGGAGAGCGCCGACGGCGCGCTCGTGGTGATACACGACGATGCGCTCGATCGCACGACCGACGGCGCCGGACCGGTAGCGAAGCAGACGCTCGCGGCCTTGCGGAAGCTCGACGCGGGAAGCTGGTTCCATCCCCGGTTCGCCGGGCAGAGGATCCCGGCGCTCCCCGAGGTGCTCGCGCGTTACGCCGGCCGCGCGCGCCTGCACGTCGAGCTGAAGGGGAAGACGCCCACGCTCGCCGGAAAGACCGTCGAGTGCATCCGTTCTTACGCCGCCGCGGGCGCCGTGACCTTGACGTCGTTCCAGAAGGAGCGGCTCGCCGAGGCGCGCTTGTGCGCCCCGGACATCCCGGCGGGGTGGCTGCTGCGCACGATCGCCGGGGCGGAAATCGCGGCGGCGCGCGCGCTCGGGCTGGCGCAACTCTGTCCGAAGGCCGACATCGTCACCCCCGAGCTGGTGCGCAGCCTGCGCGCGGCCGGCTTCCTCGTGCGCGCGTGGGGCGTCGCCAGCGAAGCGTTGATGGAGCAGGTGGTGCGAGCGGGAGCCGACGGGATGACCGTCAACTTTCCCGACCGGCTGCTCGCCTTTCTCGCGCGCAACCCCCCGGGCCGCGCGTAGGCGACCGGGAGGGCAGCCGGCCGGGGAAGCGGCGCAGGCGCCGGCGCCGCCCGAGCGTGCCTCGAGGATAGGAATTCGCCGCAGCGCAGCCCGGTGACTTCCTATCGGTTGCGCAGCGCCGGATCCAGCCGGTCGCGCAGCCAGTCGCCCGCGATGCTGATCGAGAGCGTCGTGAGGAAGATCATCGTGCCGGGCGCGACCGCGATCCACCACGCCGACAGGAGGTGCGCCCGGCCGGAGCCGAGCATCTGGCCGAGGCTCGTCAGCGGCGGCTGGATGCCGAGGCCGAGAAACGAGAGCGAGCTCTCGAGCAGGATCGTGGCCGGGAAGAACAGCGTGAACTGCACGATCAGCGCGGAGAGGATGTTCGGCAGGACGTGGCGCGCGTAGACCGTGCGCGGGCGCGCCCCGAGCGCGCGCACCGCCACAGCGTAGCCCTGCGTGTTGGCGGCGATGACCATGCCGCGCGCGAGCCGCGCGTAGGCTTCCCAGCCGTGCACGCCCATCACCAGGATGAAGAGCGTCAAGTGGTTGCCGAAGAACGCGAGCACGGCGAGCGCGATCAGCATGAACGGCATCGAAGCCTGCGCGTCGACCAGCATCATGAGCGCTTCCTCGACCCAGCCGCGGTAGTGCGCGGCGATGAATCCCACCAGCGTGCCGAGGATTGCCCCCGTCGTCGTGCCGATGATCGCGACCAGCATGCTGAGGCGCGTGGCGTGCACCAGCCGGCTCAGGATGTCGCGCCCGAGCTGGTCGGTGCCGAGCCAGTACTGCGGCAGCCCGCCGAGCGGCGCGGGGGGCTTCAGCCGGTTGGCGAGATCCTGCGCGGTGTAGGGGTAGGGAGCGAGCCAGTCGGCGAAGAGGGCGACGAAGAGCGCGAACGCGACGAACGCCGCCGCCGCGATCACCAGCGGGGGATAGCGGCGCGCGAAGCGCGCGTATCGTCCGGGGCCGGCGGCGGTCGCGGAGACGGCGGCGCCGCTCACGGCGCGTTCCCTCCCGCGGCGCGGGCGCGCACGCGCGGATCGATCCAGCCGTACGCGAGGTCCACCGCGAGGTTCGCCGCCACCATGGCGAGCGCGGCCCAGATGAGTACCGCCTGCACGACGGCGAGATCGCGGGCGGTGACCGCCGACACGAGCAGGCGGCCGACGCCGGGCCACGCAAACACCGTCTCCGTGATGATCGAGCCGGCGACCAGATCGCCCAGGCGCAGTCCGAGCACGGTGAGCAGCGGGATCGCCGCGTTCGGCAGGGCGTGCAGCAGGATGCGGCGCGCGCGCGGCACGCCCTTCGCCGCCGCCGCGCGCATGTAGGGACGGTTCAGCACCTCGAGCATCGAGGAGCGGGTGAAGCGCGCGAGCGAGCCGGCGACCGCCGTGCCGAGCGTTATCGCGGGCATCACGAGGTGCCACACGGTGCCCGCGCCGGAACTGGGCAGCACCCGCAGCCACAGCGAGAACGCCAGTATCAGCAGTATGCCGAGGAAGAAGTTGGGTATGCTGAAGCCGAGCACCGCGAAGCTCATCACGAAGCGGTCCACCGCCCGGTTGCGGTTGAGCGCCGCGATGACGCCGAGCGGAATGCCGATCGCCACCGCCACGCCGAAGGCGGTGAGCGCGAGCTCCAGCGAGGGCGCGAGCGAGCCGGCGACGATTTCGACGACCGGCCTGCCGTCGGAGATCGATATGCCGAAATCGGCGCGCGCGATTCCCGCGAAGTAGCGCAGGTACTGCTCGTGGAGCGGGCGGTCGAGGCCGTAGAGCTCGCGGTAGTGCTGCACGACCGCCGCTTCGGCCTGGTCGCCCAAGAGGATCTCGATGGGATCGCCCGAGAGGCGCAGCACGAGGAACGCGAACGTGATCACCAGCCACAGCGTGAGGAGCGCGCGGCCGACGCGTACCAGCGCGTAGCGGGCGTTCATGGGCGTCGCGCCGCGCGCGGCGCGGCGGCCCCGACGGCGGCGGCCCGGGCGGCGGCCGGATCGTTGACGAGCACGGCGGCAACGCCCATGCCGGCGAGGCGCGCGATGCGCTCGGCCGTGGCGTGACCCGGCGGCTCGCCCTCGCGGCGGCGCCCCGCGGTCACCCAGACTTCGCGCCCGAGCGCGGCCGCGCGCGCGACCCGCGCCTGCGTCACGTCGTCTTCCCAGTAGCGGATGGCGAGCGCGTCCTCGCGCAGAAATCGCTCCGCGTCATCGGCATGCGAGGGCATGGCGAGAAGCGCGGTTTCCCGCAGCCGGCGGGCGGCCTCACGCAGGTGTTCGAGCGTGCGCGCGCCGTATATCGCCGCGGCCTGCATGCCGGTCGCCGCCAGCGCGCCGGCGATCGCTTCGAGCGCGGCTCCGGTGCCGATCTTGACGTCGAGCAGCACGCGCGCGCGGCCCCGCGCGATGCGGAGCACCTCTTCCAGGGTGAGCAGCGACTGCCCCCGCGGCAGCCCGATCGCCTTCAGGGTGGCGGGATCGAGCCTGGCGATCTCGTGTGGGTCGCCCGTGACGCGCGCGAGATCGGCGTCGTGCCAGCACACCGGCGTGCCCTCGCGGGCGAGCCGCACGTCGGTCTCGATCGCATCGGCGCCGGCCGCGATGGCCTCTTCGAAGGCGAGCGCCGTGTTCTCGGGGAACGCCGCGGAGTGGCCGCGGTGGGCGATGACGATCATGACGCCACCGCGACCGCCGCGCGCGACACGAGGTGGCACGCGACGAGGTGGCCGGGGGCAACGGCCTCGAGTGCGGGCGTGTCGGTGCGGCAGAGGGGCCCGGCGAGCGGGCAGCGCGTGTGAAACCGGCAGCCCGGCGGCGGGTTGACGGGGCTCGGCGGATCGCCGCGTACCAGCAGGCGCTCGCGCCGCGCCGTCGGATCGGGCACCGGGACGGCGGCGATCAGCGCCCGCGTGTAGGGATGCCGCGGCGCCGCGAAGAGCGCCTCGCGCGAGGCGATCTCCACGATCTTCCCCAGGTACATCACCGCCACGCGGTGCGAGAGGTGGCGCACGACCTTGAGATCGTGCGAGATGAAGAGGTAGGCGACGCCCAGTTCGCGCTGCAGCCGGGCGAGGAGGTTCACGACCTGCGCCTGCACCGACACGTCGAGCGCCGAAACCGGTTCGTCGCACACCACCAGTCGCGGGCGCACGATCAGCGCGCGGGCGATGCCTACGCGCTGCTGCTGGCCGCCGGAAACCTCGTGCGGGTAGCGCTCCGCCAGTTCCCGCTGCCGGCCGACCGCGTCGAGTGCTGCCGTGAGCCGCCGCGCGCGCTCGGCGCGGTCGCCGATGCCGTGGATCTCCAGCGGCTCCGTGATCTGGCTGCCGATCGCCATTCGCGGGTCGAGCGCGCCCATCGGATCCTGGAAGATCATCTGCAGTTCCCGGCGCTGCGCCCGCCATTGCGAGGGGGCGAGTCCCGCGACCGGCCCGCCGGCGAAGCGGACCTCGCCCGCGTCGGCGCGCTCGAGCCCCGTCACGATCCGGCCGACCGTGGTCTTGCCGCAGCCGCTCTCGCCGACGAGCCCGAGGGTTTCGCTCGCCCCGACCCCGAACGAGAGCCCGTCCACCGCGCGCACCCGGGCGGGCCGCGCGAAGAGCCCTCGGTCCTGCGCGAAGTGGCGCACGATCTCGCGCGCCTCAAGGAGCGGCGCGGCCGTCACGGCGCGGCGAGGGGATGGACGCACGCCGCCCGCCTGCCGGCGTCGAGCCGGAGAAGGGGCGGGGGCGCGGCGCGGCAGGCCGTGTCGGCGCGGGGGCAGCGCGGTTCGAAGGCACAGCCGGGCGGCATGTCGAGGAGCGAGGGCACGGCGCCCTCGATGGGATTCAGACTCTCCGCGGTGCGGTCGATGCGTGGCATCGAGGCGAGCAGCCCCGCGGTGTACGGGTGAGCCGGGGAGCGGAACAGTGCGCTCACGGGCGCCTCCTCCACGAGGCTGCCGGCGTACATCACGGCCACGCGGTCGGCGATCTCGGCGACGATTCCGAGATCGTGCGTCACGAGCACGACGGACATGCGGAACTCGGACTGCAGGTCCTTCAGGAGCTCGATGATCTGCGCCTGTATGGTCACGTCGAGCGCGGTCGTCGGCTCGTCGGCGATCAGGAGCTTCGGGCGGCAGGCGAGCGCCATCGCGATCATCGCGCGCTGGTTCATGCCGCCGGAGAGCTGGTGGGGATACTCGGTCAGGCGGCGGCGCGCCTCCGGGATGCCGACCCGTTCGAGAAGCCGCAGCGCCTCGGCCTGCGCCTCGCGGCGGATCATGCCGCGGTGCAGGCGCAGGCTCTCGGCGATCTGCCACCCGATGGTGTGCACCGGGTTGAGCGAGCCGACCGGGTCCTGGAACACCATCGCGATGTCCCGGCCCAGCACGCGGTCCATCCGCGCGGCGGCGAGCCCGGTGAGCGGGCGGCCGTCGAATTCCACCTCCCCCGTGACCCTGCCGTTTCCGGGCAGCAGCGCGAGCAGCGCGAGGCAGGTGACGCTCTTGCCGCAGCCGGACTCGCCCACCAGTCCGAGGGTCTCGCCGCGGCCCACCGCGAAGGACACGCCGCGCACGGCGTGCACCATGCCCTCCGCCGTGTCGAAGAGCACGTGGAGATCGCGGACCTCGAGCAACGCCGAGTCGCGAGGCGCGCTCACTTGACGCGGAACGCGTCGGGCCGGAAGTCCATGTAGAAGAGCGGGTAGGGCTTCCAGTCGATGCGCCGCTTCGAGGCGTAGGTGTAGAGGGGATTGTAGAGGATCGTCATCGGCATCTCGTCCTCCATGATGTCGAGCATCGACTGGAAGGCATCGTAGCGTTCCTTGAGATCCGTGGTGGTGTCGATCACCTCGGCGGCCCGGTTGAACGCTTCCGGCGCGATCCAGTACCTCCACGTGCGCTGCATCTGCGCCCGCGGACCGTAGAGGACGTTGATCGCCCCCGCGGGGTCCGGGATGCGGTAGGTGTTGGACCACTGGTGGATTTCCATTCCGGGCGCGCGCACCTGCTGGAAGTTGTCCACGAGTTCGAGCCGCACGTTGATGCCCACGGCTTTCCACATCTCGAGCAGCACCTGCGCGGATTCGAGCCCGTTGAGGTAATAGTTCGGGATCAACCGGAAGCCGATCGGCCGCCCGTCGTAGCCGGATTCCTTCACGAGCCGCCGCGCCCGCGCCGGGTCGTAGCCGTAGCCCGCGCGGTCGGCCTTGTACATCGGCCCGAAAGAGGGCAGCTGGTAGCCGTTCGGAGTGAAATTCCTGCCGAGCCAGAGCGCCTGGCGCAGCTTGTCGCGGTCGATGGCGAGACTCAGGGCCTGGCGCAGGCGCTTGTCTTTCAACGAGGGCGCGGCCATGTTGAACACCAGCACGTGGGAATTCTCGAGGACCACCGATTGCACCTGGATGTCCTTGTAACGTCCGAGGGTCGCGATCTGGTCCGGCGTGATGTCCACGGCGATGTCGAACTCCCCGCTCGCGAGCCCCGCCATGCGGGTCGCGAGTTCCGGCACCTCCCGCAGCGTCACGGACCGGAAGTGCGGGCGGCCGAGGAAATAGTCGTCGTTCGCGGTAAAGGCGACGTACTGGTCCTTCTTCCAGTCGCGGAACCGGAGCGGTCCCGTGCCGACCGGCCGCCAGCGTACCTCGCGCAGCGCGCGCTGCATCCATTTCGGGTCGTCACCGCGGAACTGCTGCCAGTGACGCTGGTTCACGATCCATGCCGCGTAGGTCGCGAGCCGCTGCTCGAGCACGAGGTCCGGCTGCGCCGTGACGAAGCGCACGGTGTGCGAGTCGACCTTCCGCACTTCCTTCAGGTGCCCGAAGTACTGGCGCCCCTCGGGTATCGCCGCTTCCTTGCCGGTCAACCGCCCGGGGGAGAAGGTAAAGAGAACGTCGTCCGCGGTCAGTTCGTCGCCGTTGTGGAACTTGACGCCGCGGCGCAGCCTCACCTCCAGCACCGTCGGGCTCAGACGCTTCCACGACTCCGCGAGCAGCGGCTTGAGGCTCCCGGGGCCGCCTCCTGTCACGGAAAAATCGCGCCGGATGAGGGTGTCGAACACCGAATAGGTCGCGCGCACGTCCACGTTGCCGGTGTTCTCGGCGGGCTCCAGCCCGCGCGGCAACTCGTTCACGGCGACGACGATGTCGGGCCGGTTATCCTGCGCCATCGCGGTGGCGATGGCCAGCGCCAACGTGCCGGCCGCGCCGAGCAGGCGTACCCTCCTGGCGATCATGAGGTCCCCCCATCCGCTTGCGCGGAAGGCAAGTTGCAAGAGGCGCGGCGGCATACCCGCGCAGGCTGACATTCTATCGATGATGCGCGGCCGGCGGGAGGAGGCTCGATCGGGATCGTGCGGCAACATGCCCGCGCCGTGCCTCCCCGCGACGACGACGCTTCCGGTATTCTCGCCTGCCGGAGGAGCCGGGCATCATCGCCCGGCGGATTCGAATTGCTTGCAGATCGGAGGAGACTTCATGCGCACGAGAACCGGTTACGTGTCGATTGGCGTCGGTGCGGCGCTCCTTGCCGCGGCGGCGGGCGTCGCGATGCTGTTTGCGGACGGTGCAAACGTGCGGGCCCAGACCCCACCCGCGCCCTGCGTGTGCAGCCGCTCCACGCCCATCGTCGGGGCGGACGAAGTGACGATCGTGCCGGGCCAGCTCCAGCCGCGCTACGGCATCACGCACTGCCAGTGCGGCGCGGCCACCTGCGTCGCCCAGGTCGCGTACGGCTCGATGGGGATACCGCAGCTCGCGTGCGTCAAGTAGGCCCGACGCGGGCGAGCCCCGCTTCGGGCCTCCGGAATGAGTGCACCGGCGCTCATCGACGAACGTGACCGGGGAGGCGCCTTGCGTAGACCATCCGTCCGCCGCGAAACGAAGTACGTCCCGCTCACGAAAGCGCGGTTTCACGAGCGGTTCTTCGAGCGCTTCCGCGATCCCGCGTTCGATCGGGTGCGGGCCGAGCTGGAGAGGGTGTGCGACGTGGCCTGGGACGGCTATATCGCCTATCGCAAGTCGCCGCGCAGGCGCCCGGCCGGCAGGGGGTTTGCGCGGCCGCGGATGGCGCTTCCCGCGGAATGGCTCGAAACGCGCGCCAGGATCGAGGCGGCGCGGCGGCGGCAGGGGGACCCGCGCTCGCGTTCCCGCATCCTCATCGTGAACGGATCGACGCGCAGCGAACACAGCTGCCCGGGGGAAATCTCGAAGACCCGGCGCCTCGCGCGACACGCGCAGCAGGTGATCGAGCGGCTGCGCGGCTGCGAAACCGATGTCCTCGATCTTTCCGCGCTCGCCGACGAGCCGTGGCGGGTGATCCATCCGTGCAAGGCCTGCGTCTCGACCGCCCAGCCGCTCTGCCACTGGCCGTGCAGCTGCTATCCCAACCATGCCATGGGCCAGACCAACGACTGGATGGCCGAAATCTACGAGCGCTGGGCCGCCGCCCACGGGATCATGATCCTCTGCCCGGTGCACTGGTACCAGGCGCCCGCGAGTCTCAAGCTGATGATGGACCGGCTGGTGTGCGCCGACGGCGGCAATCCCGATCCCACGACGACCCGCGGCAAGGACCCCCTGCTGGCGAAGCGGCTCGAGCTCGGGGGCTGGGATTACCCGAAGCACCTCGCGGGGCGCGCGTTCTCCGTCGTCGCGCACGGGGACGCCGCGGGGCCCGAGAACCTGCGGCGCATGCTCGCGGACTGGCTGACCGACATGGGCATGATCCCGGCCGGTCCCTCGGCCCTGATCGATACCTGGATCGGCTGGTACGAGCCCTACGCCACGAGCCACGCAGCGCTCGACCGTGACGAGGACCTCTTCGCCGAGGTGCGCAACGCCGCGATCGCGCTCGCGAACATGGTGAAGCTTATCCGCACGGGTCGCTATGTCGCGGCGGACGCGAAGCTTCGCGGACCGCGCGAGAAATGACGGGGGCCGGCATCCCAGAATGCGGGGGGATGCCGGCCCGTCAGCCGGAACGCTGTCTGGGGCCGGGCTCGACGCGTGCTATTCGGGCTTGATCCCCGCTACCTTCACCAGCTTGGCGATCCGCGCGTAGTCCGCCTTGATAGCCGCGCCGAACTCCTCGGGGCTCTTGCTGCCGCGCGGAACCACGCCCTGGGCGGCGTAGAGCCTCGCCACCTCGCGGTCCGCCAGCGCCGCCTGTATCAACGCATGCAGGCGCATGATGATCGGGCGCGGCGTTCCGCGCGGCGCGAACACGCCGTTCCAGCTCGAGTACTCGTAACCCGGCACGCCGGCTTCGTCGATCGTCGGCAGGTCGGGGAAGAGCGGCGAGCGCTGCTTCGATCCGATCGCGACCATCCGCAGGCGGCCCGCCTTCACGTGTCCCATGAACGCGCCGGAGGGCCCCACCCCCCACTGGGACTCGCCCGCGACGAGGCTCGCCGCCATCGGGCCGCCGCCCTTGTAGGGCACGTGCACCGTGTCGATCCCCGCGAGCGTCGAGAACATGGCGCCGGAGAGGTGGCTGGAGGAGCCGACGCCCGCGGACGCCATGTTGAGCTTGCCGGGGCGCGCCTTCGCGAGCGCGACGAGCTCCTTCACGGTCTTCGCGGGCACGCCCGGATTCACGATCAGCACGGCGTCGGTATTGACGAACTGCGAAATCGGCGCGAAATCCTTCAGCGTATCGAAGCCGAGCTTGCGGTAGGTGAAGGTCGAAACGATCATGGAGCTCGAGGCCCCGGCGGTGATCGTGTAGCCGTCGGGCGTCGCGCGCGCGGCGATCTCCAGCCCGATGGTGCCGCCCGCGCCGCCGCGATTGTCGATCACGAACTGCTGGCCGCTCGCCTCCGAGATCTGGTTCATGACGATGCGGGCGATCGTGTCGAGAGAAGAACCCGCCGATTGCGCCGTGATCACTCGCACCGGTCGCGCCGGGTAGCCCTCGCCCGGCGCGGCCGCGAACGCCGCGGCGGACGCCGCGAGCAGCACGAATGCGGAAAGCTTCGGGAATCCTGCGGTCATCGTGTTTCCTCCTCTAGTGGTGAGCGTCCGTCGGTATCGCCGGCAGCGGCCCCTTCCTCAGGTTGTTGAGGTGCCGCTGGCGCACCAGCGCCATGGTAAGCGATACGAACAGGCCGAACATCACGATCACGGTGTGGATCGAGAAGTCGAGCCGGATGAGGGCCGCGTAGAGCCCGAGCATCGCCAGTATGCTCAGGTTCTCGTTGAAATTCTGGACGGCGATCGAATGACCCGCGCCCATCAGGATGTGGCCGCGATGCTGGAGCAGCGCGTTCATGGGAACCACGAAGAATCCCGCCAGCGCGCCGATCATGATCATGAGCGGGATCGCGATCACCACGTCACGGGCAAAGATCATCGCGATGACGATTATACCCATTCCGATCCCGACCGGCACGACGTTGGCGGCCCGGTCAAGCGGCACGAACCGCGCCGCCACGATCGAACCCGCCGCGATGCCCACCGCGCACACGCCCTGGAGCAGCGTCGCCTGCGAGAGCGTGTAACCGAGCGCGGACTCGGCCCACTTGAGCACGATGAACTGCAGGGTCGCGCCCGCGCCCCAGAAGAGCGTCGTCGTCGCGAGCGAGATCTGCCCGAGCTTGTCGCGCCAGAGGAGCGCGACGCAGTGAGCGAACTCGTGCACGAGGAACAGGGGATTGCGGCTCGGCACCCTGTGGTCGACGCCGGTGTCGGGAATGTAGAGGTTGAAGGTCGCCGCGATGCCGTAGAACAGCGCGATGAGCAGTATCGCCGCCTCCGGTGCCGTATCGACGCCGGTGTCGAACCACGGAATGTCGATCCCAAGCAGCCGGGCGGACAGGTACTGGCTGATGAGCGCGCCGCCGAGCACCGTGCCGAGGATGATCGAGCCCACCGTGAGCCCTTCGATCCAGCCGTTCGCGACGACGAGTTTCTGGTGCGGCAGGTACTCGGTGAGGATGCCGTACTTGGCCGGAGAATAGGCGGCGGCGCCGAAGCCGACCACCGCGTACGCGATGAGCGGGTGCACGCCGAAGAGCATCATGAGGCAGCCGGCGATCTTGATGAGGTTGCTGATGAACATCACCCGGCCCTTCGGCATCGAGTCCGCGAAGGCGCCCACGAAAGGCGCGAGCACGACGTAGGACACGGTGAAGAAGAGCTTCAGGAGCGGCGTCAGCCATTCGGGGGACTGCAACAGCACCAGCGCGGCGATCGCGGCGACGAGCAGCGCGTTGTCGGCGAGCGAGGAAAAGAACTGCGCCGCCATGATGATGTAGAAGCCGAACGGCATGGAGGCGAGATGCGCGGTGCGCTGTGGTCGCGGGCGACGCGCAGCGTTTATACCACAAATACTTGAAGATGCGGCAAAATCGGCCCTGCCGGCGCCGGCGTCCGGGAGTTTCGGGCGTGGCGCCGGGCGCCGGCCGTCACGCGTTGCCCACGGATCGTCACCACAGCCATGGCTCGTCCCATCCTCGCCACCGTCGACGCGGCCGCCATGGCGCACAACCTCGGCGTCGTGCGGGCCCGCGCGCCGCGCGCGGGCGTGCTCGCGGTCATCAAGGCGAACGGCTACGGCCACGGTCTCCTGCGCGCGGCGGGCGCGCTGGCGCAGGCCGAGGGTTATGGCCTCCTCGAGCTCGAGTCGGCCGTCCGCCTGCGGGAGGGGGGCTGGCGCGGGCGCATCCTGCTCCTGGAGGGCGCTTTCGATTCCCCGGAGCTGCCGATCATCGCGCGCCACGACATCGCACTCGTCGTGCACTGCCGCGAGCAGATCGGGATGCTCGGCGCGCTGCCGCCCGGCGCGGCGCTCGACGTGTTCGTCAAGATCAACACCGGCATGAACCGGCTCGGCTTCACCGCGGGCGCCGCTGCCGGCGCGCTCGCCGAGCTGCGCGCGCGGCCCGCGGTGCGCAGCGTCACCCTCATGACGCATTTCGCGAACGCGGACGATGCGCGCGGGGTCGCGTGGCAGATGGACGCGTTCGAGCGCGCGATCGGACCGGTGGCGCTGCCGCGTTCTCTCGCCAACTCGGCCGCGATCCTGCGGTATCCGGAAACGCATGGCGACTGGGTGCGCCCGGGGGTCATGCTCTACGGCTGCTCGCCCTTCGCCGAGGCAACCGGCGCCGAGCTGGGGCTGCGCCCCGCGATGACGCTGACGAGCGGGGTCATCGCGGTGCAGCGGCTGGAGCGAGGCGACACCGTCGGCTACGGAGGTCTCTTCACCGCCGAGCGCGCGACGCGCGTCGGGGTGGTGGCGTGCGGCTACGCCGACGGCTATCCCCGGCACGCGCCCACGGGCACGCCCATCGTGATCGCGGGGACGCTCACCCGGACGCTCGGGCGGGTGTCGATGGACATGCTGTGCGCGGACCTGACGGACATTCCCGGCGCGGGGCCGGGTTCCCCCGCCGTGCTGTGGGGCGCGGGGCTCCCCGTCGAGCGCGTCGCGGCGGCGGCGGGAACGATCGGCTACCAGTTGCTGACGGCGCTCGCGCCACGCGTGCCGGTCGTCGCGGCCTGACGAAGCGCCGCGGGGACGCCGGCGGCCGTGGTGTATGATCGCCGGAACCGGGGAGGGCCGATGATGGTCCTGATGCGCAGGGAGTCGGCGGCCGCGCGCTACGCGGTGGCGATCGGGGCCGTGCTCATCGCATTCGGCATGCGTTACTGGCTCTACGGCACGCTCGAGAACCGTATCCCGTTCTCCTTCTTCACCCTGTCCACCCTCATCGCCGCCTGGTACGGCGGGCTCGGGCCCGGGCTCGTCGCCGCGGTGGCGGGGCTCGCGCTGGCCGACTACTTCTTCCTGCCACCGCACTCCCCCGAACAGGGAGTGGGAGATACCGAGCGCACCGCCATCGGCATCTACGCGATGACCAACACGCTCATCGTCGTGCTGTTCTGGCGCCTGCACACCCGGCTGCGCGAAGCCGAGGACCGGCTGCGGCGCCTTGGCGCGGGCTTGCCCGCGGGCAGCGGCGCGGGTTCGAGGGACTCTTCGGGCGTGCCGGGGCCGGGCGCCCCGCTCTGACCGGTGGCCAAGGCCAAGTCCGTTTACGTGTGCAGCGAGTGCGGCGGCCAGGTGCTGCAGTGGGTCGGCGTGTGCCCGCATTGCAACTCCGCGGCCACGATACAGGAGACGCTCGCCGAGGCGCAGGCGGCCGGCGGCAATCGCTACGGGCGCATCGCGGAGGCGGGCCGGCCGCGGCGGCTGTCGGAAGTCGAGGCGCGCGAGGAGAGCCGGATCGCGAGCGGCATCGACGAGTTCGACCGCGTGCTGGGCGGCGGGCTCGTGCCGGGCGGGGTCGTGCTGCTCGGCGGCGAGCCCGGCATCGGCAAGTCCACGCTGCTGCTGCAGGCGCTCGCGAGAATCGGGACGACGCGCCCGGTGCTCTACGTGAGCGGCGAGGAATCCCCGCAGCAGGTCGCGCTCCGCGCGAAGCGGCTCGGGGTGGAGGCGGGCTCGGTCACGATACTCCCCGATACCGATCTCGGGCGTATCGAAGCCGCGATCAGGTCGGAAAAACCCGAGGTCGCGGTCATCGATTCGATCCAGACGCTTTGCTTCGCGGAACTCCAGTCGGCGCCGGGCTCGGTCGCGCAGGTGCGCGAGTGCGCGGCGCGCCTCACGCGGCTCGCCAAGGGGACGGGCGCGGCGATGGTGTTCATCGGCCACGTGACGAAGGAGGGGACGCTCGCCGGGCCGCGCGTGCTCGAGCACATGGTCGATACGGTGCTCTACTTCGACGGCGACACCCACTCGCGCTTTCGCCTCGTCCGCGCTTTCAAGAACCGCTACGGCGCGGTGAACGAACTGGGCGTCTTCGCGATGGAGGAGAAGGGCCTGAAAGGCGTCGCGAATCCCTCCGCGCTCTTTCTCTCCCAGCACGACGACGCGGTGGCCGGATCGTGTGTCGTGGTGGCGCAGGAGGGCACGCGCCCGATGCTCGTCGAGATCCAGGCGCTCGTGGACGAAGCGCACGCGCCCAATCCCCGCCGCCTGACGGTGGGGCTGGAGCAGAACCGCCTCGCGCTGCTGCTCGCGGTGCTGCACCGCCACGCCGGCATCGCCTGCTACGACCAGGACGTCTTCGTGAACGCGGTCGGGGGCGTGCGAATCGGCGAACCCGCGGCGGACCTTGCCGTCCTGATGGCGGTCGTCTCCTCGCTCAAGAACCGGCCGCTGCCGGGAAAACTCGTCGTGTTCGGCGAGGTCGGCCTCGCCGGCGAGGTGCGCCCGGTGCAGCGCGGGCAGGAGCGGCTGCGCGAAGCGGCGAAGCTCGGGTTCACCCACGCGCTCGTGCCGGCCGCCAACAAGCCGCGACAGGCGATCGCGGGACTGCGCGTAATCCCCGTGCGGCGGATCGAGGAGGCCGTGATACGCTTTCGCGACGGCTTCGCAGGCTGACCCGGCGCGGGCGTATGTTCGTGGACATATGATGCAGGGGAAGGACTGGATACTGGAAACCCGCGAGCTCACGAGAGAGTTCAAGGGCTTCGTCGCGGTGAACAACGTCAACCTGCGCGTGCGGCGCGGGTCGATCCACGCGCTGATCGGCCCGAACGGCGCGTGGCAGGACGACCTGCTTCAACCTGCTCACGCACTTCCTGGAGCCCACTCGCGGGAGCATCTTCTACAACGGGCGCGAGATCACCGGCTCGAGCCCCGCCGCGATCCGCGCATGGGCCTCAAGAAGGCCCTCTGACGCGGGAGCCGTTCCGCGGAGGTCCACATTGAGGATGGTGGCGCGACCCGCGCGGTGATCCTGCGGTAAAATGGCGGCCCCTCCGTCCATACCCAGAGACCACAATCATGAAGTGCCTGGTAACCGTGAAGCGCGTGATCGACCCGTACGTCAAGGTGCGGGTGAAGTCCGACGGCAGCGGCGTCGAGACCGCGAACGTCAAGATGGCCATGAATCCCTTCTGCGAGATCGCGGTCGAGCAGGCGGTCCGCATGAAGGAGGCGGGCACCGTGACCGAGATCGTAGCGGTGTCGATCGGGGCGGCGCAGTGCCAGGAGACGCTGCGCACCGCGATGGCGATGGGGGCCGACCGCGGCATACTCGTCGAGACGAACGAGGAAGTGCAGCCGCTCGCCGTCGCGAAGCTCCTGAAGGCGGTGGTCGCGAAAGAGAGCCCGCAGCTCGTCATCATGGGCAAGCAGGCGATCGACGACGATTCGAACCAGAGCGGGCAGATGCTCGCGGCGCTTCTCGACTGGCCGCAGGCGGCCTTCACCTCGAAGATCGAAATCGCGGACGGGAGCGCGCGGGTCGTGCGCGAGATCGACGGCGGGCTGGAGAAGCTCACGCTGAAGCTCCCGGCGCTCGTCACGGCGGACCTGCGCCTGAACGAGCCGCGCTACGTGACGCTCCCCAACATCATGAAGGCGAAGAAGAAGCCGCTGGAGGTCATGAAGCCCGACGTGCTCGGCGTGGATATCGCGCCGCGATTGAAGACGCTCAAGGTCGAGGAGCCGCCCAAGCGCGGCGCCGGCGTGAAGGTCGGCGACGTGAAGGAACTCGTCGCGAAGCTGAAGGGCGAGGCGAAAGTCATCTGAGCAGGCTGAAGGCGAGCGACCGGGGGGGGACAGGGCGGCCCCGCCGGGTCTCCCGTCCCCGGTCCCGCGATCGACGAAACAACCATTTCGAGAGGTAGAGCGTGTCAGTACTCGTCATTGCAGAGCACGACGGAAGGCAATTGAAGCCCGGCACGGCGAACACGGTCGCCGCGGCGGTGGCGATGGGCGGCGACATCACGGTGCTGGTGGCGGGCCACCAGTGCGCGGAGGCGGCGCAGGCGGCGGCGCAGCTCGCCGGGGTGAAGAAGGTGCTGCACTGCGACGCGCCGCACTACGCCGGGTTCGTGGCGGAGAACATGGCGGCACTCGTCGTGCCGCTCGTGCCGCAGTTCACCCACGTCGCGGCGCCGGCAACCGGGTTCGGCAAGAACTTCATGCCGCGCGTGGCGGCGCTACTCGACGTGCAGCAGATCTCCGACGTGAGCGGCGTGGTTTCCCCCGACACCTTCGTGCGCCCGATCTACGCCGGCAACGTGCTCGTGACGGTGCAGTCGGGCGACAGGATCAAGGTGGTCACGGTGCGCGGCACGGCTTTCGACCCGGTCGCGGCAGGCGCCTCGGCCGCTCCCGTCGAGACCCTCGCGCCGGGCCCGGAGAGCGCGCTCTCGAAGTTCAACGGGCAGGAAGTCGCCAAGTCCGAGCGCCCGGAGCTCACCGCGGCGCGCATCATCGTCTCCGGCGGACGCGGCATGGGCAGCGCCGAGAACTTCCGGATCATCGACGAACTGGCGGACAAGCTCGGCGCCGCCGTCGGCGCTTCTCGCGCCGCGGTCGACTCCGGCTTCAAGCCGAACGAGTTCCAGGTCGGGCAGACCGGGAAGATCGTCGCGCCCGAGCTCTACATCGCGGTGGGTATTTCCGGCGCGATCCAGCACCTGGCCGGCATGAAGGACAGCAAGGTGATCGTCGCGATCAACAAGGACCCGGAAGCGCCGATCTTCGCGGTGGCGAACTACTGGCTGGTCGAAGATCTCTTCAAGGCGGTGCCGGAGCTCACGAAGGAGCTCTGAACGCGGGAGGATCCGGAAGCTCCGGCGGGGAATGCCGGCCCCCAGGCCGACATTTTCCCGGGTGCGCCCGGCAGGGCGCGCTCACCGGGACCTGCCGCAACCATGCCGAAGGATCCGGCATCGGTGGTGCGAGGTCAAGAACTGCCCGCCCGGACGTCTGGGTCTCACCAGCCGGCAAGCGCGGTGATGACGTAGACGCCAAGGACGATCAGCACCGTGCCCGCCACGACCCGCGTGGTGAGCACCTCCACTCCCCTGAGGAAGAAGTGGGAGAGCATGAGCACGAAGATCGGCGTCGTCGCCGTGAGTGGTGTGACGACGCTCACGGCGCCCGACGTGAGCGCCACGATCGTGAGGAGGACGCCCGTGTTCTCGGTGAGGCCGGCGAAGATGAAATGAACCAGCGGGCGCCCGCGGCAGGCGTAGATGCCGCGGTGGCCGCTCGCCAGCATGAGCGCGCTGAACGCGATCAGGGCCGCCGTCAGGTTGATGGTGGTCCCGAGCACCGGCCCCATGTCGCTCAGCCCGACTTTCCTGATGACCGCGACGACCCCGAAGCACGTCGCGGAGGTGAGCGGCAGCACGATCTGCCACGGTCGAAAGCCGAGGCGCCGCCCGCTCGTCGAGAGCAGCACGGTGCCGATCGCGATGACGACGGTGCCCGCGAGTATGGGCAGGGTCACGCGCTCGCCGAGCAGCAGGATCGCGAGGAGCGAGGCGATCAACGGGGTCAGGCTGCCGACGGCGGCGGACACCGCGGCCCCCACCTTTTCGATGGCGAGGAAGCGGGTGAGCCGCCCGCCGAGGGTCCCGATCAGCCCGGCCGCCGCAAAGAGCGCGAGACTGCGCGGCGAGACTTCGCCCACGCCCCCGGTGACGAGCACGCAGATCCAGAGCCCGACGACGCCGACGATCATGCTGATCCAGACGCCGGTGTAGGGATCGCTCGTGCGCAATCCCTGGCGCACGAAGATGGTGGCTGCCGCCGTGAGGAACGCGGCGATAAGCGCCAGAAAGGCGGCAAAGCTCACGCCGCGGCTTTCGGCAGCGAACGATGCAGGAACATTCAGTCAGGCCGCGATTGCGCCGCACCGGCGCCGGGCGCCGGCAGGTGGTGAACGTTCTCCGGACGGTGCATCACAGGCGTTACGTTCATGCTTTTCCCGGATTCCCCCGGCCAGGAGTGCGAGCGCTCGCGAGTGCCAACTATACCCGACTGCGCGCATTGGGTAGGAAGGGAATCACCGCGCCCGTCGAAATCGCTGGCGATGCCGGCGCGGACTGCCGCTAGCTCACCAGATCCGGCGCGTGCTCGCGCGCGAGTAACGCCCGCTTGCGCTCCAGTCCACCGGCATAACCCGTCAGCGCGCCGGTGCTCCCCACGACCCGATGGCACGGCACGACGATCGAGATCGGGTTGCGGCCGATCGCCGCACCCACTGCCCGCACGCTCCGCGGTGCGCCGATGCGCCGGGCGATCTCGCCGTAGGTCGCGGTCTCGCCGCACCCGATGCCGAGGAGCGCCCGCCACACGCGCTGCTGGAATGGCGTGCCCGCCGGCGCGAGCGGGAGATCGAAGCGGTCGCGCTCGCCGGCGAAGTACTCGCGGACCTGGCGGGCGGCCCGCGCGAGGAGCGGCGCGTGCGGCGACTCGAGCCAGTCCTCGCCCAGGCGCGGGAAGTATTTCTCGCGCTCGAAATGGAGCCCGGTCAGTTTCTCGCCGTCCATCGTGAGCAGGATCCTGCCGAGCGGACTGTCGATCCAGGTGTAAAGGGTCATGTTCCCTCCAGCGATTTCCACAGGTGGATCACGGCGTAGGCGCGCCACGGGCGCCAGCCCTCGGCACGGGCGAGCGCGCGGCGCGGATTCTTCTCTTTCAGCGCCTTGAGGACGCCGTGGTCGGACGCCGGGAAGGCATCCGGCCACGACAGCGCGCGCATGGCGATGTACTGCGCGGTCCAGTCGCCGACACCGGGCACCGCCCGCAGGCGCGCCAGCGTGTCGTTCACCGGCGCTCCCGGACTGAGCGTCAGTTCGCCGGCGGCCACACTTCGCGCCAGCGCGATGATCGAGCGGGCGCGGGCCGCGATCACGCCGTGCCTCGCGATCTCCGGCGGCGTGAGCCCCGCGATGCGCTGCGCACCCGGGAAGAGGTAGCGGATGCCGGCGAACGGCGTATCCACCGGCTCGCCGAAGGCCGCCACGAACCGGCCGGCGAGCGTGCGTGCAGCCTCGACCGTGATCTGCTGGCCGAGCACCGCGCGCACCGCGACCTCGAAACCGTCGAAGGCGCCGGGCAGACGCAGACCCGGGCGGCCTCGCGCGAGCGGCCCGAGCGCGACCGCGATCGCCTGCGGGTCCAGGGCGAGATCGAACACCTTCTTTACCCGCGCGAGGAGCACGGACACGCCGCGCGCGAGCGAGGGCGAGAGTGCGACTCTCAGCGCCGGCCGGCCCGCGGCCGGCGCGACCGCGAGCCAGCCGCGGCAAGACGTCGCGCCGGAGCCGACCGCGATGCTTCTCACGTACGCGCCGCGCTCGATGGCTTCGACCCCTTCGATCGCGCGCGCGCCGAGGAAGCCGCACACCCCGTCCCAGTCGAGCGGCGGCCGGTACGCCAGCTCGAAGCCGAGCGCGTCGCCGCGCGAGGGCGTCACGGGCGCCCGCCGCAGCGCGCCCGGGGTGAGCCGGTAGCGCTGCTTGAACAAGGCGTTGAAACGCCGTACGCTCCCGAACCCGCTCGCGAGCGCGACCTCGGTCGCGGGCAACGCACTGTCGTGCAGCAGCCGCTTGGCGAGCAGCAGCCGTTGCGTCTGTGCGAACTGAACCGGGGAGACGCCGAACTCGGCGGCGAACACGCGCCGCACGTGCCGGCCGGTCACGCCCAGGCGGGCGGCCAGCGCCTCGACGCTCACCTCGGCGAGCAGGCCATCCTCGATCAGGCTGGCGGCCTGTTGCGCGAGTCGCGCGGAAGCATCGATCGCCGCGTTGCCCGGCGCGAGTTCCGGCCGGCAGCGCAGACAGGGCCGGTACCCGGCCAGCTCGGCGGCGGCCGCGCTCGGATAGAACGTGCAGTTCTGGCGCTTGGGCACGCGCACCGTGCACACCGGCCGGCAATAGATGCCTGTGGACGACACGCCGACGAAGAAGCGCCCGTCGAAGCGGGGATCGCGCGCGGTCAGCGCCTGGTAGCAGTGGTCCGGAGCGAGCAGCACGGCCTCATTCTAGGCCGCCGCCCGCGCCCCTGCTCGCCGTTTTCGGACATCGGAACCTTCTCCGCCACCGATCGTGAAAACGGGACGCACGCACGACCCGGCCCTGCCGGCGCGAGCGCGGGGCGCTCGTTTCGCCATCCCGGGACCGGCCGGCGGCACCCGCAACTCGTGCTCTCCACCGCCGCGGATCCGGAGAGCATCGCCGCCGGCATCCAGGTAGCCGCCGGCAACACGGGGCGCGCCACGGTCGATGGCGGCAAACGCGCGGTGCTATGCTCGGGCCCTGGAGCACGTCCGGCGGGAGGAATGGGGCGTGGGTCGCGGTGCATTCGGCATGCTGGAGGTGACGGCGATTCCGCCGAAACCGCGCGAGCGCTTCGTCATCGATGTCCCGGAAGTCGGCATCCCGCTGCGTGCGACCGAAGACCTGCTCGAAGTGGCGGCCCCGCACATCGACCATGCCAGCATCACCGATGCCGCACCTGTTGACGTGAGATCCGGAGGCCGATGATGGCGACCTACGCGGCACCACTCAAGGACATGCGGTTCGCCCTGCGCGAGCTTGCGGGACTCGGTGAAGTAGCGGCGCTGCCGGCGTACGCCGAGGTGAGCAACGAACTCGCCGACGCCGTGCTCGAGGAAGCGGCGAAGTTCGCGCGGGAGGTGCTCGACCCGCTCAACCGCACCGGCGACCGGGAGGGTGCGCGGCTCGCGGACGGACGCGTCACTTCGTCGCCGGGGTTCAAGGAGGCTTACCGGGCGTTCTGCGAGGCGGGCTGGAACGGCCTCGCCGCCGCGTCCGAGTACGGCGGGCAGGGGCTGCCGCACGTGATCGCCACCCCCGTGCAGGAAATCTGGAAGAGCGCGAATCTTGCACTGTGCCTCTGCCCGATGCTCACTTCCGGGGTCCTGGAAGCATTGAAGGCCCACGCCTCCCCGGAGCTGCGGCAGGCATGGATGCCGCGGCTCGTGTCCGGCGCCTGGTCCGGCACGATGAACCTCACCGAGCCGCAGGCAGGTTCGGATCTGTCCGCCGTTCGCACCAGCGCGGTGCGCGAGGGGGAGCGCTACCGCATCCGGGGCACCAAGATCTTCATTACCTGGGGCGAGCACGACATGACGGAGAACATCGTGCACCTCGTGCTTGCTCGCACGCCCGACGCGCCGGAGGGGGTGAAGGGACTTTCGCTCTTCGTCGTTCCCAAGTTCCTGCCCGGGCCGGAGGGCAGCCCGGGCGAGCGGAACGACATCCGCTGCGTCTCGATCGAGCACAAGATGGGCATACACGCGAGCCCGACCTGCATGCTCGCGTACGGGGAGGCGCGGGGTGCGGTCGGCTGGCTCGTGGGCGAGGAGAACCGCGGGCTCGAGTACATGTTCACGATGATGAACCACGCGCGGCTCGCGGTCGGCGTGGAGGGCGTCGCGATCGGCGAGCGCGCCTGCCAGCACGCGCTGGAGTACGCGAAGACGCGCGTGCAAGGCCGGAAGATCGGGCAGCGCGACGGTGATCGCGTCACGATCATCCATCATCCCGACGTGCGGCGCATGTTGATGAGCATGCGCGCGCAGACCGAGGCGATGCGCGCGCTCGCGTATTTCGCCGCGGCGACGCTCGACAAGGCGAAGCACCACCCGGATCCCGCGGAGAAGCGGCGCAGCCAGGGACTGCTCGACCTTCTCACGCCCATCGTGAAGGGCTGGAGCACGGAGCAGGGCGTCGAGATCGCCTCGACGGGCATCCAGGTCCACGGCGGCATGGGCTACGTCGAGGAGACCGGCGCGGCGCAATACCTGCGCGATGCGCGCATCACCACGATCTACGAAGGCACGACCGGCATCCAGGCGAACGACCTCACGGGGCGCAAGGTGGCGCTGGAGAAGGGCGCGACGGCGCTCGCGGTGATCGGCGCGATGCGGGAGGTTCACGCGCAACTCAGCGGACGCGGCGAGGCGTTTGCCTCCGTGCGCGTTAACCTTGGGGAGGCGATCGACGCTCTGGAGGCCGCGACGCGCTGGCTGGTGGAGTCCTACGAGAAAAATCCGCAGGCGGCGGCGGGGGTGTCGGTGCCTTACCTCAAGCTCTTCGGCACCGTGGCGGGGGGGTGGATGATGGCGCGCGCGGCGCTCGCCGCGGAGGAGAAGCTGGCGCAGCCGGACGCCGACCGCCGCTTCCTCGAGGCGAAGATCGCGACGGCGCGCTTTTACGCCGAGCACGAGTTGCCGCGGGCAATGACACTGGGCCGTGAAGTGGTCCTGGGCGCGGATAGCGTCCTCGCGCTGGAACCCGGTCAATTCTGAGAGGCGTTGAGCTTCCGTCATTGGGGTCAGGCTTGCGATATTGCATGATGGGTAACCACGTGCATCTCGCGGCACGGGCGTCGAAAACCCCATTGTCCGGAGCGATGCAGGCCGTTCTCGCAGACGCGGCCGCGTTCGCGCTGCGCTTCCGCGTCGCCGCCAGCGGCCGAGGAGCGCCAGGTCCCGCGCGGGCAAGAGGCGTGAACTCATACGCACCGGGGGTCGCGGGGAGCCTCGCACCGGCCGGTGCGCGCCGGCTTGACAAGCGCGGCGATCGCTGACGGAATCCATGTGTCCATGAGATACCGGAACATCATCGCGGCGGCCGCGCTGCGCGCGTCGCACTGCACGCCGGTGGGCGCCGCCGTCATCCCGGTGAGCCGCGTCACCATCGAGTTCGACGGGGCCGTGACGGCGTTCAGCGCCCACGTCGACGGCTACGTGAATGACGCCGCGGGAACCTACAGCCCGAACCTCCTCTTCCGGCTGTTCGGCGCGCGGTCGATCCCGCTTCCGGCGAGCGCGGCCCTCGTGCCGCTGGCCATCCTGCCCGTCGTGGTCCGCGGCGCCCGGCGCGTTGCGTCGCGTTTCCGGCCAGTTTCAACATGATCGTGCCGTTCCCGGCCGGGTTCTTCCGATCGTCCTTCCCCGCGATACTGGCTCCCCCACGGGATCGATTGTAAGATCGGGGCGGCCCGCGCGGGCGGCGCGTTCCCTCATTTCGGAGGAAAGATGAAAGCAGCGTTCTTCATGAAGCACGGCGGTCCGGAAGTGATGGAGTACGGCGATGTGCCGGACCCGGTCGCCGGGCCGGGACAGGTAATCGTGGACGTGCACGCGGCGAGCGTGAACGGTGCGGACTGGCGGGTACGGGCCGGCTCGTACGCGCCGATCGAGAAGTTTCCCTATGTCCCCGGCCGCGATTTTTCGGGAGTGGTGAGCGCGCTCGGCGCGGGCGTGACCGGGTTCAACGCGGGCGACGCGGTGTTCGGCGTGTGTGACGTGGGGCAGGAGCAGGCCTACGCGGAAAAGGTCGCGATCAAGGCGGCCATCGTCGCGAGGAAGCCCCCCGGGGTCTCCCACACCGACTGCGCCGCGCTCGCGCTGGCGGGACTGACCGCGCTCGTTTCCGTCGAGGACACGCTCAAGCTCAAGCGCGGCGAGACGATCCTCGTGCAGGGCGGCGCGGGTGGGGTGGCGAGCATCGCGATCCAGCTCGCGAAGCATATCGGGGCGCGCGTGACGACGACCGCGAGCAAGGCGAATCACGACTACGTGCGCGGTCTCGGCGCCGACCACGTCATCGACTACAACGCCGAGGACTTCACGAAGGTGGTTTCAGGCTGCGACGCGGTGTTCGACACGGTGGGCGGCGAGGTCGCGATGCGATCGTTCTCGGTGTTGAGGCCCGGAGGGCGCGCCGCGTTCATCGCCTCGGGCGCCAAGGCCCCGCAGTCGCCGCGAGCGGATGTCGAGTCGCTGCGGCCGCAGGTGGGGCGGGATCGCCAGCACCTCGATCGCATCGTCGCCCTCGTGCAGGCGGGCGCGGTGCGCGCGCCCGAAGTCACGATCTTTCCGCTCGCCGAGGCCGCCGCTGCCCACCGGGTGAGCGAGGGCCGGCACCTGCGCGGGAAGCTCGTGTTCAAGGTGAGATAGCAGGTCCGGGCACCGGGCCGGCGGCCCGCGTCACGACCGGCAAGGCCCGGCGCGGGCACCAATCCGCATGGAGACGGTCCCATGGCCATGACCAGGGCGATGGGCTGGGGGCTGGTGGGGCTCGCGAGCCTTGCTGTCGCGGCTGCCGTGTATTTCGGGCTGGAGCGATTGCGCCCGGCGCCGCAGCCGCCCGCGCAGCTTCCGGTGGCAGCCCCGTCGAAGGCGGCAGCGGAAGAGCCCCGGATCCGCTACCCGGTCAGGCCGGAGCCCGGGACGCTCCCGGCCCTCGACGCGAGCGACCCGGAGATCGGTGACGCGCTGGTGAAGCTCCTCGGCGCTCGCCCGCTTGCCGTTCTGATCCACATCGACGGGTTCGTGCGTCGCGTCGTCGCGACGATAGACAACCTGCCGCGCGAGAAGCTCGCGCTGCACCAGTTGCCGGTCAGGTCCCCCGGCGGGCAGTTCATCGCGGCCGGCACCGACGAGAGCGCGGTTCTTTCAGCGGCCAACTACGCGCGCTACGAGCGCTACGTGAGGATCGCGGAAGCCGTCGATGCGAAAGAGCTCGTCGCGCTCTACGCGCGCTTCTATCCGCTCTTCCAGCGGGCCTACGTGGAGCTCGGGTATCCGCAGGGTTACTTCAACGACCGGCTGGTGGAGATCATCGACGGGCTGCTCGCGGCGCCGGAGCTCCCCGGGCCCGTGCGGCTGGTCCGGCCGAAGGTGTTCTACCGGTTTGCCGACCCGGAACTGGAGCGGTTGCCCGCCGGAAGAAAGATACTGGTGCGAATCGGCCCGGAGAATTCGGCCCGCGTGAAATGGAAATTGCGGGAGATCCGCGACGCGTTGACCGCGGGGGCGCCGGCCCGGTAAACCGGGCCGCGGTCAGGCCGCGGTTTCGGCCGCCTCCTTCCGCTCCTCCAGCCACGCCGCGATGCTCCCGACGTATCCGCCCTCGCGCAGCGGCAGGCCGATGATGGGGGCCAGTTCGCGGAACTTGCCGATCGCGCCGTCCATCGTCTCGGCGATGGCGCCGGGGGCGAGCCCGAGCGAATCCGCGTAGGTTTCGCTCAGCCTGGCAAGACGCCCTTCCCAGGCCTCCCGGCGCGGGTCGACGAAGACGCCGCAGAGGCGATTGGCGAAGGTGGCGACGTGGAAGAGCCCGTCGGCCTCGGACTCCGGGCGCGAGGCCGTCGCCGAGTTCCACGGCGCCATGCTCACGAGGATGGTTTCGGGGAATCCCCAGGTGCGCGCCACCGAGCGTCCCAGCTCCTGGTAGGTGACGCCGAAGAGCTCCACCTGGGCTTCGGGCCAGGACGTGCCCGAGGCCACGAGCGCCTTGGCCTCCTCGTGCTCGCGCGGGAAATGATAGATCGCGAGGCTGCGGCCGATGCCCTGGAAGAGCCCGCAGATGAACGCCTGCTCGCGGTCCTTGACCGAGGCGAGGGGCGCGAGGTGCCGGGCGAGCAGCCCCGCGATGAACGAGCCGCTCAGCGAGTCGACCAGCTCGCCGTTGCTGCCCGCGTCGCCGAACTGCCGCAGCGCGAGGAGCGCGGTGCACGCCTGCCGCACGGCGCCCATGCCGAGTACGCGGATCGCGTCGGACACGTTCTTCACGTTGCGCCCCGCCCCGCCGTAGAAGGACGAGCTCGCGAGCTTCAGCACCTTGTTGGTGAGCGCGTAGTCGAGCAGTATCGCGTTCGCGAGTTTCGCGACCGGCGTCTGCGCTTCCGGGGCGGTCATGCGGTTGATTTCGACGAGCGCGCGGGAGAGCGCCGGCAGCTCGCTCTTGCGGCGGATGCGGAAGAGCAGGTATTCGATGGCCGCGTGCTCGCCCTTGCCGCCGCCGCCCTGCGTGGTCGCGCGGGCTGCCTGGCAGGCGTTCAGCGCTTCCAGCATCGCGCCCGCGTTGGCGAAGCGCTGGTCGGGTTCGCGTTGCGTCGCGGTGCGCACCCACGCGGCGAGCTGGCCGGCCGGATCGGCCTCGACGATCGGCGAGAAGTCGTAGTCGCACATCACCGTCGCGCGAATGAGCGCGGAGCGCTCGTTGCCGGCCTTGGCGCGCCGGTGCGCGAGGAGTTCGTAGCCGATCAGCCCGAGCGCGTAGACGTCGGTGCGCGCATCGAGCGTGCGCCCGCGCAGATGCTCCGGGCTCATGTAGGCGAGCGCGCCGGCAAGCTCGGCGCCCGGCGCGAGGCGCAGCCGGTTCTTCCGCGAAAGGCCGAAGTCCATCACCCGGGGAACCCCGTCGGTGTCCACCATGAGGTTGCTCGGGCTGAGATCGAGGTGCAGGATGCCCTTTGAATGCGCGTGCGCCATGCCTTCCAGCACACCCTTCAGAAGCGGCAGGCTCCGGTGCAGCGGCAACGCGCCGTCCGACGCCAGGCGCTCCCGCAGCGTCGCGCCCTCGACGAACTCGCACACGAGGTAGGGAATGCGCCCGTGCTCGCCGAACTCGTACACCGAGACGATGTTGGGGTGGCGCAGTTCCGCGAGATGGAGCGCCTCGCTCGGGACGGCATCGCCCGCATCCTGCGGCGAGACCGTATCGAGAACGAGCTTCAGCGCGACCTTGCGGCGCAGCTTCGGGTCGAGCGCGAGGTAGACCTTGCCCTGCAGGCCCTGGCCGAGCAGGCGCACGATCTCGAAGCGTCCGATCCGGGAGGTGCCCGGCACTGCCATGCTCGAACCCCTGGGGCGCGGTATGCCCTGATCGACCGATAACGGCAGGGTCGAGACGCGCTTGAGGCCTGTCCGCGCTTGCGGCGCCCGCGCGCCCCGCACGGCATCCGGCCACGAGCGATTCGCCGTGCCCGCCCTGGCGGCCGGCATTGACGCGGGCGCGATTATGCGATCACATGGGGCGAACCGCGCCACGGAACCGGAGTCATGCATGGCGAACCCGCACGCGCCCTATCACCCGATCATCTACGTCCGCGGCTACGCCATGACGCAGAAGGAGCAGGACGAGACCACGGCGGACCCGTTCTGCGGCTTCAACCTGGGCTCGACCGTCTACCGCGCCACGCCGGAGAAGGACCGCCCCGCGCGCAAGTTCGTCTTCGAGTCACCCGTGCTGCGGCTCACTTCGGATTTCGACTACCGCGACGTGTACGAGAACGGGCTCGATATCGTGGACGAGGACTGGACGGGAACGATTCCGCCCCGCTCGATCGTGATCTACCGCTACTACGAGCAGGCTTCGGCGCTGCTCGGCAGCGGCGAGACGCCGCAGATCGAGGAGTTCGCGCGCGGTCTCTCCCGGCTGATCCTGCGCGTGCGCGATCTCGTCTGCTCCCACCCCGGGAGCGGCGTGACGCCCGGTGATTTTCGCTGCTACCTCGTCGCGCACTCGATGGGGGGCCTCGTGTGCCGCGCGTTCCTGCAAAACCCGGAGCTGGGCGACGCGCAGGCGCGGCAAGCGGTGGACAAGGTGTTCACCTACGCGACCCCGCACAACGGCATCGATCTCGCCGGCGTGAACGTGCCCGAGTGGCTGGGCGCGGCGGACATGAACAACTTCAACCGCGATCGCATGGCGCGCTACCTGAAACTCGAGGCGCTCCACAGGCAGAGCGGGCGCGTGGACTGGCTGCCGGAGGCGGTGTTCCCCTCGGATCGCTTCTTCTGCATGGTGGGCACGAATCGCGCGGACTACCAGGCCGGGATGGGGCTTTCACGCGCCTTCGCGGGCCACGGCAGCGACGGTCTCGTCCGTATCGACAGCGCCTCGGTGTGGGGCGTCGACGGCGCGGGGCGGGTATCCGTGCCGTGCGCCACGGGCTACGCGTACCGGTCGCATTCGGGCCATTTCGGCATCGTCAACAGCGAGGAGGCCTACCAGAACCTCACGCGCTTCCTCTTCGGCGATCTGCGCGCCGATATCTGGGTGGACGTCGAGGCGGTCGAGCTTCCGCCGGACATACAGGGGAAGGCGGTGAACGCGCTCTACCAGTTCGAAATCCTCGCCTCGCCCCGCGGCCTGCGCTGGTATCTCAGTCGTCGCATGGCCGAGGAGGATTCGGTCGCCTGCCGCAGCCACCGCGAGCTCACGGACCCGGCGAAGCCGGACGCGCGCGGCATCTACCTCTCGACCGTGTTCCTCGCCAACCGGGCGCGCGTGAATCCGAAGCGGGCCTCGCTCGCCTATGCCATGACGCTTGGGGTGCGCGTGCCGGACTACGAAGTCGAGCGCCGTTTCTGGCCGGACACGCATTACGAAGGTGGCTATCTTTTCCGCGACACGCTGGTCATCGAGATGACCCCGCCCCGCAAGCCAGGAGGCAAGTGGGCGGTCAACTTCGACTGGAGCAGCCGCAACGTGGGCCGTGCGACGCAGTCGCTCGATTACAAGAGCCTCGAGGAAGGACGGATCGAGCTGAAGGTGCCGTTCGCCAACAGCGGCGCGCCGGGGATCCGGGGCAACGTGCGGTTCGTGGTGTCGGCGTGGAACGCGTAGGGAACATTACACGCGTCACGTGAACCGGGGGAAGCAGGACGATGCCTTGTGACCGGGCGGTGCAGCGCGCGAAAACGTGCCGGATCCGCACCCGTGGCGGGGCAATAGCGCCCGAGTCGCGCGGGATCCCGATGCCGAGCCCCGCGCCGGCGGGATCCCCGCGCGTGAACTCATGAACGGCAAGGTCGAAGCGGGCGTTCCCGGCGCGGGGCGGACCTTCTGCGTCGGCGTCGATGTCGGCGGCACTTTCACCGACGTCGTCTGCCGTGGCGGCGAGGGCGGGCTCCTGCTCGTCAAGATTCCCACCACGCGCGCCGACCCGAGCGCCGGGGTGCTGCACGCCGTTCGCTACATGGCCGGGCACTGGGGCGTGGCGCCCGAGGCGATCGCGCGCTTCGTGCACGGCACGACGGTGGCGACGAACGCCGTCCTCGAGCGCAAGGGTGCCCGCATCGGCCTCATCACGACGGAGGGCTTCCGGGACGTCCTCGAAATCGGCCGCCAGAGCCGCCGCGCCGTCTATCGCGCGATTCTCGCGCCGGAGACCCCGGTGTTCCTCGCGCCGGGACGCCTGCGGCGCGAGGTGCCGGAGCGCCTTTCCGCCTCCGGCGAGGTTCTCACGCCGCTCGACGAGGACGCCGTGCGCCGCGAGGTGGCGGCACTCGCGGCCGAGAACGTGAAGGCCATCGCGGTATCCTTCCTTTTTTCCTATCTCAATCCCGCCCACGAGCGGCGCGCCGCCGACATCATCCGCGAGATGCATCCCGGGCTGATGGTCTCGCTCTCGTCCGAGGTCGATCCGGCCTTCCGCGAGTACGAGCGCACCTGCATTACCGCCTTCGACGCGTACGTGAAGCCGGTGATCGACCGCTACCTCGAGATCATGGAAGGCGGCCTGGGTGTCGAGAAGGTCGGCTCGCCCCTGCAGATCATGCAGTCGCGCGGCGGCGTCGCCTCCTCGCGCATCGCGCGGCGCCGGCCCGTGCGGCTGTTCCTGTCGGGGCCGGCGGCCGGCGTGATCGGCGGGCGCATGGCGGGAGCGATCGCCGGTTACGACGATCTCATCACGATCGATATCGGCGGCACGAGCGCGGATATCGCGCTGGTGGAGCGGGGAAAGCCCCTCATCGCGGACGAAGGCAATCTCGACGGTTACGCGGTGCGCGTGCCGATGGTGGACGTGAACTCGATCGGCGCCGGCGGCGGGAGCATCGCCTGGGTGGACGCCGCCGGGTCGCTGCGAGTCGGGCCGCGCTCGGCGGGCTCGGAGCCGGGGCCGGCGTGCTACGGGCGGGGCGGGGACGAGGCCACCGTGACCGACGCCTCGGTCGTGCTGGGCTATCTCGACCCCGAGTATTTCGCGGCCGGATCGCTCAGGCTGCACCCGGCGCTCGCGCGCGACGTGCTCGAGCGCCGGATCGCGGCCCCGCTCGGCATGCCGCTCGCACGGGCGGCGCTCGGCGTGCACCGCGTGCTGAACGCCAACATGGCGGAAGGCATCCGGTTCGTCTCGGTGAAGCGGGGCGTAGACCCGCGCAGGTTCAGCCTCGTGCCCCTGGGAGGCGGTGGTCCCGTGCACGCATGCGCGCTCGCCCGCGAGCTCGATATCGAGCGCGTGATCGTGCCGCTACACCCGGGCGTCCTTTCCGCGGCCGGCCTGCTCGCGGCGCCGGTCGAGCACGAGGCCGCGGCGGCGTACCATGCGGGCTTCGATTCCGTGACCCGCGCCGATCTCGTCCGCGAGTTCGCCGGGCTCGACGCGCAGTGCCGTGCGCTCATGCGGATCGAGGGCATCGCGCCGGACGCGGTCGACGTGCAGCATCTGGCGGACGTGTGCTACGTGGGACAGTCCTACCATCTCCAGGTGCCGGTTACGCTCGCCGCCGCGGACGTGCTCGCGCGATTGCGCCGCGACTTCTACGCCGCGCATAATCTCGTATATGGCCACAGCGTCGAAGGGGCCGTGAAGTTCGTCAATCTCCGCTCGGTGCACCAGTGCGCCGCGGATCCCGGGGCCGCGGGCGAGCGAGACCGTTACGTGCCCGCGCCCGGCGATCCCGTGAAAGGCGAGCGCGCCGTCCTGACCGCGCACTCCGGTGGCTTCGTGCGGGCCACCGTGTACGAGCGCGGTCGACTCGCCCCGGGCGCCGCCTTCGCGGGGCCCGCGATCGTGGAGCAGCCGGACAGCACGACCGTCGTCGAGGCGGGCTGGCGCACGGAAGTCGCCGCGAGCGGCACGCTGGTGCTCTCGTTCGAGGGCGCTTGCGGGGGAGCCCCGGAATGAACCGCGCCGCGCGTGGCGAGCTCGTGGACGCGATCACGGCGGAGGTGATCCGCAACAAGCTCGAGGGCATCGCGAACGAGATGGAGCTGACGCTGCTCAAGAGCTCGTTCTCGCCGATCGTGAAGGAGGGGCTCGACACCTCCGCGAGCCTCTTCACCGCCGGCGGCGAGACGCTCGCCCAGGCGTGCGCGATACCGGTTCATCTCGCCACGCTCATCCCGGCGATACAGGCGATGGTGCGCAAGTACCCCCTCGACACGATGCGCGAGGGCGATGCCTTCATTCTCAACGATCCCTACTGCGGGGGCACGCACCTGCCGGACATCGCCATCATGACGCCGATCTTCCATCGCGGCCGCATCATCGCGATGTCGGCGACGATGACGCACCATGGCGACGTCGGCGGCTATTCACCCGGGTCGCTTCCCCCCAATTCCACGGAGATCTTCCAGGAGGGCCTGCGGATCCCGCCGCTCAGGTTCCGCGAGGCGGGTGAGTACAACGAGACGATGGTCGCGCTGCTGCGCCAGAATTCGCGCCTCCCCGACACGCTGCTCGGGGACCTGAACGCGCAGCTTGCGGCCTGCAACGTCGGCGCCCGGCGCGTCCTCGCCCTCGCCGAGAGCTACGGCGGGGAACTCCTCGCCGCGGTATTCGAGGATCTCCTCGACCGCTCCGAGATCATGACGCGCGAAGCGCTGCGGCGCATACCGCGAGGCACCTATCGTCACGTGGACGTGATGGACAACGACGGCATCGATCTCGATCGCCCGCTGCGCATCGAGGTCGCCGTGACCGTCGGCGACGGCACCATCGAGTTCGACCTCACGGGCACGTCACCGCAGGTGAAGGGGCCGATGAACTGCGTGCCCTCCGGCTCCCGGGCGGCCGCGTACTACGCGGTGCGCGTGTTGACGGATCCGACGATTCCCACGAACGGCGGCTGCTTCCGCCCCGTCAAGCTCAAGCTGCCGCGGGGCTCCCTCGTCAATCCGGTGGAGCCGGCGCCGGTCAACGCGCGCACGTCCACGATCAAGCGCGTCGCCACCTCCATGGTGAGCGCGCTGGGAGACGTGCTGCCGGATCGGGTCGCCGCGCCGGCGGCGGGCACGCTCCTCGTCGTGGCCTTCGGCGGCCATCGGCCGGGCGGCGAGCGCTACATCGTGGGCGAACTGATCGCGGGCGGGAGCGGGGCCGCCGCCGGGCACGACGGGGTGGACGTGGTCGACACGGATGCGAGCAACTGCATGAATCTGCCGGCGGAGGCGCTGGAGATGGAAGCGCCCGTCCGCCTGCGCCGGGCGGCGCTGAGGCGCGACTCGGGCGGAGCGGGCGAGTACCGCGGCGGCCTCGGCGTGGTGCGGGAGTACGAGATCCTGGCGGACGGCGTCACCTTCACGCATCGGGGCGAGCGCCATTTCAGCGCGGCGGGCGGGCTCGCGGGCGGCCTGCCGGGAGCCAGCGCGCGCTCGGTCATCGTTCGCGCGGGCGGCGGCGAGGAAGTGATTCCCTCCAAGGCGCTCACCGTGCTCAACAAGGGCGACAGGATCGTCGTCGAAACGCCCGGCGGCGGCGGCTACGGCGAGCCTTCCCGCCGCAAGCGGGTCGGCGACGATGTGGCCGACGGCAAGGTCAGCGCGGAGTCCGCGCGGCGAGTCTACGGTGCCGCCCCGAAGACCTGATCGCGGCGTCTATTCGAGAACCAGGTTCGTGTCCTTGACGAGTTTCGCCCAGCGCTTCGCGTCCTCGTCGATCAGTTTCGCGAACTCGGCGCTCGTCGTGTACTGCACCTCTATGCCCTGGCCGGCGAGGCGTTTGACGACCTCCGGCGTCTCCAGCACGGCTTTCATCTCGCGGTTGAGCTTCTGGACGATGGCCTGCGAGGTCTTCGCGGGCACCATCAAGCCGTACCATACCGGCACCTCGTAGCCCTTGAGCGTCTCGGCGATCGCCGGTACCTCGGGGACCGCGCCCGAGCGCTTGAGCCCGGTGACGCCGAGCGCCTTCAACCTGCCGCTCTTCAGGTGCGGGATCGTGGGAAGCTCGGGCAGGAAGGCTATCTGGATCTCGCCCTGCAGCACGGCGAGGATATTGGCCGCCGCGCCCTTGTAGGGGACCGGCGTGAACCTGATGCCGGTCATGAAAGCGAAGAGTTCTCCCGCCAGATGATTGGTCGAGCCCTGGCCGGAATGACCGTAGCGCAGCGATCCGGGCGGCTGGCTCCTGCCGTAGGCGATCAGCTCCTTGACGGAGGCGACGGGCGTCGCGGGATTGACGACCATGATCGTGGTGCCCATGCCCACGACCGATATCGGCGCGAAAGCCCTGACGGGATCGAACGAGAACTTGCGCTTGAACGTCGGGCTGATGGTGATGACCGGCTGCGCCATGAAAATGGTGTAGCCGTCCGGACTGGCGTGGGCCGCGAGTTCCATCGCGAGCGTGCCGCCCGCGCCGGGACGTCCGTCGATCACGATGCGCTGCCCGATGCGCTCGCCGATCTTCTCGGCCATGAGGCGCGCGATCGTGTCGCTCACGCCGCCGGGCAGGTAGCCCGTGATGATGCGCAGCGGGCGCGCGGGAAACTCCCTCACGTCCTGCGCCCGCGCTCCACCCGCGGCGAGCAGGCCCGAAGCGACGGCGAGGACGAGCAGATGGCGGATCGAAGCGAGCATGTCAGTCTCCGGTTGCGCGTAACGGAGCCGCGACGCCGCGGCAGCCGCGACGGCGATCGGGCGGGATACGTTGCCGCCCGCGCCCCGGCCCCTCAATCGAGCCCGAGCAGCCCCGCGGCGTTCGCGCCGAGGATTCCCGCGCGTGCCGCGTCGTCGAGCGTTGCATTCTCCACGATCCCGCGCGGCTCGTCCACGCTCATGTCGAAGCAATAGTCGCTCCCCAGCATCAGGCGATCGGCGCCCGCCACGCGTACCAGGAAGTCGAATACCGCGCCGGAGTGGCACACGGTATCGTAGCGGAATCGCCTGGCGTAGTGGCTCGGCGGATGGGGCAGGTGCCGGCATTCCTCGCGGGTCTGCCAGGCGCGATCGAGCCTGCCGAAGAGGACGGGGAGCGTGCCGCCGCCGTGCGGCAGGCAGACCTCGAGCGCCGGGAGGCGGTCGAGCACGCCGCCGAAAACGAGATGCGCCGCCGCGATCGCGGTCTCGGTCGTGTTGCCGATCACGTTGCCGAGATGGTAGGCATGCAACCGCTCCGGCGTGCCGACGACCATCAGCGGCGCGTAATGCAGGAACACGGGCAGCCCGGCGGCGGCGAGCCGCTCCCAGAGGGGAAAGAACGCGGGATCGGACAGCTCGCGCTCGTGAAAACGGGTGCCGAGGCACACGCCGCGGACACCCGGCAGCCGGCGCGCCCGTTCGAGTTCGACCGCAGCCGCATCCGGCGCGTGCACGGGGAGCGCGGCGAGCGCTATCAGCCGCTCCGGGTGTCGCCGGTGAGCGGCGCTCGCGGCGTCGTTGAAGGCGCGACAGAGTGCTTCGTGCAGGGCGGGTTCGAACGCAAATGCGTCCGGCGGCGGGAGGGACAACGCGTGCACCCGGACGCGTTGCCGGTCCATTCGATCGAGCCGCAGCGCGATGTCGGAAAAGGCCGCGTCGTGCACCGCGTAGCGGCGCGCCCCGGCGGCGCCGGGTACCCCGGTCGCATGTACGGTGCCGCGCGGGTAGCCGCGCCCCGCCAGGAGATCCAGGCAGGCGGAGGGATAGAAATGAGCGTGAATGTCTACGGTCGGCGCCGTGCCCGCAGTCATGGTGCTCCCCGGCCCGCGGTGGCTGTTGCGCGAGGGGCGCGCCGTGGACTCTAGCACGGCCGGGTAGCGACGCGCACCGGTCTCCAACTGGCGGGAAATGGTGTGCGTCCGATTCTTCCCGGCGCCGACCTGCCCGCGAGCGCCGCCGGCGGGAGAGTCGCGGACCCGCTCCTCACCACGACGCGGGGATGGCCGCGAGCCTTCCATCCCGCGGCGGCCGGGACCGGATCACATGCTGGACCTGCGCGCAAGATCGCGGCGGCGAGGTGTGAGATGATCGGGACCGGACTCACTCGACAGAGGCAATTCATGCCCGACACCGCGGACATCATGATCCGGGGCGCGACGATCCTTACCGTCGACCCGGAACGGCGCGTCATCACGGATGGCGCCATCGTCATCGAGAAGGACAGGATCAAGGACATCGGCAAGAACCAGGCGATCGCTCCCGCGTACCAGGCGCGGAAGACGATCGATGGCCGGGGCATGCTTGTCATGCCCGGGATCGTGAACCTGCATTTTCATGCCTACCACGGCGTGCATCGCGGAGTCACGCCGGAGGACCTTACCGGAGAATGCTGGAGCCGGTGGGTGCATGGCAAGGTCATGAAGCATGTTACGGCGGAATCGGAAGTACCGGCGACCGTCGCCGGCCTGATCGAGACCGTGAAGAGCGGAACGACCACGGTCCTGGAGTCGGGATCGTTCGCCACCGACGAAGTGATCGAGGGCGTCGCGCCGGTGGGCGCAAGGGCGTTCATGGGCCGCCGCGTTCACGACCAGGCCGTCATGGGGCATACGGCGCTTATCCGGAATACCGACGAGTGCCTGAAGCTGAACGAGCAGCTCCTGATCAAGTACCGGGACGGGCTCGCCGGCGGCCGGGTCCGGCCGCACGTCTGCATCGCGGGTAACGGCAAGTGCTCGGACACGCTGCTCACCGAGTCGAAGAAGATGGCGGACAGCTACGGCGCCGTCCTCAACATGCACCAGGCCGGGCGGCTCGAGCAGGTGTTCGACCAGCTGGATCGCACGGGGATGCGCCCGATCGAGCATCTCGAATCCCTCGGATTCCTGGGCCCGAACGTGAACCTCGTCCACATGATCCAGGTGAACGACCGGGAGATCGAGATGCTGCGGCGGCACCGCGTGAACGTGATCCACTGCCCGGCGACCGCGCTCAAGCTGGCGATGGGCCTTGCCACGTTCGGTCGCTTCCCGGAGATGCTGAACCGCGGCGTGAACGTGGGGCTGGGTACCGACGCCGTGGACTGCGCGAGCTACCACGACATGATCAGGGTCATGTACCTGGCGGCGGTGATCTACAAGGACCACCGCTTCGACGCGAACGTGATGGGCGCGGAGACCGCCATCGAAATGGCGACGATCAACGGCGCGCGCGCTCTCGGGATGGAAAAGGAGATCGGTTCGCTCGAGAAGGGCAAGAAGGCGGACGTGATCCTCATCGACATGCGGTCCGCCGACTGGATCCCCGTTCACAACCCGATCCAGAACCTCGTCTACTCCGCCTCGGGCAGCAGTGTCCACACGGCCATCGTGGATGGCAGGATCATCATGGAAGACCGCGAGATGAAGACCGTGGACGAGGAGAAGATCCTGGCTGAATGCCAGCGCACGAGCGAAGAGCTGATCCGCAAGTGCGGGGTCAATCCCATCCATACGCTGCGCTGGAAGGTCGTCTGACCGGCAGGCGCGGATCGCGTCGAGACATGACATCGGAGAGCAGAGATGAGCACAAGAGGATTCACGCAATGCGCGGCCCGTGCCGCCCTGCTGGCGGCATGCGTGCTGGGAATGGCGCAGTCTCCCGCGCGCGCGGCGGAGTATCCGTCCAGGCCGGTGCGGCTCATCGTCCCGTATGCGCCAGGTGGCGGGACGGACATCATCGCGCGCATCGTCGCCCAGGACCTCTCGCGGATGTGGGGGCCTTCCGTCATCGTGGATAACCGGGCAGGCGCCGCGGGAATGCTGGGGATGCAGCTTGCCGCGTCATCGACCGCGGACGGGCATACCGTGGTTCTGAACAGCCTGGGCCTGTCGTATCCGCCGGCCCTCATGGCGAAACCGCCTTACGACGTCGAGAAGGACTTCGTGCCGCTTACCATGGTCGCCATCCAGCCCTTCATCTTCGTCGTGCTGCCCTCCCTCGGGGTGAGTTCGATGAAGGAGCTGATCGCGCTCGCGAAGTCGAAGCCCGGTTACATCCGCTACGGTTCGGGCGGTCCCGGCGGCGCGTCTCACCTGGGAACGGAGCTGCTGCGCGGCATGGCGAAAATCGAGCTCACTCACGTGCCGTACAAGGGAACGGGGCCGGCGCTCACCGCCATGCTGGCGGGCGAGATCCACGTGCAGTTGATCGGCATCTCGTCGGTGGTGCCGCACATGAAATCGGGACGGATGCGCGCGCTGGCGGTGAGCGGCGGGAAGCGTTCCGCCGCCTTGCCCGAGGTTCCCACGGTCGCCGAAAGCGGCATGCCGGGCTACGCGTACGACGTCTGGTACGGCATGCTGTTCCCGGCCGGCACGGCGCGGCCCATCGTCAGCCAGGCGAACGCGGACATGAATCGCGTGCTCGGCTCGGCGGCGCTCAGGCAGCGATTCGAGACGCTCGGGATGGAGGCCGTGGGGGGCACTCCCGAGGAATTCGCGAAAGCGGTCCGCGAAGACGTTTCGAGATGGGTCCCCCTTGCCAAGGCAGCGGCGCGCGCGGCGCAGGCGCGATAGTCGCCGCGTAGAGCGCCAGGATCAGTTGATCAAGGCAACGCAGAAGACCTCGAGCAGCAGTCCCGGATAGGCGCCGATGTTCACCGTTCCGACGATGGTCGTCGCCGGCAGCTTGCCTCGATAGAAGACGTTCGCGACGCGCTCGACCATCGCGTAGTGCGAGACGTTGCGCAGCAGCACGTACTGGTGAACCACGCGTGACATGCTGGAGCCGGCCCGCTCCAGGAGCTCCGCTACCACGCCGTAGATATGCCAGGCCTCGGCCAGGATGGGCTCGTCGCCATCGAGGCGCGTGAAGCCCAGAAGACGCCCGGCGCCGTTGATCTGGCGAAAGCTGTGCACGGGACCGCGCTCGGACTTGTCCATCGCGATATAGCCGGTCGTGAAGAGGTACGGCCCCGCGCGCTGCGTCATGGGCAGGTGCGACATCTCGAACTCGGGCCGCACCTCGCCGCCCTTCTTCCACTTGCCGGGCAGTAGCGCGGCGCCGTCGTACAGGATCGCGAGGCCTTCTTCCTGGCCGAGGCTCGGCACGTAGAAGGACGTGCGGCAGGGGCTTTCCGCCTTGGTCGTGCCCATGAAGTGCACGCGCAGGGGGTGTATGCGCCCCGTGTGCTTGGGACCTACCGCGCAGATCTGCCGCAGGTTCACGATATCGGCGATCTGCCCCCCGGCGTGCTCGAGCACGCGCTTCATGTGCAGATGGGTCAGCGCGGTCTGCACCTTGAGCGATTCCTCCCCCGTGTCCGTGTGATAGCGCCCGGTCTCGAGGAGCTTTCGCGTCTGCGCATCCACGTCATCGAACGTCCGGGCGAGCCGTCCGGTGCGCGGATTGATGCCGCGCAAACCGGAGAGGAACACGAGCTGGCCCACTCGCACGGCCTGCGGATAGGGCGCCGTGACGGCGGCGAGCTCGGGTACGTTGATCGGCTCGACCTCCATCCCATCCGCCTGCGGGACGAGCGCGACGATCTCGACCTGGATCAGGTATTCCGGGTGCACGCCTTCCATCGACATGCCGCTGATCGTCGTTGCGGGCCTGCGCTCGCCGTAGAAGCCGAGCATGACCTCTTCCATCGGGCCCATGTCGCTCGCGTCCCTGAGGTAGATGCCCTGCCTTATCACGTGATCGAAAGACGACCCTTGGGAACGCAGGATGCGCGCGATGTTGTCGTAGATGATCCAGGTCTGGGCCTTGATGTGGCCCTCGCGCCCGTCCCGGTGCTCCACGGTCTGCAGTTGCTCGACCGCGTGCGCCGGCAGGTCCCACAGCTTGCGAATCGGTTCGCCGTTCGCCGGGTTGCGAGGGTATTGACCCGACAGGAACAGCAGCTCGCCGGCGCGGCAACCCGTGGGCGCACCGCCGAGTTCCTTGAGCTCCGGGGGATACCAGAAATCCACGCGCTCGATGCCTGCGTCTCCTTCCTGCATGTCGAGTCTCCTCGTCGCCCGGGGAGATGAATGGATCCGGCGCGTCCGTCCGGAAGCGCCGGCCGTCATCGAAGTATAAACGCTCATGGGCCGAATCACGATGGGCGCTTCCAGAGTGGTGAGAAGCTCGTCGAGTTTCATCTCTTGTTTTTCACTTCTCTCCATGTTTTCGGTGGTCGTGGGCGCCGACCATCTTCCCAAGGATTCTGTCGAGTCACTGCTCACCGCCTTCGAGCAGACCCAACATCCTCGCGACCGCCTGCCCCCATTCACGCTCGATCATCCCGAGCAGCTCCCGTTCCAGTTCCAATCGCGGGTCATTCCTGAACCAGGCTTCGCTATGGCCGGCGATACGCTGCTTGTAGCCGGGTCCCCGTCCCCATTCATCATTGCACGCCGCCCAATACCTGGCATCGAGTTCAAGCTCGTCGCGAAACGCCGTCTGCCCCATCAGTTGAACCTTCCGCAACAGCTCATCGTACGCGGCAACAAGTACGCGATCGGCTTGAGCGATAAGGTCCTTTGCTTCCAGATATTGTGGATCAGCCCCGAGCGTTCCGCACAGTTCCGAGAATGAGGCGACCAGGTTTCCGAGCGACAAGGCCGCCATCCTGCGTGCGCCGTACCCAAGATGGTGCGTATAGCTCAGGTTGTGCCATTCACCCTCGCGACGCACGCACGCACGCACGGTAGTCGCAGCCGCGCGGCCGATTTGCTCCATGAGGCTGTCTTGAACGTGTGCGCTCAACGCCTGTGGCTTCGCGTTACGGCTGGCCCAAGTGCGCAAGGCAGAGGCTGCATGGCGGACGACCTCCTGTACCTGCTCGCGCTCATGGTTCTGCAGTAGTGCTCGGGCATTGCTCGAAACCTCCTTCATCCGCTTGCGGAAGGTCTCGCGCACTCGTTCCAGGCGGTCCTGGAGAAATGACCGGAGGCGCTGCGGATCGTCTTGATACGCGTTGAAGAAACCGATCGCGAACACGCCCAGTTTCAGCGGCTGCAGGCTCATCGCCACCTGTTCCTCTTTCAGAGAGTAGCCCTCCTCGGCCGAATCGACGCGCACACCCGATTCATCCTTTACGGCCAGAGCCTCGCTCGGACGCGGCAGCGCCAGAATGGCAGCCTGAATCTCGAGGCCCCGGACCCCGGTATCTCGCGCGCGCTCGAGAAGCAGCCGCGCCTCCGCCGCCGGAGCGTTGTTGAACCCCGAGCAAAGAATTGCAACTGTATGCGACTCATCGAGAAGACCTTCTAGATCGGCTCTGGCAGCGGTCCTGTCAATACCTTTGGTGTCGATCAGGCGGACGGAAAGATCGCCCGCATCGATGAGGGGCTTGGGGACGACGACCTCGATTCGCCTGGGCAGCGTGAAATCGGGATGACGACCGTTGTTGACGGCTTCAAAAGTGTCTTTCAGCCAGTTCAGCGGCTCCTTCCCTGTAGACGGTTCGTACCAGACGTCTCTCCGGTCGCGACGGTGCAGCTCCATGCGGGCTAGAATTTCCACCACCAATTCCCGAACCGTCGGGTGCGCCGTCGCGAGTTCCCTGGCTTCGTCGCGACGCAACTGCTTCCCGTCCTTGGATTTTTCACGCCGGATTCGCAATCGTGACAGGTTCCGTATAGCTCGTTCAGTTTCCTTTGAAATACCTTGGGTGTCGGCATCTTCGGTCGAATCTGCCTGCGTCACTGCCGATCCGGCGCCCAGTACGTATTCGGCGAAATCGGTTACGTCTGCGCGAATGTCATCGTCACTGCGGGGCTCAATCAACAATCCATGCCCGGGACCCGTACGCAGGTGTACTTCACAGATGGTGATGCCACCGGCTCCCGCTTCGAGGACGGGAATCGGCCGCGCAGAGTCGGAGGATGGCACCTCAAGCCCGGTCATGCGACAGATCGCGGTCGATTTGCCAATGCCGATGCTGCCTATAAAGGCGATCTGGTGATTGCGCTTCATGAGAAGGGCGGCCGTGTGCTTTATCTCGTCGATGTATTCCGACAGGCGTCGCTCGAACGCGTGGCGGACGTCCGGCCGGTCACGCAATTCCACCAACTCAGCCGCGACCCTCTCTGCTTCCCAAATGAGGTCCTGGTCGGGATGGTCCAGAGGTGGACGGGGGAGCATCTTCCACTCCCGGCGCAGAACCTCGCCCAGCCGCGACGCCTCCGGCGTATCGATCGCAGCCAGAATGGTTTGCAGCTCGTCCGGCGCGAGGGCGCGGTCTCCGCTTTCGACGCGCGACAAGACCGCCGGCGACCAGGTGATCTTGCGTGCCAGTTCCGCCTGCTTCATCCCGGCTCGCTCACGTGCCTGATTGAGGTAACGGCCCAGTTCTAGAGGGCTAATTGCGACTTGCTGCGACATGGTGCACTCCAGAGATCAATGAAAAAATAAGGAAAGAATGCTAGCAACGTGTCTACAACGTTGCGATACTTTCGTTATAGGTCTAGAAATACATATGTTTGATATTAAATGTATTTAAGTATATGAATTCGAGATACAATGCCTTCCTATACATAGGGCGGGTCTGTGAAAACGAACATCCACGAGGCGATTCGAGCGAGACGGCTGGCATTGGGCCTGTCGCAAGCCGAGGTCGCGCGCCGGAGCGGCATCCAGCAAAGACAGGTGTCGCGCTTCGAGCGTGGCGGAGATATCACGCTCTCCACTCTCGCGAAGATGGCTCAGGCGCTCGATGTTGAGCTAATGCCAGTTCGGCGACAGGACGCTACCCGGGTCCAAACGCTCCTCGAGACCAAGCGCGCGCTGGCACCTTCCACCTCTTCACCATCCCTGCTCGATCGCTACCAGGTAAAGGATGACGAGGAGCAATCCAATGGCTGACGCCCGAGTCCTCAAGATATTGCTGGGAGACGTACCGGTCGGCCATCTCACTGGCTTCCAGGACGGCAAGAACCTGTTCACCTTCGATGAGGGGTACATCGAATTGGGTGCGTCCCGTCCAACGCTCAGCCTGTCTTTCAACATCCCGGAAGATGAGGAAGCAACGGAACGCAAGCTGAGAGAAACCTATTCGAGCCGCATGACGCTTCCTCCTTTCTTCAGCAACCTGCTGCCTGAAGGCGTGCTTCGCGAATACATGGTCAAGAGTCTCAAGGTCCACCACAACCGCGAATTCGAGCTGCTCATGGCTCTTGGAGGAAGTTTGCCTGGTGCTGTGCGTGCAGTTCTTGCAGATGAATTACCGAAGGCTGCCTTCGACCACAGACCTGACGCCGTGCACGCCGTGCCCGCCGACGCGTCCATCAAGTTCTCATTGGGCGGATCACAACTCAAGTTCTCGATGATCGAGCACGGAGGCCGCTTCTCTCTAGACGACGGCGGTGACGAATGGATCGTCAAACCGCCACACCCGACGCATCCCAATGTGCCGGCGAACGAATACACGATGATGCGGCTCGCCGCCGCCGCTGGCATAGAAACACCTGAAGTCAAGCTGGTAAGGCTGGATGATCTCGATCTGAAGGGCCTGGCGGGATTTTCGATTCCCCGGTGGGAGGTCTGGGCCTACGCAATCAAACGTTATGACCGCACGGCGCAAGGGCGCGTCCACGCTGAGGATTTCGCACAAGTGTTCAGTGTCTACGCCGACCAGGAATACAAGGCGACGAACTACGACACCATTGGCCGGCTTATATTCGATCTGTTTCCCAATCGATTCGATCAACTGGCGGAATTCGTGCGCCGGCTAGTCGTGAACATTCTTGTTGGCAATGGGGACGCACATCTAAAGAACTGGTCTGTCATCTACAAAGACAGGATTTCGCCGCGGCTCGCACCGGTATACGACGTGGTATCGACGATTCACTATGTCGCCAACGACGGTCTTGCGCTCAATCTGGGAGGAGAAAAGCGCTTCCAACGGATCAGTGAATCTCACTTCGACCGGCTTGCCCGACGGATGGAAGCACCGCCAAAATTCGTGCTGGACACCGTCAAGGAAACAGTAGCGGTTGCTCGGAAGGCGTGGCCTACGCTAATCCGTGAAGTCGGTTTACCCGAGGATATGCGCGACCGGCAATACAACCATTGGCGTGGGCTATCCGGTCTGCTGCGGATGACGCCATAGCCATAGAACAGAGAAAAGGGCCAGGCTCGAACTACGACTGGCCGCGGTTGATGTGTTGCACATAGCGCCGTCCGCCATTCCGCGGACAGGGGGACCCCAGAATTGCGAGCCTGGCCCCTTTATCCCGTTTACGCTCACCCCGACGGCGCGTTTTCTACCACCCGCGCATTCCGCCGCCGTCCACCGAGAGCACCTGCCCCGTGATGTACGCGCCCTGAGGCGCGCACAGGCAGTAGACGGCGTGCGCCGCTTCCTCCGCCGTGCCGAGCCGGCCCATCGGGATGTTGGCGTTGCGCGGCGCGAGGAATTCCTCCATCGACTTCTCGGGAGCCCAGCGCGCGCGGCTCTTCTCGGTCTGCGACGTGACGATGCTCTCCAGCGCGATGACGTTCACGCGGATGTTGTCGGCCGCGACTTCCAGCGAGAGGCTCTTGCTGAGGTTCATCGCGGCCGCCGCCGCGATGCTGGAACTCACCACGCGCGGGGGCGGCTGCTTGCCCTTCATCGAGACGACGTTGACGATCGCCCCGCCGCCCGCCTTTCGCATCCACGGCAGCACCGCGCGCATCGCGTAGACGAGCGCCAGCACCTTCTGGTTGAAGGCGTTCACGAATTCCTCGTCGACCATCTCCTCGAATCGCCCGGGCGGCAGCGGCCCGGAGACCGGATCGACCGCGTAGACCTGCCGGCGCGAACCGGAGGCGGCTCGCTGCTCCGAGCCGCCCGCATTGTTGACGAGGATGTCGACGCGCCCGAGCTTCGCTCCCGTGTCGCCGACGAGCCGCTCGATGTCCACGCGCTTCAGGATGTCGGCCTCTCTGGGCAATACCTTCACGTCGTAGCGCCGGCCGATCTCGCGCGCGGTTTCCTCCAGCGCCGGGAGCGACCGGGAGCAGATCGCGAGATCGCAGCCCTCCTGCGCGAACCGCTCCGCCACGGCGCGCCCGATGCCGCGAGTGCCGCCGGTGACGATCGCGACCCTGCCGGAGAGCGTGCCGGGGCCGCTCATTTCGCCATCCCGAGGTCGGCCAGCAGCACCTTCAACTGCTCGTTCTGGGTGGCGAGGAACTTGCGCATCTCCGCGCTCCTCAGGAAGTTGGTCACCCACTGGTTGCGCGCGAGATCCTCCTTGAATTCGTCGGTGGCGACCAGTCTTGCGAAGACGCCCTCCCAGTATGCAACCTGCTCCGGGGAGAGCCCGCGCGGTCCCACGATTCCGCGCCAGTTCGCGAATACGACGTCGGCGCCCTGCTCGCGGAAAGTCGGCACGTCCGCGAGTTCCCCGCCGACGCGCTTGGGCGCCGCGATGGCGATGATGCGCATCTTGCCCTGCCGCCGCTGGCGCACCGGCGCGGCGGTGGTCGACATCATCACGTCGACGTGGCCGCCGAGGAGCGCCGTTACCGAATCGCCGCCGGACTTGAACACGACGCTCTTCAGCTTGCGCGGATCCGCGCCGACCGCTTTCGCCGCCATCACGATGCCGAAGTTGCCTCCGCCGGTGACCGAGGGAATCCCCACGCTGACCGATTGAACGTCCTTGCGCAGGCGCTCCAGCAGGTCCTTGCCGGATCGCAACGGGGAATCGGGCAGCACCGCCGCGACGATGTACTCGTCGAACAGCGTGGCGAGGGGCGAGAGATCGTTGTAGCTGATGGGGCTGAGACCCATGATGTGATTCACGATCAGCGGCACGGTGAGCAGCATGATGTGGTGGCCGCTGCCCGCGTGCTGATTGAGATAGGCGTAGCCGATCGCGCTGCCGCCGCCCGGCTTGTTGACGACGTTGGAGGGCACTTCGATAAGCTGCCTCTCCTGCACGAGCTTCTGGACGAAACGGGCCGAAGTGTCCTGACCTCCGCCGGGGCTCGTGCCCACGACGATCTCCACGGGGCGCTCGGGCTTCCAGCCGGTTTGTGCGAGGGCGGTTCCTGGCAGCGCTGCCGCCAGCGTCCAGCCGGCCCCCAGCAGCAAGGATTGCACCACGTTCTTCCCTGTATTCATGATGAACTGTCCTCCCTGACCGGTAAGCGTTGCGCACGGCGACTGTACCATGGCGGCGCGCGCGCGGTGCTATGCTCGGCCACCGGCGCCGCGCGGGCGACGGGTCAGCGGGGAGGAAGCGGTCGTGCGGCAAGGGGCATTCGGCATGCTGGAAGTGCCGGCGATACCGCCGAAGCCGCGCGAGCGGTTCATGATTGGCGTATCCGAGGTCGGCATACCGCTGCGCGCGACAGAGGATCTGCTGGAGGTCGCGGCGCCGTTGATCGACTACGCGAAGATCACCGACCACACGGGACTCGTGGACCGGCTGAGCGGCGGTTGGTTGCGGCGCAAGATCACCCTCTACAACGCGGCTGGAATCGATGTGCTTCCCGGCGGAATCCCGTTCCAGCTCGCGCTGGTGCAGGGCCGGGTCGACGAGTATTTCCGCGCGGTGCGCGACTTCGGGTTCGCCGGCATCGAGCTCTCCGACGACGTCATCGTGCCGATGAAAGAGGGTCGCCGCGAGGAGCTGATCGGGCGCGCGCGGGAACTCGGGCTCAAGGTCACCACCGAGGTAGGCCGCAAGAATCTCGATGCCGCGCTCGACGTCGATGCGACGGCGCAGCGCATTGCGCGCGATCTCGAACTCGGCGTCTGCAAGGTCTACCTCGAAAGCGCCGAGATCCAGGCCGTCGCCGAGCGCGACCCGGCGGGGCTCGATCGGCTGATCGCCTCGGTCGACCGTTCCACGCTGCTCTTCGAGCTGGGGTTGAACCAGCCGCTGGAGAAGGCGGCGTGGCTCGCGGCCCGCTACGGCGCGGACGTGAATTTCGCGAGCGTCGCGCCGCAGGACGTCGTTCCGGTCGATGCGATACGGCGCGGCATGAACCGGAAGTCGGGCTACGCGTACCTCGCGGGCGCGCGCGCCGAACGATGACGGGACCACCGGCGTCCTGACATATCGGTCGGGCTCGGCAAGGCACCGGTCACCGCTCACCGGGTAGGTCTCGGCGTTCGCCGAAAGGCCGCGTCTCGGAGACAGGCCCTTCGGGCCGGACGGGACTCCGTACGGCCACAAGCTCAACACCCAGATGATCAAGTTCACCGCCGACTTCCGCTATGTCGCATCGTGGGTGCTGCCCGCTGCGATCCTCAAGAAGTTCGAGGCGATGAGCAACTCCGGCGGATCGTGGGGCCCCGACGGCTTCCTCTATCTCTCCGGCCACGACCCCGCGGAGCTCTACAAGATGCGGCTGCCGAAACCGGGTTCCGTGCTCGAACTGGTGGAGACGATTCCGATGAACATCCGCGGCCAGGGCATCGCCTGGGACCGCTGTGACCGCGGCGTCATCTACGGCATCATCCGCGCGAGCGCCAAGGAACGCGTTTCGGGCGGCGGCCACCGCGTGACGGTATTCCGGATGGTCGAAAAGTAGCCGGGCCCGGCGGGCGGAGCTACCCGCCGCGCGCACGCTGACCACAATCACAGGGGGTCTCCCCCTGGGGCCCTCGAAAATCATTTCCCCCCAGCGAGGGAGGGGTGGCGGTGAAGCGGCCGGGGTGGGCTCGCACGCTTTCCGCTGGCCGGGTCCTGCCGGAGCGGCCGGCGCCCGTCCGATTCTCCCTGAAGCAATTGACCTGGCCTTCCCGTTGTCTTGAGGTCATCCCGAGATGGACCTCCGGGTCAGACCCCGCGTCCCCAGGCGCGACTATGGTCGTCACCGTAGGTGCTTGGCTGCGAAAGCTCACAAACCGCATCTACCCATTCGGTGGTTTCCGCGGCGCGGCAACCCGGCGGTATGCGACGAAAACTGCGCCAAAGCACGTGGACAGCATTGCCGGGCGCGCCTACAGTAATCCGCGAGGGCGGGGAAGGCGATGCTGGAATTCACCGGGCTCGACACCGTGCTGCGCGCGCTGGGCGTGCTCTACTGGGTGCTTGCGGCTGGGCTTCTCGCGCTGGCGCTCTGGAAGCCGGAAACGCGGCGGCGCAACGGCGGCCATGGCAGACGTCCAGAGGACCAAGTACAACGTGCCCAGCAATAGCCAATCGTGATTTCGCGGATCGCTTCTTCATTAGCGACCAGTTTGAAGTTCTCACGCAGTCCCGCAACCATCCGCGCAAGCTGGGCGGTACCGGGTTCTTCCGCACGCTATTCCGCAACCGGGAGCCGCCATGCATACTTTTCAACGAGTCATGTTCGCAGCGGTATTCCAGGCGTGGGTTGCCGCCGTCGCCGCGCCGGGCCTTGCGCAGGCACAGCAGAGGTTCCCCACGAAGCCCATCCGCCTGGTTACGGGGTCCGCCCCCGGCGCCCAGACCAACACCGTGGCGCGCATGATCGCCCGGAAGATGAGCGAAAGCTGGGGACAGCCAGTGGTGGTGGACAATCGCCCGGGGGCGGCCGGCGTGCTGGCCGCGAGCATGGTCGCCAAGGCCACGCCGGACGGCCACACGCTCTTGATCGCCTCGAGTTTTCCCATCAGCGCGGCGCTGTACGCCAACCTCCCTTACGACCCGCTCAAGGATTTCGCGGGCGTCACCCAGATCGCGCATTTCACACAAGCACTGCTCGTGGCGCCTTCGCTTGGCGTCAGGTCGGTCAAAGATCTCATTGCGCTAGCCAGGGCCCAGCCGGGCAAGATCATCTGGAGCTCCGGTGTCGCTGGCCTGCCATCCCACCTCAACGGGGAACGATTCCGGCTCGCCGCCGGCATCAAGGTCGTGAACGTGGCGTTCAAGGCGGGCATTGAAGCATGCATTGAAACCCTGACCGGGCGCACCCACTATTGCGTCGCGGGCCTTACACCCGTGCTGCCGTTCATCAAGGATGGAAAGCTGCTGGCGTTGGCGGTGACCACGCCGCAACGCTCGCCCGCGGTGCCGGAGGTGCCGGCGATGGCGGAGACGCTGCCCGACTTCAAGAAACCTGAATCATCGTATGGGCTGCTGGCGCCGGCGAAGACGCCGCGTCCCGTCCTGAACCAGATCAGTAAAGAGGTGGCGCGTATACTCGATCACTCCGACATCAAGGAGCGGCTGCAGGCCTTTGGCTCTGTTCCCGCACCCACTACGCCGCAGGAATATGACAAGATACTGCGCGAGCAAATCGAAACGCTATCCAGGCTCGCGAGGGACGCCGGCCTTCGGGCCAGGTGAAGGAAAGGCGATATGAAGCCCGCCAACCTCCTCGTCATCCTCTCCGACCAGCACAACCCGCGGGTGCTGGGTTGCAACGGCCATCCGCAAGTCAAGACGCCGAACCTCGACCGGCTCGCCGCGCGCGGCACGCGTTTTGCTTCCGCCTACACCAACTGCCCGATCTGCGTGCCGGCGCGGGCGAGTTTCGCGACCGGCCGCCACGTCCACCAGATCCGCTTCTGGGACAACGCGATTGCCTACGACGGCAGCATCCCGAGCTGGGGCCACCGCCTGATGGCGCAGGGGCATCACGTCGCATCGATCGGCAAGCTGCACTACGCGGGCGGCGACCCCGCGCGCAACGGCTTTCACGAAGAGATCACGACGATGCACATCGCGCAGGGGCTGGGCGATCTCGCTGGCCTCATCCGCGACGAGCTGATCGTGCGCAACGGCGCGCGCAAGCTCGGGCCGGAGGCGGGCCCCGGCGATTCGAGCTACCAGCGCTACGACCGCGGCATTACCGGGGAGGCCTGCCGCTGGCTCGCGCGCGAAGCCCCCAGGCATCGCGACAAGCCGTGGGTGCTCTACGTCGGGTTCGTGTGCCCGCACCCGCCGTTTATCGCGCCGCCCGAATTCTTCCAGCTCTATCCGCCGGACGGCATTCCGATGCCGGATCGCTACGCGCGGGACGAGTGGCCGCGCCATCCCTACCTCGATGGGTTGCGCCGGGGACGCCCGCACTACGAGGGATTCACCGGCCCCGACATGGTACGGCGGGCGATCGCCGCCTACTACGGGCTGGTGAGTTTCATGGACCACAACGTCGGGCAGGTCCTGGCCGCAGTGGAGAGCGCCGGTCTTGCACACTCCACGCGCATGATCTACGCCTCCGATCACGGGGAGAACCTCGGCAACCGCGGCCTCTGGGCGAAGTCGACGCTGTTCGACGAGTCGGCCGGCATACCACTCATCGTGGCCGGGCCCGAGGTGCCGCAAGGCAGCGTGGTCAGAACACCGGTGTCGCTGGTGGACGGCTTTCCCACCATCCTGGAATGCGTCGGCGCGAGACCGGCTGCGGCCGATGCCGGACTCCCGGGCCACTCGCTCTTCTCCATCGCCAACGGCGCCACGCCCGATCGCGCCGTACTGTCGGAGTACCATGCCTCCGCCTCGATCTGCGGTGCGTTCATGATCCGCCGCGGACGTTACAAGTACATCCACTACGTGGGCCACGCGCCGATGCTCTTCGACATGGAGAGCGATCCGTACGAGCGCGTCGACCTGGCCTCCGACCCGAGACACCGGGGAGTGCTGGCGGACTCCGAGGCGGAACTGCGCCGGCTGCTCGATCCCCAGGCCATCGATCGGCTCGCGCACGCCGACCAGGCCGCGATGGTCGAGCGCACCGGCGGCAGGGACGCCATCCTGAAACGCGGCGCCATCACCTACTCGCCACCGCCGGGCCTCGCTCCGGACTTGACCCCGGTCGAAATCGAAGCGCAACCCGGTAACAAACCGCCCGGGCTCGATACTTGACTTCGTGTAGGATTCGAGCTCGTCCAGGAGAAAGCACCCGATCGATCGGCTTGTCATCTGCCGGTCGAAGACGGCATTACCGTGAGGAACCGATGATCCATACGCGCATCTGCGACTTGCTCGGCATCAGGCATCCGATCGTTCTCGGCGGCATGGGCACCGCCACTTCGCCGAAGCTCGTGGCAGCGGTTTCGAACGCCGGTGGTTTCGGCACCCTCGGCACCTCGACACTGCGCGGCGAGCAGATCGCGGCGGCGGCCAGGGCGATCCGCGAAGCGACCGATCGCCCCTTCGGAATCAACCACCTGCTCTTCAGAATGAACGACGACGACTACGCCCAGACGCTCAGGGCGCGGCCGAACGCGGTCGCCTTCGCGTGGGCGAGGAAGGAGCAGGATCTGCGCAGTTGCTTCGACCGCGCGCACGATGCCGGCGCGAAGGTGATGTACATGGTGTCGACCGTGGCCGAAGCTTCGCGCGCGGCGGCCGCCGGCGCGGATATCATCATCGCCCAGGGGTCGGAAGGCGGCGGCCACGTCGGCTGGATAGCGACGATGGTGATCGTGCCGATGGTCGTGAGCGCGGTTTCACCGGCGCCGGTGCTGGCGGCAGGCGGTATCGCCGACGGGCGCGGTCTTGCCGCCGCGCTCGCGCTGGGCGCGGACGGCGTGCTGCTCGGCACGCGCTTTCTCGCGACCCCCGAGGCCCCGCTTCACGCCAACTTCAAGCAGGCGATCGTCGACAGTGACGGACACGATACGGTGCTCACCGAGATCCACGATATCGCCAGCGGCCAGGTATGGCCCGGTGCGATGGCGCGGGTCCAGCGCAACGCGGTGATCGAGCGCTGGACGGGACGGGAGTGGGCGCTGCGCGAGAACCTCGCGGAGGTGTCCAGAGCCCTGGGCGAGGCGCGCAGGAGCGGCGACGTGAACAACACGACCCTGCTTTTCGGGCAGGACGCGGGACTCATCGACTCCGTGAAACCGGCGGCCGAGATCGTCGAAACGATGCTCGCGCAGGCGGAGGAGGTGATTCGCGGTCGACTTGCGCCGTCGGTACGGGCGTGACTGCCACCGGCTCCAGCGCGCGTCGAGGAGACTTCCCGGCGGTGACCGGGCCCGGCCGTGATGTTGCCCGCTCGCGCGGCGCGCGGATCACTGCGGCTCGATCTTCGCGGCCTTCACGATTTTCGCGTAGAGGGCGATCTCGCGGTCAATGAACGCGGCGAACTCCTGCGGGGTGCTCGCCACCGGCACGAGTCCGAGCTCGTCGAGGCGGCCTTTCATCTCCGGCGCGAACATGATCCTCGCGACTTCGCCGTGCATGCGCGCGAGACGCTCCCGCGGCACACCGGCGGGAAACCACAGCCCGTGCCATCCGGCGAAGCTGAAGCCGGGAAAGCCCGACTCCTGGAATGTCGGCACGTTCGCAAGCGGTGGCGCCCGGGTCGGGCCGGTCACCGCCAGCGCGCGAACACGCCCGGCCTTCACGAACGGCGCGCCCTGGGCGACGCTCACCATCATCATCTCGATCTGGCCCGCCATCACGTCGTTCAGCGCCGGCCCGCCACCCTTGTAGGGGACGTGCACCACATCGATGCCGGCGGCGGACTTCATGAGTTCCGCGGCAAGATGCGTGGCGTTACCCGAGCCGGCCGACGCGAAGTTGAGCTTGCCCGGCCGCGACCTGGCGAGTTCGATGAATTCGCCCAGCGTCCCGGCCGGAACGGTGGGGTGCACGGCAAGCACCATGCCGTAGGTGCTCGCCATCTGCGTGATCGGCTGGAAATCGCGCACGGAATCGTACGGAAGCTTCCGGTACATGCTCACGTTCGCGACGTGGCTGCCCGTCTGGTAGAGCATGGTGTAGCCATCCGGGACGCTCTTTGCCACGATGTCGGTGCCGACGATGCCGTTGGCGCCGGGCTTGTTGTCGAGCACCACCTGGCGGCCAAGCGCTTCGCTCAGTTTCTGCGTCAGTATTCGCCCCCACACGTCAATCGGTCCACCGGGCGTGTAGGGTACGACCATGCGCACCGGCCTGCTCGGATAAGCGTCCGGGCCCTGTGCATGAGCGAGGCTCACGAAGAACGATGCAACGACAGCCGTGACGGCAAGTGAGCGAATCGGCGGCGGAATCATGGCGATCATGCGGCACTCCCTGCGGGTGATGCGGAAACGGCGGGAATTGTACCTTGGACCCGCGTTTGCGGAACAATTGCTTGCGCGCCGTTACGCGAGTCCATTCGGGTCATCGCCCACCTCGCGAAAAATATCGAACTCGAACGCGGCGACAGCAAGCGCGAACTCGGTCCGGTCGCGTTCGAGAAGGGCATGCTGATCGTGATCCAGCAGAACATCGTGAGCCCGGACGGCAAAGCCGGGCTGCAGGCGGGCAACCTCGTCGTGATCGAGGACCAGGGCGCCCGCTCGCTGCAGCAATACCCGATGGAGTTCATCCGCGTGCGGTAGGCACGCCACGCGGATTCACGGCACCCCTTGTACTGCCGGGCCGGCAGCAGTGAGCGCGGGCTCGCCGTCGCTCGCCCGCGGCGCGATGAACGGCCGCGGCGTCGCCCCCGCGGCGCTGATCGGGTGGCTCACGCGCGGCTCCCTGCCGTGGGCGCGGCGCGATGTGGCCGATGAACGTACCCGGCTCGAGATTGCCTCCGCGGCGACTCGGCCATGTTCGAGAACCGGGCGTGCGCTACGCGATGGGACCGGAGTTCATCTCTCGGGACTGATACCAGCATCGCGGATCAACTTCGTCCACTTGGACAACTCGGCCTCATACCACCCGGGAAATCGTGAAGGTGAGCGATCCTCCGCCGGGGCGAGGCCCATGGTGGAAAATCTCTCCCTCACGTCCTTCAGTTGCAGCACTCTTGCAACCTCGCCGTTCAGTTTGTCGATGACCGGCTTGGGGGTGCCCGCGGGCGCCAGCATCGCAGTCATGGGCGCCACTTCGTATCCAGGCAGGTTGGCCGCTTCGATCATGGTCGGCACGTCAGGCATCAACGGCGTGCGCACAAGAGTGGTGACCGCGAGTGCCCGCAATCGACCACCGTTGACGTGAGGAGCCGTAATCGCGACGCCGATATATGTGTGGGTTCCCGACGACGACGCCACTCGCCGTCGCCAGGATCGTGTATCCATCCGGCTTGGAGCGGGCCACGAGCCCGGCGCCGATCGACCCCGCTGCACCCGGCCGGTTGTCGATGACGAAAGGCTGGCCGAGCGCCTTTTCGAGCCTCCGCGCCACGAGCCGGCCGACCACGTCGCCGCCGCCGCCCGGCGGGTAGGGCACGATCATCCTGACGATGCGATTCGGGTAGGTGTCCGCGGGACTCGCGGAGAAGACCTCGGTCGAAACCCCGAGAGAGACTACGGCAAGGGCGGCGAGCATTCCGGCAAGAGCCTTGATTGACGGCATCAATGTTTCCTCCTCGACAACGAATGCGGATCACGATGAATGCTCTTTCAGGAACGACGCGACAGTCTCATTGAATTCACCTGGCAGCTCGTAGTGAACGAAGTGGCCCGCACCTTCGAAGAGCTTCAGCCGCGCGCCGGGAATGAGCTTCGCGCAAGCCTGCATCACCGCCGGCGGGAACAGCACGTCGCCCGTGGCGCCGATCAGCAGGGTCGGGACCGACAGCCCCGCCAGCTCCGCGGCCTTCGGCCCTTCGCGGCTCGTCATGAATGACGCGCGCGACTCGCGTAGCGGTGGATTGAGCGCATCGTTGAGCGTCCTGAACTGGGCGAGAAGGAAGGCGAGTTCCGGGTTGCTCTCGTCAAAGCCCTTGCCGGAGATCCGCTGCGCGCCCGGGTCACCGTGCTCGATGAGGACGTCGACAACGCTCGCATCCCCGATGCCGCCGGTCGTGTTGGCGAGGACCAGCGCCTTCGAGCGCGCGGGGAATTGCAGCGCGAAATTGAGGCAAGCCCATCCGCCCATTGACTGGCCCACCAGGCAGGTGCTTTCGATCTTCAGGTGATCGAGCAGACCGGCAAGATCCTCGACATAGGCGCTCTTGCCCCGTGCATCGGGCGGATTGCGCGAGAGGCCGAACTCGCGATGGTCGAACGTGATGCAGCGATATTCCCGGGCGAAGACCGGGATCTGCCGCCACCAGTTGAGGTGATTGCCGCCGCGACCGTGCGCGAACACGACCGCCGGGCCGCTGCCGTGGCTCTCGTAGTAGAGGTCGAGACCGTTGATCGTGGCGTAAGGCACGGGCGCTCTCCTTCGGTTCTCAGTTGTCGCGCATTCTTTCGCGCAGAGCAGTGGTCGCGGCCGTGTCGACCGCGCTGCCGGGACCGGTGAGCACGACGCCGTAGACGGACTTCGCGGCTTCCGGCGAAACGAAGCCGGCGAGCACGTCCCCGCGCACGGCCTCCGGGGCACGGTCGAGCGGCGCATCGAAGCCGCCGCCGCCGGGCAGGCGGATGGTCAGGCGATCGCCGGCGTTCATCCTGAGCGTGACGAGGGGGTTGGTGACCGGCTCGTTGTTGAGCGCCACTTCCGCGCGCGCGCCGGCGTGCCCGCCCTGCGCGCCCGCGGGACCGGCGTGAAGGTGACCGGTGCTGAACGAAGCCGTGAGGGCGCCCTCGATCCGGCCAAGCTTCGGCGGCGCCGGAGACATGATGATCTCCTGGCCCAGCCCGCCCCGGAACTTTCCGTGGCCGCCGGAATCCCTGATCAATTCGCGGCGATGGACGATGACCGGGCAGCCGTTTTCGAAGATCTCCACCGGCGAGTCGGTCATGTTGTACGGGAAGGCGGCGGTGGAGAGACCATCGTGGCCCTGGCCGGCGCCCATGCCGCCCATGAAGTGCGTCTGGAACACGAACCGCTTGCCGTCCGGCCGCCACCCCGATAGCAGCCACAGCCACATCGGGCTCGAGCCGCAGCCGGCGATGATTCTGTCGGGCACGACCGGCGCCAGGACCCGGAACACGATTTCGGGAAGCTGCATGCCGAGCACGGCCCGGCGCCACACCGCTGCCGGCCGCCGCGCGTTGAGTATGCTCGCATCCGGCGCCCTGACCGTGACCGGAAGCTGTGTGCCTTCGTTGTAGGGAAGCTCCGGCGCGAGCAGCATCTTCAGCCCCAGCACCGTATAGGACATGGTGTAGTTCATCACGCAGTTGATCGGCCGGCGTATCTGCGGTGACGAGCCCGCGTAGTCGAAGATCATCCCGTCGCCGGCGATCTCCGCGCTCAGGCGAACGGTGACGGTCTCGTTGTTCTCATCCCTGAGCTCGAGGTTCTGCACGACCTCGAACCTGCCGTCCGGCAGCGCCCTGATCGCCGCCCTCATGGCCCGCTCGGTGGCATCGGTAATGGCTTGCGCGACCGCGCCGAAATCGTCGAGATCGTAGTCCTCGGCAAACTCGATCAGGCGTTCCGCGCCGAGCCGGTTGGAAGCCATCTGCGCGTCGAAATCGCCGAGAACGATGTGCGGGAGCCTGACGTTGGCCTCCATGACCTGGAACAGGATCTCGTTGCGCTCGCCGGCGCTGTAGAGCCGCATCGGCGGGATCAGCAGGCCCTCCTCGAATACGTCCTGGCTGTCGGTCGGCCCGACGCGGCCGCCAATGTCGATGTGATGGGCGACCGTGCAGGCGAACCCCGCGAGCCGCTCGCGGCGGAATACCGGGGATGCGATGTAGATGTCCGGGCTGTGTCCGGCGCCGATCCATGGATCGTTGGTGACGAAGGCGTCGCCCGGCCGGATCGAGCCCGCCGGAAAGCGCTCCAGGATGCGGCGCACGACGCCCGGCATGCAGCCGACATGTCCCGGCGCGGAGTGGCTGGGCTGCGCGAGCATCCGGCCGGTGTGATCGAAGATCGCCGCCGAGCAGTCGCGGTTCACCCGGATGACGGTCGAGAACGAGGTTCGGATCAGCGTCTCCATCATCTCGTTGGCGATGGCGATCACGCGCGCCCAGTAAATCTCGAGATTGATCGGATCGATATTGCGCATGGTCTCCGGTTCCTGCCCCGAATGGGGTCGCGCGGCGCCGCGCCACCTAGCGTTGAAACTCGATGACGAGCGCGCCGTCCTCGCGTGCCGTGGCGCGGGCCCGGCGCGGGAGCACCGTCGTCGTCTCGCGCTCCTCGATCAGCGCCGGCCCCTCGATCGTCATCCCGGCCGAAACGCGGTAGCGGTCGTAGACCGCATGCGGGATCAGGCCGCCCGCGGCCTCGTCGTAGGCGTCGCGCCCTGCCTTGCGGGCATCTCCGCCCGCGCTCGTGATGGCCGTGAGCCGCCCGGGCAGCGGCTCGGGGTCCATCGATACGACGACGCGCACCGAAACGAGCTCGACCGGCGCATCGTCCGAACAATGGCCGTAGCGCTCGCGGTATGCCTCGAGAAAGAGCGCGCGGATCCTCGCCACCCCGGGCGCCCGCTCGCCGAACTCCGCGAGGGAGATCGTCACCGGGTAGCCCTGCCCGATGAAGCAGAGCTCGGCGAACCGTTCGGTGCGCGCGGGGCGCGAGGAGCCCGTCTCCGCCACGACGCGGCGGGCGTCCTCCGCCAGCGCCGCGAGCAGGGCCCGCACGCGGTCGACGTCGAGCTCGGCGAGCGGCACCTTGTGCGTGCGGACGATGTCGTAGGCGAAGGGCGCCAGCAGGAAGCCGAGCGCGGAGACGACTCCGGCGAACGGCGGGATGACCAGCTTCGGGATCTTCAGCGTGCGCGCGAGCTGCGCCGCGTGCACCGGCCCGGCACCGCCGAAGCCGACCATCGTGGCGCGGCGGACGTCACCGCCGCGCTCCGCCACGCAGGTCTTGATCGCGTTGGCCATCGACTCGTTGACGACCCGGTGCACGCCCCAGGCCGCCTCCAGGACGCCGATCGACAGCGGCGCGGCGATGTGCTGCCGCAACGCCGCGCGCGACGCGGAGGCGTCAAGCGCCAGCTGCCCGCCCAGGAAGTAATCGGGATCGAGATAGCCGAGGACGAGGTTCGCGTCGGTCACCGTCGGCTCCCCGCCGCCGCGCCGGTAGCAGGCCGGCCCGGGCACGGCGCCCGCGCTGTGCGGGCCGACCTTGAGGAGCCCGAGCTCGTCGATCCGCGCGATGCTGCCGCCGCCCGCGCCGATCTCGATGAGATCGACGGTCGGTACCATCAGCGGCATGCCACTGCCGCGCTTGAAGCGAAACGAGCGATCGACCTCGTATTCGCGGGTGATGGGGATCTTGCCGTCGCGCAGCAGGCAGGCTTTCGCACTGGTGCCGCCCATGTCGTAGCTGATGACATCCGGGGAACCGGATTCCCCGGCGAAGAACCTGGCCGTGATCGCGCCGGACATCGGACCGGACTCGACCAGCCTTGCCGGCATCCGCTTGCCGGTCTTAGCCGCCACGACGGTCCCGCCCGAAAGCAGGAGATACAGCCGGCCCCTGAAGCCGCGCTCGCGCAGGCTATGGTCGAGCCGCTCCAGGTAGGAGTGCATCCTCGGCTTGAGGTAGGCGTCGATGGCGGTCGTGGCGAGCCGCTCGAACTCCCTGATCTCCCCGGCGACCTCGCTCGAAAGCGACACCGGCACCTGTGGGGCGATGCCGGCAACGAGCTCGGCGATGCGGATTTCGTGCGCCGGGTTGACGTAGGAGTGCAGGGTGCACACGGCGACCGACTCGATCCCTTGATCGAGGAGCGAGCGCACCTGGGCGCGCGCATGGTCCTCGTCGAGTTCCGCGAGGATGACCCCTTCGCTGGACATCCGCTCCCTGATCTCGCGCCGATCCCGCCGGTCGATGAGCGGGGCGGGGAACTCCCCGCCGAGATCGTACATATCGACCCGAGCGCAGCGGCGGATGTCGAGAATGTCGCGAAAGCCTTCCGTTACGAGGAGGCCGGTGCGGGCACCCTTGCGTTCCAGCAGCGCGTTGATGCCGAGCGTCGTGCCGTGCACTACCTGGTCGGCGAAGGCGAAATCGCCGCCGGCTGTCCTGGCGAAGTCCTGCAGGCCGGCGAGGATAGCCTCCGAGGGGTCCGCCGGCGTGGTCAACACCTTGCCGGTCGAAACCCGCCCGTCGGAGGAATCGACGAACACGAAATCGGTGAATGTTCCTCCAACGTCGCAGCCGATGAGCATCATTTGAAACGCGGACTCCCCACCGAAACGAGGCCTCAGGCCGCGGCGTCCCCGAGCAGTCGCAGGCGCAGAGCGTGGCTCGCCTGCATGTGCTGGCGCGTCAGGACTTCCGCGAGATCGTGATCGCCCGCTTCGATCGCGTCGATGATGCGATCATGCTCGGTCGCGCCCTGCCCGGGTCGTCCGGGAATGGTGAACGGGTTGTAGTCGGCCCGGCGGACCCAGACGTGAATCTGCTCGACGAAGCTCAGCAGCAACGAGTTGTCGGCGATACGGCACACGGCCTCGTGAAACTCGATGTTGACCTGCGTAACGCCGGCGACGTCGCCGGATCGCGCCGCCTCCCGCATCCTCGCGTTCAGCCAGCGTAACCTCGCCACGTCGACGGGCGTGCGCTTGCGTGCGGCGAGCGCGGATGCGATCCCGTCCACCGCGACTCGCAGCATGTAGAACTCGGTGATTTGCCGGGACGTGATGCGGCATACCACGACGCCGCGGGAGGGCACCCGCAGCACGAACTGCTCGACTGCAAGGCGCTGCAGCGACTCTCGAACGGGCGTGCGGCTTACGCCGAGCGCCTTGGCAAGCGGCTCCTCCTTGAGCTGCTCGCCTTCCGGCAGGACCCCGGATGAGATCGCCGTCCGCAGCGTCGCGTAAACGACGTCCGCCGTCTTGGCGAGCTGCGGCTGCTTTTTCCAGAGCGCTTCCAGGTCAGCGAAGCGCGCGTTGCCTGGCACTTTGCGGTTCGCGTTTGGCGTAGACTGTATTCACGGTATACAATGTATACCGACTTGTCAAGGAAGCCATGATTCCAGGGCGTACCGTTAGGGGAAACTCTGGACGGTTCTCGGAGAGCAGGCATGGCGAAGGGATACATCCTGGTATTCATCAAGAGGACGCGCCCCGACGGCTGGGATGAGTACCGCCGTGGAGTCACCGAGCTCGTTGCCGAGTTTGGCGGCCGCTACGTTGTCCAGGGCGGGACGGTGGAGGTGCTCGAGGGCAGCTTCGACGGACGCCAGATGGTCGTCCTCGAATTTCCTTCGATGGAGACTGTCCGCGCGTTCTGGAACTCGCCGGCCTACGGCCGTCTCAAGGCCTTGCGCTCGAATTCCGGCGTGATGGATGCCTGGGCTGTCGCTGGCGTGTGAGTGGCTTCTCCGATCCCCGCACGAATCCGGCGGAAGCGATCGAGGACACGCGCCTTGTGCGAGGTAATCGCGAAACCTTCGTGGCTTCGCGTGGTAGCCTTGCGCGGTCCCGCGAGACCGCGCCCTAGTAGAGGTGGCAGGCCACCATGTGGCCGACCGCGATTTCCTTCTCGACCGGCGTGACCTGGGAGCACTCTGCCTTTGCGAAAGGGCAGCGGGGGTGGAACCGGCACCCCGCGGGCGGGTTGATGGGAGAGGGCACCTCGCCGGCAAGGATGATCTCCTCGCGCGTGATATCGGGGTGCGCGGGGAGAGCGGCCGAGAAGAGCGCCTTGGTGTAGGGGTGCAGCGGGTTCGAGAAGAGCTCCTTCGTCTTCGCCTTTTCGACGATCCGGCCGAGGTACATGACCGCGACCTCGTTCGCCATGTAGCGCGTCGTGGCGAGGTGGTGGGCGATCAGGAGATAGCTCACGTCATACTCCTTCTGCAGGTCCACGAGGAGATTCATGATCTGCGCCCGGATGGAGACGTCGAGCGCCGAGACCGGCTCGTCGAGAATGACGAGCTTCGGCTTCGACACGAGCGCGCTCGCCACCGCGATCCGCTGGCGCTGCCCGCCGCTGAACTCGTGGGGATAGAGGTTCGCCTGCTGCGGGCGAAGGCCCACGGAGTTCATTACCTGCTCGACGCGCTGCCGCACCTCCGCGGTGGAGACCTCCTGGTTGACCACGAGCGGCTCCGCCACGATCTCCCGCACCCGCATGCGCGGGCTCAAGGACGACCAGGGATCCTGGAACACCGCCTGGACCGTGGTGCGGTACCGCCTCAGTTCGTCGCCCTCCAGCGCGTGGACATCCCGGCCGTCCGCGAGCACGCGGCCCTCGGTCGGTTCCTCCAGTCGCAGCACGAGCTTGGCCGTCGTCGTCTTGCCGCAACCGGATTCGCCGACCAGCGCGAGCGTCTCGCCCTGGGGGATCGAGAAGTCGATGCCGTCGACGGCCTGGACGTGGCCGACGATCGTCTTCCACAGGAAGCCCCTGGTGACGGGAAAATGCTTCTTCAGGCCCTCGACCTGCAGTACCGGCGCGGGGTTCATCCGGGATGATCCAGTCGCCAGCAGGCAGCGGTGTGCGTCGTCCCGTTCCTGCCGGCGGTAAGCGTCCTGGGGTAGCTGCTCCGGCAGCGATCGTCCGCGTGGGGGCACCGGGGGGCGAAGCGGCAGCCCTCGGGAAGATCCCACAACGCGGGCGGCTGCCCGGTGATCGAGTAGAGCCGCTCGATGTCCTCGTCCATGCTGGGCACCGAGCGCAGGAGCGCCTGGGTGTACGGATGCGACGGACTGTTGAAAATATCGCGCACTGGCCCGCTTTCGACATGGCGTCCGGCGTACATCACCACCACGCGGTCGCACATCTTGGCGACGATGCCGAAATCGTGCGTGATGAAGATGAGCGCGAGGTTCGTCTCCTCCTGTATCTCGCGCAGCAGGCGCAGATACTGCGCCTGTATCGTCACGTCGAGGGAGGTCGTGGGTTCGTCCGCGATGATGACCCTGGGGCCGCACGATATGGCAATGGCGCCGACCACGCGCTGTTTCATCCCGCCGCTGATCTGGTGAGGGTAGTCCTCGACGCGCCGCTCCGGCGCCGCCACGCGGACCTGCTTCAGGCTGTCGACGGCGCGCCGGACCAGCGAGCGCCTGTCCTCCCCGGCATGCTTGTTCTGGATCGCCTCGATCAGCTGGTTGCCGATCGTGAACACGGGGTTCAACGACGTCTGGGGGTCCTGCAGGATCATGGAGATGCGCCGGCCGCGGATCCGGCGCATCTCCTGCTCGGACTTCTTCAGCAGATCCTCGCCTTCGAGCCGGATCGAACCCTTGACGATGCGTGCGGCCGGGCGGGGCTGAAGCTGCAGCAGCGAGAGCGCCGTCATGGTCTTGCCGGAGCCCGATTCGCCGACGATGGCGAGTGCCTCCCCCTCGCGCAGACTGAAGCTCACGCCGTCCACCGCCTTCACCGTCCCGAAGCGGGTGAAGCAATAGGTGTGCAGGTCCTCCACTTCCAGTATGACGTCGCCGATCTGCCGGGCCATGCGCCTGGTTCGCCGTGTTGGTCAGTCACGCGGGCCGCGAAACACCGGCCCTGCCGTCGAAGGTTCGGGGATTACCCGCTCTGGACCATGCGCCGGGGGAAGCGTTGCAGCCCGCTTCCCCCTCCTCACGCGCCGTAGCGCCTACTTGACGAGCTTGATCAGCTCGAAATGCGAGGATCGTCCGGCGGCCGGGCCGGGATAGACCCAGGTGCCGACGACCTTCGGGTTCGCGAAGACCTCGTTCCGGAACCAGAAGAGCGGGATGTCCCCGAACTCCGCCTGGATGTGGTCGCCGATCTTCCGCATCAGCTCGTCCCGCTTCCCGGCGTCGATCGAACTCTGCACCTCGTCGAACGTCTTCTCGATGAAGTCGTCCTCGTAGTGGTGGTTGTTGCCCTTGCTGTAGTAGAAGCTGCGCACGCCCTGGTCCGAGGGCCGCCAGCCGATGATGTTCGTCCACATGAAGTCCCGGCTCTCCTTCTTGCGGTACGCCGTGCGGATCTTCGCCCAGTCGTGCATCTGGACCTCGGCGTTGACGCCGACGTTCTTGAAGTAGATGGCAAGCGCGTCGGCAACGGCCGGACCTTCCGACTCACCCGGCTCGGTGAACGTCCAGATCTGGAACTTGAGCGGATTGCCGGGACCGTAGCCCGCCTCCTTCAGCAGTTGCCTTGCCCTCTCGGGGTTGTACCCGTAGAGCTCCTTGAACCGGCTTTCCCACTTGGGATTCCAGCCCTCGGAGCTCGGCACGTACAGCGAAATCACCGCGATGTCCGCCCGGCCGGCGAACACCGTGTTCTTCAGCTCCTCCCGGTTGATCGCCATGTTGAGGGCCTGGCGCACCTTCTTGTTGACGAACGGCCCCTTCGGGTCGAACTTCTTGTCGCCGGTGTTGAACCACAGGCCACCCATGTAAACCGCGATCCAGTCCGTCCCCAGCGACGAATTGAATCGCTTCAGCCCCTTGGAGAGCGCCTCCTTGTGCAGTTCGCGCGGCAGGTCGGCGATGTGCACGTCGCCCGCGAGCAGCAGGGCAAGACGCGTGGCCTCCTCGCGCGCGATGCGGAACTCGAGTTCCTCGAATTCCGCCTTCTCCCCCGACCAGTGCTGGTCGTTGCGCTGGTAGGCGATGTTGAGGCCGGTCTGCCGCCCGTTGTAGACGAAGCGGCCGGTTCCGGCGGGCCGCTTGTCGAGACCTGCGAGTCCTTCCTTGTCCCACTGCGCCTTGCTCGCGATGCGCAGGTCGCCGGAACGCGAGAAGGAGAACATCGCGACCGGGGGCATGGCCGGAGTCTTGAAGCGGAACACCACCTTGTACTTGTCGACGGGCTTCACTTCCTCGACCGTGGCCCAGAACGGGCGCAGCGTCGCCGTCGCATCCTTGCGCTGGTGCAGGCTGAGGCTGTGCGCGACGTCCGCGGCCGTCATCTCGCCGTAGCCGAAGTGGAACTGCACGCCCTTGCGCAGCTCGAAGGTCCATTCCTTGAAGTCGGGGCTATGCGACCACTTCGTCGCGAGCTGCGGAATGGGTGCCCCGGTCTTGGGATCCATTCCGAGCAGCGTTTCCCAGAAAGGCTCGAACTGGAGATGGTCCGGCCGCGATATGGTCCAGAACCGGTTGCTCTCGTGGAATCCCGCGGATGCGAAGATCAGGCGTTTCACCTGCGCCCATGCGGGGCCCGGCGCGGCGCCGAGGACGACGACGAGCGCCATCAGCGCGCCTGCGAACAGCGAACCAAGTCTCGGTTTCATGTGGCTCCCCTCCGAAAATTACCGCGGTTGTGTTACAGGTTCCTCAACCTGGGATCCAGGTGGTCGCGCAGCCAGTCGCCCAGCAGGTTGAGCGCCAGCACCGTCAGCATGATCGCGATCCCCGGGAACATCGAGACCCACCACGCCGTGACGATGAGCTCCCGGCCGTCCGAGACCATGACGCCCCACGCCGGCTCGGCGCGCGGCAACCCCGCGCCGAGGAAGCTCAGGCCGGATTCGAGCAGGATGACGTAGCCCACCTGGAGCGTCGCCAGGACGATGAGCGAGTTCACCACGTTGGGGAAGATGTACTTCACCATGATGCGTGACGCGGACGCGCCCGCCACCCGCGCCCTCGCGATGAAATCGAGCTCCTTGATGGCGAGGGTCTCGCCGCGGACGAGCCGCGCGTAGCGCGCCCACAAGAGCACGATCAGCACCGTGATGACCGTCCCGAAACTGGGACCCACCGCGGCGACGAGGACGAGGGCGAGCAGTATCGTCGGCAGTGCGAGGGAAATGTCGACGAGCCGCATGATCACCGCGTCGGTCCGCCCGCCGAGGTAGCCGGATACCAATCCCAGCGCCGTCCCGATGACCCCGCCGACGAAGATCGCGATGAGCGAGACGGTGAGGGAAATGCGCGCGCCGTAGATGATGCGGGAGAGCATGTCCCGCCCGAGCTTGTCGGTGCCGAGCAGGTACTCCTTGCGGCCCCCCTCCTGCCATGCCGGCGGGGTGAGCCGCTGCGAGAGCGATCCCCGGTGCGGATCGTGAGGGGCGACCCACGGAGCGAAGACGGCGGGAATCACCAGCAGGAAGAGCAGGATCGCGACTGGCATCAGGGGCAGGCGCCTGAGCCTGCGCCACCCGCCGGTCGCCCACGGCACCGCGTACCATGGAACCGCGCGGGCCGAAGATTGAAGAGGCATCGCCGGGTCTCCCGTCAGTCCTACTGGTAGCGGATGCGCGGGTCGAGGTACGCGTAGAGGACGTCGACCAGCAAGTTGCACAGAATGAAGATGCCCGCGAACATGATCACGACGGCCTGCACCACCTGGAAGTCCCGCGAGCGCACGGCGTCCACCACCAGCAACCCGACTCCGGGCCACGTGAATACGGTTTCGGTGATCACCGACCCGGTGAGGAGCGAGCCGGCGATGATGGCGAAGAAGGTGAGTGGCGCGATTCCGGCGTTACGCAGGCAGTGCTTCCACACCACTTTCCATTCCGGGATGCCTTTCACGCGCGCGAGCTTCACGAACTCGCTGTCCAGCACTTCCAGCATGGACGAGCGCACGAGGCGCATGATGGCGGCGACCTGAAACCAGCCGAGGGTGATGGCCGGCAGTATGAGGTGCCGCAGCCCGCCGCGGCCGGAGGAGGGCAGCCAGTCGAGCAGGACGGCGAAGATCCACATCAGCACGATCCCGAGCCAGAACGCCGGGAGCGACTGGCCGAGGAGCGCGAAGGTCTTGGCCGCGGTATCCATGGGGCTGCCTTTCGCGACGGCAGCGAGGACCCCTATCGGCAGGGCGATCAGGGCGCTGATGAAAAGCGCGAAGAGCGCGAGTTCGAGCGTGGCGGGCAGGCGCTCCGCCACCAGGCTCATCGCGGACTGGCCCTGGTACTTGAGCGAGTCTCCGAAATCGCCATGCAGCGCCCGCTTGACGAAGACGAAGTACTGCTCGTGCAGCGGCTTGTCGAGGCCCCAGTACTTCTCGAGCCGATCGTAGTCCTCGGGCATCGCCTCGATCGGCAGCATCACGTCGAGCGGGTTGCCGCTGATCCGCGCGAGGCCGAACACGACCATGCTCATGACCACTATGGCCAGGAGACTCTGGAGCACGCGCACCGCGATGAAGCGCTGCATGCCACCTCCTCCTCGTGGAGCCGCTCGCCGTAGCCCGCCTCGCGCGGCGGGTCTCGGCTGGTCTTGCTCCATGACGCGTGGCTTCCAACCTTACGCGCCTGTAACGTTCACATGTTGGCCACAATATCTCATGAAATGGTCTTCTTGCAAGGCTGGTACGGCAGATCTCAAGCGCGACAGCGGGTGCCGGATCCACCGTCGGGAGCACGTAGCCGCTTGCGTGGAAACGCACCGCTACCGTGCATGTGATTGATTATTGGAAACAATAATGCGTGTAGCGATGCGAAGGAGGATTGTTTGCAAGACCATGCCGACCGCTGCCATCGGATCCGGTCCGCCAACTTATGGGGTGACGCGCAATCGTCGAGGCCCCCTGGCGGCCGCGAAGGATCTCATCGCCACTACAATCGCGAATCCCGGCCGGCCGGAGCAACTTCGCTCCTGTCGCGCCGGCCGCAATCAACGCGCCGCCGGGCGTGCACGCGGATGACCGGCGCGAAAAACGCATGCCGAGGGAAAGTCCGGCCGCCGTCGAGGCGAGTTTCATGAGCCGGGAGTTTCCCGGGGGTGGAAGGTGTTAGCATTGCGCGAGCGCAGGCGAACTTCGGCTCACTGCGAGCGCGCGGGCGCGATCGACGCGACACTCCCCGACGTCTATGCGGCGCGCTTCGCGCCGGAATTCAACTTCGTCACGGGGTGTCCCGGCTCACCATGACGCCGGGATTCGATTCCAGGGACCTGCCCATGAGCGTCGCGGCGGCCCCGCGGCATTTCGCCGAGCGGCCGAATCGCCGGGAACGGGAGGAACGATGGCTGAACCGCAGCAAGGCGTGAATCCGCAACAAGCGCGGGACAACGAGGCCGCGACGCGTGCCGACAGGCGTTTCGGGTATTCCGCGATCGTCGATCGCAAGCCGCTGAAGCTCCCCAGGGGCGTGCGCCTGATCGTGTGGCCGGTCGTCAACATCGAACACTGGGACATCACCGGCCCGATGCCGCGGCAGTACTCGAACCCGCCCGGCGGCCAGACGATCGTGCCGGACGTCCAGAACTGGGGATGGCATGAATACGGGATGCGTGTCGGGATCTGGCGCATCATCGATGCCCTCGGGAAGCATCGCATCAAACCCACGATGTCGATCAACGCCAGAGTGTGCGAAACGCGCCCGCGCGTCGCGCAGGCGGCGCTCGATGCCGGCTGGGAGTTCATGGCGCACACCTACGTGCAGATGCCGATACACAAGGTGGAGGATCAGCGGGCGATGATCCGCCGCACGATCGATGTCATCCGGAAATTCACCGGGAAAACACCGACCGGATGGCTCGGGCCGGGCCGCGGCCAGACTCCGGCGACGCTCGACTACGTGAAAGAGGCTGGGTTCACCTGGTTCGGCGACTGGGTCATGGACGAGCAGCCCTTCCCGGTCGAGACGAGGCACGGCCCGATACTGTCGCTGCCGTACTCGGTCGAATTGAACGATATCCAGATCATGCTGACCGGCATGCACGAATCGGATGCGATGCTCAGGCGCGTTCGCGACGCCTTCGAACTCCTTTACCGCGAATCGGCGAAGGGCGCGCGGATACTTTCCTTCGGTGTGCACCCGTATATCAGCGGCGCGGCGCACCGGTTCAAGTACTTCGACGCGATGCTCTCCTACCTCAGGAAGCGGAAGGGGGTGGTCTTCTGGCAGGGCGAGGAGATTCACGACTGGTTTCGCGACGCGACACGAGCGGGTTGAACGGGCCGCGTGCGGCGTTTCCGGCGCGGATATCGATCACAGGTATCGCAAACACGAACGAGGAGCGAACATGACGACAAGGCGCAGAATCCTTCAATGGTCCGGGGCCGCGCTGGCAGCGGCGGCGCTGCCGCGCCCGGCATCCGCGCAGAAGTGGCCAGCGAGACCGATCCGGGCGATCGTGCCCTTCACGGCGGGATCGACCACCGACATCGTCGGTCGCACCGTTCTCAACGAGCTCTCGGCCGCGCTTGGCCAGACGATCGTCGTCGAGAACCGCTCGGGCGCCGGCGGTTCGATCGGCACGGCCGTTGCCGCCAGGGCGGAGCCGGACGGCTACACGATACTCATCCATGCGTCGGCGCATACGGCGGCGCCGGCGGTGTACCCGAACGCGCCCTACGACGCGAGCCGTGATTTTTCGGGAGTCGCGCTCCTCGGTGTCGTGCCCAACGTGACGCTGGTCGCGCCGTCCAAGGGTATCAAGACACTCAGGGAACTCGTCGAAACCGCGAAGAAGCGCCCGGTGACGTTTGCCTCGGCCGGCGTCGGCAGCGCCAGCCACTGGGCCGCCGAGCGCCTGCGCCTGAGCGCCGGGATCAACGCGACGCACGTTCCCTTCAAGGGGGGACCGGAGGCGCTGACCGACGTCATGACCGGCCGCGTGGATTTCGTGTCCACCGGCATCGGGTCGGCGCTGAGCTTCATTCGCCAGGGCACGCTCATCCCGCTCGCCGTGAGCACGGTGAAACGCTCGAGCGCGCTGCCGGACGTGCCGACGACCATCGAGGCCGGCTATCCGAACAGCGACTACACATTCTGGAACGGCTTGCTGGTGCCGGCGAAGACGCCGCGGCACATCGTCGATCGGCTCCACGAGGAGACACGGAAAGCGCTGCGCTCGCCGGCCGTGATCGAGAGATTCAAGCCGATGGCGTTGGAGCCGATGCCGCTTGCGCCCGCGGAATTCGACGCGCTGATCAAGAAGGAGATCGGCGACAACATCGCGCTCGTCAAGGCGGCGGGATTGAAGTTCAACTGATCACTGAAGGCCGAAGAGTTTCTTGCCCGCGACCGGCAGCGTCGCTCGAAGAATGTCACCCGAGATCGCGTCGGTGATGTAGATCGTCCGGTAATCCGTGCCGCCGAACGCGACGTTGGTCATGTGGTTATGGGCGGGGTTGTCCGAGTGGACAAGGTGCGTCGGCAGCATGTTGGGATCGAACCGCCACACCCCCGTTCCGAGGTGGCACACGAGCAGCCCATTCTCGCCATCCATCTCGATGCCGTCGGGGCCCACGCCGCCGGACATCTGCACCGCCACGCCGGTCTTCGATACCTGTCCGTCCTGCATCACCGGCATACGCCATATCTGCTGCGAGCGGGTGACGCCGACATACACGTGCTTGTCGGTCGTGCTGGTCGTAATGCCGTTCGGGCTCGGTATGTTGCTCGCGAGTCGCTGCAGCTCGCCGTTCGCCTTCAGCCGGTAGACGCGGCCCGTCGGGTCCGTGATGCCCGTCTGCCCCTGGTCGGTGAAATACAGGTCGCCGTTCGACGCGATGTGCAGGTCGTTGCAGCCCTTGAATCCCTCGCTGTAGGCGGTCTCGAGGAAGGGCTCGATTCTCCCGGCCTTCGTGTCGAGGACCATGATGCCGCGCCGATAGTCGGCCACAAAAAGCCGGCCATCCTTGTGGAACTTCATCCCGTTGGGCCATCCGTCATACTGGACGACCACGTCCCATTGCCCCTGCGGGGTGATCCGGAAGATGCGCTGAAACGCGGTATCGACTATGAACAGGTTCCCCTGGCGATCGAATGCGGGACCCTCCAGAAAGCATTCCACTTCCGCCAGTTGCCGGTTGGGATCCGACCACCGGGTGCGACCCTTGCGGCGAAACTTCGCGGGCATCGACGTGAAGACCTCGGCCTTGATGAGTTCGAGCGGACGGAAGGGGTTGAACATTTGCGCGATTCTCCCTGGCGGGGTGTTGTTCCGGCCCCGCGGCCCGGATGGTAGCACGAAGATTTCACGTGATATGCTCAACCCCCGTTCAAAACACACGCCCGCGAAGGAGGAATGCATGAGACGCGCGCTGGCTCTCTTCTCCGCGGGGTTGCTCTTCGCGTCATGGTTTGCGGGCGATCGAGTGCACGCCCAGGCCTACCCCAACAGGTCGATCCGGTTGATCGTGCCGTTCCCGCCCGGCGGGCCCGCCGCCATCCTGGCGCGCGCCATCGGGCAGAAGCTCTCCGAGAGCTGGGGCCAGCAGGCCGTGGTGGACAATCGCGCCGGCGCGGGCGGCACGATAGGTTCGGAAATCGCCGCCAAGGCCGCGCCCGACGGCTACACGATGCTCATGGGCTTCGTGGGAACACACGCGATCAATCCGAGCCTCTACAGCAGGCTCCCCTATGACAACGTGAAGAGCTTTGAACCGGTGAGTCTCGTCGCGACCGCGACCATCATCCTCGTGTTGCATCCTTCCCTGCCGCCGAAATCGGTCAAGGAACTGATCGCGTTCGCCAGGTCCAGGCCCGGGGATTTGACGTTCGGCTCGCCCGGGAACGGCACCCCGCAGCACCTCGCCGGGGAATTGTTCAATACCATGGCCGGAGTGAAGATGACCCACGTTCCGTTCAAGGGCGCGGCCCCGGCCATCACCGACCTGCTGGGAGGCCGCATCTCCCTGGTGTTCAGCAGCGCGCCGCCGGCGCTCCCTCATGTCGCCACGGGCAAGCTGAGAGCGCTGGCGGTCACGAGCGGCAAGCGATCCACCGTCGCGCCCGGTCTCCCGACCGTTGCCGAGTCCGGACTGCCGGGTTTCGAGGTCATCAACTGGTACGGCGTACTCGTACCGGCGGGAACGGCGGGCACGATAGTCGGGAAGCTGAACGCCGAGATAGCGAAAATCGTGAGCATGCCGGATGTGCGGGAGCGCTTGTCGAGTGTCGGAATCGAGGCGTTCAGCAGCACGGCCGCTCAATTCGCCACGTTCATCAAGGACGAGACCGAGAAATGGGCGAAGGTGGTCAAGTTCTCCGGGGCCCGACTGGATTGACGAACGCACCCGCGGGGGAGTCAGTCCGCGCGCGCACCGGTATCGCGCACCACCTTGCCCCACCTGGCCATTTCGGATTTGACATACGCCGCGAAATCCTCGGGAGTACTCGTCTCGGGAACGGCGCCCTGACTGACCAGCGTCCGATGCACTTCCGGAATTTCGACGATCCTGCGGATCTCCCCGTTCATCTTCATGACGATGGGCCTCGGGGTGCCGACCGGCAGGAACACGCCGAACCAGGAGCTTACGTCGAATTTCGGCACCCCTGATTCGGCGACCGTCGGCAGATCGGGAAGCGCCGCGGCGCGTCTTGCGCTGGTTACCGCGAGCCCGCGCAGCCTGCCGGACTTGACATGAGGCATCAGCGCCACGACGCCGGTAATCATCATCTGTACCTGGCCACCGACAAGCTCGGTAATCGCGGGACCCGTGCCTTTGTACGGAACGTGCACCGCGTCGAACCCGGCCATGCTCTTGAAGAGCTCGAACGTAAGATGCGGCGACGTTCCCACTCCGGCGGACGCGTAGTTGAACTGCCCCGGCTTCGCTTTCGCCAGCGCGATGAGATCCTTCACCGACTTCGCCGCGACCGAGGGATGTACCGCCAATAGTTGAGGCGACGAGACCACGAGGGTCACCGGCGAGAAGTCCTTGACGGGATCGAAATTGAGCTTCTTGTACAGCGCCGGGTTCACGGCGTGCGTCGTGATCGATCCCAGCAGCACCGTGTAGCCGTCGGCCGGCGCCTTCGCGGCGAGCTCCGTCCCGATGATGCCGCCCGCACCCACGCGATTGTCGACCACCACCTGCTCTTTCCACGCCTCCGTGAGTTTCTGCGCCACCAGTCGCGCGACGACGTCTGTGGTGCCCCCGGGTGGGAACGGACAGATCACGCGGATCGGCTTGTCCGGATAATCCTCCCGCGCCTCGCCCAGGTTGGCTGCAAGCGCGAGTGTCCCGGATACGAGTGCTCCCAAAATCCTGCATGCATGATTCAACTTCACCGTTCACTCTCCACGAATTCCGCCACCGGAGTAAGCCTGCCCTACTCGACTCTGATCCCGGCTTCCCTCACCACCTTCGCCCACTTTGCGACGTCGGTCCGGACGATCTCCTGAAACTGCTGCGGGGTATTGCCGACGGGCTGACCGGCCTCGCCTGCCAGGCGTTCCCGCATTTCCGGCGATTGCATGATTCCCACGACCTCCTTGTTGAGCCGGGCTATTACGGCCGCCGGGGTTCTCGCGGGCGCGAACAGCCCATACCACAGCACGACTTCGTATCCCGGCAGCCCCGATTCCGACACGGTGGGAATGTGGGGCAGATTGGGAGATCGGGTGAGGCTCGTCAGCGCGAGCGCTCTCAACTTGCCGGTCTTGACGTGCGGCAAAGTGGCCATGGCGCTCAGTATCAGCATCTGCACCTGGCCAGCAATCAGGTCCACCATGGCAGGACCGCCACCCTTGTAGGGAACGTGAACGATGTCCACGTTCGCCATTGACTTGAACATCTCCGCCGCCAGATGACCCGATGTGCCGTTCCCCGGCGAGGCGTAGTGCAGCTCCCCCGGCTTCGCCCTGGCAAGGGCAACCAGATCCTTCACGGACTTCGCCGGCACCGACGGGTTCACGACGAGCAGCAGGGGCACCGATGCGGCCAGGGTAATCGGTGCAAAGTCGGTCAGCACGTTGTACGGCAGCTTGCGGTAAAGGCTCACCCCGACGGTATGCGTAATGCTGGTGCTCATCATCAGGGTATGGCCGTCCGGCGCTGCCCTTGCGGCGAGGTTCATCCCGATCGTGCCGCCAGCCCCGCCGCGGTTGTCCACGATCACCTGCTCTCCGAGCCGATCCGCGAGCTTCTGCGCGACCATGCGGGCCATGATGTCGGTCGACCCGCCAGGCGGAAACGGCACGATCATCCGCACCGGGCGACCGGGATAGGGTTCGGCGAGTCCGCATGACGCCGGCGCGAGGAACGCGCCGGCCCCCGCCGCGACCGCGAAGAATCGCCTGAAAAACGACACTACCATGATTGCCTCCTCGTCATGCGATCTGGCCGGGGGGCTGTCCGCCGCGGTCCGTACGCGCCCTTTCGAACAAGTCGTTTGCGAGTTCCACACCCATGCCGGGCGCGGCGGGCACGGCAACTTCTCCGTTCTCGGCCCGGATCGTGGGGCGAACCAGGTCGTGTTCGAAGAGCGCCGCACCCTGGTGAAAATCCCCGGGTGTGAGCCTGGGCAGCGTGCAATAGAACTGCGCGTGTGCGGCGACGCCTATGCTGGTGCAGAAATGAACGCCCGGGTAGAGCGTCATGTTGGCGGAATCCGCAAGATCGGCGATCTTCTGCGATTCCCGTATGCCGCCATGCTTGTTCAGCTTCATCAGCACCGCATCGGCCGCGCCGCACCGGATCACCTCCTTCAGGTCGCGATAAGAGCGCACGCTTTCATCCGCCATGAGCGGGGTACGAAGCTTCCGGCGCAACCGGCTCATTCCCCCCAGATCCCAACCCGCCACCGGCTGTTCTATCAGGCGCGGGCGATACTGCTCGATCTGCGGCAACACCTGCACCGCGTCCGGGTAGGAATAGCCTGCGTTCGCGTCGACATGTATCCAGTGATCGGGGCCGACAGCCTCGCGCACGGCGGCGACGTTGCGCACGTCCTGCGCCGGATTCTTCGACCCGATCTTCACCTTGATCCACTTGAATCCCCGCTTGGCGGCCCACGCCGCCTCCTCGCCCATCTCTCTTTCGCCCTTGAAGGCGATGCTCCAGCTCGCGGCGAGTTTCGCGTGGCAGGCGCCACCCAACATTCGATGCACCGGCACGCCGGCAAGTTTCCCGCAGAGATCGTAGAGCGCTTCACAGATACCGGACCGTGCATACGGAATATCACCCACGCGCCCGGCGATGCGGTCGAGCAGCATGTTGATGTGGGTCGGATCCTCGCCCTCGAGCAACGGGGCGATATACAGGTTGACCGCGGCGACTACGCTCTCGACGGTCTCCTCGCAGCCCCAGCGATAGGGAATCGGAGTTGTTTCCGCCATGCCGCGCAGCCCGCTGTCGTCCTCGATGAAGACGGCAACGTTGCGCCGAATCGCTATCTTTCCATAAGCGAGTTCACGCTCCGTGGGCTCGCGTATCGCAAACGGTATTGCCTCGACCTTCCTGATTGCCATTGCTCCTCCTGCCGATCCGGGAGTGACGAGCCGCGCGGACGCCCCTTCGGGTTCGGGGCAGTCGAGAGGTGCGCTCGAACGGCTAGAGAGCCCGTCTGGTTGCCGGCGCCCCGGTGCGGTCATGAATGAACCACGTGTCGCCCTGGAACGGGAACCGCTTCTCCAGCCCGTCCTGCAGGTCTGAGCCCAGCCCCGGGCGCTCGGGCAGGATCGCCTTGCCGTTCCTCACCACGAACGGGTGCGTGAGGATCTGATCGTACGGATAGACCGGGTCGAATTCGTGATAGACGTTGGCGGTGACGTGCGGCGGGGCCGAAGCGAAGAGATGGAAATTCGCGAGGGCGTTGAGCCCTCCGTCGCAATGGGGCGAGTACTTCAGGTTCCACGTCTCGATCAGCGTGATGATCTTGCGCGTCTCGGTGATGCCACCAGCCTTGGAGACGTTCGCCATCACGTAGTCGACGCCGCCGTGCTCGACGATGCGCTTGATCGACGCGCGTCCGTAGACGTTGCCGCCGGTCGCGATCGGCACCTTCGATTCGCGCGCGAGCCTGGCGGTTTCTTCATTGTGGTAGGCGACGGTGAAGCGGAACGGGTCCTCGAGCCAGTACAGGTCGATCGGCTCGAATTCGCGCGCCATCCGGATGGCGGTGGTGTAGTCGCCGTACTCGGAATTCACGTCGACCAGCAGGTCGAGGTCGTCGCCGAATGCCTTCCGCAGCGCCCTGGCCGATTCGATGTCGCCGCGCTCCGGATGGCCGCGCCCGCCGCGCATCTTGAGGGCCTTGTAACCCTTGCTCACGTAGCGCTCGGCTTCCTTCACGAGGTCGCCCAGATTGCCGGGCTGGCGGTAACCGAGCACGTGCCCGCCCGTATAAAGCGGGATCTCCTTCATGTTCGCGCCGCCGAGGAGCTTGTAGACCGGCAGTCCGGCCGCCTTGCCCTTGATGTCCCACAAGGCGGCATCGATGCCCGCCATGGCGGCGATCCCCGCCGAGCCGAGCTGTATGGTGCGAACGAACATGCCGGCCCACAGCTGCTCGGTGTCGAAGGGGTCCTTGCCGATGAGCAGGGGCTTCAGGCTGTGCTCGATGGTCGAGATCACGGCCCACGGATTCTTCAGGTGATAGGCTTCGCCAATGCCGCTCATGCCCTCGTCGGTGCGCACGCGCACGACCAGCAGGTCCCAGCCGGTGGAGCTGATCTCGCCCTTGACCCAGACATGTCCCGGCGGATGCGGGATGGTGAGGGCGATGGTTTCGATGTCGGTGATCTTCACGAAATATCCTTCGTTCGTCGGATGTTGATGGGAACCGGAAACTATTTCGACGAGCGCTCCCGCAATCTTCTTACGAGAACCGCAGCCGAGCGCTGGACGTGCCGGATCATTTCGGCTTCGGCCTGTTCGGCGTTGCGCTGATAGAACGCCCTCAGTATCCGGCGATGCTCGGCCACGCGATCCGGATCATAGTCATCGAACGAGGCGACCACCGCGCGAAACCGGCCGATACGCGCGCGCAGACTCGTCAACACGTCGACGAGCGGCTGGTTGCCGCACTCGCGGGTGACGACGTCGTGAAATCCCTGTCCGGCCGCGATGGCGCCGGCCGCGTTGCGCTTCTTCACGCACCGTTCCATTTCGTCGACACCTGCGCCCATGTGCTCGAGGTCCACCGTCCTCAGAAGCGGGGTCGCAAGCCGTGCGGCAAGCCCCTCGACATTGCCACGGACGACGTAGAGCTGTTCAAGTTCGCCGATGTCGAGCGCCGCGACACGCAGGCGCCCGTTGGGCAGCCGTTCGACAAAACCCTCGTGCTCCAGGCGCACGAGCGCCTCGCGTATCGGGCTTCGGCTCGTCTTGAACCGGAGCGCGAGCACCGGCTCGCTCACGCGCTGGCCCGGTTCGAGTTCACCGCGCAGCAGCGCACGCCGGATTTCGGCGTAAGCCTCCTCGGACAGGGATTGCTTCGGGACCGGCGATTCCATCGGTGCGTCGTGTGATCGACAGACATGCAAATCTGTCGACAGAGAGGTAGAACGGTATACCTGATGGCGCGGGCTGTCAATGCGGATACCGCGCTCGAGGTTCTACCATCCGCGCTGCTCGCCATCGAGCACGCCGGTTGCGGTTAGCTCGGCCTTCACCCACCGCTTCTCCTGCGGCGTGAGCGGCTGCAGCGGCCGGCGCGGCAGCCCCACCGGCCGCCCCATCAGCTCCATCGCGTACTTGACCGCGACCGGGTAGTTGTAGCGCACGACCTTGAGCAGGCGTCCGACGCTGCGCTGCAGCCCGCGTGCCTTCGGAATGTCGTTGTCGAGGCAGGAGCGATACAGCGCATGGACGAGCCGCGGGGCGAATTCGCTGCAGCCGGAGACGCAGCCGTCGCCGCCGACCGCGATCGAGGGCAGCAGCAGATCGCTCGCGGTGAGCGCGGCGATGTCCCGGCCCCTGGCCGCGATGAGCGCGCAGATGTCCGCGAAGGTCTCCATGTTGAGCGACGCGTCCTTGATGCCGACAAAGCCCGGGATGCGGTCGAACATCTCCCCGAGTATGGCCGCCGTGAGCTCCGTGCCCGAAGCCTGGGCATTGCTGTAGGCGATGAGCCGGCCGCCGGCGGCATCGGCAACGGCTTCGAAGTGATCCACGAGCGCCTTCGGTCCCGCTCTCCGGTGATACGGCGCGAGTAGCACGACGCCGCTCGCACCGCAGCGGGCTGCGTGTCGTGCCATTTCGATCGAGAGGTCGGTGCCGGCATAAGAGACGTTGACGAACGCCGGCACGCGTCCGCCCGCGGCGCAGACGAGCGCTCGCGCAAGCTGGCGCCGCTCCTCTTCCGAGAGGCTCACCGATTCGGCGATGTGCATCGGGTGCACGAGCGCGCTCGCGCCGCCCGCGATCAGGAAGTCGACCTGCTTCTCGAAAGTGCCGAAGTCGATCGTGTTGTCATGCCGGAACGGCGTTACCGGCGAGCCGGCGATGCCGGCACAGGTTTTTTTCATTGAACCGCCGATCGATCGATCCGGGCTCCGCCCCATGAGCACGGCGCGGGCGGCTGCCCGGACGCACGCGTCATTCCGGCTTGATGCCGACCGCGCGCACGATCTTCGCGTACTTGTCGTGCTCGGACTGGATGAACTCGCGCAGCTGCGCGGGCGAGCGCACCGAGGGCTCCGCGGCCTGGAGCGTGAGCTTTTCTCCCACCTCGCGCGAGTTCGCGGCGGCGACGATCTCCGCGTGCACCCGCTTCAGTATGTCGGGTGGCAGGCCGCGCGGCGCGACGAGGCTGTGAAACTCGAGCACCTCGTAGCCTTTCAGTCCCGATTCGTCGAGCGTCGGCAGATCGGGCAGGAAGCGCGAGCGCTTCAGACTCGTGACGGCGAGCCCGCGCAGTTTCCCGCTTCGCACGAGCGGCGCGGCCTGAAAGCCGTTCAAAAAGATCATCTCGATCTCGCCGCCGAGCGTCGCGTTCACCGACATCACCCCGGCCTTGTACGGGACGTGCGTGAGATCCGCGCCGGACATGCTCTTGAAGAATTCCCCCATGAGATGCGTGATTCCCCCGGTCCCGCCGGAACCGAAACGGATCGTGTGCGGTTTCGCCTTCGAGAGCGCGACGAGCTCGGTGACCGATCGCGCGGGCACCGACGGATTGACGATGAGCACGTTCGTGATGGTCGCGGTCGTGCTGATGGGCGTGATGTCGCGCGCGAGGTCGTAGGGCGCCTTGCCGTAGACGATCGGAACGATCACCTGTGAATTGCCGACGGCGATGAGCGTGTATCCGTCGGGCGCGGCCTTCACCGCGAGCTCCATGCCGATGCGCCCGGATGCGCCGGCGCGGTTGTCCACGATGACCTGCTGACCGATCTGTTCGCCCAGCTTCTGCGCCATGATCCGCGCGATGAGGTCGTAGCTCCCGCCGGCGCCGTAGGGAGCGATCAGGCGGACCGGGCGGGCGGGCCAGGACGCCGCCGCCAGCGCGGCGGAACCGGCCGACGCGGTGGCGGCGAGGACGGCCGCGTGGAAAGCGATGCCGGCGATTCTCTTCGGAAGCATGCCCCTCCTTCCCTTCGAACGCATCGGCGCGATCTCGTCGACGCGCCCGGAGACGAGCTTGCACCCGCATCTTTACTTGCTCCGCGCGCGCGTGTCAAATACCGGGGGAGCACGCGCGCATCAGGGATGCGAATGGAGAGCCGCCCGATGGACAGGAACACCGTTCTTGAAATCGTGGAGTCGATCAAGCCGGAGCGCTGCGCCGAGCTCGCCGTGAGACTCGTCGACATTCCGAGCCTGACGGGCAACGAGCAGCCCATCGCCGAGTGCGTGCGCGGCCTGCTCCGCGACATGGGCGCCGACGCCTGGATGCAGGAATTCGAGCCGGGGCGTTACAACGCGATCGGGCGCGTGCGCGGCCGTGGCGGCGGCGCGACGCTTCTCTTCAACGGGCACATGGACATCGCGTTCTCGGGCACCGAGCAGTACCTGCCGCCAGGGCCGGGCTACCAGCCCAAAGCGCTCGTCAGGGACGGCTGGATCTACGGCATGGGCGTGCACAACATGAAGTCCGGGTGCGCCGCCTTTCTCGCCGCCGCGGAGGCGATTCGCAAGTCGGGAATCGAATTGCGCGGTGACTTGCTCATGGCATTCGTCGGCGGCGAGATCGAGCGCCACTCCGTCAACCAGTACCAGGGCGCGGGCTTCCGCGGCGGCGGGTGCGGCACCAGGCACTTCGTCACCAATGGCGGTATCGCGGACATGGCGGTGGTGGGGGAGCCCACCCGCATGATGCTCATCAACGAACACGTCGGGTCCGTCGCCGTGCGCGTCACCACGCGCGGCATGCCCGCGCCGTTACGCGTGGCGGACCACGGCTCCGACGCGATCCGGAAGATGCGGGTGCTGATCGACGAGTTCGACGCGTATGCCGGGGAGTACTCGGAGCGCCACACCTACAAGGGCGGCCGGGCCACGGTGCACATGCACTCGATCGAGGGGGGCTGGCCTTTCCGCTGCAATCGGGTGCCGATCTTCTGTCACGTGTTCCTCGAGTACCGGCTGATGCCCGATCAGAAAGTGAACGAGGTGCCGCTCGACCTCGAGGTGCTGCTCGAACGCGTGCGCAGGAAGCGACCGGACATCGCGTTCGACACCGAGTTCTTCGTGACCCTGCCGCCCGCGCAGGATTGCTCGAAGACCGCGATCGCGAACGCGATGCGCGAGGCGCACAGGCGGGTCACCGACACGCTGCCCGAGGAGGGTATCGGACTGTTCTACTCGGACGCGAGCCACCTTCAGGCCTACGGAATTCCCGCGGTCAACTACGGACCGAGCGGCAGGACGATCACCGGCAAGGAAAACTGGGATCCCGAGGTCGGCGAGCACGTCAGCATCGCCGACCTGACCGAGACCGCGAAGGTCTACACGGCGCTCGCGCTCGACGTCTGCAGCCGGACGCGCGAGGAACTCGGCCTGCGTCCGCGGTGAGGGACCCGGCCCGCTGACCGGGCCGCGTCGTCGCGGGCCCGTTCGGTTTCTCCGTGGCGAGGAGGCCGCGCGCGGGCGGTCTCCCTCGTCACCCGCGCGCCTGCTTGCACCCTTCGAGCGCGCCCGGCGCGCGGAGACTTCCCAGAACAACGCCGTAGAGCTCGGGAAGCGGCAACTGCCAGTGTCCCGGTGTCAGCTCATCGAGAACCTCGCGCAGCCGGCGCTGCACGAGCGATTGCACGCGGAAGCGCTGCCGGGCCTCGCGGCGGGACTTGCCGCCCGCCGCCTGCAGCGCCGCATCGATGGTCGCGCTCAGGGCGGCGACGCCCTCGCCGCTCTCGGCGCTCACGCGGAGCACCGGCGGCGGTGTCGCGCTGCGCTCGAAGACCGCGCGCAGCTCGGCTTCCACCCGCTCCGCACCCGGCAAGTCGGCCTTGTTGACGGCGAGGATGTCGGCCGTCTCGAGGATCCCGGCCTTCATCGCCTGCACGTAGTCGCCGGCGCCGGGCATCAGTACCAGGACCTCCACGTCGGCGAGCGCGCGCACGGCGTACTCGGCCTGGCCGACGCCGACCGTCTCGATCACCACCTCGCCAATCCCGTGCGTCTCGACCGCCGCCAGCACCTCGGCGATGTTCTGCGACAGGCCGTCGTGCGCGCCGGCGCTCGCGAGCGAGCGGAGCTAAACGCGCGGATCGGCGCCGAGCGCCTCCATGCGGATGCGGTCGCCGAGGAGCGAGCCGCCCGAGCGCGGGCTCGAGGGGTCGATGGCGAGCACCGCGGTGGGGCGATCGTCGCGCACGCGGTGCGCCACGAGCCTGCCGATCAGCGTGCTCTTGCCCGCGCCCGGCGCGCCGGTGACGCCGATGACCGATGCGCCGGGCGCCGGCGCCGCGGGCGCCGCCAGCACTTCGGCGACACTCGCCCCGGCGGCGCGCGTGATCGCCATGGCGAGGGCGCGGCGGTCCGTGGCCGGCGCCTTCATGCCGGCGTCCCGGCGAGCCGGCCCCCGCCGCCAGGTTCCGGCGGCGCCTCGTAGCGTTCGGGGGCGCCCGAGCACTTGATCGGGTTGCCGACGGCGCGGATCGGCCCGTGCGGGGTGGCGATTTCCACCACCATGCCGCGCGCGCGAGCCTGGGCGCTCGCGAGCGCCTGCTCGAGGGTCTCGACCGCGGAGACGACGACCCCGAGCGGCGCGAGGCGCGCCACCCAGCGCCCGGTTGAGTCGCCGAGGAGCACTGCCGAGACGGCCGAGAGCACCGCGGCACGGTTCTCGCGCCGCGCCGCCATGGTGGAAAAGCGCGGGTCGGCGATCCATTCCGGCCGCCCCGCCTCGGTGGCGAAACTGCGCCAGAAGTCGTCGTGGGTGATGAAGAGCGTGAGCCAGCCGTCGGCGGTGCGGAAGATCTGGGCCGGCACGATGTACGGGTGCGCCGAGAGCGGCTGGCGGGCGGCGGGCTCGCCGGCGTTCAGCCATGCCGCGGCAAGGTAGTTGAACTGCGAGAGCATGACGTCGAACATGGCGATGTCCACCTGCCCGCCGCGCCCCTCGACGAGCTTCGCCAGCAGACCGACCGCGCCCATGATGCCCGCGGCGTTGTCGACAGCGGAGTAGCCGGTCTTCGCGGGCGGCCCGTCGGGCTCGCCGGTGAGCGCCATGACGCCGGTCAGCGCCTGGATGACGTAGTCGTATGCCGGGTTCCCGGCGTGCGGGCCGTCGAGACCGTAGCCGGTGAGCGCGACGCAGACGAGCTTCGCGTTGTGGCGCGCGAGGCTCTCGTAGGTGAGGCCGAGCTTGCGGATCGCCGAGGGCCGCAGGTTGGTGACGAGAGCGTGCGCCTCGCGCGCGAGCGCGCCCAGGGCCTGCTGGCCCTCGCGCGTGGCAAGGTCGAGCACGGCGCTGCGCTTGTTGCGGTTGAGGCTGGCGAAATAGGTATTGTGCGGCCCGACCCAGTGCGGGCTGATGGCCCGGGCGATGTCGCCGCCGGGCGGCTCGATCTTGATCACCTCGGCGCCGAGGTCCGCGAGCAGCAGGCCGCAGTATGGGCCCATCAGCATGTGCCCGACCTCGATGATGCGCACGCCTTCGAGCGGCCGCTTCATGCGAGCGCCTTCGCCACCTGCGACACCACGTCGTCGAGACGCATGTCGGCGGTGAATACGCCCCTCACGCCGAGCGCGCGTAGCGCCTCGCGGTCCGCTTCCGGGATCGTGCCGCCGACGAACACCGCCATGCCCCCGGCGCCGCGCGCGGCGAGCTCGCGGCAGGTCTCCGTAACGAGCTCGAGGTGGCTGCCCGAGAGGATCGACAGTCCCAGCGCGTCGACGTCCTCGTCGAGCGCGGCCTGCGCGATGTACGCCGGGCTCTTGCGCAACCCCGTGTAGATCACCTCGGCGCCGGCGTCGCGCAGCGCCAGCGCGATGACCTTGGCGCCGGCGTCGTGGCCGTCGAGGCCCGGCTTGGCGACGAGGATCCGCTTTCCCGCGAGGCTCACAGGCTCGCCGGCTCCCTGAACTCGCCCCACACGCGCTTCAGACGCTCGACCATCTCGCCCACCGTGGCATAGGCGTGGCAGCAGTCGACGAGGCGGGGCATCAGGTTCGCGCCGCCGCGCGCGGCCGCCGCCTGCAGGCTCGCCAGCTCGCGCTCCACCGCGGCATTGTCGCGGCGCTCGCGCAGCGCGTGGTAGCGCTCGAGCACGCGCGCCGCCGACTGCGGGTCGACGCGGAAGGTCTCGCCGAACGCGTGCGCGCCGTCCTCGCGCGCGAAGCAGTTCAAGCCCACCACCGGCAGCTCACCCGAGTCGACGCGGCGCTTCCTCTCGAGCGCGCGCCGCGCCACCTGCGCCTGCAGCCAGCCCTCCTCGATCGCCTTGCGTGCGCCGCCACGTTGCTCGATGCGCGCCATGATGGCGCGCATCTCCTCCTCCATCCGGTCGGTCAACCACTCGACGTAGTAGCTGCCGCCGAGCGGGTCGACGGTGCGCGCGACGCCGCTCTCGTAGGCGACGATCTGCTGCGTGCGCAGTGCCAGCTCGGCGGAGAACTCGGTGGGGATCTGGAAGGGCTCGTCGTAGGCGCAGGTGAAGATCGACTGCGCGCCGCCCATGACCGCGGCGAGCGTTTCCACGGCGACGCGCACCGCGTTGTTGTAGGGCTGCGGCGCGACAAGCGAGGAGCCGCCGCAGACCACGCCGAAGCGGAACATCTGCGCCCTGGGGTCCTCGACCCCGTAGCGCTCCTTCATGAGGCGCGCCCACAGGCGGCGGCCCGCGCGGAACTTCGCTACTTCCTCGAAGAGATCCATGTGCACGTAGAAGAAGAAGGACAGCCGCTGCGCGAAGCGCGCGGCGTCGCCGCCCCGCGCGAGCAGTTCGTCGACGTAGGCGAGGCCGTTCGCCAGCGTGTAGGCCATCTCCTCGGCCGCGGTGCACCCGGCGTCGCGCACGTGCGCGCCGGCGATGGAGATCGGGTTGAAGCGCGGCATGGCGTCGTTGGCGAAGAGGATCGAGTCGGCGATGAGCCGCAGCGAGGGCGCCACCGGCCAGATCCACGTGCCGCGCGCCACGTACTCCTTCAGGATGTCGTTCTGGATGGTGCCGGTTAACCGCTCGCGCGCGACGCCGCGCCGGTCGGCACAGGCGGCGTACATGGCGAGGACGATCGCCGCCGTGCCGTTGATGGTGAACGAGGTCGAGATGCGGGCAAGGTCGATGCCCGCGAAGAGGGCTTCCATCTCCGCGAGGCTGGAAAGCGAGACGCCCACCTTTCCCACTTCCGGGCGCGCCATCGGGTCGACCGGGTCGTAGCCGCACTGCGTCGGCAGGTCGAGCGCCACCGACAGGCCGGTCTGGCCGCGCTCGAGCAGGAAGCGGTAGCGTGCGTTCGTTTCCTCGGCGGTGCCGAAGCCGGAGTACTGCCGTACCGTCCAGAGCCGCCCGCGGAACCCGTCGGGGAAAATGCCGCGGGTGAAGGGATAGCGGCCGGGCGCGCCGATCGCGGCGGGCTCGACGTCCCGCGCGCTCAGCGCGACGGGCACTTCGATGCCGGAGGGGGTGCGCGAGGAGAGCTGCGGCGCCATGGCCGGGTTGGGCGCGCTCATGCCTTTGCCAGCGCGCTCGCGGCGGCTACCCAGTGGTCGGGATGCGTCCAGGTGCGCACGAAGCCCTCCATTTCGGCTTCCGGAGACAGGGCGATCGCCTTGTAGGCGCGGATGACCTGCGGCGCGCGCGCGCGCAGCGGCGCGAGGAAGCGCTCGAGGCAGGCCTCGAGCGTCTCTTCCGGCGCGGCGACCTCGTCGACGAGGCCCGCCGCGCGCGCGGCGCGGGCGTCCATGATCTCGGCGCGCAGGGCCGCGAGCAAGCCACCCGAGCGCCCGAGGAGCCGCATGAGGTCGGCGCCGCCGCCGAAGCCGGTGCAGATGTTCAGGCGTGCCTGCACGAAGCCGATCGCGGCATGCGCCGCGGCGACGCGGAAATCGCAGGCAAGCGCGAGCTCGGCGCCCCCGCCGAGCGCAACGCCATTCAGCGCCGCAACGACCGGCAGCGGGAAGACGCGGACCTGCTCGAGCGCCGCGCGCGCCTCGCGATACAACGCCCTCGCCTCGTCCTCGCCGCGCACGGCGGCGAGCTCGTGCAAGTCGCCCCCCGCGGCGAACGCCCGGTCGCCCGCGCCGGTGATCACCGCCGCCTTGAGCGAAGCATCGGCGGCGTGCGCGGCGAACGCGGTGCCGATCCGGGCGATGAGCGCGCGGCTGAGGGCATTGCGCTTCTCCGGGCGCTCGATGCGCACGAAGAGCACGTCGCGGTCGCGCGCGATGTCGAGATCCGTCATGCGGCCACGCTCGCACGTGCGCGTGCCGGCGGTCAACCGCCACCGCGCCGCCGGTCGCCACTTATTCGTAATGTCGAAAGATGTTTCCCCGTACGGAAGGTGATGCCGATTGCCCCGGGAAAGCTCCGGATTGACCTCGGCCGCCTGTCTTTCCTAATATTGAAACGTTCTTCGCCATCCTGGAGGCGGGTATGAAGGCGGACGCCGGCCGGAGCTCGCTGCGGGGTCTCGACGTGCTCGAGACCTTCGGCCGCGCGGGCAAGCAGCTCTCGCTCTCGGTGCTCGCGCGCCTCTCGGGCATCCCGGTCTCGACCTGCCACGGCGTGGTGCGGGCGCTCGAGCGCCGCGGGTTCCTCTACTTCGCCTCGCCGCGCGAGGCCTATCCGACGCGCAAGCTCCTCGAGCTCGCCGCGGGGATCGACGCGCGCGACCCGGTGCTCGCGCAGCTCGCGCCCGCGCTCGCCGCGCTGCGCGAGGAGACGGGCGAGACGGCGCTGCTCGGCGTGCGCCAGGGCGACGCGGTGCTCTACCTGCTGGTGCTCGAGAGCCCGCAGGCGATCCGTTACACGGCGCACTCCGGCGACCGCAAGCCGCTGCACTCCAGCGCAATCGGCAAGGTGCTGCTCGGCGCCATGGGCGAGGCGGAGCGCCAGGACTGGCTCGGAACGCATCGTCTGTCACGCGTCACGCCGAGCACGATCACCTCGGCACGCCGGCTGCGTGCCGATCTTGCCGCGTCGCTTCGCCGCGGCTACTACCTCACGCGCGGCGAGAACGTCGCGGACGTGATGGCGCTCGCGGCGCCGGTGCGGCGAGCGGGTGCCGTATTCGGCGTCGCGGTCGCCGGGCCGCTGCACCGCATGGAGGCCGCCGAGGTCCGCATCGCGGCGAGGCTGCGGCACTGCCTGCGGGCCTTCGACTAGGCTTCCCGCGCGGCGGAATCGTTGACAGCCGCACCGCGCGGGGCGCAACATCGCAGTCACCCCGAAGCATCCTCGCGGCCAGTACCGTCCATGGGAAATCGCCTGAGCATCGTCGTCACGTCCGGTTCGCTCGAGCGCCTGCAGATGGCGGGGATGGTCGCCTCGGTCGGAGCCGTCAGTGGGCAGGACGTGGTGGTCCTGCTGTCGATGAACGCGCTCGCCTCCTTCCGGCGAGGCGCGGCGTCGCAGGCGCCCGCCGAGGGCGAGTTTGGCGCGCTGCTCGCGCAAAAGAAGGGCGTGCCGCCGTTCAAGCAGCTCTTCGAGAGCGCCGTGCAGCTCGGCGATGCGAGGCTCCATCCCTGCTCGATGGCGATGGATGTCCTCGGCTACCGGCGCGAGGACCTCGAGCCCTACCTTGGCGAGCCGATGGGGCTGACGAAGTTTCTCGACGAGGCCGCCGAAGGCCGCGTCCTCGCGTTCTAGACCGCAGGCCGGGAGGAGTCCATTGACGGCTCGCAGAGTGATCGATGCTCGCGGCAGCTTCTGCCCGGGTCCCCTGATGGAGCTGATCGCCGCCATGAAGATGGCGGAGGTGGGCGAGGAGATCGAGGTGCTCTCGACCGACAAGGGCTCGGCGAACGACATCCCGGAATGGATCCGCAAGGTTAAGCACGAGTACCTCGGCACCGAGGAGAAAGCGGGCGTCTGGCACCTGCTGGTTCGAAAGACGCACTGAGTTCCCGAGTCAGCAACCCCGGGAAGTTTCCGAGTCACCAACCACAAGGAGGAGGCCGCATGAGGATCCTGATCGTGGGCGGCGGGATGGGCGGAACCATACTCGCCAATAATCTGGCGCGCCGGCTGACCGCCGAACTTCGCGGCGGCAAGGTCAAACTGACGATGTTGTCGGCTTCCGACCGCCACATGTATCAACCCGGCCTGCTCTACCTCGCCGTCGGGCGCATGACCCCGGACGAGCTCTACCGCGACCAGGCGAGCCTGCTCGAGCCCGGGATCGACTTCCACGTCGACCCGGTCGAGGAATTCCGCCTGGACCAGAACGAGGTGAAGACGAAGAGCGGCAAGACCCACGGCTACGACATCATCGCCATCGCGACCGGCTCGCGCCCCTCGCCCGAGGACATTCCCGGGCTCGCCGAGGCCGCCGAGCAGTTCTACACCGAGGAGTCGGCATTGAAGATGCTGAAGCGCCTGCAGCAGTTCCAGGGCGGCAAGGTGGTGATCGCGATGGGCGTGCCGCACAAGTGCCCGATGGCCCCGCTGGAGATCGTGTTCATGCTGCACGACTACTTCAAGGACCGCGGCCTGGGCGACAAGGTGAAGCTCCACTACACCTACCCGATCGGCCGCGTGCACACGCTCGAGAACGTCGCCAAGTGGGCCGCGCCCGAGATGGAACGCCTCGGCATCGGCTACGAGACGCTGTTCAACCTCAAGGAGGTCGATGGCGCGAAGCGCATCGTGAAGAGCGAGGAAGGCGGCGAGACCGACTACGACCTGCTCATCACGATCCCCGCGCACCGCGGCATGGAGGTCATCGAGAAGAACGGCCTCGGGCAGCGCGGCTGGATCCCGACCCATCGCCACCGCCTCAACATGGAGGGGCGCGACAACGTCTTCGTGCTCGGTGACACGACCAACCTGCCGATCAGCAAGGCCGGCTCGACGGCGCACTTCGAGGCCGAGGTGATCGGCGAGAACATCGCGGCGCTGGTCAAGCTCGGCACGCCGGTGCGCGATTACGACGGCAAGGTGTTCTGCTTCATCGAGGCGGGCAAGGACCGCGCGACCTACGCGATGTTCGACTACCAGAACCCGCCGCAGCCCAGGGCGCCGACCAGGGCCGTGCACTGGTTCAAGCTCGCCTACAACAAGCTCTACTGGGCGTCGGCGCGCGGGCTGCTTTGAGAGGAGGCGGACATGAACGACATGACCGACAGGGACGCGCTCGCGGTCGAAACGGTGCACGTTATCGCGGCGGCGCGCGATTCGCTTTCCGACGAGATGGTGACACGGCTCGCCGGCACCGCGAGCGACGCCATGGATCTCGTCGATCGCATCAATCGTACCGGGCTCTACCGCGCGATTCCGGCGCTCGCCGAGCTCGTCAACAACGGCGACCTCGACCGGCTGGCGAAGCTCGCCCGGGTCTACAGCTCCGCCGAAGACTCGCTCTCGGACGAGGTGGTGGGTCGTCTCGCCGAGACGGTGTCGGAAGGCGTATCGCTCCTTGACCGGTTGAGCCGTGGCGGCGCCGGGCGGCTCGTGGAGCTCCTCTCGCAGCTCGAGAGATCGGGCGACCTGAACCGCATCGCGGCGGCGATCCCGAGGCTCGTCGAGCGGCTCGACACGCTCGAGGCGATGCTGCAAAGCTTCGACTCAGCGGGCGAAACCACCGCCAGGCAGCAACACGCGAGCGGCGGGTTCGGAGGCCTCTGGGGCATGATGCGCGATCCGGCGAATCAGGACGCGCTGCGCTTCCTCATCAATCTCGGCAAGGAGCTCCAGGCCAAGTCGGGCAAGGCGCGCCGCTGACGGGCGCCCGGGCTGCGCCCGCCGGGGAATCGGCCTTAAACGGGCATGTTCCGGCGGGCCGGCTGCCGTCTTTTCGGCGCCGACGGGTCGTGCGGGCGCCTCTCCTGCCGGGAACTCCCGGAGCCCGGCGGGCGGCGCCCCCATGCGCCCGGCGCGGCGATCATGGCCTTCGCCGCCGCGGTTGCAAGCCGGCGCCTCACTTCACCGCGCCGACGGTGAAGCCCGCCACGAAGCGGTCGACGAAAAAGTTGTAGAGCACCGCGACCGGCAGGCTGACGATCAGGCAGGCGCCCATCAGCGAGCCCCAGAAGTAGACGTCACCGCGCACGAGGAAGGTCGGCACGCCGACACTCACCGTGTAGTGCGAGGAGCTGGTGATGAAGGTGAGCGCGTAGACGAACTCCTGCATGACCAGCGTGAGGGTGAAGATCACCACCGTGAGGATGCCGGCGGAGGAGACCGGCAGCACCACTTCCACGAAGGCGCCGAAGCGGCTGAGGCCATCGACCATCGCCGCCTCCTCGATGTCGCGCGGGATCGACTTGAAGAAACCCATCATGAGCCAGGTGCAGAACGGCACCGTGAAGCTCGGATAGACCAGTACGAGCGACCACAGCGAGTCCTGCAGGCCGAGGTCGCCGATGATGCGCGAGAACGGGATGAACAGGATGGTGGGCGGAATGAGGTAGGTGAGGAAGATGGCGATCCCCAGGCGCTGGCCCCAGCGCCCCGATAGCCTCGCCAGCGCGTAACCGGCGGGCACCGCGAGGAGCAGCGTGATCGCGGTGACGAGCGCGCCGACCCCGACCGTGTTGAGGATCCACCGTCCGAACTCGGTGTCGTGAAACAGGACGCGCAGGTTCTCCAGCGTCGGCGGTAGATTGAAGAGGAAGGGGTTGTGCTTGAGGTCGATCAGATCCTTCGTTTCCTTGAACGTGGTGAGCACCATCCAGTAGAACGGGAACGCGAGGAAGGTCACGAACGCCGCGAGGAGCAGGACGTGCCCGCCGCGCGCGAGCCAGTGCTTCGCGCCGAATCGGGGAGCGCTCATGTCAGGACACCTCCGCGCGCCGCGCGATCGTGAGGAACACGATGGCGACCGCGACCAGGACCGGGAAGAGGAACAGCGAGATCGCGGCGCCGGTGGCGAGATCGCCGCCTTCCACGCCGGTGAAGAAGGCGTAGCTCGCGATCACCTGCGTGGTGTCGAACGGCCCGCCCCGGGTCAGCACGAAAATCACGATCATGTCCGTGAAGGTGAAGACGATGCCGAAGAGGAGCGCGACCAGCATGATCGGCATCACCAGCGGAATGTTGATCATGAACAGATGCCGCCAGAATCCCGCGCCGTCGACCTGCGCCGCGTCGTGGATGTCCTGCGGAATGGCGGAGAGCCCGGCGAGGATGATGACGGTGGCGAGCGGCAGCAGCCGCCAGACGTTCACCAGGATGACGGAAGCCATCGCGAGATCCGGCTGCCCGAGCCAGATCGGCCACGTCCCGGGGCCGAAGAGATGCAGCCCGCGCGCGCTCCAGTTGATGATGCTGTAGATCGGGTCGAAGATCCACAGCCAGCCGATGCTGCCGAGCGAGATCGGCGCCACCCACGGCAGCAGGATGAGCAGCCGCACGAGCCATTTCCCCCGGAAGTCCCGGTAGAGCGCCATGGCGAGGACCTTGCCGAGCACCACCACCAGCGCCTGCGATATCAGGGTGAACACGATCGCGTTCTGCAGCGAGCGCCAGAACGTCGGGTCTTCGAGTATGCCTTCGTAATTGCGCAGGCCGGCGAAATGAAGCGTGGTGCTGCCGACGGTGGCGTCGCTCAGGCTGAAAAAGATGGCGAGAAAGAACGGGAAGCCCACCAGCGCGACGATGTAGATCACCGCCGGGGCGAGCAGCAGGCGCCCCAGCCACAGCTCCTCGTCGAGCCAGCGCGAAGCCCGCCGGGCGTCGCTCCCCCCCTGCGCGGTCGAGGCGCTCATGCCCTGCCGCTCGCGCGCCTGAGCCCGGATTCCCGGTCGAAATGCTTGATGTCGCGGGTGCGCACCGCGAACTCGTAGCGCCCGCCGGCCTCGATCGGCAGCGATATCGTGGAAGGCAGCCGCGAAATCACCCTGGCGGCCGGGTTCGGCGCCTCCAGCGTGCCGTAGATCAGCCGGTCGGCGCCGAGGTATTCGATGCGCGTCGCGGTGAACGGAAACGGCGCGAGCTCGCCGCCATCGAGCGCGTCGCGCGGGAGGAGGTGCTCGGGCCGGAATCCGGAAATGACGTGATCCATCTCCATCAGGTTCATCGGCGGACTCCCGATGAACGTGGCGACGAAGGTGTCGGCGGGATCGTGATAGACCTCGAGCGGCGTGCCGAGCTGGTGGATGCGGCCGCGATTTAGCACCGCGATGCGGTCGCCCAGTCCCATCGCCTCGACCTGGTCGTGCGTGACATAGACGGTCGTGGTGGCGAGCCTGCGCTGGAACTGCTGCAGCTCGTCGCGGGCGGAGGTGCGCAGCTTGGCATCCAGGTTCGAGAGCGGCTCGTCGAGCAGGAACACCACCGGATTGCGCACCACCGCGCGCGCGAGCGCCACGCGCTGGCGTTCGCCGCCCGAGAGCTGGCGTGGCTTGCGGTGCAGCAGCTGCTCGATGCCGAACATCGTGGCCGCCGCTTCGACCTTCTTCGCGATCTCGTCCCGGTGCATGCCCACCGCCTGCAGCGGGAACGCGATGTTTCTGCGCACCGAGAGATGCGGATAGAGCGCGTAGCTCTGGAACACCATCGCGATGTTGCGCGCGCGCGGCGGCAGCCACGTCACGATCTCGCCGCCGATCAGCACGTCCCCGGAGGTGGGCGTCTCCAGCCCGGCGAGCATGCGCAAAAGCGTGGTCTTGCCGCAGCCCGAGGGGCCGAGCAGCACCAGGAATTCGCCCTCCCTCACGAGGAGATCGATGCCGTCGACCGCGTTATTCGCGTCGAAACGCTTGGTCAGCGCGCGGGTCTCTACCGTGGCCATTGGATTCTCCGCCACCCCTGGTTCGTGCGCGGAACGGCTACCCGCGCCCCGCCCCCGCGCCGCCGCGGCGCGGGGGCAAACGGGTACTACGCACGGATCGTCAGACCAGTTTCTTCGCCTGCCACTTGGCGAAGATCGCCTTGCACTTCTTGTCCGCTTCCTTGATCGCGGCCTCGGGCGACAGGGTGTCGCTCGCGGCCTTGGCGAACATGGTGTTGAGCACCCAGGTATTGAAGATCTCGTCGATCGCCGCGTTGGCGTACCCGGGATAGCCGACGTTGGTCGCCCATTGCAGCACGTCGGCAAGCACCGAGTACTTGCCCTTCGGCTTGTGCGGATCGTCGGCCAGCATCTTCGGCAGGTCCGGCACGGTCTTCGGGAAGCACGGGAAGTTGTAGTACTGGCTCGCCTTGAAGCCCTCGAGGTAGTTGTCTATGTAGTCCACCAGGAACTTCTTCGCGCCGTCCTTGTTCTCGGCGAAGTTCCAGATCACGTAGCAGTTCATCACGTGCTCGAGCCCGATGGCGCGCACCGGGCCTTTCAGCGCCTTGGTGAGCCCCAGTTGCTCGGCGATGGGCAGCTTGTCGTTTTCCGCCGTGCGCGTGGTCGAAATCGCGTTCAGGCACAGCGACAGCTTCCCCGCGATCAGCGCCCGGTTGTTGGAGGACGCGTCCCACGCCATCACCTCCGGGGTCATCGTTTCCTTGTAGAGCGCCCTAACGAACTTGACCGCTTCCAGCGTGTGCTTGGAATCGAGGATCACCTTGCCCTGCTGATCCTGCACCGAGCCGCCGAACGAATAGAGTATTGTTCGCACCGCCATCGCGGTATCGAGCTCGGCGGAGAGCCCGATGCCGACCGGGATATTGTGCTTGTCCTTGATCTTCTTGCCGACCTTGAGCACGTCGTCCCAGGTCGCCGGCCCCTTCGCCATGCCGGCCTCGCCCCAGAGGTCGATGCGGTAATTCACCGGGTCGGGAACGAAGCTGTCGGAGAAGCCGAAGTATTTCCTGGTCTTCGGGTTGTACGTGCTCTTCACCGCGAGGTCGATCGCCTTGCCGTGCTTGCGCTCGACCTCCTGGTAGATCTCCTTGTGATCGATGACCTGCGTCTCGTAGGTCGGCGCGGGCCACAGGAACATGAAAAGATCGTGTCCCTTCTGCGCCGAGACCTCCGCCGCGGCGCGCGAGTTGATCGCCGGGATGCCGACGTGATCGACGATCACCTGGGTGTTGTTCTTCTCGCCCCACTTCTTGGTGTACTCGTTGTCGAACCACTTGTCGTACGCCGGCACGAAATGCGCCCATTGCAGGATCTTCAGCGTCTTGCTCGCCGCACGCGCCGGCCGCGTGAGGATGAACGGGCCCACGCTTGCCGCGAGCCCCGCCGCGCCCGCGGCGCGGATGAGCTTGCGGCGCGAAACGCCTTGAATTCGCCGGGGTTCCTCCTGCGCGTCCACCGGTTGAACAACTGGCTTGGTTCCATCGCGCATGACCGCCTCCTTGTCGTCGTGTCGAAAGAAATGCCGCTGACGTGCGCGGGAGCCCGCGCGCCGCGTGGAGATTATGACAGAGGAGGCGGGGAAATGTTTCCCGTGGCATGACCGGCGGCGGACGGGGGCCCCGCCAGCCGCCGGCGTCCCGGCCGCCGCGAGTCGCCGACTGGCCGCACTGCCGCACGCGGCGTCATCCCGCTCTTCCGTGGAAGCGCCTGTCTCCCGGGAGCGGAAGGCGTCGAGGCACGTCTCGGCCACGCCCCGGGCGAAGGCGCTTGCGCTGCCCGTTGAGCGGACGGATAATCGATTCTCCGGAATCGATTCCTCCTCTTCGAGCGCGCGGGCGATGCACGGGGCCGTCCCGTGCGGGCGATCCTGCGGTGATCGACGCCGCTCCGCCATGTCTTGCGCGACCCGCTGCGCTCGCCGGTGGCGCACGACGGATGCAAGGCGAGCAGTTGATCGGGAGTCTGGAGCATGGAACAGAGGCTCGAGTATCTGAAACTGGCGCCACAGGGGATCGCCGCCCTTCGCCACCTGCAGGATTACGTCAATGGTTGCGGGCTCGAGCATTCCTTGCTGGAACTCGTGAAAACACGCGCGTCGCAAGTGAACGGCTGTGCGTACTGCCTCGACATGCATACGAAGGACGCGAGAGCCGCGGGCGAATCCGAGCAGCGCCTGTATCTCCTGTCCGCGTGGCGCGAGACCCCGTTTTTCAGTCCCCGCGAGCGCGCGGCGCTTGCCTGGACCGAGGCGGTGACCTCCCTCTCCGGGCATCCCGTGGATGACTCGCTTTACGCGGAGCTGCGCGGACACTTTTCGGAAAAGGAGCTGGTGGACCTCACGCTGGCGATCGTGGCGATCAACGGCTGGAATCGTCTTGCCATCCCGTTCAGGGCGCCCGCGGGGAGCTATCGCCCGCACCCGGCGACATGAGCTGCCGCCGGGTGAGCCGGGCCGATTCCCGGGGTTTCCGCGCAGGCGCCCCGGCTGGCGGCTTTCTGAAGAAGGCGCGAGCGTGAACACTCCGCCCATCAAATCGACTCGACCGGCCGCGGATTTCCGGAGCACCTCATGAACGACACCTACATTCGCGCGGGCAGGATCAACTGGATCGCCAGGGGCAACGACGTGGGTGTGCAGGAGCGCACCCTCGCGCCGGGCGAGGAGATTCCCTGGCACTACCACACCGTTATCACCGATACGACGTACTGCCTCGAGGGGATCGTCCAGATCGAGATGCTCGGTCCCCGCGAGCGCGTCCTGCTTGCCGTCGGCGAGAGTCATGCCGTCCCGACGAATCGGCCCCACAGGATCACCTCTCGCGGCGGGCGCCCATGCCGCTTCGTGCTGGTTCAGGGCGTGGGAAAGTATGACCGGCACCCGGTGGACCCGGAGGCATGGAAGGGGTGAGGGGATTCTCACCGCGGTCCCGAGACAAGGTCACGAGCGATCGGCCGTCTCCGTCGATCGCCCGCACGTGACCGCGGATGGCGCAAGAGGGGCGCGCGTTCCCGGCAACGCCGTGTTCTTCCCCGCGGCCGCGGCCTACGGCATGCTGGTGCTTCCCGCCTTCGTGCTGTCGCTGCTCGGATACGTGCCGGCTCCGCCCGGCCTCGCTACTCCGGCCGGACACGCGCACGAAATGCTGTTCGGCTTCGCCCTGGGGGTGATAGCCGGCAATCAGCTTGGCCCGGTCACTGCGCGCCATCTCGTACTGCTGTTCGGGCTCTGGGCGAGCGCCCGCGTGGCATTCCTGGTCGCGCCGCAAAGCATCGCAGCCATGGCCACGAACATCGGGTTTGCGACACTGCTCGTGTTTCAGCTCGCGCCGCGTCTGGCCGGAAGCGCCAAGAAATGGCGCAACCAGGCCCTGCCGATCGTTCTGACGGCAATTTGCGGGAGCGCGATCGCTCTCCAGGTCGCGCTGCATGCCGGCGCGGGAGCCGCCGCGCACGCGGTGCTCGGCGTCTCCATTCCGCTGGTGTCCCTGTTGATGTTGTTCATGGGCGGCCGGCTGATCGCGCCCACGGTCGCCGGCCAGTTCCACCGCCAGGGCGAGCGGCTCGAGGCGCGCGTGCAACCGCGGCTCGAAGGCGGCCTGATCGTGACGATGGCGATCGCCGCCGCATCCGCGCCGTTTGCGGACCGGCCCTGGGGTGCCGGCATCGGCGCGTCGGCAATGGTTGCCGCGAGCGCTCTCGCAACGGCGCGCCTGCTGCGCTGGCGGCTCTGGGCGTTGCGGGGCCGGCCGGACCTGCTCTGTCTCGCCGCCGGCTATGCCTGGCTCGCGATCGGTCTCGCCTTCTACGGCATTGCACTCGCGGCCGGGCGCTACCTGGCGCCGGCGCTGCACGTCATAACCGCCGGCAGTCTCGGCACACTCACGTTGAACGTGATGGCGATGACGCGGCTCTTGAAGGCGCGCAAGGATCCCTCGCGCGCGCGCCTGCCGGTATGGGGTACGCTGCTGGTTGGCGGAGCGGCGATGGCGCGCGTAACCAGCGGACTGGGCGTCGGCGACACGCACGTGATGTTGCTGGTCGCATCGCTATGCTGGAGTCTCGCGTTCGCGTTGCTGCTCTGGCTGCTGGTTCGCGTGAGATGAAGGCGTGCGCGCAACGCCCGCGTGATCTTCGAAAGACGCTCCGGCCGCGCGCGGTCTCGCACCGTGGTGTCGGACTTCTGGCTTCGAGGTGCCACAGATGACATGGGACAACGATCCATCGGCGGCGCCGTTGCTCGCCCGCGGCGGTGAGGGTGAGCGGGTGCAAGCCTGGCAATGCATCGGATGCGGCAAGATCGAGGCACCCCGGCCGTGCATAGGCGTGTGCCAGGACCGCAAGATCGAACTCGTTCACGCCGACCGGTATGACGAGGTTCTCGGCCAGTTGAAACGCGCCCGGCAGGCGGCACAGGCTGCGATCACCCTGGTGCGCCGGCTCGCGCGAACGACGCCGCGGGAGGGCGAGTGGGAACACTCATACCGGGCCTTGCAGCAGCAGGCCCGCGATCTGCTGGCCGAAGATGCGCGCGACACCACGGAGACGCGAGCGCTCCGGGGGGACTGAATCGACAGCCGGCCCGCATCGGCGTCAGCGCGGGGGCCCGGCATGAAGGGGCACTCATGGACCAGGCAGCGGTACTCATCAACGGCGTTTGCGACCCGCGCCACGGGGCCGTGCGCGAGGAGTTCGAGCGCAATTCGGAATTCGCCGGCGCGGGCAAGGCGGGCGTGCTGGTCCGCCACGTGCTCTCGCACACCTGCGGCGCGGCTCCTCGCCATCGTGAGCGCGCTCCCGGGGATTCCGGCCGTCACCGGGGGGCCGCTCGGCATGAACCTCGCCGACAGCCCGTGGGCGGTCACGCCCGGCGAAGTGGCTTTCGTGACGCTGGTGACGATGCTTGCCGTGCTCTACGGCTTTCTCGCGAAGGGCTGGCTCAGGTGACGGCGGGCACGGCGGCAACGACGTCGATCTCGATCAGGAACTCGGGTTCCGCCAGCCGGGAGACGACGAGCAGCGTGTTCGCGGGCGGCGCCGCGAGCGCCTTGTAGCGCTGCGCGCGGACCTCGCGCAGGGCCGCGATGTCCTTCGCGTCGACGAGATAGGTCGTGGTCTTGACGACGTTCGCGAGCGTCGCCCCGGCCGCGCGCAGGGCAAGCTCGATGTTGTCGTAGACCGCGTCGGCTTGCGCGCGGAACTCGCGCGCGCCGACCTTGTAATCGGCGTTTGCGGCGGTCTGACCCGAGAGGACGATAAGGCGCGCGCCCTGCACTTCGACCATCTGCGTCAACCGCGGAGAAGTCCACAGTCCCGCCGGGTTGCTGTGCCTCATCGAGAAATTCATCCGGTCCTCCATCGCGGCGGGCCCGCGGCCCGCGATGCGTTCGCGAGCCATGCTAACATGGGTCACCCGCGCGCTCGGGCGTTTCCGGAGCGCCCGGCGCGAGGCGCGGGGACCACGGGAGATGATCGATGAGAAGCCGCCTTGCCGCATGTGCCGTGCTCGCCGCCTTCTGCGCGGCGAGCGCGTCGGCGCAGCGCTACCCCGAGAAGCTCGTGCGCATGATCGTGCCGTTTACCGCGGGCGGTGGTTCCGACACGGTCGGGCGGGCGGTTGCGAAGCACATGAGCGAGCGCTTCTCGCAGCCGGTGGTCGTCGAGAACCGTGTCGGAGCGGCCGGCAGCATCGGCGCGGAGTTGGCGGCGCGGGCGCCCGCCGACGGCTACACGATCCTGCTCGGGTCGACTTCGGAGCTCACCCAGTACCCCGTCGTCAATCCGAAGGTCCGCTACGACCCGGTGCGCGATTTCGTTCCGGTCAGCTTGGTGGGCAACATTCCCCTCGTTCTGGTCGTGCACCCTTCGCTGCCGGCCAGCACGGTCGCCGACCTGCTGCGGCTCGCGCGCGCCCGCCCGGGCGAGATCCAGTTCGGTTCCGCGGGAGTCGGCGCGACCACGCACCTCGCGGTCGAGCATTTCATCCTGTTGACGAAGGTGAAGCTTACCCACGTACCGTACCGGGGGAGCGTGCAGGCCTCGACGGACCTCGTCGCGGGCCACATCCAGATGGCAATCCCGACGCTGCCCTCGGCGGTCGGCTACATTCATTCCGGGCGACTCAAGGCGCTTGCCGTGACGACGGAGAAACGCGTGCCGGTGCTCCCCAGGGTGCCGACCATGCAGGAGGCGGGCGTAAAGGGCTACGTGAACGTCCTGTGGGGCGGCATCCTCGCGCCGCGCGGTACGCCGGACGCGATCGTGAAGCGGCTTCAGGCCGAGGTCGCGGCCGCGGTGGAATCGGCGGAAGTACGCAAGGCGTTCGAAGCGAACGGGGTGATTCCGCAAGCGAGCACGCCGGATGCGTTCGCGGCGTTCATCCGCTCCGAGTTGGAGAAGTGGACGCGCGTCGTGAAGGAGGCGGGCGTCACGCCCTAGGGAAACCCCGGACAACCGGCCCCGCGCGGCGAGCCGGGCTCAGAATAGCGGCGCGGGGGACGCCCCGATGTCGTTTCCGGTGCGTATGAGGTGGCGCTCGCGCTCGGAGCGCTTGACGAGTTCTTCCCACAAGCCGGCCATCGACTTGCGCAGCACCAGGCTCGCATCGGCGTCGATGACGTACCAGAAGCCGCGCTCGATCTCGGCGCGGAGTTCTCCCGGGCGCCACAGCACCATCCCGGCGAAGAAGCGGGCGTGCTCTGCTTCCCCCTCGATCACCTTGTCCACCAGTTCACGGTCGAGCACGAGAAAAAGATCCGGCGTGAGCTGCATCGAGCGACTGCCGGGGCTGTCCGGGCGCCGCACGAGAGCGAAGATCACCTCGGTGCTGACCGGACCACCCAGATAGACGGGATCGGTCACCTTGAGCGACGGCTCGTGTCCCGGGAAGAGGCGCCCGAGCGTCATCGGCGTCGGCTTGTTGACGATCAGACCGATGTGCCGGCGGTTGCCGACCGGCTTGGTGATGAGGATCGTCGCGCCGTAGAGCCGGTCGCGGAGCGCCGGCTTGGCAACGAGCATCACGGTCTCGTCACCGGGCTCGGCGGCGCGGGCGGGCGAGAGGCCGCCGAAGGCGGCGAGCGCGGCGACTACACCCGCCATCCGGATCATCGTGTTGCATGCGATCATGCGGTTTCCACTCCCGGTTCCTCCCTGGCGCGAGTTTCCTCCTCGGGGCATGTCAATGCAACAGCCTTGCCGCGCGGCCCGGCCCGGTTCGGGCGCGAGGCCGATCCACCGATTACGTCGTCCATCGACAGGACTTGAATTCGCCCCTGGAGTGGGCGCGGGCACGGTGGTGGCGCGCGCGGCGGCGGGAATGAACAGGCGGCTGCCGGTGTTAGCTACCGGTGCCGGAACATCGATCCGGCCAAATGGGGAGAACACATGAAGCGCACGGGTATTGCCGCGGTTGTCCTGGGACTTACCCTCGGTGCCGCGCCGGCGGCGGCGCAGGTCAAGGGCGCGCCGGCCGCGAAGCCCCCACTCTACGCGACGACGAAGGTGGAGGGAACCGACAACGTCTACGTCTTTCGTTACGGCGGGCATCAGGCGATGTTCGTCGTGACTTCGGCGGGAGTCATCGCCACCGACCCGATCGGCTACGGGCGCCCGCAGGCCGTGAAGACCTACATCGAGGAAATCCGCAAGATCACGAAGGCGCCGATTCGCTACCTCATCTACAGCCACCACCACTACGACCACATCGCCGGCGGTCAGCCCTTCAAGGACGCGGGCGCGACCATCGTTGCGCACGCCCGCGCCTGGGAGCGGCTCGTGGCGGTGAACGATCCGCATACCCCGCTGCCGGACGAGACCTTCAACAGCAAGCGGACGATACGCCTCGGTGATACCACGCTCGAGCTCACCTACCACGGGCTCAATCACTCCGACAGCACCATTGCCATGCGCCTGCCGAAGGAACGCATCCTGTTCGTGGTGGACGTGCTTCCCGTCGGTTCGGTGCCGGGGCGCGGGATGATCGACTTCCATCCGCTGGAGGTCGAGGCTTCCATCAAGGAGATGCTGGCGCTCGACTGGGATCGTCTCATTCCCGGCCACCCCGGCGCGCCCGGTGGGCGGCTCGGCACCAGGAAGGACGCGCAGGCTCAGCTCGAGTTCCTTCAGTACGCCTCGGAGACCGTGAAGGAGGCTGCCCGGGAAGGCAAGTGCTGGGACGACGTGGAGCGCGACCTGCAGTTACCCAGGTACGCCAACTGGCCGGGCTACAAGAACAATCTCCCGTTCGTGCTGCGCCGCTACTGCGGGCTGTGGGGGCGCGGGACCTGAGACTGGGCCGCCAGCCGTCGGCCGTCAGCGGCTACCAGACGCGGCGCGACCTGCGCCGCGCAGGGCGGCCGCCACCGTGCGGAGCTGCTCGAGTACCTCGTCGGTCCGGGCGTCACGCGCGGGCTCGTCGTGCAGGATCAGCAGCCGCACGGACCGGCCTTCCTCACCGACCGGGGGGCTGCGGCGGCGGGAGGTCCCGCGTGGCAGCCTGCTTGAACGGAAGCGCCGTCTCGTCGTCCAGGTCCGGCTCGCCGGCGAGACGCAGCATTTCGGCCCGCGTTGCATCGCGGAGCCGTATCGCGGCGTTCCAGTCGCGGCCCTCCGGTGCGATCGGCGCGCTGACGGTGACGCTCAAGCTCGATCGGCGAAACAGCCACTGGCCGTCGCGGAGCGCGGAGCGGGTTCCGCGCAGCGTCACGGGCACGACGGGCGCGCCGGCCTGCGCGGCGATGACGAACGCCCCCATGCGAAACGGCAGCAGCCCCGGCATGCGCCGGAAAGTGCCCTCGGGAAACACGATCACGGATTGCCCGGCGCGCACCGATGCGGCGAACTGCGCGGCGTCCCCGACGCTGCGTTGCGCGTCATAGCGCTCGACGAAGGCGGCGCCGATCGATTTCAGGTAGATGCGCGGCACCCAGTGCGCAAGCAGCTCGCGCTTGGCGATGAAAGCGCCGGGCTGCGGCAGCGCCGCGACCACCACCACGCCATCGAGGTAGCTCGCGTGGTTGACCGCGAAGACACAGCTCCGGCCGGCGGGAACGTTCCCGATGCCGCGCACCGCGGGCGGCATGCCGATCGCCCGCAGAAAGACCCGCGCCATGAAGCGGCTCGTGGCCCACGCCCACGCGGGACGCGGCAGGAGCGCGCACAGGATCCAGTTGAACGCCCCCAGCGTGCCGAGGAGCAGCAGCGCCCACGCGCCGTAGAGCTTGTCGGTCCCGGCGCGCAGCGTGCGCCGCGCCTGCGGCAGGAGCGCCGCCCACGCGAGCCGCGCCACCTGCAGCCACACGGCGCGGCGCTCGACCTTGCCGCCGCGCTCGTAGAGCTCGCGGCTGCCGGCGCGGCGGATCTTGCCGCTGGAAGTCTTCAGCACCGTTCCCGGCGCGGCGAGCACGATGTCGTCGGCCGGCGTGCCGATCAGCGCCACCGCGAGGTCGTTGATGCGCGCGCGCAGCGCTTCCCGCCGCGCCGGGTCTTCCTCGCGCGTCTCGGCGAGCACGACGATCCGCTCGGTCCCCGCCCGCTCGTCGCGGCTGCCGAAGACGGCGACGCAGCCCTTGCGTACGCCCTCGAGATTGCCCACCGCCTCTTCGAGATCGTGGGGGTGGATGTTGCGTCCGGCGCGGATGATCGTGTCCTTGATGCGCCCGGTGATGTAGAGCTCGCCGGCGGCGACGTAGCCGTAGTCGTCGGTATTCATCCATTGCCCGTGCAGGAGCTTCGCCGTCGCCTCCGGCTTGCGGAAGTAGCCGCTCGTGACCGAGGGGCCGGTGAACTGGACGTGTCCCTCGGCGCGCTCCGGCAGCTCGCGCCCGTCACCGTCCACCACGCGCACCTGGTGGGCCGGGATCGGCACGCCGCAGGAAACGTGGACGAGCGCGTCCGCGTGCTCCGGTCCGACCGGCACGGCCCGGCCGCCGTTCATGAACGCCGCGCGATCGACGCGGTCGAGCAGCGGGCCGCGCAGGGGCGGCGGGAACGCGACGCCGAGCGTCGCTTCCGCGAGTCCGTACACCGGCGCCATCGCCTCAGGCCGGAAGCCGTAGCGCCCGAAACGCGCCGTGAACGCCGCCATCGTGTCGGGCGAGACGGGTTCCGCGCCGTTGAAGGCGAAGCGCCACGTCGAGAGATCGAGCCCCCCGATGGCGGCGTCGTCGATGCGGCGCAGGCACAGTTCGTAGCAGAAGTTGGGGCCGCCCGAGAGCGTGCCGCCGTGGCGGTGTATCGCGCGCAGCCACCGCTCCGGTCGCGAGAGGAAGGAGAGCGGCGAGATCACCGGGTACTTGAAGCCGTAGACGAGGCTCCCCATCCACGCGCCGATCAACCCCATGTCGTGGTAGAGCGGGAGCCAGCTCACGAAGACGTCGGAAGGATCGACGCGGAGCGCGCGCCCCATGGAGCGGATGTTGACGAGGAGATTCGCATGGGTCAGCACGACCCCCTTGGGATCCCCCGTGCTGCCCGAGGTGTACTGGATCAACGCGATATCCTGCGCGCGGCCGCGGTGCGGCGTCGCGGCGGCGCCCGGGCGCGCGAGTTCCTCGGGCGTCACGACCCCCCGCAGGGTTTCGACGCGGGGCTTGAGCAGCAGCGCGAGGGGTTTCGCCTGCGCCACCGTGATGAGCGCGACGGTGAGCGCGTTGGAAAGGATGCCCGCGTGCCGCTTGAGGTGATCCTCGATCTGCGAGGGGCGTGCGGGCGGGTAGATCGGCACCGGGATCGCCCCCGCGAGCAGAATCCCGAAAAAGCTGAAGAAATACTCGACGCTGGTGGGCAGCATGATCGCCACCGCCTGCCCCGGCTCGATGCCGCGCTCGATGAGGCCGGCCGCGAGCGCGCGCGCCGCCTGGTCGAGTTCCGCGTAGGTGACCGTGCGCTCGGCGCCGTCCTCGTCCTGCAGGACGAGGTGCGGTCGCGACGGATGGCGGCGCACGTGCCACGCGAGCACTTCCGGCAGCGTCGCGGCGTCCTCCGGCGTCTCCGATTCCGTGGCGAGCGCCGCGACGCGCTCGATCGCGACCGCGTGCGCGGCGCGCGCCGGGCTTGCGGCGAGGATCGCGCGGAGGAGATCGCGCGGGGTTTCCACGGCCGTCATGGCCGCCTCGGGCAGGCTCGCCCCGAAGCGCTTCTCGATCCGCAGGAAGAGCTCGACACGCGAGAGGCTGTCGAAGCCGTAGTCCTCCTCCAGACGGTGATCGAGTCCGGACGGAATCGCGGCGCGGCCGGGGTGCAGTTCGGTGGCAAGCTGCCGGATGAGCTCGATCAGCGCTTCGGGACTGGCTGCGGCGCCCGCGTCCTTCTGCGGCGTCGCGGCGGAGGATTCCACGCGCGGCCTCGCGGCGGAGAAAGTCCGGCGAGTTTAGCACGCCCCGGCGCGTTTTCCTCCCGAAGGGCGGCGGGAGAGGACGGCGCGAAACGCGCCGTCAACCGCTTCGCGAACGCTCACGGCGGGCAGGTGCCGGCAGCGTCCGCGGGAGGCGTGATGAAGCGGTAGTGATAGGAGGAGGGCTGTGCCCGCAACGCGGCGAGCTCCGGGGAGGCCGGCAGCAGCGCGATCAGGCCGTCGAGCGTGGCGAAGAGGCCCGAGGCCGGCGGGCGATGGTACTCGCTCATCCACGCCGTCGCATGCTCCACGCCGTAAAGGTCGAACCGGACGCGAAACGTCCAGAAATACCGTGTGCAGGGCTCCAGCGGCGGCTCCACCCTGTGGCCGGGTTGCGTCAGGCGTTCACGCACGTAGATCGCCGCGCCGGGAATCCAGACGCCGGCGCGCTCGTCGAACCGCGCCGTGTGGAGGGCGACGTCGTAACGGACGTTGCGCGGCGTGCCGGCGTCGCGTTGCCGAGTGCCGGGAGAAGCCCCTGCGTGCGCAAGCGGCTCCCAGGCGAGCGCCGGCGTAAGCGTATCGAGCGCGACGAACTCGATGCCGCCGATGCCGTTGCCCGAGGCGCATATCACGCACCGGCGGAGCTCGGGATAGCGCGGGCGAAGCGCGTACTGCGGGGCCTCCCGCGCCGCGGCTGCAGCGGCGTGCGGCTGCGCGGGTTCCGGAGCGACCCGGGTCGCGGGCGCCGTCGCAACCGGCTCGCGCGGCGCGCTTCCGGGCGCCGCGAACAGCCCCATCACGATCTGCTCCGCGAGGCCCGCATAGGCGCTCTCGAGCGAAGTCCGGAGCACCTCGGCGTCGCCGTCTGTCCACGCTTCGTACGTCCGCTCGTCGCTGCGGTACCGATATACGCCCTCCGCGAGAACCGCGCGGTCCGCCACGCGAATGACCCGGGCACGACAGCTCATCGTCAGGGCGAGAAGCTCGCCATGGCCTCGCCGCGTTCCGACGTCGAGCACGTCGATCTCCAGCAGCGTATCGATTCCCCGGTCCGGAAAGGTCCCGTAGCCGGACTCGCCGGCGGCGGGCGCGGAACCCGGAAGCTCGACCGCGACGAAGGAAAACGGCGTCGTCTCCCGGGCGCGCTGTATGACGCGCTCCCGCAGCGCGATCTGGATCTCGATCCCGTCCAGCGGGAGACGGGAGGCTTCGGTTACCTGCTTCCCTTTGACATGAGACTCGACCTGCGAGCCTATCAGGCCCCCGGCCGCGGCTCCGAGCGCGGTCGACAGCAGGAGGACCGTGCCGCACGAGATAACCATGAGCGGCTGGGGCGTGCAGCCTGCGGCCACCGCCACCCCGAGGCCGCCGCCGATCGCAACCCCCGCCAACCCTCCGCTCGTGCCGGGCCCCTGGATCCTGACGGCAGGCGTGGACCGGCCCGCCGCCACCGCTATCGTTCCGAGATTCGCCTTCTCATGGTCGGTCAGGCGCGGCGGGGTCACGGCGCAGCCGGATTGCACGATCAGCAAGGCGATACACGAGACGACGGTGAGGATCTGTCTTGATCGGATCACGGTTTCCCCCTTTCTCCGGGGTTCGTTTCGTGCGGCGCTGGCGCAGCGAGCGCCGCCGGCTCGATGCTTCAGCGTTCGCGGAGCAGGTCCCCCGCGATCCGCTCCGCGAGATTGCCCGAGCCGCGCTCGATCGCGGCCCGCAGAAGGCGCGAATTGTTTTCCCCCCAGGCCGCGATGTGGCGCGTCTCGCTCGTGAAGCGGTAACGCCGGGAGGCGATACGGGCGCCGTTCCGGCGATCGATCAGGCTTGCCCTCGCTTCCATGGCGAGCGCAAGCAGCGGCGCCTGGAATTCCGGGATCACGTCGATCCTGGCGATTCCGACCTCGAGCACCACGTCCACGTCGCCGGACGGCGCGCCGTCCGGCAGGTCCACGAACCGGTGGCGGAATTTCCTGCGGCCGTGCTCGACGACGTGATTGCGGAACGCCGCCTGGACCCCCGGCTCGGTGAGCGCACGGGCTACCGAGGATCGAGCTTCATTCACCAGCCGGGCGGTTGGCGGCGGCTCCGCGGACGCGGCTCCAGCGACCGCCCCGGCGACGGTGTAGGCGGCAAGCTCGGGAACCAGCGCCGCACATCCGACGGGGGCAAGGGGCACGATCAAGGCGCAGGCGAGCAGATTCAGAAGCACGGCGTAGGAAAATCCCGCCGCGGCGCCTGCGGCCGCGCCTTCCACCGCGCCGAATGGCCGCGCAGGGGGCGCTTGCGGCGGGACCGGCGGCGCGCTGGCGACGCCGATGACGGCGGGTTCGCCACTTCCGCGCTCCCGTTGCGACAACGGGCCGGTGGCGCAACCGGGTCCGACGAGCAGCACCCCGCAGAGCATTGCGATCCGGAGTCTCACGTCCGCTCCCTCGACGGGATGCCGGGCAAAGCCCGGCTGATCCCGTGACCGGAAAGGGGCCTACCGTTCCTTGCGAAAATTGCCCATGCGAATTCCGGAATCCAGGGTGGAATTGCGCAAGAGCACAATTCAACTGCCGATATGCACCTGGTACTGGGCGCCGTTCGAGAACGTGCACGTTCCCGCGCCCATGCGGGCCGTGCTCATCTGGTACTCGCAGTGCGCGAAGGTGCCGCGCGGCCCGTAGGCGCTCGCGATGCCGCGGCGCTCGTCGTTCGCGACGCGCGTCGCCTCGCCCACCAGCATCTCTCCCTGGTAGTTGAAGGCGAAGCGCCCCTTGCCGGTCATCATGTTGGTGACGGTCCCGGTCAGCACGCCGGTCTGGTTGGCGAGGTCGTTGACGGGATAGAGCTTCACCGTGAGCTCGGCGGCGACCGGTCCGGCGGGCAGGACCACGGGCCCGCCCGGAGTGGCGCGCGGCGCGTAGACCGGCGGCACCGGAGAGTAGGCGTAGTACGGCGTGCCGTTCTGCTCCTGACCGACCGGAATTGCGTAGCACCCGGACAGGACGAGCACCGGAACGGCGGCGGCGAAGGCGAGTCGCGGCAGGCGGCGATGGCGAATGGCGTTCATGGACCCTCCTGGCGGCTGGTTCAGCCGGCGGCGGATAAACCCGGCTGGTGGGTCCAGACTGCGCCCGTGTCGTCCGCGGATCGCTTACGGCGGGGATACAGGTCGCTTACAGGCGCGGATCGACGGGCTCGCTCTCCAGCGCGGCGATCGCGTTCTCCTCGCGTACCGTGATCGCGCGGTGAACCCGGGGCCGCACGATGCGTTTTCCGAGGACGTCGCCGCTGTCGAGGAGGTCGCCGTACGGGCGATCGGGCAGGGCTTGCTCCGGGTCCGCGGGAGGGCGCAACGGGCGCAGCGGCTCGCAATACATGCGTGCCGCCGGCGCCGCGACGAGCTCGCGCTGCGCGCCCCGGCTTCCCGGAGCACCACGATGACCGTGCCGATGCGCTGGTCGTTGAGGCTCAGTTTTTCCTCGAGGACGTCCTCTTCGCGGGCACGCGCAGCTTCCGAAGTGGTCGGCTCGGGATCCTCGTCGGCGACGAGCCGTGCGAGCGCCTCGCGCACCAGGGGCCCCCGGCGCCGCAGGTAGCGCCTGACGATCTCCTCGCGCTCCGGGTGCCGCGGCAGCCAGCGCTCTCCCCTTGCGAGGAGCTTTTCGAGATCGTCCTCGCCCACCCAGTAGTGCTTGTCGTCGTCGATGACCGGCAGCAGCACGTAGAGGTGCGCAAGCAGGTCCTGCAGCCGGCAGGACGCGGCGGGGCGAAGCGAGCAAAGCGCGCTCTCGCCCTACTCCGGATAGCGCTCGTCGAGAGGCAGTGCTTCGCAGGCGACGGCGTAGCCGAGCGGTTCGAACAGCCTGCGCAGAAGCGCCTCGCCGCCACGGCAGGAAAGCGCTGGCACGGCGGCCTCCAGCGGGATCTCCGCATCCGCGAGCGAGGGACGCTCCCGGCTCGAACCCCTCAGCGCGGAACCGTAGACCTGCGCAATGGCGACGGAAAGAAACGAGGAGGCGACGTACGGCCGGTCGTTCACGTACTGTTCCAGCGTGCCGCTGCCCCGGCCCGCTCCGGTTCCGCGCACGAGCCCGACCGGGTCGAGGTCGAGGAGCAGCGCGGCGGTGCAGCGGTCCTCCCGCGCTTCCGGGTAGAACACATGCGCCTGCCCGTGCGCGAGGGGGGAAGGACTGCGTGCGCGCCGGGTTCTTGGCGAGCAGGTAGCCGAGATCGGTCGCGGGGCGGTGCGTGGTGGTGATCGTCAGCAGCATCGTGTCGCGGGTCCGACGCGGGTGTTCGAGTGGTCGCAGGCCCGCGGCCGGACGTCCGCTGTCCCTACAGCCGCGGTGCTACTGCGGCGAATTTACCGCTGGATGCTCAGTTGCGCCACGCGGCAATTCGCGCAGCGATTTCGTGCAGCCCCCGCGCGAGGTCCTCCCTGGCTGCACGACCGTCGTCCGCCAGCACGGCCTCGAATGCGTGATACCGCCCGTCGAACCGGAAATCCTCCGAGAGCACCTCCACTTCGTCGGCCGTGCGCACGGCCCGTACGCGGGCGACGATCGTCGGGCGCATCGTGTACTCGACCACCGAAGGCGCGGAGAGTCCGGCGCGGACGATCCCGATCTCCATCACCGCCGCGATGCCGCAGGCGGCGAGGTCGCGGTAGCGCTTTCGCACCAGCACGGCATCCTGATCGAGCCGGACCACCTTTTCGTTCCGGCCGGCGTCGACCCGGTCTGCGACGATCCGGGCAAGCTCGGGTCCGAGGTCGCGCATCCCGGCCTGTATCGCCGCCGCTGCCGCATGGTGCCGTGCGGCATGCTCGCCCGTTTCGTGCCATCCCTGCAATGCGCCCGAGACAAGCGCCGCAGGCGTCGCCAGCAGGCCGAGGATCCCGAGCGGGTATCCGGCGGGCTGCCACGCCGACACCCAGTTCGCGGTGGCCCGCCCCGCCGACCTCAGGGCCGAACTCGACGAACTGGCGGGGTCACCGCCGGGAGACTCGATCCAGACGCCGACCTGTACCGGTGCGGCCGGTTCGGCGACGATCGCAGTCGTCCCGCCGCGAGTCCTCCCCGGGCAGGGCGGCCGTAACTGCGCGCCCTGCACGGGTTCTGATTCGCTCACGCGAATCTCCGGAGGCTCGACGGCGTGTGCAGCGCGTGCGAACACGAGGAGCGCGACACAGGCGGCCGCGCGCAGATACCGGAACGTGCGGCCGGGGTCGAGAGTCCGGCCGCGATGGATGCCAGGCTTTGCCTTCATAGACGTGGCGATGATTGAGCCAGGCCATTAACGCGATCCAGGCGATGAGCAGGAGGGCAGTGAGGAACGCGAGGAGCCGCCTTGTCATGGCCGATCGATCAGCCTTGCATGTCTATTCGCGGCTCTTGCGTTCCGCCTCGATCGTGATCCGGTAGCTCGGTCCATGGCCAGCGCCCGCAACGTTGAGGTTGTCGCAGACGACCGAAAACGGCAGCTCGGCGTTCGGACCGACTCTGACCGCCGCGTTCCGGCATTGCGCGGCGAACCTCCCGTCGATCCCTACCGTGGCCAGCACGAGGACGCTCTCCCAGTCGTAGCCCGAGCCGTTTCTGAGCTTGCCGGCGATCCGCAACGGCTGAACGTCGCGCACGACGTAGTGCTCGACGATCGCAATTTCCGCGGGGTTCGTCGCGGCTATCTTCACTTCCTGCGGCGATGCGGCCTTCTTCTGCTCCTTGTGAGGAAACAGGCCGGTCAGAAGGCTTAGCACGAGGCCGACCAACGCCATGACGTAAAGCGCCTCCATGCGTAGCGAACGCGACCCATCCCCGGCGTTCCCGTGCTCGAGCATCTTCATGAGGATCCGGCCGAGCAGGAACACCGCGGAGGCGCTGAAGAGACCCTTGGCGAAGAAATAGGTATGCATGCCGCCCAGGACCAGGCCCCGGAACCTGAACGTGTCATTGTCGTGAGTCGCGGCCCAGATGCAGAGCGCGAGAACAACCACCGCGACGGCGGGGTTCACTATTCTCAGGTAGGTGTGCATGGCGGCTTCCTCGTGTTTGCAGTGACGCGTCCGGGGCAAGGTGCCCCGGAAGCCAGACGCTTCCCTCCACGTGCTCCCCGACCTTCGGTGCGCAGCCCATCGGCACGAGCGCGGTGTTCTGCTCGCGGTTCTCCAGCGCAGCCGGCCAGTGAGAGTCGCGGGGCGTGTCGGTGTTCGTCACCGGTAGGTTCCCTTCACGGACGCATCGATGATCGCCTTCTGCGCGACGAGGTAGAGCGCGAGCACCAGCACCAGCAATGCGGCACCGAGTACGGGGTCGGGGCGGCGATCGGTTTGCCCCGGTCCCCGGTCCTCCGGCTCCGACGACTGCTGGTCCGCAGCGAGTGGCGGCTCCGGCGCGTCTGATCTGGAATCGGGAATCGAAACTTCCACGAGCGGCGCGCGGGAACGAGGGGGTGCGAGCGAGCAGGCCGCGACCGACACGGACAGCAACAGTGCGAGAATCCGGTTCATCATGCGCGCCTCTGCGGATTGCCGACGGCAACAGGATTACCGGCGCAGCCCCACGGATCGCTTACATCGGACTTACGGATCGCGTCGCAGTGAGTCCGGAGCCGTGCTTGTGGCAGCCTTCCCGCCGAGTTCCGGATCGACCAGCAGCACCGGATTGCGCTGAAACAGCGCATCCCCCCGCTCCGTGCGGCCTGCAACGAAGATGTCGGTCCTGACGAGCGAGCTGCCGGCGGCGAACTGAAGGAGTATCACCGGGTCCGTGTACGGTCGATGCAGGCCCATTCCGGAGGAGCGCATCCGCAGTCACAGCGCCGCGCCGGGCGTCGGTGCGGCGGCCTTGCCTGATTCGTGGAGCATGGCGAGGTTGATGTATGCGGGTGGGAAACCTGCGGCTGCTCTCGACGAAATGATTTCCGGTCCCCAGCGTTCCGGCGTGCAGCGGTGCCCGCCGCGCCGCGTCCGCTATCTTCGGGTGCTTCGCGGTGACGACGGCGAGCGCGTCCATCCGGCTCGCCAACTCGGGAGAGTCCGGCGCTGTTCCCCACGCGCCGCGCTCGCCGGCGCCGCCGTTGTCGGTACGCCCGTGCGGGATGCGCCGTTCGATCTGCGAGCGCAGCCCCGCGAGATTGTCGGGCAGGTCCGCGGCGTCGAGCGTCGTGCGGTTCGCCATCATCCCGCAGCCGATGTCCACGCCGACCGCGGCGGGAATGATCGCGCCGTTTGTGGCGATCACGCTGCCCACAGTGGCACCCAATCCCCAGTGGACGTCGGGCATGGCCGCGACGTGCCGGTGGATGAACGGCAGCCGCGCGAGATTCCGAAGCTGCTGCTTCGCCTCCTCCTCGACCGGGACGCCTCGCGTCCAGGACTTGATCGGTTTGCCGTCGCTTTCGATGATTTCGAAGGTCATGACGCGCCTGCCGTGCTGTCCGGGATGTCCCCCGGTGCCGCGGGTCTGCGCTCAGGCGGGGTAAGCCCTGTCGTGGCGGACGCCGCCACGAAGAGCGGACACCCGGGCGCCGCCGCGGCCTTTTTCCGCTCGATGATGTCTTTCGAATACTTCTGCAGGTAGTGCGCGATCGTCTCGACGCGGATCTTCACCGAGCCGGCGGGCTTGGTGGAATCGAGCTCCTGGAACGAGAAGAAGAGGGTGCCCGAGCGCTCCACGATCGCCTGCACCGGGGTGTAGGTCGGCTGGTCCATGCCGCACTCGTAGCTCGCGAGGCGGATCACGCCGGCGATCCACGGCACGCGCGCGGCGACTTTCGCGCCCCAGAGGATCTCGTTCGTGTTGGCGCTGTAGGACGAGGGCCAGACATCGGCAATGTCGAAAGGCGAGCGGATCCGCCCGCCGCGCAGATCCTCCGCGAAGATCCATTCGAGAAGTTGCGGGTCGGTCGGAAAATACTGCGCCCACAACACGGGGTAGCCGTAGCCCTGAAGATCGACCTCGATCTCGTGGCCGATGCCCGGGTCCATGTGGTAGGGGCGTGCGACCACCAGCAGGCACGGGCGATCCGCCGCGGCGCAATGCTCGAGCACCTCGCGGGCCTTCCTGCGCGCGCGGGCGTTGAATGCATCGAGGGCGGCGTATCCCTCGCTCACCGCGCGTTTCATTTCCGCGAACGTCGCGTCCGGAAAGATCTCCGCGAGCGCCGGGTGGAGCTGCTTCGGCACGAGCGGCGGGTCGCCGAGGGCGACGAGCGGGGTGACGTAGCGCACGCCGCGCTCGGCGAAGGCGTCCTTTTCCTTGAGAAAGCCGGCCTTGATGTTCTCCGGCGCCGCCATGACGCGCGGGCAGGCGAGATTGTCGAGCACGTGGCCCTTGAGGAACGAGGGCAGCGAGTAGATCATCGGCGAGAAGAGTACGTCGATCTTGCGGTGCTTTTCGCGCGCGAGGAGCTCGCCGTAGTGGCCCGAGATGCACTTCACGGGGTAGCAGCAGTCCACCGTGCCGCGGCCCTTCGCGAACCGGCGCGCCTGCTCTTCCGAGCTGTCGGAGGAGAAGACGAGTTTCCGCCCGTCCACCCCCAGCGCTCCGAAGAGGCCCACCCAGAACTGATGGGTGGACCACATGTTAAGCACTTTCGGTATCGCTATCCTCAGGTTCGACCGGTAGCCGGGCGTGACGGAAGGCGTCTTCGCGGACCATTTCCGCAGTATTGGGGTGAGCACGTTTGACTTCCTCCAGTTCGGCTTTCACCACGCGCATTTCGTTCGCGTCCTCGAGCAGCCCCTTGGGGCAGGTGTTGCCGCTCACGACGCGTTCCCAGCCGGCCTCGAGCGGGACCTTGCTCCACGGCCGGCCCTTCGCTCCCGGCAGCACGACGTCGATGAAGGTGCGCCGGCAGGAAACCGGGCACCAGCGGCACACGGTCTTCTCGTTCGTCGTGCTGCGGTACTCCAGCGCCTCGATCGCGTCGAAGCCGCGGAAGCGGCTCGGCGCGCCACCGCGTGCCGCATCGCGGGCGCAAAGCGCCGCGCCGATCGCGCCGGCCTCGCCGGGATGCGGATGGACCACCACTTCGGCGCCGGGCACCTTGCCGCTCACGAAATCCACCTGCGCCTTCACCACGGCGAGATTGCGGTGGGTGCCGCCCTGGAGCACGAACTTCCTCCCGGCCGCGGCGAGGTTCTGGAGCTGACCCGCGTAGACCCAGACGTTCAACGGCAGCACGGCGGCAAGGGAAGCCATGATCTCCTCGGCCGACCAGCCCTTCCGCTGCTGGTTGACGATGTCGGATTGCAGGAACACCCCGCAGCCCATGGCGAGCTTCGGCACGGAGCGCGCCTTGAACGCATGCTCGGCGTAGCGCTCGAGGGGCGTGTCGTAGCGTTCGGCTACGCCCTGCAGGAACGCGCCGTTGCCCGAGGAGCACTGCGAGTTCAGGCGAAAATCCGAGACCGTGCCCTGCCGGAGCAGCATGATCTTCACGTCGCAGCCGCCCACGTCGCAGATCACGTCCGCGTCCGGGAAGAAGTTGAGCGCCGCGGTGGCGTGCGCGACCGTCTCCACGATGGCGAGATCCGCGCCGACGATATCCTTCAAGAGGTCCTTTCCGTACCCGGTGATGGCAAGCCCGGCGATCGTCTCGAGCCCGGCCTCGCGCACCTTGCGGAAGATCGCCCTGGCATCCTCGATGGGATTGCCCTTCGACTGCACGTAGCAGGAGAAGACCATTTCGCCCGCGGGGCACAGCGCGACGGCCTTGGCGGTGGTGCTGCCGAAGTCGCAGCCGAGAAAAATCGCAGCCCGCGCGGACCGCGATTTTTCGAGGGAGGGCAGTTCCGGGGCGGAAGGCAGCGGACAGGCACGTGTTGCCGGGTCGTATTTCGAAAGGAACGATTCGAAATCCCGCTCGTCCGCGACGAGGCCCTTCGCGCCTTCCTTCGCCTTCTGCTCGTGCTGGCCCCGATCGATCCACCGGAGGAGTTCCTGCCGGCCCTTGTAGCGCGCGACATCGGCGCTTTCCCCGAGGCCGATTTCGATGCAGCCGAGGCACGCGTAGTAGAGCGCATCCTCGGGGACCACGACCAGATCCGCCGGGGCGGTTCCCGCCGGCAACGCGACCTTGCGCTCCCTCCAGAGCTTCGTGAGATGGTGGCGCCACGCCTGCCGCAGCCCCTCGAAGAAGAGATTGGGTCCGCCGAGGAGCAGCACCTGCGGCACGGGGGTATTGCCCTTGGTGAGTGTCGCGAGGTTCTGGTAGACGACGGCCTCGTAGAGGCTCGCGATGATCTCGGAGACCGGCACGCCGGACTTCACCAGCGTGTTGGAGTCCGCTTCGGCGAAGATGCCGCACTTGGAGCTCACCTTGTGCAGGCTCATTCCGTCGTAGGGCATCTTCGCGAGGTCTTCCGTCGGGATCCCGAGCTTGCGCGCCGTCTTCTCGATGAAGGTGCCCGTTCCCCCGCTGCAGGCGGACTGCATGTAGACCTGCTTCGACGTGCCTTCCCCGCCTGGCGTGAAGAAGACCGTCTTCATGTCCTCGCCGCCGATCTCGGAGACGAAGCGCACCCGCGGGTGGAGTTTTTCCACCGCCGCCGCGACGGCGACCACCTCCTGGACGAGCTTCGCGCCGGCGAGCGGGGCGAGGAAGCCCGCGCCCGACCCGGTGAAGAACACGCGGTCGCGCTCCGCCGCGAGCCCGCACTCGGCCTCCATGCGGTCGAGGAACTCGAGCACCGTCTCCGCCTGCTTCGTGTTGTGCCGCCGGTAGTCCCGCCACAGCGCGCGGCCATCCTCCACCACCACCGCCTTGACGGTCGTGGAGCCGATATCCATGCCGACGACCTTCACGCGCGGGCCTCTTGAGTCACCGGCAGCCGGATCTTTCGAGGACGCGCGATGCCCGCGAGGTGATGCACGAGATTCGCCGCGGTGCCGGCGGCGCCGCGTCGCGGCACGCGAAACGTCGCGCGCGCGAGTTCCGGCGCCGCTTCGACGAGCTCGCGCGCCCGCTCCATGGTGAGACCGTTCACCGCGAGCGCATCCTCGAACTCGCGCTGGGCGCGGCGCTTCGCCTCGGTGAGGATCATCTGGCAGCGCGAGAGCGCGTGAATCTCCGCGTCGCCCTTGATTTCCAGCGGCGCGTAGAGGAGATCCGGGTGTTTCCCGGTGACCGCGGCCATCGCTCCGATGCTCATCGTGTTCGGCATGCAGGAGTAGGGCGAGAGCTCGCAGATCATGTGGGCCTTCCTGTGGCGGTGCGCCCACAGCGCCTTGCCGATCAGCATGTCGCCTTCGCCGCCGTTCAGCCGGCTGTGGAAATACGGCGCGGCGAGCGCGCGCAGTTCGCGCTGCGCCGGCATTTCGCGCGGCAGATCGCCGAGCGCGCGGCGCATCCGGTCGTAGGTCCAGCGCAGGATGCCCTGGCCCGCCCTGACCGCGCCGGCTTTCCAGCGGGCGCCCCGCGCGACGCCGACGTGGTCTTCGTAGTCCTGCCCGGCGTGGCGCATCAGGTAATCGAGCCAGATCGAGATCGCCGCGGGATAGACCTCCGCCCCCTCGGCTTCCAGCCAGCGATGAATGTTGTAGTTGGGGTCGCCTTCGACGGTCTGCAGGTAGAACTCGCCGGTGATCTTCACCACGGGCTTCACGCGCAGGCGGTCGACCTCGATCGCGCCGAACGCGCGATGCACTTCGCGCAGGGCACGCGTGAACCGGCCGGTCGCGAGATACCACAGCGGGGCGGCGAGGCGCCGGCCGCGGGCGGGCGAAGTCCGGAACACCTCGAAGAGGTGCTCCACGCATTCCCGCGCGACACGCGCGGTCTCGCCGGGCCGCACTTCGTACGGACGGACCTGGTACTCGAGGTCCTGCACGAGGTCCGCGACGATGACCGCCCAGATCGCGCCCAGCGTGAAGCGGAGATCGAGCTCGATCCCCCCGCCCTCCGCGGCGCCCTGGTCGAGCCCGTTCTGCGCGAGGAGAAACATGCGGAACGACTCCATCCCCACGTTGCGCAGCGCGAGCTCGTAGCTCTGGTGATACTGCCCGAAGCGGCATGCGCCGCACGCGCCCGCGGTGACGTAGGCGTACTTCCGGGCTACCTCCCCGGGGCTCGTGGCCCGCGCCTCGCCGCGCAGGAAATTGGCGAGATTGCCGGTGGTGAAGCTCGTCGGGCAGCACTGCCCGATGTCGGCGACCTCCCGCCCGGTGAGGAGATCCTCGCGCGTAGCCGTCGGCAGGACGCGCGTGCGGTAGCCGAGATTCGCGAGCGCGCCCTGTATCAGCCTTTCGGCGCGCCAGTGCAGCCCGCCGAAGAGGATTGTCACTTCCTCGCGATCCGCCCGGGTAAACGCACCTGGCCGGTACGCGCGATAGTGGCCGGTGAATGTCCGTTGCATATCGAGCGGCTCCTTTCCCGATGACGCCTCATCTTCACCGCGGCGCCACACAGTGTAGTCCCGTTCAACAGGAAAATGTCCAGGATCGACGCAGGGGCATGGCCCGCTCAGCGAACCAGATCGAGGAGGCCCGTGCTCAGCCACGGCAGGTAGGTAATCGCCAGTACGCCGCAACCGAGCGCGCAGAAGTGCGGCAACACCGCGCGGAACACCTCGGCGACCGGCTTCCCGAAGCGATAGGAAGCGAAGAAGAGATTCAGGCCCACGAGCGGGGTAAGGTAGCCGAGCTCCATGTTCGCGAGGAAGATGATGCCGAGGTGCACGGGGTCGATGCCGAAACCGGCGCCCATGTGCGTCACCAGCGGAGCGACGATCAGTATCGCGGGGTAGATCTCGACGACGCAGCCCGCCAGCAGGAGGAACGCGTTCAGCGCGAGCAGGAACAGGAACCGGCTGCCGATCGACCCGGTCGCCCAGCTCGCCATCCGGTCCGAGATCTGTGCGTCCACGAGGTAGTTGGTGAGTCCCAGGGCGACGCCCATGATGAGCAGGATCCCGCCGATGATGAGGCCGCACTCGGCCATGACCCGCGGCACATCGGTCCTCGGGCGCAGATCGCGGTGCACGACCGCCGTGATGACGAGCACGTAGATCGCGGTGAGGGCCGCCGCCTCTACCGGCGTGGCGTGCCCGGTGGTGAGAGCCAGTATCGGGACGAGCGGCACGCTCAATTCCCAGCGCGCCGCGGCGAGCGCGAGGCGCACCCGCCGCCAGTCTAAAGACGTGCGGGCAGCGGCGCGGGCGGGCTGGCGCGATATTCCCCAGGCGGCGACGATGCACGCCATGAGCAGCGCCGGCAGGAGCCCCGCGACGAACATGTCCTGGATGCTCACCCCGGCGACGATCGCGTACAGGATGAGCGGCAGGGAAGGCAGGAGCAGCGTGCCGGGCAGCCCGGCCGCGGTGATGAGCCCCAGGGCGGGCTTCCGCGGGTAGCCGCCGGCGAGCAGCAACGGCATCGCGAGCCCGCCCAGGGCGAGAACGGTCACGCCGGAGGCGCCGGTGAAGCTGGTGAAAAAGGTGCAGGCGAGCACCGTGGCGATCGCCGTGCCGCCGCGCAGGCGACCGAAGAGCGCATCGAACACCTCGATCAGGCGGCGTGGCGCGGCGCTCTCCGCGAGGAGGTAGCCCGCCAGCGTGAAAAGGGGTATGGCCGGCAGCGAGGGATTGGCGGTGAGGCCGTAGTGATTCACGGCGACGGCGGCGAGCGGCACGCCGGAATCCCACAGCAGGATGAGCGCGGCTCCGCCCACCAGGGCAAAGAGCGGGGCGCCGAGCAGCGTCGTCAGTACCAGAACGGCAAGCCCGGCGCTCACCACGAAACCGGGCGCGGCGGGCAACAGCACGAAGGGCGCGACGAATGCGCCCGCGAGCAGCGCCGCGCAGAGCTGCCCTTCGAACTGCGGCGCCGCGCGAGCGAGGAGACGCAGCCCGATGACGCCAAACCCGATGGGGATCAGCGTCTGCGTCGACCAGACGGGGATGCCGTGAGCGAGAATGCGCCCGGCGGCGCGCTCGGTCGCGACGAGCTCCAGGCTCGCGTAGCAGAGGAGGGCGCTAACCGCCGCCGCGGCTGCGTGTCCGGTCAGGCGCGCGAGCGCCGCCGTCCGCCCCGTGAGCAGCGTCGCGCCGGAGAAGGCGATGAGCCGCTCGTCGCGTGCCGCGACCGCCGCGCCCAGCATGCCGAGGGCCATCGTCAGGTGCTGGACGAGAGCGGACGAACCCTCGAAACCGGTTCCCGCAAACGCCCGCAGGACGATCTCCGCGAGCGGCAGGCCGGCGAGGAGCGCGAACGTGATCGCAAGCAGGGTGTTCTCGGCCGCGGCGAGGCGCCCGCCTGCCGGCCCGGGTGCCTGCTCCGCGAGGGCGCCCGGGGCAGGATGGGCGGCGGCGCGGGGAATCACTTCTTCCCTCCGCGGTACTCGGCGAGGAGGCTCTCGACGCGGTCGAACGTGTCGGCGGGAACCATGCCCCCGCGCACCCGCGGCCAGGCATTGCGGGCGAGTTCCTGCCACGCCCGCTCGATCTCGGGAGTCGGGTCGGTCACCTTCAACCCGCGGCCTTCCAGCGCGCGGATGATTTCGTCGTCGCGCGTGTTGCGCTGCGCGCGCAGCGTGTCGCCCGCGCGGGCGGAGGCTTCGAGGAGCGCGGCGCGCCCGGCGGGGCTCATCGCCTCGAGCGACGCGGCGCTCACGACCACCGCGCCCACGATCGGCACCCAGTTGATGCGCAGCATGTGCCGGGCCGTGCGATCGAACTGGCCGGCGAGCGCCCAGAGCGGCGCGGCGGGCACCGTGTCGATCATGCCGGTCTGGAGCGAGGGCAGGATGTCGGAGAGTTCCAGCACCACCGGGCGGTAGCCGAGCGACTTCATGAGATCCACCTGCGGGTTATCCCCCGCCCACGCGAAGATCTTCGCGGCGCGGTAGTCCTCCGGCATCCTGTACGGGGCACGCGAGAAGAACTGCACCCAGCCGCCTTCGCCCCAGAAGAGCACCACGAAGCCCTTCGCGCGGAGCCGCTGCTCGAGCTCCGGGCGCAGCCGCTCGCGTACGTAGTCGACTTCGTCCCACGAGCGGAACATGAGCGGAATCTTCTGCAGCGCCGACACCGACTCGTCGATCTCCGACAGGCCGACGATGCTCACCATCGAAGCGGAGAGCTGCCCGATGCGCATCCGGCGGACGGTCTCGGCCTCGGGTCCCTGCGCGCTGTCGGTGTAGACGATGAATCGCGCCCCCGGACGCTCGGCGGCCCGCCACTTCTCGCCGATGTCCTGCAGCACGCGGTGGTAGATCGACCCCTTCGGGGCAACGGTGGCGATCTTGAACGTCGGGGCGCGTTCCTGTGCGCTCGCGGTGAGCGTCGCGAAGGCGAACACCGCCACGGCGAGACGCATGACGGCCGCGGCGCGGGACTTGGTGTACATGCGGGTGCTCCTTTCAGTCGGCGAACAATCGATCGGCGCGCTCGAGCAGCCAGCGCGCGCGCCGCTGCATCAGGGTGTTCACGAGGCGCCAGCGCGGCACCGCGCCGGGGTCGAGTTTCAGCGCGCTCCCGAGCAGTCGCTCGAACTCCGCGCGGTCGCGCTCGGCGACCGAGACGGCTTCCGCGCAGGCGACGTGGGGCGCCGCGTGGCGGCCAGCGGTCAGTTCGACGGCGCGCTCGTAATGCGCTTTCGCCCGTTCGACCGCTCCGGCATGCATGGCCGACCGGCTCATTTCGAAGTTGATGAGGAACACGTGGATCGCGCCGCCGTCGTAGGCTTCGTCGAGGGCGAGCGCGCGCCGCGCGAGTGCTTCGACCGCCGGGAGATCGGCGACGAGGAAGGGATCGTCCTTGGACGAGGCGATCGCGGCCGCCCAGGCGACCGCGGTCCAGTAGAGTAGCGCCGTGTCCTCTCCGTTCGTTCGCGAAAGGGCGGTTGCCGGGACGGTCTTCAGCGCCTTCGCGATGCCGGGGTGCGCGACTTCGAGGCCGCGCAGTCCGTAGTTCCGTGCGCGCAGGTAGAGGCGCGCCGCGCGGGCCCGCTGCGCGTGCGCCGCCTCGAGGTCGCTGTCCTCCAGTTCGTCCGCCCGCATCTCGACGAAGGCATAGGCGTACTGCACGAAGCCCTGCGTCGCGGCGAGCAGGAGACCGCGGTGATCGGGTGTTGCGGCGAGGACACTCTCGATGAGCTTCAGGCTGAAGGGCGCCGCCGCGCCGACAAGCTCGGGGTCGTCGTCGGAGCCGAAGCCGGAGCCGCTCGCAGCGAGCGCGTCGCCGACCTGTTTCATGGCGTAGTTGCGGACCGAGCAGCCGCTCGCCCCGAGCGCGCAAACGAGCGCGAGGGCGAGCCACCGGCGTCCCGCCGCGTGTCCTGTGCAAATGCTTCCGGAACCAAACGATGCGAGGGGTGCCATGCGCGTCCTCCGTTTCCTCGGGACGCATCGTGGCCCGGCGGGTCTCGCCGATAACTTACCCGGGGGTTACCGATCGCTTACGGCACCCGGGCGCCGGCCGGCGCCGGCGTCGGTCAGGCGCGGCGGCGGGAGGAGAAAGCGAGCGCTGCGGCGCCGAGTACGAGCAGCGCGAGGCTGCCCGGCTCGGGCGCGGTGCTTCCCGAGAGGACCGTAAGGCGCAGTGCTTCGCGCCCGCTGTCGACGGGAACCACCTCGTATTGCCAGGAGAGGCCGCTCCCGAGCGCGGGGAGCTCGTATCCCGCGGCGCCCTCGACGATGTCGAGCGCCGTGAAGACGTCGAAGAAGCTGCCGGCGAGCGGTTCGAACCCGCCGGACAGCAGGACCCGGAGCGTGCCGCCCAGCGTCACGGTTCCCTCCACCGCCGTGGTGGCCGCGTTGTCGTAGGCGTTCAGCTGATCGTATTGCATCAGGGCGACGCTGGTGCCGCCGAGCTCCAGTTCGACCGCCCCGGCCGGGTTCAGCACGAGATTGCCGGCGAGCGTCATGACCCCGGTTGAGTTGCCGGGCCGGATCACACCGTCGTTGCGAACGTTGCCGGCGATCGTCCCGCCCCCGCCGGTCAGCGTGCCCCCGGCGCCGACGGCGATGAAGGAATTCGACCCTGCGACAGACAGCAGGCCCCCGCTTGCGACATGGACCGTGCCGGTTCCGCCGGCCACCGGCAGTCCGCCGCTCTGATCCGCGCCGATGAACAGGCGCCGGCCTGCTTGCCACTCCGACCCGGCGCCCGTGACGTTCACGGTGCCGCTGCCGCCGGAGTTGCGTCCGACGAAGGCGTTCGATCCGACTTCGAGATTCTCCGTTATGAACTTGCCGCCGCCGGTGATGTTGACAAGCGCGGTGCCTTGGCGGCCGATGGTGGAAACGGGCGTCGCTCCGCGTATCCGAAGCTCGGAGTCCACGCCGTCGATACTGATGATCCCATTGCCGTTCGCAAACGACCCGCCTGGCGAAGGCGACCCACCCGCGCCGCCGACACTCAGACCGGTACCGGAGCCACCGCCAAGGGACGCAGCGTCGATCAGCACCTTGCCGCCGGCGACGATCTTCAGTTCGCCCCTCTGTTCACGCCCCACGTTCAGGAATGCGCGACCGAAGGCGGGCGCAGTCCCGGTCACGAGATCAAGGCGCGAGCCGGATCCCGTGATGGCGAGCTGCCCGTCGCCGCCATCGACGCTGCCGAGATTGCTGGTTTGCGCGGTGACGGTTCCCCCCCCCGAGATGGTGCCTCTGCCGGTACCGCCGCCTCCGATGATGAAAGTCGACCCCGAAGTCACGCTCGAACCGGCGCCATCCACGATGATGACGCCCATCGCGCCCGCTGTGCCGCCCGTATCCACCCGGTTCCCCGAGACGTTGCCGCCGCTTCGCACTTCGAGCGTCCCGCTGCCCGATTCGCCGATTCGAATTCCCGGGACGGTGGGTGGCAGGCTGTCGGCGACGAGACGGGAACCCGCCCCGGTCACAAGCACGCTTCCAGTGGCTCCGGGATTCGCCCCAAGCGTTACCTGATTGAATGCCCCGAGACCTGTCGAGCCGTCCAGTACGCTTCCGCCGTTCACCTCGATGCTGCCGGTTCCGGATTCCCCGACGAGCAGGTTCGACTGGGACGGGAGCGGGGGTGGCGGAGCAATCGTCACAATCGTGATGTCGCCCACGGGGATGATGTCCGCAACGGCCGCCGGCATCGCGCCGCAGAGAGCACAAGCGAGCGTGCAAGACACCATAAGGCGGCGGGGGGGCATGATGATGCACATGGAGTCCTCCTTGGGGGATGCACGTTTTCGAGGATGTCAGTTTGTCCCCCTCGTGCCGCTGCGGGAATCCCGCATTCATGTGATGCGGCGAACCGCGAGTATTGTCGCCCGGTCGCCGGCGCCACCGGCAATCCCATGACCGTGGGATCCGGCGGGCTCCCATGTAAAGGGGATGCTCCCGTTGCCGAAGCGCGCTAGGATTGGCGCATCGCTCCCGCATTCCGGCGGCGCCGCATGCCCGGCGGGTGTGGCGGGTTGCCAGAACGCAGTTCACCAGCACGATGACCAGTATCGCGACGCCGGTGCGTGTCATGATCGTCGAGGACGACCTCGTGACGCTGGAACGGTTCGCCGCGGCGATGATGCGCGATCCCCGCCTCCGGGTGGTGGAGAAGGTGCGGACCGCGCGCGGGGCCATCGCCCGGTTGCAGGCCGCGTCGCCGGACGTGCTGCTCGTGGACCTCGGACTTCCCGATGCGCACGGCACCGAGGTCATACGCGATACCGTGCGGCGGTTGCCCGCCTGCGACATCATGGTGATCTCGATGTTCGGAGACGAGCGCAACGTCATGGCGAGCATCGAGGCCGGCGCGACCGGCTACGTGCTCAAGGACTGCGCCGATGCCGATCTCGTCGCGCGCGTGCTGGAACTGCGCGCGGGCGGCTCGCCCATGAGCCCGGGCATCGCGCGGATCGTGCTGGAGCGCATGAAGTCGGGGATGCGGGAGGCCGGGCGGCCCGCGGTCGACGGCGACGCCCCGGCGACGCTCACGGCGCGCGAAGCCGACGTGCTGCGACTGCTCTCCCGCGGCTACACGTACGCGGAGATCGCCGGGCAGCTCCGCATCTCCGCCCACACGGTCGGCAGCCACATCAAGAAGAGCTACCGCAAGCTGAAAGTTCATTCCGGCGCGGCGGCGGTGACGCGCGCCGCCGAGCTGGGTCTCCTGCGGAACGGCCCGGGAACCGGTCCTGCCCGGTAAGGGCGGGCTGGGCCGTGCGCCACGTCTTGTCGTCGCGCGTCGACACTTCCGTGTCCCGTGACGCCGTGCGCACCGGCGCTGCGCCCGCGAAGTTGCGCGGAAGGCGGAGGATCACACCGATGCCCTTTCCCTGCCCGGAGACGATGTCGGGACGGCCGCCGAGCCCCGCGGCCCGGGAGCGCATGCTGGCGAGCCCGATCCCCGCGGGCTCCCGGGCGGGAAGAGGGACTACGGGCGCGCCGGTTCGCGCGGGACCGTGAGGCGCACTTCGGTGCCCGCGCCGGGGCGGGAGAGGATGGCGATCCTTGCCCCCATCTTCCGTGCGCGGCTTTGCATGCTCGTCAGGCCCACGCCCGCTGCAACGGGCCGCCCGGGATCGAGCCCCCTGCCGTCATCGATGATCGCGATCGCGATGCCGTCCTCGCTGTCGCCGCGCGCGCGGATGTGCAGGTTCCGCGCACCCGAGTGCTTCACCGCGTTGGCTGCCGCTTCGAGCACGATCCGCTGCAGCGCGAACGCGATGGGCGGGGGCAGTCCGGGAGCCCCGGGCAGCGCCTCGATGCTCCAGACGAGCCGCATGCCGGCGGCGTGGAGCATGTCCTCCAGGCGCTCGCGCAGGGCCGCGAGGGCCGACGCGACGTCGCACTCGCGGGGCTGCAGGGTGTGGATCGCGATGCGCATCTCCTGCAGTGCGGCCCTCACCCGCTGCTCGACGCCGGCGCGCTCGATGTCCCCCGATCGGACGTGGTTGAGCAGCGCGACGAGGCTCGCTCCCACGCTGTCGTGCAGATCGGCGAGCAGACTCCATCGCAGAGCGGCCTCGCGCGCGGCGAACTGCGATTCGAGCTGCTCTTGACGGCACGCGAACCGGCGCTCGAGCTCGGCGCGAAGGCGTTCGACCCCGAGGAGCGCGGCGTCGGGCCCCGCCGGTCCGCGGTCGCTCACCGGAAGGCGACCGCCCGGCGCACGAGCCAGATCAACCCGAGGACAAGGCATCCGCCCGGAAGCACCACGGCGAGCGCCCACCAGCACCACTTCCACATGATCGCGGCCTCCCTCCCGTCGCGGGACGGGCGGCCCGTATGGCCGAGCCCCGCTCGATCCCGCGTGCAGGGCGAGCATCGCCGGCCGGGGCTTTCGCGTGGCTTATGGGGGAATTACGGATGACTTACCGCGGGCGGCGGTGGGGACGGGCGAAAACGGTCTGCTGTATGATGAATGTATTGTCATTCTCGGGACCCGCCCCCGAATTCGACGCGTGCTTCGGGTGAACCCAGCGACCATGAGTGAGCCGGCATTCCCCGACGCCTTGCCGCGCGACTACCGGATGCACTGGTTCACCGTGGAACGGGTGCTGGGGCAGGGGGGGTTTGGCATCACCTACCTCGCGCGCGACACGAACCTCGACCAGGCGGTTGCGCTCAAGGAGTACCTGCCGGTCGAGGTCGCGACCCGCCGTCCCGACCTTGCCGTGCAGTCGCGGGGGGAAGCACAGCGCGAACGCTACCGCTGGGGGCTCGACCGCTTCATCCAGGAAGCCCGCACGCTCGCCCGGTTCGACCACCCGAACATCGTGCGGGTGCACTCGGTGTTCGAGGCGAACGGCACCGCCTACATGGTGATGCGGTTCGAGGAGGGCGAGAACTTCGCCGCGCTGCTCGAGCGGCGCGGGACGCTGCCCGAGCGCGAGCTCCTGCCGATCCTGCTGCCCGTCCTCGACGGGCTCGAACTCGTGCACAACGCGGGATTCATCCACCGTGACATCAAGCCCGACAACGTGCACATCCGCGCGGACGGCAGCCCCGTGCTGCTCGACTTCGGCTCGGCGCGGTACGCCCTGGGGCGCGCCCGCATGCTGACGATACTGGTCGCGCCGGGCTACGCGCCCTTCGAACAGTACTCGGGCAGCGCCGAGAACCAGGGACCCTGGACCGACATCTACGGCCTCGGCGCGACCTGCTACCGGGCGATCGCCGGTACCGCGCCGCTCGACGCGATCGCGCGCAGCAAGGGCATCCTGGGCAGTACGCGCGAAGTGCTCGTGCCCGCGAGCGTCGTCGGCGCCGGCCGGTTCTCGGGGCGGCTCCTCGCTGCGATCGATCACGCGCTCGCGTTCGCGGAGAAGGACCGCCCGCAGACCATCGCCGAATGGCGCCGCGAGCTCGTCGACGCGGCTGGCGGGGCGCACGATGCCGGCGCCGCACACAATTCTGCGCCGGATCTCGTGGCGCCCGGGCAGGTGCCGGCGGCGCCGGTGCCGCCACCCGGCGCGCCGCCCGCGCGTGGTGCCGCGGCGGAACAGGGCGCGCCCACGGCGCGGGCGAGCGGCGTCCGCGCGCCGATCGTGTGGGCGGCCATCGGCGCGATACTGGGAGCGGCGGGGCTCGGCCTTGTATATCTCTACCGGCAGACAGAGGACCGCTCGCGCGAGCTTGCCGAGACCATCCGCCAGCTCAAGGACGAACAGGAGCGGAGCAAGCAGGAAGAGGTCCGACGAGCGATCGACGAAGCGAAGCGGATTGCCGAGACGGACAGGCCGCCGTCCGCGCCGGCACAGGCAGGGGCGGGAGCATCCGCGCCGCCAGCCACTGTGCTGCACGCGCCCCCGAAGCCGCCCACGGTCGCCGCCGCAAAGCCGGACCAGCCGGTGGGCGCCGCGCCCCGCACGACGCAGCAGAAGCCGCTCGTCGAGCGCAAGGCGGAGAAGGCGCCGCCGCAGGTCGATCGCCGGACTGCGCCCCCGACGATTGCCCCGACGCGGCCGCCCGAAGCGGCCACTCCCGCGGTGGCCGCGGATCCCGTCGAGCCCGCGGATGCGCCGCTCGCGGTCGCCGCGGCGAAACAGCCCAGGGGCGCGCCCCGCCCGGCGGCGGCCGAGCTGCTCGCGAGCGCGGAAGCCGCGGAAGGACGCGGTGATCACAGGAGCGCGTACGAGACGTATCACGACCTCGCCGAGCGCGGCAACGTCCAGGCGCAGTTGCGGACCGCCACGTTCCTCGAGAACGGGCGCGGCGTGCCGCGCAATTACAATCAGGCCTACATCTGGTACAGCCTGGCCGCGCGCGGCGGCAACGCGGCGGCGGCGACCGGGCGCGCGCGGGTGAGTGCCGCGCTGCAGCCGGCCGAAGTGCAGCAGGCCGACCGCGTGGTGGACAAATGGCGGGCGCGATGACTCGGCCGCACGCGAGGGGAGGGACGATGCGCGGGATGTTCACGACACGCCGGCGGCGGGTCCTTGCCGGAATGTGCGTGGCGATCGCGGCGAGCGTCACCGGTTGCGCGAGCCAGCAGGAGATTGCCCTCGCGATCGAGGACGTGAACCGGGATTTTCGCGCGGACTACGAGAAGATTCTCGCCGTGTACGGCACGCAGCGGTTCGGGGCGAATCGCGGCGCGGTTTTCGGCGCGGTGCGCGTCGCCCTGACGCGGCTCGGCATGAGGATCGAATCGGAGGACGCCGGGCTCGGCTACGTCAACGCCGTCGCGCCCGCGCCGCGCCCGCTCGATGTCGCCGAATGGAACGCCGCGGCGGCGAAGGATCTCCCGCGCATGCGCGAGATCGCGCGCAGGCACGTCGGCCTGCTTAGCGATTTCATCCGGTTCGAGCCGGAGGGACTGCAGATCGTCATCAACGCGGCCGTGGTGGAGGCGCCGGCGGGGTCCGAGGTTTCCCTCACGATGCGCATGCGCGAAGTCGCGCCGCCGAAGTCGGGCATGCCCCGCCGCGAGTACGCGCCGCCGACGGCCGTCGCGATCGGGCTCGCGAAGATCTGGGCGGCGATGGACCACGAGCTGCCCGGCGCGCGGATCAGGCGGTAGCCCCCGCCGCGCCCGCGGCCGCGTAGGCCCGGTCGATCACCAGCGCCGCGCGCCATGCGTCCTCGATGCCGATCGCGGGTTGCTCGCCCGCCCGCCAGCGCGCGAGCGCGTCGCGCAGCGCCACGGCCGGCAGCGGCTCGGCCGGGTGTCCGGCGAGCTGCTCCGCTCCCGCCGGTGTCGTCCACGTGACGCCCGCTTCCCGCTGGACGAGAATCCCGTCCCGCCCCGCGAGCTCCCACCCGCCGTCGGCGCCGCTGCCCGGGAAGGTGTTGCCGACTTCCACCGCGCCGAGTACGCCCGAGGGGGAGCGCAGCAGGACGGCCGCGTAGTCCTCCACCGGCTGCGCCAGCGCTCGCGAACTCGTCTGGGCGCCCGTCACCTGCGCGTTCCCGCCGGTGAGGTGCAGGAACAGGTCGACGCCGTGCGTGCCGATGTTGCGCAGGCAGCCGCCCCCCGCGGCCGCCGGGTCGAGCATCCACGGCGCGCCCCACGCAACGTAGCGCGCGGAGCTGCCGCGGTTCGAGCGGAAGTGGAAGTGCGACAGCGGCCCGAACGCACCCTCGGCGAGGAGACGCCGCGCGTGCACGACGAACGGATGGTAGCGCTGGAAGAGCGGCACCGCGGCGTACGCACCCTTCGCCGCCGCCTTGTCCGCGACCGCACGGACTTCCGCGGCGCAAATACCGACCGGCTTCTCGATGAGGAACGGGCAGCCTTCGTCAAGGAGAAAGTGCGCGACGCCCGCCATGGCGTCGTGGCGGCCGAGCGCGACGACGAAATCCGGTCTCGTCCGCGCCACCATCTCGCGGTAGTCGCCGAACACCGGCGGGTCGCCGAGCTCCGCCGCCCGCTGCGCGGCGAGCACCGTGTCCCCGTCCTGCACGCCGATCAGGCGCGCCCCGTCCATGCGCGCGACGGTCCTGAGGTACGCGGCGTCGTAGAGGCAGTGCCAGTGACCGACTCCTATCGCGGCGATGCGGATCGTCATGGGCGCGGGCGATGCGTGACGAGTGAGGGGCGGCCGGGCTGGTCAGGGGGGACTCTAGTGCAATGCCGTGCCGGGGCGCCGGAGCACGGTGCGGCATGGCCCGCGTACTTGTGAGCGCCGCGCCGGGCCGCTACGATGCAGGGCGCGCGGGCGGTCTGCGCGCGCTCGTCGATCCGGAGCCACGTGAACGCAATCCCGGTCGTTACCGCGGCGAGAGATGCATTGTCCTGGATGCTCGCGGCGCCGCGGGCTGCGCATTGACACTCGATCCCGAACTTTCGAACCACGCATCCTCCGGAGGATACCCATGAAGGTGAAGGCTGCAAACGGCGTCGCGCGGATACTCAAGGCGGAGGGGGTACAGTGGATCAGCTGCTATCCCACGAGCCCCGTCAACAACGCGCTCGGCGAGGAAGGCGTGCCGATCTACATGATGGGCGAGGAGCGCTTCGGCATCGCCGTGGCCGACGCTTTTTCGCGGGTCACCTGCGGCAAGCGGATCGGCGTCTGCACCGCGATGGCGGGACTCAACGCCGCCGGCATCCAGATGGCGTACGGCGCGATCGCGCAGGCGTGGGAGGATTCGTCGCCGCTCCTCGTGCTCGCGGAGGGACTCAGCCGGGGCGCGAGCCGCCACACGCACTTCGACATCGCCGATGCGCTGAAGCCGGTGACCAAGTGGGTGGGGAAGATCGACCGCGCCGATCTCGTGCCCGACTACATGCGGCGCGCGTTCACCCACCTGCGCTCCGGGCGGCCGGGGCCGGTGCTCGTCCTCGTGCCGAGGGATCTGGGGGAGTACGACGAGGCCGAGTTTCCGTACGCACCGGTCAAGGGCTGGCGCAGCGGTCCCGACCCGGACGACGCGAAGGCCGCGGTGAAGGCGCTCCTCGCCGCGAAGCATCCGCTGATCCACGTGGGGGAGGGCGTCTACTACGCGGACGCCACGGCGGAGCTTCGCGAGTTCGCGGAACTCGTGCAGGCGCCGGTGCTGACGACGTTGAAGGCGAAGGGCGCGTTTCCCGAGAACCATCCGCTCTCCGTCGGCGTGCGCGGCTCGCACGCGGCGCATTTCCTGGCGAAATGCGACCTGCTCTTCTCGATCGGGTCGAGCCTCTTTCCCAACCGTTTCAGCCACACCGTGCCCGATCCGGGGAGAAAGACGATCGTGCAGTGCACGGTCGACACGCTCGACATCAACCGCAGCTACGAGACGCGGCATGCCGTGATCGGCGACGCGAAACTCTCGCTGCAGGCGCTGATCGCGGAAGTCGGGAAGCAGGGCGGCGCGCGCAAGAACGCGGCGGTGCTGGAGGAGATCCGCGGCGCGAAGAAGGCGTTCCAGGAGACGTTCCGCCCGGCGATGGAGTCGAACGAGAAGCCGCTCAATCCCTACCGCGTGATCGGGGATCTCATGAAGGTGCTCGATCCGAAGGCGTCCTTCGTGACGGCGGATTCCGGCAATACCCGCGACCAGACGAGCACCGTGTACGAAGCGCAGATCCCGCGCGGTCACCTCGGCTGGGGCAACGTGTCGACGCTCGGCTTCGGTTTCGCCGGCGCGTTCGGGGCGAAGCTCGCCTACCCCGGCCGGCAGTGCGTGAACATCACGGGCGACGCCGGCGTCTGCTACATGATGGGGAGCTTCGAGGCGGCGGCGCGCTATGGCGTCGGCATCACCACGATCCACATCAACAACGGCGGCTACTCGGGCTACGGCCCCGGCTTCTGGGGCGGCGGGCACGACCCCTACACCTGGAAGGTGTCGGATCACGGCAGCGCGTGCATGGCGTCCATGGCGCGCGCGGTCGGCTACCATGCGGAGGACATCGACGAGCCCGCCGCGGTCATCCCCGCGCTGAAGCGCGCCTTCGACGAGACCGCGAAAGGCCGCCCGGCTTTCCTGGAATTCATCTGCTCGCACTACCCGGTGCACGGCGGGTGGGTGGGGCGCGAGTGATCGAGGCAATCGCCGATGGCGCAGAAACCCGAATTCCGCGGGAACTACTACCGCAAGCTCGCCGACGCGCAAGCGTGGACGAGGCGGCGGCAGGAGCCCTCGCTCGAGCCCGCTCTCCCGATCGTCGATCCGCACCATCACCTGTGGGATGACGAGCGCGGGCGCTACCTCGTGCACGAGCTCGCCGCCGACACCGGGAGCGGCCACAACATCGTCGCCACCGTCTTCATCGAGGCGGGGTCGATGTACCGCGCGGCGGGCCCGGAGGACATGAAGCCGGTCGGCGAGGTCGAGTTCGTGAATGGCCAGGCGGCGATGAGCGCGAGCGGGCGCTACGGAACGACGCGCCACTGCGCCGCCATCGTGGGGCACGCGGATCTCGCGCTCGGCGATCGGGCGAAACCCGTGCTGGAGGCGCTCCTCGCGGCCGGCAACGGCCGCCTGCGCGGCATCCGCCACGGCGTGTGCTGGGACGAGGGCCAGGCGGCGAGCTTCGGGCGGCGGCACGTGCCGCGCCACCAGTTGCTCGACCCGGTCTTCCGCAAGGGCTTTGCGTGCCTTGCTCCGCTCGGCCTCACGTTCGAGGCGTGGCAGTTCCACCCGCAGCTCCCCGATCTCGCCGACCTCCTGCGCGCGTTTCCCGAAACCACCGTGATCCTCGATCACGTCGGCGGGCCGCTCGGCCTGCCGCCGCACGACGCGGACCCCGGGCGCACATTCGCGACGTGGCGCGAGAACGTGCGCGCGCTCGCACGCTTCCCGAACCTCAACGTCAAGCTGGGCGGGCTGGGAATGCTCTACCTCGGCTGGGACTTCCACACCCGGGACGTGCCACCGTCCTCGGAGGAACTCGCCACCGCCTGGCGTCCCCATATCGAAACCTGCATCGAGGCGTTCGGTGTCGGGCGCTGCATGATGGAGAGCAATTTCCCGGTCGACAAGCAGACGTGCGGCTACGGTGTCCTGTGGAACGCGCTGAAGCGCATCACGCAGGGCGCGAGCGCGGCGGAGAAGGCGGCGCTCTACCGGGATACCGCGGCACGGGTGTACCGGCTCGCGATCTGAGTCTCGGCGCGAACCGGGGGCTCGCCGCGCTAAAGATTGCGCGGGCCGTGCCGATAGCGCGGCTGATGGCGGGCGAGCCCCGGGCGAGGTCCGGGACGGCCGGCGACACCATGGGAGCCACCTTGAGGGCCGCGAGCGCAGCTACCGACCGGGACGACGGGACGGGCGCCGGGATGAAGGACGACGAGGTCGCGGCGCTGCGGGCGGCGGGTGTGCGGATCCCGCCCTGCCCGCAGGTCGTGGCTGACCTCCAGCAGGTCCTGCGGGAGCCCGACTCGCGCAACCAGGCCGTCTCCTGCCTCATCGGGCGCGACATCAAGCTCGCCTCGGTCGTGTTCAGAACGGCGAACTCCGCCGCCTGCGCTCCCGGCCGCAGGAAATTCGCCACTCTCGATGAAGCGGTGACGGTGCTCGGCCGCCGGACGATCGCGAACATCGTCAGGGTGGCCGCGCTGCAGTTGAGCCTCGGCGGTCCCGACCCGCGGCTCGCGCGCTTCTGGGAGCGTTCCATGGATGTCGCGATGCTCTGCAGCATCGTTGCCGAGAAGGCGCCGAATCCCGGCGCGTTGAGCCCCGAGCAGGCTTTCACGGCCGGCCTCTTTCACGACTGCGGGGTCGCGGTGCTCATACAGCACTTCGATTCCTATTGCCGCGCGCTTGCCGATCCGCGGATGCCGCTCCCCGACATACTGGGAGAGGACAGGCGCTTCGGCACATCGCACTGCCTGGTAGGCAGGATGGTCGCCCGGGAGTGGGACCTGCCGGCCCTCGTTGCCGGGACGATAGGCTTTCATCATGACCCGCTGGCGGGGGTTCCGGAGGCGGGGATCGCGGCCAGCGCGGCGCTCATGATGAGCACGCATATCGCCAACGTGAGGGCCGGCGCCGGCGATGGCGAATGGGCCGGGCAGCAGGAGGCGGTACTCGCCCGGCTCGGTCTCGAAAACTGCGCCCTCGCCGCATTCGAACGCGATGTCTGGGACGCGTTCCAGGTGCTTCACTGAACGGCCGGCGCGTCGATGTGATCGCGGCACCGCCGCGGCGGCCCCGCCCGCGACGGCGCCGCGGCGTGAGCCCGAGGCGGCCCGGCTCGCCTACTTGTGCGGGATTTCCCGGGTAAGCCGGGACGCGCGCACGACGTCGCCCTTGAACACGATGATCAGGCGGCTCTGCTTGCCGAGGCCGTACTGGAGATCTTCCTGCGCGGTATTCACGTAGGTGCCGAAGCCCGGGCCGTCGTAGTACGCGTAGGTCCACGTCTCCTCGCCGCCGGAGGCATGGCGGATCACCGGGCGACCGAGCCTGTCGAGCACCTCCGCCTTGGTGGTCTCGCCGGACTTGATCTGCTCCGCATAGGTCTCGTCGAAGTTTCGCCCCAGCTTGGTCGCGCAGCCCGCCGCCACGGCACTCAGCGCGAGCGCAGCGCACACTTTTCCGATCACGATCCACTTGCTCATCGTCGCACCTTTCCGTGTCGCGAGGCCCCGTTCGGGACGGCCGGGTTGGGGTAGTCTCGAGGAAAGCTTCCCCCTTCAAGGGCTTGGCTGTCAAGGCTACCCGTACGGCCGGCAACGAGCTGGCGCCGGTAGGATCGGGAAACGTCAGCTCTTCGATTGCCGTGCCAGCAACCCCGCATACACCGCCTGCGTCTCGGCCGAAGGCATCACCTTGAGCCGCGCCGCGAGCACCGCGCGCAGCCGCTCGTACGCCGACATCGCCTCCACGGGCTCTCCCGCCCGCTGGTGCGCGAGCATGAGATCGCGGTGGAACGCCTCGCAGGTGTCGTCCGCGTCGATGAGCCGCAGATAGCCGTCCACGGCGCTCGCCGCGTCCCCGGCTTCGTCCCAGCGGCGCGCGACGCGTCCGAGACAGCGCAAGAGCCGCGCCCGCAGCCGCTCGCGGCAGGCCATGAAAGCGGGTTGCTCGGACTCGTCGGGCAGGAACGGCCCCCGGTAGAGCGCGAGCATCCGGTCCGTGAGCGCGTTCAACGCCGGGTCGGCCGTCGCGGGCCGCGCCTCGCGCAAGCGCGTGTCGATCTCCGCGGCGAGTTGCTCCAGCGCCCACGTGTCCACCCAGAAGTGCCGCGGGCTGAGGTTCACCCGCCCGTCGCGAAGCGTCACCGCATCCTCTTCGTCGAGCAGGCGCCGCAGCCGGTGCAGCGTCGCGGTGAACGACTTGTGCGCGTAATCCGCGTCCACGCGGGGCCAGAGGGCGTCGGCAAGCTGGTCCGCCCGGACGTTGCGACCACCCAGCGCGATCAGCACCTTCAGGAGCTCCATGGGACGGCCCGGGCCCTTGCCCGTGAACTCGACGGGCTGCCCGTCGCGCATCAGCCGGAAGCCTCCAAGGAGCGTCACGTGGAACGGGCGCGGCCACGCCTTCAGGTGCGCCGCCGATTCGGGTGGCGCGAGACTGCCGGCGCGGATCAACGCGAGCGCGGTGTCGGGCTCGATGTCCTCGCGTAACGCGGTGGCGCAAAGCTCCGCCAGCAGCGCGGCGCGTACCGCCACGACGTGCCGCATGCCATGCTCGCGTGCGAGACGGAGCGCGGTTTCGAGCGGTGCACGCACGGCGTGGGCATCGCCGGCGCGGGCCACCGCACCGGCTGCGGCGAATTCAACGGCGGCATCGAGGAGCGGCGTGGCCGCGCGCGCGGCGAGAGCGCCGGCGTTGCGCAGTTGCGCCTCCGCGCCTCGCCGATCGCCGTCCGCGGACAGGGTCTGGGAAAGGGCGATCCTCGCGATGGCCTCGTACCAGGGAATCCCCAGCTCGACCGCGACCGCAACCGCCATCCGCGCTTCCTGCCCGGCTCGCGCCGGGTCACCCTCGAGCACCGCGAGCCACGACCGCAGGGTGTGGACGAATGCCCTGTCGCCGCGGCGGGCGCCGGCGCCCACCGCGTCGAGCGCGGCGAGTTGCGCGCGCGCCTCGGTGCGATCCCCGGCGCCAAGCGCGGCGGCCGCCACGAGAACGCGCAACCACGTATCCCAGGCGTGCATGCCGTCTGCGGCGGCGCGATCGAGGGCCTCGCGCGCGCGTGCGAGCGCCTGCGCGTGCGCGCCCTCCAGCATATGCGTGAGCGCCGCCGCGATGCCGATGGCCGGTCGCGCCCCGACGAACGGTTCGTCGCCTTGCGCCAGCAGCGGGGCAATGGCCGCGGCGCCCGCCGGGACATCGCCGCGCAGCAGCGCGAACGCGGCCCGGGCGAGCCCTGCCTTCGCGAGATCCTCCGGCGCGGCGCACCCGGCTCGTGCCGCCCGCTCCGCCGCACCGAGCAGTCGCGGCACGAGCGCATGGCCCGGGTCGCGCAGCAGCAGCGCCCGCGCGAGCGTCGCGGCGGCCCCCGGCGCGCCGCCGGCCGTCAGAGCGTCGTCACCGAGAAGACCCGCGAGGCGCTCGAGCCATTCATCGAGCGCGGTGAGATCCTCGAACTCCAGCACGATGGCGTCGATCACGCCGCGGCACGAGGCGATCATGCCCGCCCCGTCGGCGCTGTCGCGGGAGCGCTCGTAGGCCTGCGCGTAGAGGCGCCGGGCGATCCGCGGGCGCGCCGGCAGGCTGCAGTCAGCGCGGGCGCGCAGCAGGCGTGCGTCCGTTTCGAGTAGCCGCGCCGGAACAAGCTCCAGCCATTCCGCCAGCGTCTGGGTGCGTCCCTGCGCGAGCATCGTGGCGGATTCCTCCGCCGCGATTCGCGCCACTTCCGCCCAGTTCCGGTGCTCCACGTGCAGCGCCACGGCGTCTTCCACGCGACCGGCCGCGCCGAGGAGTGCGCCGGCCTGCCGGATCGCCGCCTCGCCCGACGCTTCCGGCAATGCCTGGGCGGCCCGGGCGCGCAGGAAATCCCGCAGGAGCGGGTGCAGCTGGAAGACGCGTTCATCCTCCCCCGGCACCTCGCGCACGAACCAGTCGTTGCGCGCCAGGTTGAGGAGCAGGCGCTCCGCGGCCTCCTCGCCCGAGAGCGAAGCGGCCACCGCGGCGCTCATGCGCGGCAGGCAGGCGATGCGCAGCAGGAACTGTTGCGTGCGCGGCTCGAAGCGCTCGAAGATCTCGCCGGCGAGGTAATCGAAGATGACCGCGGCGGGCGCGTCTCCCGGGAACTCGGCCAGCCCGCCGGAGACCCTGGCATGCTCGAGCATCAGGACGAGGCCCGCGGCCCAGCCCTGCGTGCGTTCCGCGAGCTTCTGCACGGCGTCCTCCGACACCGGCTGGCCGCGAAGCCGCGCGATTGCGGCGATTTCCTGCACCGTGAGCCGGAGCTCCTCCCAGCCGACAAGTGCCATCGCGCCGGAGACACGGAGCCGCGCGAGCGTGGCGGGCGGTTCCGAGCGGCTGGCAACGATCACGCAGCTCCCCGCCGGCACCTGCGCAATGCCGGCTTCGATCGCGTCGTGCAGCGGAGCGCCGGCCGGAACCTCGTGCAGGTTGTCGAGCACGATCGCGGCCGGCCCGCCGGCCCGGGCGAAGAGCACCCGGAAGTAGCGGCGCGCGAAGGATGCAACGTCCACCGCGTGGTGCGGGCCGAACGCGGGGAGTTCGCGCGCCCCGCGTTCCTCGAAGCGCCGCGCGGCATGGGTGAGGTAGTGGAAGAAAGTGGCGACGTCGGCGTCGTCCGGATCGACCTGATACCAGATGCTGGAGAGCCGCCGCGCCTCCAGGTAACCCGCGACGAGCGTGGTCTTCCCGGAACCGGCGGGACCCGCGATCCAGGCGAGCGCGCGCGCCGGCGTGCCGTCGAGACGGGCGAAGAGTGCCTCGCGCCGCACCGCGCCACCGATTACAGGGCGCGTCGTTTTCGCGAAAGCGCCGCCGCCGCGCTGCCTCTGAGCCATGTCCGTTGTCCTTCTTCGCGGCCGCTGGATGTTCGCACGCGCGAGCGCACCCGGTCAAAGCGGCGCGCCTTCGGCGGAGCCAGGGATAGTGCCAAAATCGCGATACGTCAATGGGTTACAGCGTCATCTCGGTTGCCGGTCACGGGCTGCTTGTGTATGCTGGCAGCTGTCGCGGAACGGCGGGAGCGTGACGACCGCGAGCGGGTCGTCACGCCGGGAGGGGGGCCGGTCATGACTGTGCTGTTCATCATCTTCGCCGCGCTCGCGGTCGCCTGGATGCTCGCGTATCACCGCCTGCCGGCCCTCGCCTGGGCGATGGCGTTCGGCGCCGGTCTCGCGCTCGTCACGGCGTGGTCGGGATGGCCGCGCGCGGCGCTCGCCGCGCTGTGGATCTTCTTCGCCGTCGTCGTTTCGCTCACCTTTCCCTCTGCCCTGCGGCGCGCGCTCGTCAGCCGGCCGCTCCTCGCTCTTTTCCGCAGGCTCCTGCCGCAGGTCTCCCGGACGGAACAGGAAGCGCTCGATGCGGGCACGGTGTGGTGGGACGGCGAACTCTTCAGCGGCAACCCGGACTGGCAGAAGCTCCTCGCGTACCCGAAGCCGGCGCTCACCGCGCAGGAGCGCGCGTTCCTCGACGGCCCGGTCGAGGAGCTCTGCCGCATGGTGAACGACTGGCAGATCACGCACGAACTGCGCGATCTCCCGCCGCCCGTGTGGCAGTTCATCAAGGATCAGGGCTTCCTCGGGATGATCATCCCGCGCGAGTACGGCGGCCTCGGGTTCTCCGCGCTGGCGCACTCCGAGGTAGTGATGAAGCTCTCGACCCGCAGCGGCACCACGGCAGTGTCGGTCATGGTGCCGAATTCGCTCGGTCCGGCGGAGCTCCTGCTCCATTATGGTACCGAGGAGCAGAAGCGCCATTACCTCCCACGCCTTGCCAGGGGCCTCGAGATGCCCTGTTTCGCGCTGACGAGCCCCGAGGCCGGGTCGGACGCGGGCGCGATACCGGACTTCGGGATCGTTGCGCGCGGCGAATGGGAGGGGCAGGAAGTCCTCGGCATCCGGTTGACCTGGGAGAAGCGCTACATCACCCTCGGTCCCGTCGCGACGCTGCTCGGGCTTGCGTTCCGGCTCTACGACCCGGAGGGCCTCTTGGGCGGCGAGAAGAACCTCGGCATCACCCTTGCGCTCATCCCGGCGGGCACGCCTGGCGTGCACATCGGCCGCCGCCACCTGCCGCTCGATCAAGCCTTCATGAACGGCCCCAACTGGGGCCGCGACGTCTTCGTGCCGATGGCGTGCGTGATCGGGGGGCTCGCGTACGTCGGGCAGGGCTGGAAGATGCTGGTGAACTGCCTCGCGGCGGGGCGCTCCATTTCGTTGCCGGCGTTGTCGGCCGCGACGGGCAAGATGGCCGCGCTGACGACGGGCGCCTACGGGCGGGTGCGCCAGCAGTTCCGCCTGTCCGTCGGCCGCTTCGAGGGCGTCGAGGAGGCGCTCGCGCGGATCGGCGGCAACGCCTACCTCATGGAGGCCGCGCGCGTCATGACGGCCGGCGCCGTGGATCTCGGGGAGAAACCCTCGGTCGTCTCGGCGATCGTCAAGTATCACCTCACCGAGCGCGGCCGGCAGGTGATCAACGACGCGATGGACGTCCACGCGGGCAAGGGCATCTGCATGGGCCCGAGCAACTATCTCGCCCGCGCCTACCAGGCGACCCCGATCGCGATCACCGTGGAGGGCGCGAACATCCTGACGCGCACCATGATCATCTTCGGGCAGGGCGCGATCCGCGGGCACCCGTTCGTGCTGAAGGAGATCGAGGCGACCCGGGAGCGCGACCCGGCGAAGGCGTTGCGCGACTTCGACGCCGCGTTTTTCGGCCACGTCGCGTTCGTCGCGGCGAACGAGGCCCGGGCGTTCTGGATGGGGCTCACCGAGGCATATTTCGTGAAGGCTCCCGGCGATCGGCACACCCGCCGCTACTACCAGCAGCTCACGCGGCTTTCGAGCGCGTTCGCCTACACGGCGGATGTCGCGATGCTCGTGCTGGGGGGCTCGCTCAAGCGGCGCGAGCGGCTCTCGGCGCGGCTCGGCGACATCCTCTCCTACCTCTACCTCGCCTCCTGTGTGTTGAAACGCTACGAGGATGACGAGCGCCCCGCGGCGGATCTCCCGTTTGTGCACTGGGCGATGCGCGAGGCGCTCTCACGTATCGAGGAGGCGTTCTACGGCTTCTTCGCGAACCTGCCCAGTCGCCTGGTCGCGTGGCTGCTGCGGGGCGTCATTTTCCCGTTCGTGCTGCCCTACGGCCGCGAGTTCGCGCCGCCGAAGGACGGGCTCGGCGCCGAGGTCGCGGCCCTCCTCCTTGCGCCCGGCCCGGCGCGCGAGCGGCTGACGCGGGGCGTTTTCATTCCCGCCGGCGAAAACGAGCCGATCGCCGTGCTGGAAGCGGCGCTCGCGGCGGTCATCGCGGCCGAGCCGGTCGGCGCCAAGGTCCGGACGGCCCGCGACCGAGGGGTGATCGCCGGGCGTCACGCCGAGGACATGGTCGAGGAAGCGCTCGCGAAAGGGGTGATCGCGCCCGGCGAAAAGGCGGCCCTGGACCGGGCGAAGCTGCTGCGCCGGCGCGCGATCATGGTGGACGATTTTCCGAGAGATCTTGGCCCGACCGAGATCTACCAGACGACCGAGCCCGTGACTCTCGAGGCGCTGCGGGGCGGCGCCGGCAGGGCGTGATCCATGAGCGAGAGCATACTCTTCGACGTGGCCGGCGGCGTTGCCACGATCACCTTCAACCGGCCGCGGGTGTTGAACGCGCTGGATGCCGCGATGATCCGTGCCTTGCGCGCGGCGTGCGAGGCGATCGAGCGCGATGCCACGGCGCGGGCGGTGCTCGTTCGCGGCGCCGGCCCGGGATTCCTCGCGGGCGGTGACGTGGGCTGCCTGCGCGCGAATATCGAGCGTGCCCCCGCGTTCGTGCGCGAGCTCGCGGGGGAACTCCACGAGGCGCTGCTCGCGTTGCGGCGCGCGGCGAAACCCGTCGTCGCCGGCGTGCACGGCGCGGTCGCCGGCGCGGGCCTGAGCGTCATGGCCGCCGCCGATCTCGCGATTGCCGCCGATGATGCCTGTTTCACCCTTGCCTACGGCGCGATCGGCGCCAGTCCCGACGGCGGCGCCACCTGGACCCTGCCGCGTATCGTGGGAGAGCGCCGCGCCCTGGAGCTGATGCTGCTGGGTGATGCCATCGATGCGCGCGCCGCGCTCGCGCTCGGACTCGTCAACCGGGTGGTGGCGGCCGCGGAACTCGGCGCGGAGTGCGAGCGCGTGGCGCGCCGGCTCGCGCGCGGGCCGACGCGCGCGTTCGCCGAGACCAAGCGGCTCGTCCACGAAGGCGCCGCGCGCACGCTGGAGGACCAGTTGCACGCGGAAGTGAATGCCTTCGCGCGCTGCGCCGCCACGGTGGACTTCGCCGAAGGGGTGAGTGCCTTCGTCGAGAAGCGCAGTCCCGAATTCAGGGGCCGGTGAGCCGGGGCTGAACGGCTGGGATCGCCGCGGTTGCGGCATGACGGGCGCCCGCGCGGGCGACAACGGCGGAAAGGAGGAGAACATGGCGATGGCAAGTCACCTGATCCCGATCGACGTCGCGGGAACGCTCGACGGGTTGTTCCGCGAACGCGTCGCCCGGACACCGGATCTCGTCGCGTATCGCGACTACAACGAGAGCCGCCACGGCTGGCGCGAGTACACCTGGGCCGGGATCGACCGGCAGGTCGCGCGCTGGCAGGCGGCCTTCGAGCGCGATGGACTGAAGCCCGGCGACCGGGTCGCCGTGATGCTGCGCAACTGCCCGGAGTGGGTGAGCTTCGACCAGGCGGCGCTCGGGCTCGGGCTCGTGGTGGTGCCGCTCTACACGCAGGACCGGCCCGACAACGTCGCCTACATCGTGAACGACGCGGGCTGCCGGTTGCTCCTCATGGAGGGACCCGAGCAGTGGCGGGAGTTCGAGGGCGTCGCGGCGCAGCTCGCCGGGGTCGTTCGCATCCTCACGGTGAAGCCGGTGCCGCACGCGCGCGAGCCGCGGCTTGCGTCGCTGGCGCAGTGGCTGCCCGGAGACGGCGGCGCCACGCGCCACGTGCCGGACGACCCGAAGGCGCTCGCCACGATCGTCTATACCTCCGGCACGACGGGACGCCCGAAAGGCGTGATGCTCTCGCACCACAACATCCTCAGCAACGCCGAGGCGGCCTGCGGCGTGCTCGTGGCGGGGCACGAGGACGTGTTCCTTTCGTTTCTCCCGCTCTCGCACACGTTCGAGAGGACCTGCGGTTACTACCTCACGATCATGACCGGCTCGCAGGTGGCGTATTCACGCGGCATCGCGCAGCTCGCCGAGGACCTGCAGGCGATCCGCCCGACGCTGCTGATTTCCGTGCCGCGGATCTACGAGCGCGTCTACGGGCGCATCCGCGATGCGCTCGATGCGGGTCCACCGGCGAAGAAGAAGCTCTTCCGGCTCGCGGTGGACGTGGGCTACGCGCGCTTCGAGCATGCGCAGGGGCGCGGCCCGTGGCGGGTTTCGTTCCTGCTCTGGCCCGTGCTGAACGCGCTCGTCGCGAAGAAGATACTGGCGCGCCTCGGCGGCAACATGCGCGCGGCGATTTCCGGCGGCGCGGCGCTCCCGCCCGACATCTCGCGCGTGTTCATCGGGCTCGGCCTGACGGTGCTGCAGGGCTACGGCCTGACCGAAACGAGCCCGATCGTCTGCGCGAACACGCCGCGGGACAACGTGCCCGCCAGCGTCGGCAGGGCCGTGCCGGGAGTCGAGCTGAAGCTCGGCGAGGCGGGCGCTCTCCTCATCCGCGGGCCCAACGTGATGCTGGGTTACTGGAACAACGCCGAGGCGACCCGTGCCATCATCGGCGCCGACGGCTGGCTCAATTCCGGCGACACGGCGCGCCTGGACGAGCAGGGGCACGTCTTCATCACCGGGCGGCTGAAGGAGATCATCGTGCTATCCAACGGCGAGAAGGTGCCGCCGGTGGACATGGAAACGGCGATCATGCGCGATTCGCTGTTCGAGCAGGTGATGCTGCTCGGGGAAGGCAAGCCGTTCCTTTCCGTGCTGGCGGTGTTGAACGCCGAGGGCTGGAAGAAGGCAGCGGCGCAAGCGAAGCTCGATCCCGCGATGCGCTCGGGCAAGCCGGCGGAAGAACTGGTACTCGAGCGCATCGGCGCGCAGTTGAAGGAGTTTCCCGGTTACGCGCAGGTGCGGCGGGTCGCGATCGCGCCCGAGCCGTGGACGATCGAGAACGGCCTCATGACGCCGACCCTGAAGCTGAAGCGCCCGAAAGTGATGGAACGCTTCAACGAGGAGATCGACCGGATGTACGCGGGGCACTGATGATCGGCGCGCAATGACGAGGGGTGAGCGCGATGGGTGATGCCATGTCACTGCCCACCGGCAGGGAGCCCACTCTGCGCGTTGTCCCCATGCCGCGCGACGCGAATCAGAACGGGGACATCTTTGGCGGCTGGATCATGGCGCAGGTCGACATCGCGGGCAGCATCCCCGCCGTGCGCCTCGCGAAGGGGCGCGTCGCGACCGTCGCGGTCAACTCGTTCCTGTTCAAGCAGCCGGTATTCGTGGGCGACCTCGTCAGTCTCTACGCGGAGGTGATCCGCGTGGGCCGAACCTCGATAACCGTCAACGTCGAGGTCTACGCGCAGAGGCGGCCCGAGCGGGAGGAGGTCGTGAAGGTGACGGAAGCGACGCTCACCTACGTCGCCGTGAGTGAAAACCGCCGGCCGCGTGTTGTATCAGTGCAACAATAAGGCGCGAAAACTGTTGTAAAAACAGCGGCAAAGAGTAACATCATCCTGGAGCGGGAGCGCTTTGCGCGATGGCACGTGTCCGCGCAAGAGGGGGATTCACATGAAACGGTACCGGACGTTGATCTCCGCGGCCGTGAGCGCCGCGGTAACGGGGTTCGGCTGCGGTGGCGCGCTGGCATCCGGGTTTGCCCTCATCGAGCAGAACGCGAGCGGCATCGGCAACGCCTACGCGGGCCAGGCGGCCACCGCGCAGGACGCGAGCACGATCTTCTTCAATCCCGCGGGGATGACCCGCCTGCCGGGCAGGCAGTTCGTGCTCGGCGGCCACGCCATCCGGCCGTCCGCGGACTTCTCGAACACCGGGTCCACGCCGGCGTTCACTCTTGCGCCACCGCCCCTCCCGGCGGGCGCCGCGTTCCCGCTCGGCGGCAACGGCGGCGACGGGGGCGACTGGGCGTTCGTGCCGAACGCTTATCTCAGCTGGCAGGTGAACCCCAACTGGTTCATCGGGGTCGGGCTAAACGCGCCCTTCGGCCTGAAGACGGACTATGACACCGGTTGGGTCGGCCGGTTTCACGGGCTCAAGTCGGAACTGAAGACCATCAACGTGAACCCGAGCGTCGCGTTCAAGTTGAGCGACGCCGTGTCGCTCGGTGCCGGGGTGAGCTACCAGCGCGGCGAGGCGGAACTCACCCGGGCGACCAATTACAGCGCGGCCGCGGCGCTGGCGATCGGGGGCGGGCTGGTGCCCCCGCTGGCGATACCTGCCGTGGGGGCCGTCGCGGGCGTTCCGACCGAGGGCGTCGTCAAGGTCGAAGGCGACGACGACCAGTGGGGATTCAACCTGGGCGCTCTCTTCAGCCTGGGCTCGACCACGCGCATCGGCATCACGTATCGCTCCGAAATCAAGTACACGCTCGACGGCAGCGTCAGTTTCGCGAGCCGTCCGGCGGCGCTCGCGGCGATCGTCCCCGACGGCCCGGTCACCGCCGATTTGAAGATGCCGGCCTCCGCGTCCTGGAGCATTTTCCACCAGTTGAATCCCAAGTGGGATCTCCTCGCCGATATTTCCTGGACGCAGTGGAGTTCGGTGAAGACCGTCAACATCGTCCGCAGCAACAACTCGCAGGTACTCGAGTCGCTGGTGCTCAACTGGTCGGATTCCTGGCGATTCTCGGCGGGCGCGAACTATCACCATAACGGCGAATGGACCTTCCGGTTCGGGCTCGCCTACGATCAGACTCCGTCAAACGACGTGGATCGCACTCCCCGCATACCCGATCAGGACCGCACCTGGCTCGCGCTCGGCGCCCAGTACCGGATCTCGAAGCAGGCGGCGCTCGACGTGGGCTACGCCTACCTCTTCGTGAGGGACCCGAGCATCAATCTGTGCACCGGCACCGCTTCGGTCACGCCCACCAACGTCGGCTGCCGCGGCAGAAACGCGCTGATCGGCAATTTCGACAGCGACGTGAACATCCTGAGCGCGCAGCTGCGCTACTCGTTCTGACCCGCCGCGGCGGCGGCGCGACGGGCGGGGCGATCCCGCCCGTTTCCTTTTCGGGCACCGCCCTTTTCCGGGCAAACTGCTAGAATCGATTGTCCCGCACCGGAGGTGAAATGGCAGCCGCGTCCCCGTTCATCGTGCGCAAGGCCGCGGTGCTCGGCGCGGGCGTCATGGGCGCGCAGATCGCCGCGCATCTCGTGAACGCGAACGTCGCTGCGATGCTCTACGAGCTGCCGGCGAAGGAGGGGGATCCGAACGGCAACGCCGCGAAGGCGATCGAGAACCTCAAGCGCCTGGAACCGGGCCCGCTTGCGACTTCGTCGCGGGCGGGTTTCATCGAGGCCGCGAACTACGACCAGCACCTCGATCGATTGAAGGAGTGCGACCTCGTCATCGAGGCCATTTCCGAGCGGCTCGACTGGAAGGCGGATCTCTACCGCAGGGTTGCCCCGCATCTCGCCGGGCACGCGATTTTCGCGACCAACACTTCGGGTCTGAGCATCAATCGACTTTCGGAATCCTTTCCGGGCGAAGCCCGGAAGCGATTCTGCGGGGTCCACTTCTTCAACCCGCCCCGCTACATGCATCTCGTCGAGCTGATCCCGGCGGCTCGGACGGAGGCGTCCATACTCGACCGGCTGGAGGGCTTTCTCGTCACCACGCTCGGCAAGGGCGTGATCCGGGCGCGCGACACGCCGAATTTCATCGCCAACCGGGTCGGCGTGTTCTCGCTCCTCGCGACGATCCACCACGCCGAGCGCCTCGCGATCGGCTTTGACGTCGTCGACGCGCTGACGGGCTCGCTGATCGGCCGCCCGCGGAGCGCGACCTTCCGCACCGCGGACGTGGTGGGGCTCGACACCTTCGCACACGTGGTCGACACCATGAAGGAGGCGCTGCCGGAGGATCCGTGGCACCGCTACTACGAGGCGCCCGGCTGGCTGAAGGCGCTGATCGCGCAGGGCGCGCTGGGACGGAAGACCCGGCGCGGCGTCTACCGGAAGACGGGCGCGGAGATCCAGGTGCTCGACCTCGCGACCGGCGGCTACCGGGCGTCGGAACCGAAAGCCGACGACGGCGTCGTCGAGATCCTGAAGGAGCGCGAGGCCGGCGAGCGCTTCGCGCGGCTTCGCGCGAGCGCGCACCCGCAGGCGCGGTTCCTGTGGTCGATCCACCGGGACGCCTTCCACTACTGCGCAACGCATCTTGCCGGCATCGCGGACAACGCACGCGACCTCGATCTCGCGATCCGGTGGGGATTTGGCTGGAACCGCGGCCCGTTCGAGCTCTGGCAGGAAGCGGGGTGGGAGCGGCTCGCGCGATGGATCGCCGAGGACATCGCGGCCGGCCGGGCCATGGCCGCGGTGCCGCTGCCCGGCTGGGCGACGGACGCATCGAGGACCGGCGTGCACGGACCGAGCGGATCGTACTCGCCCGCCGAGGGATCCCATAAGCCGCGTTCCGTGCTTCCCGTCTACCGCCGCCAGCCGTTCCCGGACCGGCTGCTGGGAGAGCCCGCCCGGTATGGCGAGGCTCTGTTCGAAACCGACGCGGTGCGCTTTTGGCATACCGGAGACGAGATCGCGATCCTGAGCTTCAAGAGCCGGATGCACGCCATCGGCGATGACGTCCTCGATGGCGTTCAGCGCGCGCTCGACGAAGCGGAACGCGGCTTCATGGGGCTCGTCATCTGGCAGACGGAGCCGCCGTTCTCCGTCGGCGCCAACCTCAAGAAGTCCCCGGCGGGCGGCGCGAAGCCGGCGCAACCGTCGGCGCTGGGGCGTCTCTTCCGGCAGGCACGGCGCGAAGCGGAGTCGCTCGCGCTGAAGGCGGCCCGCGGCCTCGGGGTCGCCGGCCAGTTGATGGCCGGCCGCCTGGCGGAGGTCGAGCAGCTCGTCCTGCAGTTCCAGGAAACGACGCAGGCGCTGAAATACTCGATGATTCCGACGGTCGCGGCCGTCGACGGCCTTGCGCTCGGCGGCGGCTGCGAGTTCATCATGCACTGCGACCGGGCGGTGGCGACGCTGGAGAGCTACATAGGGCTCGTCGAGGCCGGCGTGGGGCTGCTGCCGGCGGGGGGCGGCTGCAAGGAGCTCGTGATGCGCGCCGCGGCCGACGCGAAGGGCGGGGAGATTTCGCCGTTCGTGCAGAAGTACTTCAAGTCGGTCGCCATGGCGGAAGTGGGCAGGAGCGCGGAGCACGCGCGCGAGCTCGGATACCTGCGGCCGACCGACCGGGTCGTCATGAACCGTTTCGAGCTGCTCGAGGTCGCGAAGGCCGAACTGCGCTCGCTCGCAGCCGCCGGCTACCGGCCGCCGTTACGCGAGGGCGCGATCCCGGTCATCGGCAGGAGCGGCATCTCGACCATCCGGGCCTTCATGGTGAACCTGCTGGAGGGCGGGCATATTTCCGAGCACGATTACCTGATCGGCTCGAAGGTGGCGACCGTCATGTGCGGCGGCGAGGTCGAGGGCGGGAGCCGGGTGGACGAGCAGTGGCTGCTCGACCTCGAACGGCGGCACTTCATGGAACTCGTCGCCACGGCGAAGACGCAGGCCCGGATCGAGCACATGCTGAAGACCGGGAAGCCGCTCAGGAATTGATGATGAACGCGCAATGCGCGATGGTGAACGCGGATCGTCGCGTGGTTCCGTTCACCGGTCATCGTCCTTCATTCGTCGGCGCCAGGGAGAGCACGCATGCCTAGGCAGATCCAGGACGCCTACATCGTCGCCGCGACCCGCACCCCGGTCGGCAAGGCGCCGCGCGGGATGTTCCGCAACGTGCGCCCGGACGACCTGCTGGCGCACGTGCTGGCGGCCGCGCTGGCGAAGTGCCCCGGGCTCGAAGCGGGCGTGGTGGAGGACGTGATCGCCGGCTGCGCGATGCCGGAGGCGGAGCAGGGGATGAACGTCGCGCGCATCGCCGCGCTGCTCGCGGGCTTTCCCGACGGCGTGTCCGGCATGACCGTCAACCGCTTCTGCTCGTCCGGCGTGCAGGCCGTGGCGCTCGCCGCCGACCGGATCCGGCTCGGGGAAGCCGATGTCATGATCGCCGCGGGCACCGAAAGCATGAGCATGGTGCCGATGGGCGGGAACAAGCCGACGTTCAGCCCGGCGGTGTTCGAGAAGGACGCGAACGTCGCCATCGCGTACGGCATGGGCATCACGGCCGAGCGGGTCGCCGCGCGCTGGAAGGTCGGCCGCGAGGAGCAGGACTTGTTCGCCGCGGAGAGCCATCGCCGGGCGATACGCGCGAGCGACGCGGGTGAATTCCGCGACGAGATCACGCCCTGCGCGGTCGCCGACCGCGTGCCGGATCTCGAGCGCCGGGAGGTGCGGGTGAACGCGCGCGAGGTCTCGCATGACGAGGGGCCGCGGCGCGATACCTCGCCCGAAGGGCTCGCCCGGCTGAAGCCCGCGTTCGCGGCGCGCGGCACCGTGACGGCGGGCAACAGTTCCCAGATGTCCGACGGGGCGGCCGCGGTGGTCCTGATGAGCGAGTCCGCGCTGAAGCGCCACGGCCTTGCGCCGCTCGGGCGGTTCCTGTCGTACGCGGTTGCCGGCGTGCCGCCCGAGGTGATGGGAATCGGCCCGGTCAAGGCGATACCGAAGGCGCTCGCCCAGGCGGGTCTCGCGCAGGCCGATCTCGACTGGATCGAGCTGAACGAGGCATTCGCCGCGCAGTCCCTCGCCGTGATCAGGGAACTCGATCTCGATCCGGCGAAGGTGAACCCGCTCGGCGGCGCGATCGCGCTCGGGCATCCGCTCGGCGCCACCGGGGCGATCCGCGTGGCGACGTTGCTCCACGGCCTGCGGCGCCGCCGCGCGAAATACGGCATGGTCACGATGTGCGTGGGCACGGGCATGGGTGCCGCCGGGGTGTTCGAGGCGCTGTAAGCGATTCGGATCCGCACGGCTGCGACGCCTGACCGGCGATGATGATGGGCGACGCGGGACCGCTGAAGTTTGGGACGGCGCGGGTTGCGGCCGCGACCGCGCTCGTTCTCGCGGCGGCGTTCTTCCCGGCCGCATCGGCGATGGAGCTGGAGGGGCTGAAGCTCCCGGAGAAGATCGTCCTGCGCGAGGGCGGGCCGCAGCTCGTGCTGAACGGCGCGGGCGTGCGCCACAAGCTCATGACCGTGAAGGTCTACGTGGGCGCGCTCTACCTCGCCGCCAGGACGAACGACGCGCGCCGCATCCTCTCCGATCCCGGACCGAAGCGCGTTTCGATGCACGTGCTGATCGACGAGCTGACCGCGAAGGAGCTGATCGCCTCCCTCAACGACGCGATCGCCGCCAACCACATTCCCGCCGAGATCGCGCTGATCGAAACCCGGCTGCGCGAGGTGAATCGCATGATGAGCACGATCGGCGTGCTGAAGCGGGGCGCGGTCGTGTACATCGATTTCCTGCCCGGAACGGGCACGCGCATCACCGTCGACGGCGAGGAGAAGCGGATCGTCCCCGGCGAGGATTTCTTCCGCGCGCTGCTCCGCATCTGGATCGGGGCGAAACCGGTGGACGGCCGCCTGCGCGACGCGCTGCTCGGCGGCGGCGCTCGCCGGATCTTCTGACCGGGCCCGCGACGCACCGGGAGTTCCTGCCGTCTCCCGGGGGGTCGCGCGGCCGCGCGCCTTGCCTACATGTTCGGGTAGTTCGGGCCGCCGCCGCCCTCCGGCGCAACCCAGACGATGTTCTGGGTCGGGTCCTTGATGTCGCACGTCTTGCAGTGCACGCAGTTCTGCGCGTTGATCTGCAGCCGCGGACTGGAGCCGTCCGCGTCGCGCACGATTTCGTACACCCCCGCCGGGCAGTAACGCTGTTCGGGCGCGTCGTAGCGCGCGAGGTTCACCCGGACCGGCACCGCCGGGTCCTTGAGGGTCAGGTGGCAGGGCTGATCCTCGTTGTGATTCGTGTTGGAGAGGAACACCGAGGAGAGCCGGTCGAAGCTCGCAACGCCGTCCGGCTTCGGGTAATCGATCGGGCGGGCCGCGCTCTTTTCCAGCAGCGTCTCATGATCGGCGTGGCCGTGGTGGAGGGTCCACGGGGCCCGCCCGCCGAAAAGTATCTGGTCGATGCCGACCATCACCGTGCCCGCGTAGAGGCCCTTGCTCATCCACGGCTTGAAGTTGCGCGCGCGATGGAGTTCGTCGTGGAGCCAGCTCGCGCGAAATGCCTCCGGGTAGGCGGACAGCTCGTCCCCGGCGCGCCCTGCCGCGATGGCGTCGAACGCCGCCTGCGCGGCCAGCATGCCCGACTTGATGGCGGCGTGGCTGCCCTTGATGCGCGAGGCGTTGAGGAATCCCGCGTCGTCTCCGATCAGGCAGCCGCCGGGGAAAACGAGTTTCGGCAGCGACTGGAGCCCGCCCGCCGAAATTGCGCGCGCCCCGTAGGCGAGGCGCTTTCCTCCCTCGAGGAACGCGCGGATCGCCGGGTGGGTCTTGTAGCGCTGGAATTCCTCGTAGGGGGAGAGGTACGGATTGCGATAGCCGAGCCCGACGACGAAGCCGACCGCCGCGAGGTTGTCCTCCATGTGGTAGAAGAACGAGCCGCCGTAGGTGTCGTTCTCGAGCGGCCAGCCCGCGGTGTGCATGACGAGCCCCTGCCGATGCCGCTCGGGGCGGATCTCCCACAGTTCCTTCAATCCGATGCCGTAGACCTGGGGATCGACGCCCTCGCGCAGCCGGTAGCGCTCCTGCAACCGCTTGCCCAGATGGCCGCGGCAGCCCTCCGCGAAAAAGACGTATTTCGCGTGGAGTTCCATGCCCGGCTGGTAGGCGCCGGTCGGCTTGCCGTCGCGGCCGATGCCCATGTCCCCGGTCGCGACGCCCTTCACGCTCCCGTCGTCGGCGTAGATCACTTCGGCCGCGGCGAATCCCGGAAAGATCTCCACGCCGAGCGCTTCGGCTTCGCGCCCCAGCCAGCGGCACACGCTGCCGAGACTCACCACGTAGTTGCCGTGGTTGCGAAAGCACGCCGGCAGCATGAAATCCGGCACCTTGAACGCGCCGCCCGCGGTGAGGAACAGGAAACGATCCTCGGACACGGGCGCGTTGAGCGGCGCGTCCTTCTGCTGCCAGTCCGGGACGAGTTCGGCGAGCGCGCGCGGATCCATCACGGCGCCCGACAGGATGTGCGCGCCGACCTCCGAGCCCTTTTCCAGCACGCACACCGAAAGCTCCCGCTGCGCCTCGGCGGCGAGCTGCTTCAACCGCATCGCGGCCGCGAGACCGGCGGGACCGGCGCCAACGACAACCACGTCGTACTCGGTGACATCGCGTTGCGCCAATGGCTCTCCTTGACCGCTCGCCGGGAAACCGCGCAATTATACCGAGCGCGCCCGCCGTGTCGCGTCCCGGTGCCGACGCTCGATCAGCGCATGCGCGGCGGCGACACCGCTGCGGACCGCCGCTTCCATGGTGGCGGGGTAATCGCCGGCGGTGTAGTCGCCCGCGAGCGCGAGGCCGGCGAGCGGGGTGAGGTTTCCCGGCCGTTGCAGTCCCGGCGTGCAGGCGTAGGTGGCGCGCTTCTCCGCGATGACCTGCCACCAGAGCGGCGCGGGCAGCGCGCCGAGCGCCTGCCGCAGCGCCGCGGCGACGCGGCGCGCGAGCGTGTCGTGGGAGAGCGCTTCATGCCCGCCGCGGGCGCTAATCACGACCCCGATGAGTCCCCCCTGGCCGGCGAGAGCGCCACGGTCGAACGCCCACTGCGCGAGCGGGCTGTCGAATCCCAGCATCGGCGCCGGCAGCCGCGTGTCCCCGGGATACTGCAGGTAAACCGAGTGGATAGGCTGGTAGGTGAAACGCGCGATCAGCCGGGCGCAACCGGCGAGTTCCGGCGCTACGAGCAACGAGGCGACCTGGTGCGGCGCGACGGCGCACACGACGTGGTCGAACCGCCGTTCGCTCCCCGCCGATCGCACCGAAAGCGCCTCGCCGGCGGCGCCGATCCCCACGACGCGCTCGCCGGTGAGTATCGTCGCCCCGCGGGCCCGCAGCCACTCGGCCGCCGGGCCCGGAAAGAGCGCGGTGAGGTCGGTTCGGGGCAGCATGATGTCGGAGGCATCGCGCGCCGCGGCCACGCAGTCGCGCAGGACGTTGAGAAATACCTGCGCGGAGGCCTCGCCGGGGGCGGTGTTGAGCGCCGCCACGCAGAGCGGACCCCAGAGAAAGCGCACGATGCGCTCGGCCTGCCGTTCACGCCGCAGCAGGCTCGCGACGCTCATGTCCCCGTCGAGACGGAAACGGGCGCGGCGCATGGTGGCGAGAAAGCGCGCGGCGGAAAGCCGTTCGGACACGCTCATGCCGCGTGCGCCCGCCAATCCGCCCAGCAGATGAAGCGGCGCGGGCAGCGCCGCGGCCGCGAGCGAAAGTACGCCGTGGATCCGCCACTCGAACGGCATTCTCAGCAGCAGCCGGTCGGGGTCGGCACCCACCAGCCGCATGAGTCGCAGCGTCTCGCGGTATGCGCCGATCAGGATATGGAGACCGTTGTCGAGCGCCGCCTCCGCCCGGTCGACGCGGCGCGCGCGTCCGCCGAGGGTCCTTGCCGCCTCGTAGAGCGTTACCGGCAGTCCCCGGGCGGCGAGCGTGACGGCCGCGGCGATCCCGGCGTAGCCGCCGCCGATGACCGCGGCGTTCATCGCTCAGTGCCGCGCGCGCTCCACGTTCCTCAGGCGCTCGCCCGGGCCGCGCGCTTGTCCTCCACGGCGCCCGCCCACACCCGCGCGGGGATGCAGACGCTGCCCTCGAAGATGCGCCTGGCGGTCCGGATGAGCGCGGCGCGGCGCAGCGTTTCGCGCCCGCCGCCGAAATCGGCGTCGAGATCGATCGCGATCCTGCCCGAGGGATGCTCGATCTCGATCACGCCCTGCGGCGCGGGCCGCAGGGTGGAAATCGCGGAAGCCACCGTGCCCGGAATCGCGCACGCCGAGGCGATGCACACCGTGCCGGTGACCGGGTGCGACTTGTGGCAGGTTTCCGGCACGAAGTAACGCGAGGTGATGGTACCGCCCGCGCGCGGCGCCGAGAGCAGAGCGAGCTTGGGCACGACGTTCCTGGAAACATCGCCCATGCCCATCAGCCGGCCTGCCTTGACGCGTATTGCCTGCATGCGCGCGAACAGCTCGCGGTCCGCATCGAGCTCCGCGGCCGTCTCGCGGCCGGTCTTGCCGAGTGCCTCCGCCCGCATCATCACGATCGGCATCGCCACGTCGACGCAGCTCACCTCCACGCCATCGATCACGTCGAGGGCATTGCCGGTCGGCAGTAGCTTCTTCGTCACCGCGCCGATCGCGTTCTTGAAGTTGATGCCGACCGGCGCGGCGGTGCCCGCCACGCCGTCGATGGCGGCGCCGCCCTCGTAGGTCACCGCACCGCCCGGCGTCTGGACGATCGCCTCGACCAGCGAGCGGGTGTTGACGTTGAAGATACGCACGACCGATTCGGGGTGCGTCGCGGCGACCAGGCCGGAATCGATCGCGAACGGCCCGACCGCCACCAGCATGTTGCCGCAGTTGGGCTTGGTGTCGACGAAGCTATCGCGGATCTGGACCTGCGCGAACAGGTAGTCGACGTCGGCGCCGGGATGCGCGGAGCGGCTGATGATCGCGACCTTGCTCGTGACCGAATGCGAGCCGCCGATGCCGTCGATCTGGATCTCGTGTGGCGAGCCCATGACCGCGAGCAGCACGGCGTCGCGCGTCGCCGGATCGGCTGGAAGATCGGAAGCGTGGAAGAACGGGCCGCGCGAAGTGCCGCCGCGCATGATCACGCAGGGGATGCGGGTTTGCATACGGGATCTCCGGGAAGTGCCCGATTATACGGCCGGCGACGGTTGCGCGAGGGCGGCATCCCGGCGGCGCGGTGCGCGCGACCGGCACGGGAGACAGGGGCCGTCCTCCGGGGCGCGGCATCCGGGGCCGCGCGAGCGTCCCGTCAGCCCGTGATCCAGGTCTTCGACGCGATCCAGAGCTTGCGCACCGGCGTGAGCGAGACACGCTGCCGGAGCACGTGACAGCCGTCCGCCCGGATCTCCTCCAGCAGTGTGCGGTAGATCGCCGCCATGATGATGCCCGCTCGCTGGGCATCGCGGTCGGCGGCCGGCAGCGCGGCGAAGGCGCTTTCGTAGTAGGCGAGCGCGCGCGCGACCTGGAACTCCATCAGGCTGCGGAACGCGGGTGTCTCGCGCGAGGCGACGATGTCGTCCTCGCGCACGCCGAAACGGGCAAGTTCGTCCTGCGGCAGGTAGATGCGGTCGCGCCGCGCGTCCTCGCCTACGTCCCGGATAATGTTGGTGAGCTGGAACGCCATCCCGAGGTCGGCGGCATAGTCGAGCGTGCGCCGGTCCCGGTAGCCGAAGATCCCGGCGGAGAGCAGTCCCACCACGCCGGCAACGCGGTGGCAGTAGAGCTTGAGGGCGTCGAAGTGGGGATAGCGGTTGCCGTCGAGGTCCATTTCCATGCCCGCGATGATTTCGAGCAGGCGCGCCTCGCCGAGATCGAAGCGCGCCGCCAGCGCGGCAAGCGCGCGGGCAACCGGATGCTGCGCCGCGCCGCGGTGGATGGCGGCCACCTCCTCGCGCCACCACGCGAGCTTCGTGCGGGCAAGCGTGGTGTCGCGGCATTCATCCACCACGTCGTCGACTTCCCTGCAGAAGGCGTAGAGGGCCGTGATGGCGCGCCGTTTCTCCTCGGGCAGGAAGAGAAAGCTGTAGTAAAAGCTCGAGCCGCTGGCGGCGGCCCGCCTGCGGCAGTACTCGTCGGGGGTCATCGCGCCTCACGGGGGGATGAAACGAGGGCGCGCGCGAGCAGCAGCGGCCAGTCGAACCACTTCAGCACGGGGCGGCGGCGGAACATGTCGCCGCGGGCGCGCTCGAGTTTCTCCAGCACGCGCAGTCCCCCCTGCACCGTCGCCCGTATTTCGAGCCCGACTCGTCCCGGAAGCGTGCGTCCGAGACGCGCGCCGGAGGCGAGCATCGCGCGCGCGCGCGCGATCTGGAATGCAATGAGTTCGCGCCACGCTGCGTCGCAGCGGCGCTCGGCTATGTGCCCCTCGGTCACCCCGAACCGGCGCATCTCGTCCTGGGGCAGGTAGACGCGGCCCATCGCGTAGTCGATCTCGACGTCCTGCCAGAAGTTGACGAGTTGCAGCGCCGAGCAAATCGCGTCCGACGCGGACAGATTCTCCGGGGTCGCCCGGTCGAACAGGTGAAGGAGCAGGCGCCCGACGGGGTTGGCGGAGCGCCGGCAGTAGTCGAGCAGTTCGGGGAACGCCTCGTAGCGCCGCTTGACGACGTCCTGCGAGAACGCATCGAGCAGGTCCTCGAACAGCACGAGCGGCAGGCGGTGCTCGCGCGCGATGCGGGCGATGCCTTCAAAAAGCGGGTCGGCGGGCGTTAATCCTGCTGCGATACCGGCGATTTGTGTCCGGTAGGCGGCAAGCCGGGCAAGGCGTTCGTCCGGCGTGGCGTTGCCCTCGTCCGCGAAATCGTCGGCGTTCCGGGCGAAGCGGTAGATGAGGACCACCGGACCGCGGTAGCGGGGCGGCAGGAGGAGCGATGCGACGGGGAAGTTTTCGTAGTGTTCTATGGCCATTTGTCGCATCGCACAATCCATTATGGTTCAATGGATTACCTGATGACCTTAACACGAGTTCAAAACTTTCGGCCGGGCGGCGATTATATTACAATCGTCGGGCGGGAATGGAGGCGGCGAAAGTGGCGGAATTGGTAGACGCACCAGATTTAGGTTCTGGCGCCGCAAGGCGTGGGGGTTCGAGTCCCTCCTTTCGCACCAGGAGCGGGGCGCAGGGCCCGGTGCGAGCGGCGGATGGCACGGGACGCGGGTAACTGGCAGCGATGCAAAGCAATCTGGAAACACTGAGCGAACTCGAGCGGCGGCTTGACATCACGCTGCCCGCGGCGGACATCGCCACCGAGGTGGAGACCCGCCTGAAGCGGCTTACGCGCACGGTCCGCATGCAGGGGTTCCGGCCCGGCAAAGTGCCGTTGCGGGTGGTGACCCAGCACTACGGGCCGCAGGTGCGGCAGGAGGTCATGGGCGCGGCGGTGGAGAAGAGCTTCGGCGAGGCGGTGCGCCAGCAGAACCTCCGTGTCGCCGGCTCCCCGCGGTTCGAGGTGAAGCCGCTCGCCGACGGTGCGCCCGAGTTTCGCTACAGCGCGATCTTCGAGGTCTATCCCGAGGTGACGGTCGGCGATGTCGCGCGGGCGGGGCTCGTGAGGCCGCGCCTGGAGGTGGGAGATGCCGAGGTCGAGCGCACCATAGAGATCATGCGCAAGCAACGCGCTCGCTACGTCCCGGTCGACCGCGCGGCCGTGGCCGGCGACCGCGTGACGCTCGACTTCCAGGGGACCATCGACGGCGCCGCTTTCGCCGGTTCCGCCGCGCAGGGGCAGCGCGCGGTGCTCGGCGAGGGGCAGTTGCTCCCGGACCTCGAGGCGCAGCTCATCGGCATGAAGCGCGCCGGGCAGCGCGCGTTCGACGTGCGCTTCCCCGACGACTATCACGGGCGCGAAGTGGCCGGCAAGACCGCCCGGTTCGAGGTCACCGTGAACGAGGTCGCCGAGCCCGAACTGCCGGCGCTCGACGCCGAGTTCGCGAAGGGCCTCGGCGTCGCCGACGGCGATCTCGCGAAGATGCGCGCGGAGGTGAAGACGAACCTCGAGCGCGAGGTCAGGCTGCGCCTGCGCGCCCGCGCGCGCGACCAGGTGATGCAGGCGCTGCTCGACGCGACCCGGGTCGAACCCCCACGGGGCCTCGTGCAGATGGAGATCGAGCGGTTGCGGGCGGGGGCGCGGCAGGACCTCGCCCAGCGTGGCGTGCGGATGAAGGAGGGGACGCCGCTTCCCGCCGAAGTCTTCGAGCCGCAGGCGCGGCGGCGCGTGTGCCTGGGCCTCATCCTGGCGGAACTCGTGCGCACGAAAAGTCTCCAGGCGCGGGCGGAGCAGGTGCGGGCGCTGGTGGACGAGCAGGCGCAGAGCTACGAGCGACCCGAGGAAGTGGTGAAGTGGTATTACGCGGCTCCCGAGCGACTGCGCGACCTGGAGTCCGCCGTCGTCGAGCAGAACGTGGTCGAATGGGCGCTGGCGACGGCCGGCGCGCGGGAGCAGACGGTCAATTTCGACGAACTGATGGGGAACCGCTGATGCAGGGCAAATTCGAACCGCACGGGCTCGGCCTGATCCCGATGGTGATCGAGCAGAGCGGCCGCGGTGAGCGCGCGTACGACATCTACTCGCGGCTGCTCAAGGAACGCGTGGTATTCCTGGTGGGCCCCGTCACGGAGGTGACGGCCAACCTGATCGTGGCGCAACTCCTGTTCCTGGAGTCGGAAAACCCCGACAAGGACATCTCCTTCTACATCAACTCCCCCGGCGGCATGGTCTCGGCGGGCCTCGCGATCTACGACACCATGCAGTTCATCAAACCCGCCGTGTCGACGTTGTGCGTCGGGCAGGCCGCCAGCATGGGCGCGCTGCTCCTCGCCGCCGGCGCGAAGGGCAAACGCCACTGCCTGCCGAATTCGCGGGTGATGATCCACCAGCCCATGGGCGGCTTCCAGGGACAGGCCTCCGACGTGGAGATCCATGCCCGGGAGATCCTGTTCCTCAAGGGACGGCTGAACGAGATCATGGCGCGCCACAGCGGGCAGGACCTGAAGACCATCGAGCGGGACACCGACCGCGACAATTTCCTGAGCGCCGAACAGGCGGTGAGCTACGGCCTGGTCGACCGCGTGCTGGTGAGCAGAACCGAAGGCGTGGCTTGATGTCCCGGGGGCTGGGGCAAGGAAGGGCGTATGTCTGACAAGGTGGGCGGAGAGAAGCTTCTTTACTGCTCGTTTTGCGGCAAGAGCCAGCACGAGGTGCGCAAGCTCATCGCCGGGCCGTCGGTATTCATCTGCGACGAGTGCATCGAGCTCTGCAACGACATCATCCGCGAGGAGACCCAGGGCGAGCACGCCGCGAAGGGCGCCAGGTCGGACCTGCCGGTGCCCAGGGAAATCCGCTCCATTCTCGACCAGTATGTGATCGGCCAGGACGTCGCCAAGAAGATCCTGTCGGTTGCCGTCTATAACCACTACAAGCGGCTGAAGACGATCTCCAAGAGCGACGACGTCGAACTCGCGAAGTCGAATATTCTGCTGATCGGCCCGACCGGCTCGGGCAAGACGCTGCTCGCGCAGACGCTCGCGCGGCTGCTCAACGTCCCGTTCGTCATGGCGGACGCGACGACGCTCACCGAGGCGGGCTACGTCGGCGAGGACGTCGAGAACATCATCCAGAAGCTGCTGCAGAAGTGCGACTACGACGTCGAGAAGGCGCAGCGCGGCATCGTCTACATCGACGAGATCGACAAGATCTCGCGCAAGTCGGACAACCCCTCGATCACGCGTGACGTTTCGGGCGAAGGCGTGCAGCAGGCCCTGCTCAAGCTGATCGAGGGCACGATCGCGTCCGTCCCGCCGCAGGGCGGGCGCAAGCATCCCAACCAGGAGTTCGTGCAGGTCGACACCACGAACATCCTGTTCATCTGCGGCGGCGCTTTCGACGGGCTCGACCGGATCATCCGGGCGCGCTCCGAGATGAGCGGCATCGGGTTCGGGGCCGAGGTGCGTTCGCGCGACAACCGCAAGGACATCACGAAGGTCCTGCGCGAGGTGCAGCCCGAGGACCTCATCAAGTACGGGCTGATACCCGAGTTCGTCGGGCGGCTGCCGGTGGTGGCGACCCTCGAGGAACTCGACGAGACCGCGCTCATACAGATCCTGACCCAGCCGAGGAACGCTCTCCTCAAGCAGTTCCACAAGATGTTCGGCATGGAAGGCGTCGAACTCGAGGTGCGCGACGGGGCGCTGCGGGCGGTGGCGCGGCGGGCGCTCGAGCGCAAGACCGGCGCGCGGGGGCTGCGCTCCATCCTGGAGCACACGCTCCTCAATACCATGTTCGATCTGCCGTCAATGGAGAACGTGATCAAGGTCGTGGTGGACGAGAACACCATCTCGAGCGACGCGCCTCCGCTGCTGATGTACGCGGATCAGCCCAAGGTGGCGGGCGGCTCGGCCTGAGGATCGTGGCGGAGCGGGTTGCGGCGCTTCCGGCGCGCGCGTCCCGGACGGGATGGGCCGGCGGCCCCGCGTGCCCGGGCGATCGCGGGCACGGTTCTTGCGTATGGAACGGGTGATATTCTGTGCCGAACCGGCCGGGTTGCCGGTGGGGGCGGGAAATACTTGATCGCGAGGCCTTGAATTACCGGGAATCCCCCCCAAGGATCGTTACTTGAACCTCCAGGTGCAACCTCATGACTGACGAGCCAGTTCCCACCCCGCTACAACTCCCGTTGCTGCCGTTGCGCGACGTCGTGGTGTTCCCGCACATGGTGATACCGCTTTTCGTCGGTCGGCCCAAGTCGATCAAGGCGCTTGAAACGGCGATGGAGTCCGGGAAGAGCATCGTGCTGGTCGCCCAGAAATCGGCGGCCAAGGACGACCCGGGGCCCGATGACCTCTACCGCATCGGCAGCGTGGCGAACATCCTGCAGATGCTGAAGCTCCCGGACGGGACCGTGAAGGTGCTGGTCGAGGGCTCGCAGCGCGCCCGGCTGCACGAGATCATCGACGCCCGGACGCACTACGCCGTGACGATCACGCCGGTCGCCTCGGACGCGAGCCCGGATCACGAGACCGAGGCGATGCGCCGCACGATGATCCAGCAGTTCGACCAGTACGTGAAGCTGAACAAGAAGATCCCGCCCGAGATCCTCACTTCGCTCGCGGGTATCGACGAGGCCGGGCGACTGGGCGACACCATCGCCGCGCACCTGCCGCTCAAGCTCGAGCAGAAGCAGGAAGTGCTGGAGATGATCAGTGTCAAGTTGCGCCTTGAACACCTGCTGAAGGTGGTTGAGGGCGAACTCGACATCCTGCAGGTGGAAAAACGCATCCGCGGCCGCGTCAAACGCCAGATGGAAAAAAGCCAGCGCGAGTATTACCTGAACGAGCAGGTGAAGGCGATCCAGAAGGAACTGGGCGAGGGCGACGAGAACGCCGATCTCGAGGAGATGGAGAAGAAGGTCAAGGCCGCGAGGATGTCGAAGGAGGCCGAGGCGAAGGCGATGAACGAGCTGAAGAAGCTCCGCATGATGTCGCCGATGTCGGCCGAGGCGACCGTCGTGCGCAACTTCGTCGACACGCT
>JADZGE010000001.1 GCA_020854035.1 Burkholderiales bacterium | reverse complement strand
TCGAGATGCCGTCCGGGTAGCCCGAGATCTCCGCGATGGCGGCGTAGCCACGCTTGCGGTAGAACGCCGGCGCCTGGAAGCTCAGGGTCGTGAGGTAGTAGATGCGGCAGCCGCGCCCGGCGGCGCGTCGCTCGAATCGCTCCAGCAGGCGCGAGGCGATGCCCTGCTTGCGCGAACCCGGGTCGACCCAGAGCTGCAGCAGCTCGCAGCAGCTTCCCCAGGTGCGGCCCACCGCGCCGCCGATCACCCGGCCGGCCTCGTCGCGCGCGACGCAGGCGAGCGGGCGCACGTCGTGCAACGGCGCCGCTGCCTGGTTGTGGCGCTCGAGGCCCTCGTCGACGGCGTCGAGCACCGCCTTGGGCGGGTCGTCGTAGTCGGCGAAGTCGATGCGGCCGGCGCTCGCCATCACCGTTGCGGGGCGCGCCCCGGCGCGTCCACGTGGTCGAAGCTGAAGACGCGTGCGAGCCGCCACCGGCCATCCTCGAGCTTCCACAGGTTGGCGAACTGCGCCCGCTCCGTGGGCTGGTCGGGCCTTCCCGCCTCGCGGCGGAAGAACCGGTGGCGGCCCACGTGCAGCGCGCCGAAATCCTTCATGGGGAATACCGCCGAGGAGCCCGCATCGAGCTCGCGGCGCGCCCGGAAATCCGTTCCCGCCCGTTGCCGCTCGCACATCCCCGCGATGGCCTTCACGAATTCCGCCCCCGAACGGGCCGTCTGCCCCCACTTGTCGTGGTAGAACTCGAAGTCCGCGGTGACCATCGGCTCCAGCGCCTTGGCGTCGCAGTCGTCGAAGATCGCGCGGAACAGGGCGCGGTCGGCAGCCTCGACCTGGGTCGCGAGACCCTGCTGGCCGGACGCGAGCGCGGGGAGCGCGCACAGCAGCGATGCGACGAGGCGGCGGACGGTCATTTCCGGTGCTCCGCGTTCAGCCAAGCCGCGGCCTGCGCGGCGTCCTCGAAGAGCCGCACGTTCACGGCGCGGTTGACGGCCACGGTCTCGGCGAACTTCGCGCGCTGCAGCCCGTCGAGGGAGGCCTCCACGTAGGCGATGCGGCCCAGCCGCGCCCCGTTGGCGCTGGCGTGCTCGATCACGCGGAAGATCCCCGGCGCGCCCAGGCTCGGCCCGGTGAAGGCCATCTCGAGCAGCACGTTGGCGAGGCCCGTGCGCACGCAGGCGGCGTAGACCTCGTCCAGGCAGCGCATGGCGTTCTCGGGCGAGCGCTCGCCCACGACCTTCGCGTGCAGGTAGCCGGGCCTGTCGTCGAGGGTGAGCCGGTAGGCGGTCATGGGCGCGGGTGCCGTCGATGGGGTGGGCGTGCCGTCGTCCGGATGTTACGGCAGCCGGCGCGCGATCGCATCGACGAACATGCCCCGCACGTGCATGGCGGCCGGCCTTTCGCCACCGGCGAAGGCCACCCACCAATCCGGCCCGGGGACATAGGACACCTCCGGGCTCACCTGGAACATGTCGAACGCGAGCCCCGCGCCGGCCTGCAGCCGCAACCGGTCGCCGGCACGCAGCGAAACGGTCATCGGGCCGGTCGCGTCCGAGACCCAGGTGCCCGCGGCGCCGGGGCGCGACGTCTTTCCCAACGGCTGGAACGCGCGCTCGGGCCCGGGCCGTGCCGGGATGCCCGACAACGCGGCGACGAGATCGCGCTGCAGCGTGATCGTCCGCCAGGGTGGCAGGCTGCTGTTGGCGACCATCACGACGGTCTCGTCGCGGCGCCGGTCCCAGTAGGCGAGGCCGTGGAAGGCATTGAGGCTGCCGGTGTAGTAGCAGCGCTCGCGCGCGTCGTCGCAATACCAGCTGAGGCCCGTCACGCGGGATGGGCGGCCGTCGATCGCCGGCCGCTGCTGGCCGGCGGCGAGGACCTCGGGCGGCACGGCGGCGCCGGCGGCGTTCGCGCGCGCCCATCGCGAGAGGTCCGACGCGGAGAAGTAGAGGTTCGAGGCGCCGAGGAAGCCCTCGCCGTCGAACACGTCCACCACCTGCCAGGCTCCCGCCTTCCACACGTAGCCCATCGTGCGCACGCCGGGCCAGTCCGCGAAGCGGGCGGGGCGGGCGAAGGTGCGGGTCATCCCCAGGGGCGCGAAGAAGCGCTGGCGCAGGAACGCCTCGTACCCGAGCCCGGTGACGCGTTCGATCACGAGCGCCGCCGCGTCGAAGCCGAGGTTGGCGTACTCGAAGCGCGTGCCCGGCGGGAACGCGGGCTGCGGCGCGATCCTCGCCGTGACCTCGAGGAGCCTCTGCGTAGAGCGCACCTCTCCCGGCGCGAAATGCGGGTCGAAGGCCTCGTAGTAGGGCGGCAGCCCGTTCGTGTGCGTGACGAGGTGGCGAACCGTCGTCGCCGCGTGCGGGAAGCCGGGAAGGTAGCGCGTGACGGGCGCGTCGAGGTCGATCCGCCCCTCCTGCGCGAGCCACCACACGCCAGCCGCCGTGAACGGCTTGGCGAGCGAGCCGCCGTCGGTCGGCGTGTCCGGCGTGAAAGGCACGCCCGCCTCGTGGTTGGCCATGCCGAAGCCGCGTTCGTAAACCACCTGCCCGCGCCGGGTGAGGACGACGGCCCCGCTGAACTCGCGATCGGCCACGCGGGGGGCGAGGAGGGCGTCGACGCGCGCGGCGAGGTCGTCACCGGCGGGAAGGCTCGCGCACCCCGCGAGCAGGCACGCGGAAAGGACGGGGGCCAGGCGTGGCACGGACGGAAGCTCCGGTGGCAGGGACTCCGTAGTGTATGCGTCGTGCCTTACCTTTTCGGCGCCGGGTCGGTGACGAGCCGGCCCAGGAAAGGCAGCCAGTACTCCATCTCGGCCTTGTACTCGTCGGGCGTGATCCCGACGCCGGGCTGGTCGAGGTACGACACGGCGATGTGCCAGTACAGGGAATGGCTCCTCGCCTCGAGGTTGCAGGTGCCGCTGTTGAGGCTCGTCGTGCGGCGGTCGCAGACGGCGCCCTTCACGATCTCGAAGGCCGCGGGCAGCAGGCGGCAGGCTTCGGGGTAAAGGAAGCGCCAGTCGGTTTCCTCCTCGTCGAAGGTGGCGTGACGGGGCGGCCCGTTGCGGAAGTTCACCGTGA